>DBGDFS010000019.1:0-83729 GCA_048342015.1 Collinsella sp. | reverse complement strand
TCAGTGGGTCATCGTCCCGGCATTCAGCATCAGGGTAGCGCTGCGACGCGGAAATCGCGCGCCGTTGCCGCGCCCCGCAGTGCCCGCTTCCCCCGAGAACAATTATCAGTGCAGGTAGAGCCCTTGCGCAAAAGCCATGTGCTCGCGACATCGCAAAAAGTCTACTCACTTAGCTGGCAACCGCACCAAACGGCCGGACAGAACGCCCATTTCCTGCATTTTCTCGCGCGCTGGCACCCCGCGCCGCCGCTACGCCATAATAGTTGGCGGACAATCGCGAGAGAAAGCAAACACATGGCACAGACCACGACAGATACCGCCGCCAGCACCGTCTCCGGCGCCGGCGCCGCCAGCTCATTCTCGGGCGGCACGGGAACCGAAGCCGAATTCGGCTCGCTCGGCGCGCTCTCCCCCACCTGGTGGGAGCCCGAGGACGGCAGCGAGCCCGAACCGTGGCTCACGCCCGATCAGGCCTTCGAGCGCTTCTTTGAATGGACGAGCGATCGCGGTATTGAGCTGTGGGACCACCAGGAAGAGGCCCTCATGGATCTAGCCGCCGGTGACCATGTCATTTTGGGAACACCGACCGGATCGGGTAAATCGCTCGTCGCGCTAGGCATGCTCTTTATGGGCATGGCACAGGGCAAGCGCTGCTACTATACGGCTCCTATCAAGGCTCTGGTCAGCGAAAAGTTCTTCGATCTGGTACAGGTGCTCGGCCGCGATAACGTTGGCATGATCACCGGCGATACGCACATCAACACCAAGGCGCCCGTCATCTGCTGCACGGCCGAAATCCTTGCCAACGATGCGCTGCGCGAGGGCGAGGACGCCGATGTGGGCTGCGTGGCCATGGACGAGTTCCACTACTTTGCCGACCCCGACCGTGGTTGGGCCTGGCAGGTGCCGCTGCTCACCCTGCCCCACACGCAATTTATGCTCATGAGCGCCACGCTTGGCGATGTCACTGCAATCGCCGCCTCTCTCGAAGAGCACACCGGCGCTGCTTGCGACCTGGTTGTCGACGCCCCGCGCCCCGTGCCCCTGAGCTATGACTACGTGACGACCTCGCTCGAGGGCACCGTCGAGCTCGCCATGCGCCGCGGAGAGGCCCCACTCTACATCGTTCACTTTAGTCAGGACGCCGCGCTTGCCACGGCACAGTCGCTTGCCAACTTTGGCATCGCTAGCAAGGAGCAGCGCGAGGCCATCAAAGAAGCAGCAAAGGGAACGAGCTTCTCGACGGCCTTTGGTAAGATTCTCAAACGCCTGCTTGGATGCGGCGTCGGCGTGCACCATGCTGGCATGTTGCCGCGCTATCGCCTGCTGGTCGAGCGCTTGGCGCAGCAGGGCCTGCTGCCCGTCATCTGCGGTACCGATACGCTCGGCGTCGGCATCAACGTGCCCATCCACACCGTGGTGCTCACCGCGCTCACCAAGTTCGACGGCTACAAGATGCGTCGCCTGCGCGCCCGTGAGTTCCATCAGATCGCTGGTCGCGCCGGCCGTTCGGGCTTCGATACCGAGGGCATGGTCATCGCCGAGGCCCCGGAGCACGAGATCGAGAACGCTAAGCTCATGGCCAAGGCGGGCGACGACCCCAAGAAGCTCCGCAAGATTAAAAAGAAAAAGGCCCCCGAGGGCTTTGTCACCTGGAACAAGCAGACCTTTGAGCGCCTGATCGAGACGCAGCCCGAGACGCTCAAGCCGCGCCTTCGCATCACACACTCCATGGTGATTAGCGTGGTCGAGCAGGGCGGCGATGCCCGAGCCCGCGTACACGACCTCATCGAAACGAGCCTGCAGACTCCCGAGGAAAAGGCCAAGCTCGAGGTTCGCGCCGACGAAATCTTCGCCACACTCATCGATTCCGGCGTCGTCGTTCGCACCGAGGTGCCGCCCGCGCCCGACGCTCCGGCTGACGCCGCGCCGGACATCGACTACGCGCTGACGGTCGATCTGCCCGAGGACTTCGCACTCGATCAGCCGCTCTCGCCGTTCTTGCTTGCCGCGTTGGAGCTGCTCGACCCCGAGAGCGAGACCTATACCATGGATCTGATCTCGATGGTCGAGGCAACGCTCGAGGATCCCAAGCAGGTGCTGCGCGCACAGGAGCGCGCCGCGCGCGACCGCGCGATGGCCGAAATGAAGGCCGACGGCATAGAGTACGAGGAACGTCTGGAGCGCATTCAGGACGTCACCTACGAAAAGCCGCTCGAGGACTTGCTCGATGCCGCCTTCGACAAGTACTGCCAAGAAGCACCTTGGGCCAACGACTACCAGCTCTCGCCCAAGAGCGTCCTGCGCGATATGCTGGAAAGCACGAGCGATTTTAAGGGCTACATTCAAAAGCTCGGCATCGCCCGCTCCGAGGGCATTTTGCTGCGCTACCTGGCAGAGGCCTACCGTTCCCTCGATCGCACCGTACCGATCGAGAAGCGCGACGAGCGCCTGCGCGACATTATCTCGTGGCTGGGCTTTGTGGTGCGCTCGGTGGACTCGAGCCTGGTGGATGAGTGGGAGAACGCCGGCAACCCGGCAGCCCTCGATGCTGCGCCGCCGCAGGGCATCGACGAGGTCGTGGCGGACCGTCGCGGCTGCACGCTATTGGTGCGCAACGCGCTCTTCCGCCGCGTGACCCTTGCCGCCCGCGAGCACGTTCGCGACCTGGGCGAGCTCGACGACGACTGGGGCATGAGCGAGATCCGCTGGCAAAAAACACTCGACGCTTACCACGAACAGCACGAGGAAATCCTCACCGACGGAGATGCCCGCAGCGCCGCGATGTTTTCCATTGACGAGTCCGACGAGAAGACCGCGCACGTATGGCACGTGCACCAGATCTTTGCCGACGAGGATGGCGACCACGACTTTGGCATCATGGGCGATGTCGACCTGGACGCCACGCAAGACGGCGGCGAGGTCATCTTCAAAAACTACCGTGTCGGCTTTATCGAGGACCTGCTCGAAGACTAGCCGAACTTACCGGAACGAAACGGGGCCGCTGGCAATATCGCCAGCGGCCCCACTTTTGCACTATACGCTATGCCTTACTCGGCACCCTCGACCTCATACGAATCCGCCTCGGCTGGCTCATCGTTTGTCTCTGTCGCAGCCCCGCGCGCCTCGTCAAACGCGGCCTTCATGGTCTTGTTGCCCCACGTGAGCTTGCGAATGGTAAGATCGTCCGCCTTCTTGTTGGCTAGGCGCAGATTGTTCTCGGAGGACAGCAACGCCTCCTTGGTTTTCTGCAGGTGGCTAATCGTCTTGTCGATCTCATCAATCGCCGTTTGGAACTTGCGGCTCGCGATCTCGTAGTTGCGACCGAAATCATTCTTGAACTTCTCCATCTTGGCTTCGAAGTTCGTGACGTCGATATTCTGCTGTTTGTACTCCGCCAGTTCCTGCTTATAGCGCAGCGAACCCATGGCGGCGTTGCGAAGAAGCGTGATCATGGGAATAAAGAACTGTGGGCGAATCACGTACATCTTCTCGTAGCGATAGCTCACGTCCACGATGCCGGCGTTGTAAAGCTCGCTCTCGGGTTCGAGCAACGTGCAGAGCACCGCGTACTCACAGCCTTTCTGGCGACGATCGTGATCGAGTTTCTTAAAGAAGTCCTCGTTTTTATGCTTGGTCGCAGTCTCGTCGTTCTCGTTTTTCATCTCGAACATAATCGAAATGACCTCGTTGCCGCTCGCGTCGCACTCACGGAAAATGAAGTCGCCCTTGGTGCCCTCGGACGCATCGTTGTCCTTCTCGAAGTACGCGTTGGGAAACGCCGTCATGCGCAGGCGGTTAAACTCGGTCTCGCAGTGCTGCTCGAGCGACTCGCCCACCATCTTGGTGGACAGGCGGACCTTCATGTCCTTAAGGCGCTCGATCTCTTCGTCCTTGTAGCGAATCAGGTCATCGCTCGCGCGCTTGGCCTGCGCAAGCTCGAGCTCGTGTGCCGCCTTGGCCTGTTCCTCGCGAGAATCGCGCACCGCCAGCTCGCTCGTCAGTTTGGCACGCGCCTCATCGCGCTCTCGCTCCGCCGCGGCGACCGCCTCCGACAGGTTCATTTTTGCCATCAGCTCCTGCTCGCGCAGCTGGGCGCGCAGACCCTCAGCCTCTTGCTCGGACTGAGCCTTTGCGGCGGAAAACTTCTCTTGCACCTTCGCGCGATAGTCAGTAAGCGCGCGCTCGGCCTCGCTGCGAGCGGCATCGAGCTCGCGCTGCGACTCAGCCGCAGCGGCGGCAAGCGCCATCTCCTGGGCCTTGTCCGCCGCGGCAAGCCTGGCCTGCAGCTCGGCAATCTGAGCATCACGTGCAGCTAAATCGTTTTGAGCAGCGTTGCGCGCCGCCGACTCGACGAGCTTAGCTTCGTCATCTTTGCGCTCCAGCTGCGCACGCAAATTGTCGATTTCTCGCTGAAGCTCGGCGTTTTCCTTTTGAGCGTCGGCACGGGCCTCAACCGCCGCGCGCTGGCTTGCACTCTCGCGCTCTGCGGCAGCGCCCTCGAGCTTGGCGCGCAGCTCGGCAAGCTCAGCATCGCGCTTGGCAACCTCTTGTGCCAGCTGTTGAGCTGCAGCGTTCTTCTGCTCGATAAGCTGAGCGTTGCGCTGAGACTCTGCCTTTTGCAAGGCAGCCGTCAAACGCGAGCGCTCAAGCTCCAGCGCCTGCTCGCCCTCGCGCTGGACTGCCTTCACACGCTCATCCAGGTCGCGCGAAAACTCGGCATCGCGCACTTGCTTGACAATATCCGCATAGCCAGACGCATCGACCTTAAAGACTTCGCCACAATGCGGGCACTTGATCTCATTCATAGCAGCTCCTCGATGAACGCAAATTTCAACCGCCTACACTCTACCGCGCTGCACGGACAAAAAAGGCGCCGCCGCCATAATGGCAACGGCGCCGGAACCACCGCAAAGGTGCCTATCCCTATTGTGGTGGTTCTGGCGCCCTATAGCCCAAAGAAGCTAAGAATCTGGTCGCGGCTTACGGGCTTGTACTCGTTGGCGTCGAGGCCGACATCGTAGCGAAAGATAGGACGTTCGCGGTCGCGATTGCGCACGTTGGTGCGGTCTCCTCTGCTGTGGATATGCCCGTGTAGCATGATGGCACCACGCGCCTTACCATTCCAGCTGAGCATGGGGTAATGGCTCATCACCAGACGATGGCCCTTGGCATAGCCGGGAGCAACCTCCAGGTAATCGCGCACGTCTTCCCAAATTTGCGGGGCGTCGGGATCTTCCCAGTCGCCGTCATGGTTACCGCAGATGAGCGTCACATTCTTGCATTCGATACGCTCGCGCAGGTGCACGGCGTCCGCTAGGGGCAAACGATAGGTAAAGTCTCCCAAGATATAGAGACGGTCGTCCGCCGCCACGCACTCATTAATGGCATCGGTGACCCTGCGGTTCATCTCCTCGACCGAATCAAACGGCCGATCCATGTCGTGCAAGATATTCGTATCGCCCAGGTGCAGGTCGGCGGTAAACCACATCATCGTCTGTGTCCTCATTTCGCAATGCATCCAACTCGTGCTAAGTATACAGACACAGCGATGCGGCGGTTAGCCAAAGAGCCCGCCGAACAGTCCGCGGCGGCGCTTGTCTTGCTTTTTCGAAGCGTCACCCTGGGCGTTCTTGCCCTGCCGCTTCTTACGATCCTGCTCCAACTCATCGTCATCGAGTAGCGTATCCCACTCAAACGGATCGTCTGTCAGATCGAACAGGTCATCGTCATCAAACATGGCAGTCTCCCATACCGATTAGCGAGCATCCACCACATAGAGCCCAACGCGCACCTGATGCCACGGGCTGCGCTCGGGGGCAACCTGTTGCACGCGGGCCTCAAATACGTCCTCGTGGCCGTAATACATCATCAAGGACAGTGGGCCAACCTCGTTTCCCGGAACGTAGCCAAGTTTGGTCTTGCCACAGTAGATCGCAACTGCCTCGGGGTCATGGGGATTATCGCGCTCGGCACACAGCGTCAGTTTATCGCCCGCTTTAAGATCGCCCAAGACCAAGGCGCCATCGGCATACTGAAATCCTGCAATGTGAAATGACAGAAGAACACGCGAAGGCTCGTACATAGCAGCTCCTCTAACGGCCGGATAAACCGGTGTGTAACCTTATTGAGAAGTCTACGGTCCCGTGCGGACACAAATACATCCTGCCTGCGTCCTTCAATCGTTTGCCTCAACGCTTGCGCGACAGAACGCTTGCAGATAAGATAGGAACACGGATGGCACCCGTTGCCGCGGGTCTTGCCAACTCCGATACACGTTTTCATCGTGAGAAGTGGCCGTCTTCGCTTACGCGGGGGCGGCTATTTCATTCGGCCGATAAACAGACCGAGTTCGATAGCCGCAATCAACAACGCCAATAACGAAATAACATCGCTTACGTTCATACCAAATCCCTTCCAAAGGGAGTTGGCCCATCCGTGCTCCATAACAGTAGTCTAACGCAAAATGCAGGTAATAGGAACACTTGTTCGTATTACCTGCGCCCTTTTCTAATGCACAAACATGCGCACGAACTTGTGCTTCCAGCTTGCGTAGGGCGCATACCGAAACGGCACGTCCAGCCAAGTTGCCTTGTTCACGATACTCTTCTTGTGGCTAAACGTATCGAAGCTCTCGCGTCCATGGTACTGCCCCATACCGCTCGCGCCCATGCCGCCAAAGCCCATATGGCTCGTAGCCAAGTGCATGATCGTGTCGTTGACACAGCCACCGCCAAAGGGCACGTAACGCACGAAGCGCTGCTGAACTGCGCGATCCTGACTAAAGATATACAGGGCCAGCGGCGTCGGACGATCCGTAATAAACGCTTCGGCCTCGTCTAGGCTCTCAAACGTCAGCACCGGCAAGATGGGACCGAAGATCTCCTCCTGCATCACGGCGTCATCGGGGGTCACGCCGTCTAGGATCGTCGGCTCAATCTTGAGCGACGACTCGCGCGCCGTGCCTCCCAGCACGACCTTATCGGGATCGATCAGCCCGCGCACGCGCGCAAAATGCTTAGCATTGACGATATGCCCGTAATCCTCGTTATCGAGCGGATGCTCGCCAAACATACGGCGGACCTCTTCCTTGATGAGGCCCAGCAGCTCGTCGTGCACGCGCGTATCGACCAGCAGGTAGTCGGGCGCCACGCAGGTCTGCCCTACGTTGAGCCATTTGCCAAAGGCGATACGCCGTGCCGCGACCTTCAAGTTTGCCGTCGCATCCACGATGCAGGGGCTCTTGCCGCCCAGCTCAAGCGTCACGGGCGTGAGGTTTTTACTCGCGCGCTCCATGACGAGCTTGCCGACCGGAACGCTACCGGTAAAGAAGATCTTGTCCCAGCACTCATCGAGCAACGCTTCGTTCTCGGCGCGCCCGCCCTCGACAACCGTCACCAGGCGCGGATCAAATGCCTCTTCACAGATTTGCTTGAGCACCGCGCTCGATGCCGGAGCATAGGCACTCGGCTTGATGACCACGGTATTGCCCGCGGCAAGGGCGCCGGCGAGCGGCTCGAGTGTTAGCAAAAACGGGTAGTTCCACGGAGCCATGATGAGCGTGACGCCATAGGGCACGGCTTGCGTTTTGCACGCGCTCACGGCGTTGGCAAGGTCACACGGACGCAGGCGCGGACGACTCCATCGAGCCACGTGAGCGATCTGATGACGAATCTCGGAAAGCGACGTGCCGATCTCGCACATATATGCCTCGTCATGCGACTTTCCCAAATCGGTCTTGAGTGCATGGGCAATATCGGCCTCGTGCGCCCGTACCGCATCGCGTAAACTCACGAGCGCGCGACGTCGGGCATCAACATCAAACGTAGCGTGCGTTTTAAAGTAAGTGCGCTGATCGCCGACGATGCGCGCAATTTCCTCGGTGTTCATGGTACCCTCCTAGTTCTCGTCCTCAAACATACCACCCGCGACGACCTCGTACATACGCTCGAGCTCCAAGCGGTCCATCAAAAGCGGAACGGGGTACAGCGGATTGGCCTCGGCATCGGCATGCGCCGCCATCTCGGGAATGTCGGAGCGGCGAATGCCCGAGACATATTTGGGGATTCCCAGGATCTCGTTCATGCGGTCGACCCAATCGATAAAGGCCTCGGCCGCAAGACTATCCTGCGCGGTAGCCGGCGCAATGCCCGCCATGCGAGCAAGATCGGCAAGCTTGGGGGCGGCGGCGTCACCATAAGCGCGAAGCATGTGCGGCAGGATGATCGCGTTGGCCAAACCGTGCGGAATTCCGTATCGGCCGCCCAGACTGTGCGCGATGGCATGCACATATCCGACATAGGAGCGGGTAAACGCAACGCCCGCCTTATACGCCGCCGAAAGCATATTGCGACGAGCGCGTATGTCGTCACCATGCTCATAGGCCTCGAGCAAATTGTCGTGGATAAGCTGCACCGCCTGTCGCGCCATCTTGCGCGTATAGGGCGTGGTGCTTCGCCCGATAAAGGCCTCAACGGCATGCGTCAGGGCGTCCATGCCCGTCTGCCCCGTAATGGAAGCGGGCAAGCCGCACGTAAACTCGGGGTCGTGGACTGCAAAACGCGGGATGAGCACAAAGTCGTTAATGGGGTATTTGTAGTGCGTCCCGTCATCGGTAATTACCGCCGCAAGCGTGGCTTCGCTTCCCGTACCGGCGGTAGTGGGAACGGCGATGAGCAGCGGCAGGCGACGATGAATCCGCAGCAGGCCGCGCATCTTGTTGATGGGCTTGTTTGGCTGCGCAATGCGTGCGCCCACGCCCTTGGCACAGTCCATGGCCGAGCCACCGCCAAAGCCGATAATGGCCTGGCAGGCGCTCTCTCGATACAGGGACGCCGCTTCTTCCACGTTTGAAACCGTGGGGTTTGCACGCGTTTCGGCATAGACCGTAACGCCAATCCCCCTGGATGCGAGCGCCGTCTCGAGCGGTGCCGTGAGCCCCAGACGGGCAATGCCGGGATCCGTCACGATAAGGACCTTCTGGATCGAGCGCTTTTGAAGCACCGCGGGCACATCCTCGGCATGCTCCAAAATGCGCGGCTCGGTATAGGGCAGGATCGGCAATGCAATGCGAAAAACCGTCTGATATGTTCGGCACCAGGCACGACGGGCTAGATGCATAAAGGAAACTCCTTCATTTGTTGATAGGTCAACATTTGCTCGCCCGATTGTACTCAGCGGCGGTCAAAGACGGCCTGCCAATCGTTAATCAATCAACATCTTCATATCTCAAAATTGTTTTATTAAAAATCATTCCTAATAGGCTTCACATTTGGTTGCATTTATGGATAATAGAACTCGTCAAGACGCACGTCCGGAGAGGGCCCTTACGGGACCGGACGAGCGCGCAATCGCCATCGATCGAAAGGATCGAATCATGAAGTTTGTTTGCCCCGTTTGCGGTTATGTGGAAGAGTTCGACGGCGACCAGCTGCCCGAGGATTTTAAGTGCCCCCAGTGCGGCGTTCCCGGTTCTCGTTTCCTGAAGCAGGAGGAGGGCCAGCTCGAGTGGGCCGCCGAGCACGTCGTGGGCGTCGCCAAGATGGAGGGTGTCTCTGAGGACATCGTTGCCGACCTGCGCGCCAACTTTGAGGGCGAGTGCTCCGAGGTCGGTATGTACCTGGCCATGGCTCGCGTCGCTCATCGCGAGGGCTATCCCGAGATCGGCCTGTACTGGGAGAAGGCTGCCCACGAGGAGGCCGAGCATGCCGCCAAGTTCGCCGAGCTCCTGGGCGAGGTCGTGACCGACTCCACCAAGAAGAACCTCGAGATGCGCGTTGAGGCCGAGAACGGCGCCACCGCCGGCAAGACCGATCTTGCCAAGCGTGCCAAGGCCGCCGGCCTCGATGCCATCCACGACACCGTGCACGAGATGGCTCGCGACGAGGCCCGCCACGGCAAGGCTTTCGCCGGCCTGCTCAAGCGCTACTTTGGCTAAGCCAACCGCCTGAGACATAACCTCAAGCTCGATGAGGCCCGGACCGTATTGGTTCGGGCCTTTTTCGTGGGCTTATTGCAGCTGTTTTTGAAGGACAACGAGCGACTGAGGGCTCAGGTCTTCGTATTGAATGAGGACGCGAGATGGAGCGTTCTTAGTCGATGCCCGATCACCCGTCCACAGGCAATCGGCGATATTGACATAGGAAATACGAGCGCCAGCGAGAGCCTTCGCGAAACTCTCCCCCGCCTTGTCCTCGGCCAGGGCAACGGTACAGTAAAGGCCCGCGTCTGCATGCTCGATCGAGACCTCTCCTGCCGGAAATACCTTCCGCACAAGCGCCATCAGGCCATCACGCGCCTCGCGAGCACGAACGCGCACGCGGTTCACATGTCGCTCGTAATCACCCGATTCCAGCAAACGCGCCAAAGCGACCTGATCAACAGAGCTCACCGACGAGGCGTAAAAACCAAGGTTGCGCCTAAACTGCTCCATTAACTCATCGGGCAACACCATGTACGCCAAACGAAACGCCGATGAAAGGCTCTTCGAAAACGTGTTGGTGTAGATAACCGACTGGGCGGCATCGATCGATGCGAGCGCAGGAATCGGCTTGCCGGCAAGGCGAAACTCACAATCAAAGTCATCTTCGATGAGATACCGACCTGATCGCTCGGCGGCCCAGCTCAGCAGCGCATAGCGACGCGCAATGCTCGTCACAAGACCGGTGGGATACTGATGGGACGGCATAAGGTGAAGGACATCGGTCCCAGCTTTCTGCAGAGCGCTCAGGTCCACGCCGTCATCATCCAACGGGATATGTCGAACTTTGCAACCCATAGCCTGATAGATGCGCGTCAGACGCAAATAGCCCGGATCCTCAACCGCATACACCTTGTCCGCGCCAAGCAACTGAACCAACATGGTATCGAGCAGCTGGGCGCCCGCACCGATAACGATGTTGTTGGGGTCGACATTCATACCCCTTGTCCCGTGCAGATGGTGAGCAATTGCGCGTCGCAGCCGAGCAGTGCCCTGCGCCGGTGCGGGCGAAAAGATTTCGCGCTCGTCTTCGGATGCCAGCGTCGCCCGTAGCGCGCTTTGCCAAAGCCGCGCCGCCTCCAAAGCAGAAGGAGAAAGCGCATCGAATCGCTCGACCTGTCCGTTGACATCATGCACGCTGGGGCCCACAGAGACGGCATCTCGGTCGATGCCCTCCGCAGCCGAAGCCAAAACCGGTGCATCCGGAAGCTCGCAAGCGTAGTAGCCACGACGTGGTATTGAGCAAATATAGCCCTCAGCGAGTAACTGGCTATATGCATTCTCGATGGTAATAACACTGATTCCCAGATGACTGGCAAAGGCGCGCTTAGACGGCAAATGCTCCCCCGCCACAATGCGTCCAGCTACGATATCATCTCGAATTTGCTGGTAAACATACTCATAGAGCGATGCTTCGCCGCGTTTTTCCAAATTGTAGTCAAGCATGAGCCTATCACCTGACCTTATTAAGTCATTCAATCTGGTATTAGTCTGACCTTGTAATTATCTCGAAAACTGAGTATTTTGTCATACCCAGCTCCCCGATAGGATGTTCCGTCAAGCAATGCACATGCCAACCAAGGGAGCAACCATGGCAGAACAGAACAGCAAGGCCGACCGCGTCAAACTCAATCGCGAGCTCGCGCAGATGCTCAAGGGCGGCGTCATCATGGACGTTACCACGCCCGAGCAGGCACGCATCGCCGAGGAGGCAGGCGCCTGCGCCGTCATGGCCCTCGAGCGCATCCCGGCCGACATCCGTGCCGCAGGCGGCGTCTCGCGCATGAGCGACCCCAAGATGATCAAGGGCATCCAGGAGGCCGTCTCCATCCCCGTCATGGCCAAGTGCCGCATCGGTCACATCGTCGAGGCGCAGGTCCTGCAGGCCATCGAGATCGACTACATCGACGAGTCCGAGGTTCTCTCCCCTGCCGATGACGTCTATCACATCGACAAGACCCAGTTTGACGTGCCGTTTGTCTGCGGCGCCCGTGATCTGGGCGAGGCGCTGCGCCGTGTTGCCGAAGGCGCCACGATGATTCGCACCAAGGGTGAGCCGGGTACGGGCGACGTCGTTCAGGCCGTGCGTCACATGCGCAAGATCCAAAAGCAGATCCGTGACGTTGTTGCCCTGCGCAACGACGAGCTCTTTGAGGCAGCCAAGCAACTGCAGGTTCCGGTCGAGCTGGTGCGCGAGGTCCATGCCACGGGCAAGCTTCCCGTTGTGAACTTTGCCGCCGGCGGCGTAGCGACCCCCGCCGACGCCGCGCTGATGATGCAGCTGGGCGCCGAAGGCGTCTTTGTCGGCTCGGGCATCTTTAAGAGCGGCGACCCCGCCAAGCGCGCAGCCGCCATCGTCAAGGCCGTGGCAAACTTCACCGATGCCAAGCTCATCGCCGAGCTTTCGGAGGACCTGGGCGAGGCCATGGTGGGCATCAACGCCGACGAGATCGAGATTATCATGGAAGAGCGCGGGCGCTAGTCCAGCAGAAAGGATCGCACATGAGCGATTATGCAGACCAGACGGTCGCCGTGCTGGCGGTCCAAGGCGCTTTTGTCGAGCACGAGACAAGACTATCCGAGCTGGGCGTACACTGTATTGAGCTGAGGCAGGCGGCTGATTTGAAGCAGGACTTTGACCGTCTGGTACTTCCCGGCGGCGAGTCTACCGTTCAAGGGAAGCTGCTTGATGAGTTGGGCATGCTCGAGGAGCTTCGTGCCCGCATCTCTGAAGGCATGCCCGTCCTGGGCACCTGTGCCGGCCTAATTCTGCTGGCTCACGACCTTGCCGCCCATGACGATAAGGGCACGCCGCGTTTGGCAACCATGGATGTACTTGTCGAGCGCAATGCCTACGGCAGGCAGCTCGGCAGCTTTCGAACCAAGGGGCAGCTAGCCGGCATCGACGGTGAAGTGCCACTGACGTTTATCCGCGCGCCCCGCATCGTCGAGGTCCACGGCGACGCAAAGGCCTTAGCGAAAGTCGACGGCCGTATCGTCGCCGCGCGCCAGGGCAACCAGCTCGGCGTAACCTTCCACCCCGAACTCGACGAAGACACCCGCCTCCAAGAACTGTTCCTACAAATGTAGGCATCGAAATCAACAAACGAAACGAGAGTGGATAATCTCCCACCTTGAGCATGAATATGGGCTCATACCGGGAGATTATCCACTCTCATGCTACGTAGTCGTTGGGGACGTTCTTAAATGACCAGTCAAACAAGAACGTCCCCAACGACTATCTTTTAGCAGGTCTGGATCATGGCAATGTCGATGTTTTGGCACCGACAGCGAGCGCCCACCAGAGCGAACAAATTGGCATGAAAAGAGGACGGCATAGACCTTCTGGTCATGCCGTCCTCTTTGAATGACAAGTTGTCGCTCTGGTGGGCACGCAGCGTCAACTAGTTACGCGGTTTGGTAAAACCGCGTAACCCAACTAGAAGCGGTTGCCGCGGAAGCCGCCGCCGTTGCGGCCGCCACGGTCGCCACCGCGACCGCCACGGTCGTTACCACGGTTGCCGCCAAAGCCGCTACGGTTGCCACCGCGATCGCCATAGCCACCACGGTTGCCGCCAAAGCCGCCGCGACCGCCACGGTCGCCGCCACGGTCACCAAAACCGCCACGGCCGCCACGATCGCCACCGCGACCGCCGCGGTCGCCACCACGGCCACCACGATCGCCAAAGCCGCCGCGACCGCCACGGTCGCCGCCACGGCCACCACGGTCGTCACGGCCGCCGCGAGGACCGCGGTCCTCGTCCAGGCCCATGGCGACGAGCGGAGCGATAACCTTATCGAGAGCGGCCATCAGCTCGGTGGCCTCCTCGTAAGAAAGCTCGGGCAGGAGCTTCTCCTTCTTGTTGGCAAGCTCGACCAGGCCCTCAGCGGCATCCTCGGCAGCGAAGACAACAATCTTGCGCATATCGCCCTCGGCGTCGTCGATGCGGCCGACCAGATCGGCAGCCTCGGCCTCGGCCATCAGGCAATCGAGCTCACGGAGGCGCATGCCCAGCAGGTCGGACATTTCCTTCTGCTCCATCTTGGGCTTGAGGTCAAGAAGCTTGATGGCGCGCTCGATGTTCGCCATGCGCTCGGCCTTGGCCTCCTCCTCCTTGGAAATAGCAAAGCGACGGCTACGCAGCAGGCGGGCGGCCTTCTGCATCTTGTCCATCAGCTCTTCGTCATCGTAATCAACGGCGGCCTCGACAACCTCGGCCTCCTCCTCGGCGGAAACCTCGTCAGCAGCCTCAACCTCGGCAGCTTCGGTCTCCACGGTCTCGACTGCCTCGACCTCGGCAGCCATGGTCTCGTTCTCGGTCTCGTTCATGATCTCTTCGTTCTCGGACATGAGACTCCTTCTTGGCCCTCTCGGGCATCATCGCCCCATTCGCGGGGCCCGTCGCGCACTCTTTGCGCTTTAAACATTCATGCCTCTCGGCAAAACGTCCATTAGTTTATGGTGTCGCCATCCAATCTAGCTGCAGAATCTATGTGCACACATTAATGCGACATGTGCGACTCACGACGAGCGTACACCAGCGACACCGCGAACCCGACCACGGCAATTACAGCCGCCACACGCACGGCAGTTACAAATCCAATCGCCTGGGCAACGTCGGTCGCAGCGCCAGCGGCGCCGGCGGTCGCAGCAGAACTCGAGAGCAGACCGATAAACAGCGACGGGCCAAACGATGCGGCAATCATGTTCCACGTGTTGAGCAATGCCGTTCCGTGAGGATGCTCAGCGGCAGGTAGCGTCTCCAAGCCGGCCGTCTGCGAGGGGCTTAGCACCAAACCGACTCCGGCATACACCACAACGGTCAGCGCCACAACGACGCCGATGTTCATGCTTGCCGCCGTCATCGATATGGCAGTCTGCCCCACGGCAATCAGAGCAAAGCCAATCGGTAGCAGCGGCCATGCGCCACGGGCGTCCATCACTCGTCCGCCCACAATCGAGGTCACTGCGTTGCAGGCAATCGCCGGCAAAATGAGCAAGCCCGCAATAAGTGCGGTCATGCCGTATGCGCCCTCAAAATAGAGCGGCAACAAAACGCTCATCGAGAATGTCGTCATCATCGACACCACCACAAGCAGACACGCAGGCCAAAAACGAACGCTCGCCATGGGACGCACGTTAAGCACCGGATGCTCGAGCTTGAGCTGACGGGCCGCAAACAGGCCGAGCAGCACAACAGCGGCGAAGAACGTCACGATGCCGGCAATCAGATTGGTCGAGAACTCGCCTACGGAATACACAAATGCCGTAATGCCGGCGGCGAGTAAAACAACCGACAGAATATCGAGCGTGGTGTTCGAGCGCTCCCCGACATTCTGAACATGCTTTACGCCCGCCGCAGCGACCACAATGCCGCCCACCAGCGGCACTATGAACACCGCCCTCCAGCCAAACAACGTGCACATAAGACCGCTGATCACGGGTCCAAACGCCGGCCCCAGCGTAATGCAGGCACCGCCCAAGCTCAGATACAGACCGAGCTTCTCGGGCGGAGCGCAAGACAGCACAACGTTCATCATGAGCGGGAACAAGACGCCCGATCCCGCAGCCTGCAAAATACGACTTGGCAGCAAAACGCTAAACGACGGAGCGACCAGACACAGAACTTCGCCGGCGACCATGCATCCGCATGCGAAAAACAGCAGCTTGCGCGTCGAGAAACGGCCGGACAGGAAGGCCATGATGGCCGTAAAGATCGACGTCACGATCATGTAGCCCGAGACGAGCCACTGCGCCGTGGTGGCACTCACCGAAAAGGCTGCCATAATGTCGTGCAACGCCACGTTAATGATGTTCTCGTTAAACGCGGCAACAAAGGCTGCAATATACATAACGACGAGAATCGCCGCAGTGGCCGATGGCGTTGCTTGAACTTGTTGCTGAGATTTGCTCCCCATGCATTTCCTTCCTCTTGGAACGACAGTCGCATCGCCCCAGAGGAACAGTCCAGGGCGAAAAATGAGCCCTAGACTTACGCCAGACGCCGTACACGACGAATCTGGCAACATGGTCCAACGTTGAAAGATTGTAACGCGGACGCGCAGCTTTCCTTCCGCGCTATTATTAAAAGTCCACGAAAGCATAAGACATGAGGAGCCCGCCATGATTAAGCCCATCATGAAATCCGAGTTCTTTTTGCGCCTGCCTTCCGAAGACGCGGGACCCGACGATGCCGTGACCGGGCAGGATCTCCTGGATACACTCCACGAGCATGAGCACGAGTGCGTGGGGCTCGCCGCCAACATGATCGGTGTGCGCAAGCGCATCATCTGCGTAAAGGACGGCAACAGGACACTCCTGATGTACAACCCTCAAATTCTTGAGCAGGTCAATGCCTATCAGACGAGCGAAGGATGCCTCTCGCTGATCGGCGAGCGCCCCTGTACCCGCTATCGCCGCATTAAGGTTGAGTATTTGGACGAGAACTTCGTCCACCGCATCAAAAACTTCTCGGGCTACACCGCCGAGATCATCCAACACGAAATCGACCACTGCAACGGCGTCGTGGTTTAGGCCACCTGCCAAAATGAGGGTACCGGAGGCCTCCCTATGGATATCAGCCGCTTTGGCGAATTCGCCATCTTAGCCCAGTCACGCACGTTTCTTGATGCGGCGGAACTGCTTTTCATGTCGCAATCAACCCTCTCCAAGCACATCATGGCAATGGAGCGCGAACTCGGCTGCAAGCTCATCGATCGAAGCAAGCGCCACGTAACACTCACCGCGCAAGGTGAAACGCTTCTCCCCTATGCTCAAAAAATTGCGACGCTTCAGCATCGCTATCTTGCCGCCATTCAAATAGGTGCAGGTGAGCCGCTCGAGCACCTCACCGTAGGTTCTATCCCCATTATGGCCCCTTATGGGATCACGGACGCCGTCATCGATTTTCAGCAGGCGAACCCCTCATATTCTGTCGAGCTCATCGAAGGCGAGGGCGACACACTCAAGCGCATGCTCCTGCACGAGGACATTGACCTGGCCTTCATCCGTGACAGCGGCGCCATCGAGCCGGAGTTCAAAAAGATTCCCTTTACGACCGACCGGCTCGTGGCCGTCCTTCCGCTCGACCATCCACTCGCCGAATGTGACACCGTCGAGATAGACGACCTTATCGACGAGAATTTCCTCATGCTTCCCCAAGGCTCGTTCGTAAGCGAGCTCGTCCTTTCCCTTTGTCGCGAAGCTGGATTTAGCCCACGTGTTACGTTCACCGGCAAACGAGCCGAGAACATCATCTCCCTTGTCGCGCGCGGCGCCGGCGTCTCATTCCTCATGCGCAAGCCGGCGGAATCGCTCGCCAGCGGAAAGGTAGCCCTGGTGCCGCTCGAGCCCGCGACGACCTCCGAGGTCAGGCTCTACCTCAAGCGAAACGCCGCGCACTCGCAGGCTGTCGTCTCGTTCATTGGCTTCCTCCCCTACCGTCAGCTCCTGCAGGGCGACCGTACGTCTTCCACCGCGGCACGACCGTCATAATCCCCGCTGCTCCACAACCGCAGACTTGTGTCCGCAAACACGCTGACAACGGCACAAAACACAAATATGCCTCGGGCGGCACGTCGCCGTCCGAGGCATATTTAGTTAAAGTGCGCAGACAGACTAGTCCACCGAGATGTTGAGCGCCTTACCGCCCTCGTCCTTCCTGGTACCGATCACCATAGCGGCGACAAGAGCCAGAACGAAAGCGACCACACCGGAGATGACAAGGCCGATAAAGCCCATGTCGATGCCGGCAGGGTTAATAAAGCTCGGAAAACCGAGCGGGCCGGAGGCACCGAAGGCATAGAGTTTGGCACCCATGAGGCCGGCGATGGCGCCGCCTAAACCAGCGGAAATAAAGGTTGCCCACATAAGGCGCTTACGCGGCAGCAAGATGGCGTAAAGCGCAGGCTCGTTGACACCGAAAATCGAAGAGACAAGGGCGGGAATGTTGACGGCAGCATTTTCCTCGGAATCCTTGGTTCGGATGATCATGCCAAGCACAGCACCGGCGATGGCACAACCGCCTGCATACACGAGCGGATTAATGAGGTCATAGCCGTAGGTTGCGACATCGAGGAACCACAGCGGGATGATACCCCAGTGCAGGCCGAACATGACGAGCAGGCTCCAGAACGTGCCGATGACGAAGCCGGCGATGGCGGGCTGGAAGTTGATGAGCATCAAGATGATCTGGGCAACGATGTTGGAGAGGACCGTCATGACCGGACCGACCACAAGCAGGCCAAGGATGCCGCAAATGAGGAGCGTCAGGATGTTGGAGAAGAACGAGCTCACAAGCGCGGGCAGCGCGTTAGAAAGGGCCTTGTGCACCTTGGAGGCAATCCAGACGATAAAGATCGCAGGCAGAATCGTCGATGAGTAATTCTGCATGATCAGCGGAATGCCAAAAATATCACCGTAGACATTGGACTCGAAGACCGTGCCGGCGCCGAGCGTGTAGAGCGGATCTCCGCCCATAAGGGCAACGAGCGTCGGGTAGACGAGGATACCACCGAGCGCCATTCCCATAACGGGCTTAAGTCCGAACTTCTTGGCCGACGTCCAGCCAATGATTAGCGGAAAGTAATAGAAGACCGAATCTCCGATTGCCGAGAGCGTCACATACGTATTGCTGTCCTTGGCAAGCCAACCGGCAACCGTGCAGAGCGCGAGCATCGACTTGATAAAGCCACCGGCCATAAGCACGCCAAGAACCGGTTGCAGAATCTCGGAGATGATGGCAAGCAGACGCGAGAATGGATCGCTCTTTTTGACGTCGTCGCCTTCATCGATATCGAGCGCGGGTTTGGAGTCGAACCCGCCAATCTGAACAAGGTCGTTGTAGACGGCCTCGACAGTGGCACCAATCACGACCTGATACTGTCCGCCGGCCTGGATAACGTCAACGACGCCCTTCGTCGCCTTAAGCTCATTGGTCTGGGCGAGCGATTCATCCTTGAGGTGGAAGCGGAGACGCGTAATGCAGTGGCTCACGTCTAACACATTGTCTCGACCACCGACCTTTGTGATGATTTCATCGCAAAGCTTCTGGTATTTCATGGAATTCTCCTTTTTCTGAGCGGGGTATAGCATCGATTTCATGCCTCCGTAGTCGACGTGGGAGGGCAAGGAACCCGCTTCCCCCTTTGAAATCCGCGGACGCACGTACGCCCGGGATGGGAAACGGCAGAGAAGATGGAAGATGCCGATCACATGGCAGCGAGCCTCATTGGCCCATGCCACGCAATCAGGCCTACAGACGCGAAGCTGCTGCGCCGAGAAGTCTCGTCGTCTGGCAGAACTTGTCACACAGACGTTCCGGTTCACCCTGGGGAATCTGAGTACGCTCGGTCTCAAAGGAGAGGCCGTACTCGCGCGCCGGAAGGAAATACTCAAAATAGCCGTTGGTGTAACCGCAGACTATTCCCTCGACCGGGCATTCGCGCTTCATGCGAATGCCCAGGTCGCTGCCAAGCTCACTCGGGAACACAAAGAGATGCAGGCCGCCCAGACTGATGACGGCACACTTAAGCGTGAGCGAAAAGTCGTCATGGGCAACGGTGTGATAGAACGTCTGAGGCTCGATGCGGTCAAGAACGACCTCGCGATCGAGCTTGATCTGGGAAATCGCCTCGGCAAGACCGGTCGAAACACGCTCAACCTCGGGAATGCCGCGTCCCTGGCGAAAATTGCGGTCGCTACAGTCGCCAGCAGCACCGACGACCATGGCCGGATAGTAACCAAGACTCTGAGCGAGCTTTTTGCCGGTAAGACCGGCGAGTTCGCTCGTGAGCTCCGTGCAGTCGGGTCCGACACAGGCAGAATGCACCGCCCAGTTCACAAAGCCCGCAAATGGCTTGCCTTCGGTATCGAAGAACGATACGACAATGACCTCATTGTCGGCGAGTTCACCTGGGATGATGCGGTTGTCGTAGAAACCGGTGATGACTTTTTTGCCCATGCGGCAGGTCGCAGGTCGCGCGTTGGCGCGGCACTCTTCGAAGCATTGACAGATGGTATCGAGGAACCAGCGATAGTAGTCCTCGTTGAATTTTCCCGTCCACCAGCTGCGATGGTAGGCGACGATCGAAGTGTGGTCGTGCGTCGCGGAGAGCAGAACGCAGTCACGGTCGATTCCGTAGCGCTCGGCGAGCATCGTCTTGACTTCCTCGGCCATGCTTTCCTCGAACTCGAGGACATCGGCATTAAAGAGAAACACTTCACGTTCGCCTTGCTGGAAGAGGATGGCGTTGGCGAAGACGTCGTCATGGACGCCTGTCGCAGGCTCCAGACGGTTGGGAAGATTGCGGTAGCCAATCAGGTAGATGTCGCCCTGTGGGGTGATTTTGCGGCGCGCGTGTCCAATGTTCATGCACGTTCTCCTTCTGTGTCACGCCGCATTCAAGGCGGCAATGATGATTTCGACGAGGCGCTCATGGGATCCGGCGGCAAAACCGGAGTTCATGGCCTCATAGGTGATCTTTTCGTACGCGTCGGGAGCCGGTAGGTACTTCTGTCCGCCGTTGACGAGCGTGGTAAAGAACACAGAGCCGGACCGAGCGGCGCGCACAGTGGCGCCGAATGCACTCGAGACCTCAGGTTGTACGCCGACAAGCTCGACGTTTCCCAGCCGGAGCAGATAGACCCTCGTGCGCTGCTCGCCAGCGGCATGAAATTCATACGTTCGGTGCGGAGCCAAAGAGTGAAAATCGGCGCGTGTCTGAGCGGGCAGAAAAACGTCGACCGTGCGGGCATCGATGCCGGTGGCGTCATCCTCACGCGCCATGCGAGCGGCCTCGATCAAAGCATCGCCCAAGGCCTGCCCCTGCTGGTGCAGCATGCGGTATCCGTCTTCATGGGCATCGACCGTCTGCTTAACGCCGGCCGCATCGAACATGACGTTCATGGCGCGCTCCGCCGGACCTTGGTCGCCCGCGGCGCCTGGCAGCAACAGGGCAACGCCGCCCAGCTCGCGCTCGAGTGACATGGCGGCAAAACCAAAGAGGTCTCCGCTCGCCATGTGCCTCCCCTCGGAGTCGCGCGACCCGTCGAGCACGGAGGACTGAACGTCCGCCGTCGCGAGCACGGCAACATACTCGCCCCCGGCATCCCTTATGGCGAGTACGGGCATCGTGTGGTCGGCAAACCCCCTGGGATTCGAGCCCAACCACCAGCCGGCAGGCGTCTCAATGTCGCGATTAACGTTCACGGGGCATTCGCCCTCCACAGTGGCGAGCGTGGCAGAGCGAGTGCCCGCAACAGCGCGCTCGACAGCCGTGCGGGCGGCAGCGACGAGCGCTGCGCGATAGCGCTCGTTGCGGTTGCGGGCAGCATCGTCGACAAGATGCCCGGGAGTGCGGACGTGAGGCATGGAAAACGTGTGGGTAGGAACCACCCAAGAATAAGCACCGCTGCAATTGGCGGCATCCTCAACAACCTCACGCAGATCGGCGAGTAGAGCCGGAGCGATCGAGGTGACCTCAAGCGAAAGGACGCAGGCGCGTCGCCCCGTCCCCTCGATGATAAGGGCACGGGCGAAGACCTCATGACGGAGTTCGTCGAAACCGTCGAACGGCAACACGTCCCCAAGATCGATGGCCACACGAGCGGCCCCAGCCCTCATCTCTCCTTCGTCCATGGCAGATACTCCCCTCTGATTGCCGCTCACTCGACACCGTACAGTTGCTGCGCCGTACCGCCAAGCACAAGGTCGCTGTCTGTATCGCTCAGATTTGCAGCGCGAACGCAGGCGACACCCTCGGTGAGCCACTCGCGTTTAACGGGATAGCTCGTGCCAAAAACAATATGGTCTGCACCCAGCACGTCAACCGCGCAGGTAAGGAGTATCTTGCCCCAAGGCTGAGCATGGGACATGTCGAAATAGATGTTGTTCTCGAGGCGCCTGGAAACGGTCTCGGTATCGACCTGAAAACGGCCAGAAGCATCAGGGCGCTTGGGACCATGAGGCAGCAGCATCTCCTTGAACGCAAAGTATGCGCCGCCGAGCATGGAGTGGACCATCTTGATATTGGGGTAGCGCTCAAAGAAATCGCCAAAGATCTCTCGGCCGATCGCCGTAGTTTGGTCGACGCAGCGGCCATAAGAGCGGCGAAGGTTGTCGTACGCGAGAAGCGATTCGTTCTCGACCGGCACGGGAACATGGTGCACGTAAACGGTGACATGGCGTTCGTTCAGGTGCTCGAAAAAGCTCGAGAAGACCTGGTCGTCGAGATAGCGCTTGCCGTAGTGAGCACAGAGCTGCACACCCGCAAAACCATCGTCGAGCCTGCGGTCGAGCTCCTCCAAATTCGCTTTGGTGCCAAAGGGCGGCACGGCGACAAGCGGAATCAGACGGCCACTTGACGCCTTCGCGTCAGCAGCCATACCGTCGTTGAAACGCCGGCACATCTCGAGCGACATCCACTCGTGACAGCCGGGGAGCTTGAGGATCGCCTTGTCGACCCCCGCCTCATCCATATCGGCCAAGCGCTTCTCGAGGGTGTAGTCGCCCTCAATGTAGTTAAGACCCGGAGAACCGGCGGGCATCTCGATCACGATCTGTCGTTTGCCGGCGGAATTCATGGTCAGATAGCCTTCGGTGTCATAGGCGCGGGGTACCTCGGCCAAAAACTGTTCGCAGAGCGTCTCGTCATGAAAGATGCGCTCGTCGAACCAGTAGGAATTTGCATCGATAATCATTGGTTGGAACCGCCTTTCATCTTGTCGAGAACATTCTAAAAAAGCGGACACACGGACATCAATTCCAGTTGAAGCACACTGTATTCCATTTTGGAATATAGTTTTCCGTTCACACGCGATTCCCACTCGCCCAAACGATCGAGACGCCGACAACGCGAGCTTTAACAGAAAACGGGCGACCCGAATCTGTTACGGGCCGCCCGTTAAATGACAGACTATCTCTGTCGTTATGATTGGCGGTAATGGTCGAAGAAGTCGGCGAGGTCTTCGAGGGACTCTTTGAGTACTTCCATGCGCGGCAGGTACACGATGCGGAAGTGGTCGGGCTCAGCCCAGTTGAAGCCGCCGCCGCGCGTAATCAGGATCTTCTTCTCGTGCAGCAGGTCAAGGGCGAATTGCTCGTCATCGGTGATGTTGAACTTTTTAACATCCATCTTGGGGAAGATGTAGAACGCCGCACGCGGCTTAACCACCGAGATGCCGTCAATCTTGTTGAGCGCCTCATACACAAAGTTGCGCTGCTCGTAGACACGGCCGCCGGGACGGATGTAGTCGTTGACCGACTGATGGCCACCGAGTGCCGTCTGAACGATCGACTGAGCCGGCACGTTGGAGCACAGGCGCATGTTGGAGAGCATGTTGATGCCCATGATGAAGTCGCTCATGCAGCGCTGGTTGCCCGAAAGCACCATCCAGCCAATACGATAGCCCGCAATCATGTGCGACTTGGACAGACCGCTAAAGGTAACGCAGGGCAGGTCGGGGGCGAGCGAGGCAATCGAGACGTGCTCGTAGCCGTCCATGCACAGGCGGTCGTAGATCTCATCGGCAAAGATCATCAGCTGATGCCTGCGTGCAATCTCGACGATGCCCTCGAGCACCTCGCGCGGATAGACAGAACCCGTGGGGTTGTTGGGGTTGATGATGACGAGGGCTTTGGTCGCGCTCGTAATCTTGGACTCCATATCCTCCAAGTCGGGATACCAATCCGCCTGCTCATCACACAGATAATGTACGGGATGACCGCCGGCAAGGGTTGCGCACGCCGTCCAGAGCGGATAGTCAGGGCTGGGGATCAGAATCTCGTCGCCATTGTCGAGCAGCGCGTTCATCGAAAGCTGAATGAGCTCGGACACGCCGTTGCCCGTGTAGATGTGCTCCATCTGAACATTGGGCAGGCCCTTGATCTGCGAATACTGCATGATCGCCTTGCGCGCGGAGAACAGGCCACGCGAGTTGGAATAGCCTTCGCAGTCGGGCAGCTGCTGGCGCATGTCCTTGATGACCTCATCGGGTGTGCGGAAACCGAAGGGCGCCGGGTTGCCGATATTGAGCTTGAGGATGCGCTCGCCCTCGTCCTCCATACGGGCGGCCTCGTCGACGACGGGGCCGCGCACGTCATACAGGACGTTGTCGAGTTTGGTGGATTTAGAAAAAGTACGCATGGTGGTGCTCCTTGCAATTTGAGCTGAGGGATGGGGTTCGGGCTTGGAATCGTTGCGGGGTGATGATGCCTCGCCTTGATCGGCGTCGCCGGCGAGCAGCCAGGTAACATCGACCTCCAAAATACGGGCGAGCAGCTCAGCCACATCGCGCCGCGGGATCGTCTTGCCGCTCACATATTGGCTCATCTGACTCTTGCCGAGTTTTTTGCCGAGCATCTCCGATGCGCGGATTACGTCCGATTGGCGAACGTCGCGATTGGACATAGTCTGTCGCAGGCGATCGCAAAACGTCTCTTGGGCCACAGGAACCTCCTTGCTGGCAAAGTTCAATTTATAGAACACGAATTGAACCAAGGTTCAATTTAGCAAGCAGTATAGCGCCGTACCTCATTCGAAAGTTCAATTTCATAAGAAAACGTACGGAACTCCGAGTTTTGCCCAAAGCGGACAATGACGTGCACACGTTTAGAGGTATTCAAGGAATCGAGCGGCGGCAAGCGAAACGTCAGCCGTGCGATATATCGCATTGATCTGCCGATGGGGATGTCCCTCGAGTGGTCGCACGGCAACATCGAACTGACAGCGGCGCAAGATGAGCGCGGGAAGAATGCTCACGCCCAAGCCGTCCTCGACCATAGCCATAATCGCATAGTCATCCCAAGTCGACAGCTTAGAGCGCACCGCCAGGCCCGCGCGGCGAAACAGCGGCGTAATCTCGTCATCGGTGCCGCGTTCTAGCAGAATAAACTGCTCGTTAGCCAAATCGGAAAGAGAGACGGCCTCCGCCGTGGCAAGCAAAGAGCCTGTCGGCACTACCGCCATCAACTCGTCGCGCACCAAAGGCCGCGATGCCATGCCGTTTTCTCGGGGCTCATGCGGGATAAAGCCCAGATCGCAGCGGCCCTCTGACACCCATTGTTCAATCTCTGAGTAATCGCCCATCAGCAACTCGTAATCGACGTCCGGGTGATCAGCGCGAAAGCGCGCAATCACTGGCGGCAGCACGTGGGTCGCCACACTCGAAAACGTACCGATGCAGATTTTGCCGCGCATGAGCTCGCGCATCTCATCCACCCGTCGCTGCAAGCGAGTGAATTCCTCACAGAGCGCCTCGACAGCCGGCATGACCTGCCGCCCGTCGGCAGAAAGCACTACGCCCTCGCGACTGCGGTCGAGCACCTTAAAGCCCCAATCGGCCTCAAGATCGGCCACCATACGGCTCACGCCCGACTGTGAATAGCTCAGCCGCTCGGCAGCACGCGTAAAGCTTCCGGCGCGCACCGTCTCCAGCAGCACCTGCATCTTTTGAATATTCGTTTCCACGAGGCGCCTCCACCTATGCATGAGTTTTTGTCATGTTAACTATGCATTATATTCGCTTTTCTTCTAAAGCCAGTTCACCCATAGTGAAGATGCTCAGATATAGAGGGGATGTCAGCGCATGAACAACGGGTTGTTTACGTACTTAGCAGCATTGCTATTGTTTGGCTCCAACGGCATCATCGCCGCTGCCATCGCGCTGCCGAGCTCGGATATCGTGCTACTACGCACGTTTTTGGGCGCACTCTCGCTTGTCACCATTCTCGCCATCACCCAACGCCATAAGTTGCAGGCGCCATCTCGCCCCCGCGAAGCCGCAGCCCTCCTCCTCTCGGGAGCCGCGCTAGGCGCCAGCTGGATTTTTCTGTTCCGCGCCTACCAGACGATCGGCGTCGGCGTATCCTCGCTGCTGTACTACTGCGGCCCCATCATTGTCATGGCGCTCTCCCCGCTCATCTTTGGCGAAAAGCTGACCGGCGGCAAAATCGCCGGCTTTATCGCCGTTGCTTGCGGTGCTTTTCTCATTGCAGCGCAAGGTCTAGGCGGCAATATGCCCATTGCAGGTATCGCCTGCGGCATCGCCTCGGCATTTTGCTATGCGCTGATGGTCATCGCTAGCAAGGGTGCGCCGCACATCGAGGGCCTCGAGAACTCCGCGCTCCAGGTGAGCGCCGCCTTTGTGACCGCACTGGTCCTCACGCTCATCACGCAGGGCGCTCCCTCGTTCCTGTCCGCCGGCGTCGCCGCCAGTATTGATTGGCACGCCGTCGCTATGCTCGGCGTCGTCAACACCGGCATTGGTTGCCTGCTCTACTTTAGCGCCGTCGCCAAGCTGCCCGTCCAGACCGTCGCCGTCGTCGGCTACCTCGAGCCGCTTTCGGCGGTCGTGTTCTCGGCCGCCCTTTTGGGTGAAGCCATAACACCGGTCCGCCTGCTGGGCGCCGCGCTTATCATCGGCGGCGCGATTTTTTGCGAACTCGCCGGCAAACGCGCAAACGCCAAGGCTGGCATCGCCCAGACAGTACGTGCTTAAAAAGCCCCTGCTTTGAAATGCTACCTGCGTAGATAAATAATCCCCAGCTGAGGATTATTGTCTAAAATAACCCGATGTGCCAAACTGCTCTTGTATGTATAAAGACGGCATAAAGTTTTTTGTCCTAGACAGATAACCGGATGTCTAAGGGAGTCCTCGTGGCACACAATAAACTGGAGGCAAACCTCCAAGACCAGCACGGGCAAGGCGGGCACGGAGCCATCCCCCTCTCCGCTGGCATGCTGCTCGTAACGCTCGGCGTCGTCTATGGTGACATCGGCACGAGCCCCATGTACACCATGAAATCAATCGTCGCCAACAACGGCGGCATCGGTACCGTCAGCGAGGACATGATCCTGGGCGCGCTTTCGCTCGTCATCTGGACCATGACGCTCGTGACCACGGTCAAGTACGTGGTAATCGCCATGAAGGCCGACAACCACAACGAAGGCGGCATCTTCGCCCTGTTTAGCCTGGTGCGAAAAGTGGCACCATGGCTGATCCTACCTGCCATGATCGGCGGCGCGGCACTGCTCGCCGACGGCATCCTCACCCCCGCGGTCACGGTCACCACAGCCATCGAGGGTCTGCGCACCATCGAATGGGGCCATGCGCTGCTGGGCGACGGCCAGACCAACGTCATCATCATCACAATCATCATTATCTGCGGCCTATTTGCCATGCAGCGCGCCGGCACCTCGTCAATCGGCAAGCTCTTCGGTCCGCTCATGACGCTATGGTTCCTGTTCCTGGCGGGCGCCGGCTTGTTCAACATGCTCGGCAACCTGTCCATCTTGCGCGCACTCAACCCCATCCGCGGCATCATGTTCCTGTTCTCGCCCATCAACCATTCGGGCATCATGGTGCTCGGCTTTGTCTTCCTGTCGACGACCGGCGCCGAGGCGCTCTATTCGGACATGGGTCACGTGGGCAAGGCTAACATTTACGCATCCTGGCCATTTGTTAAGGCGGCCCTCATCCTTAACTATCTAGGTCAGGGCGCTTGGCTGCTCGCCAACAACTCCAATCCCCAGATGCTCGCGATGGATATCGTCAACCCGTTCTATATGATGCTCCCCGAGCCCCTGCGCCCCTTTGCCATCGTGCTTTCGGCCGTGGCGGCCATCATCGCCTCGCAGGCGCTCATCACCGGCTCGTTCTCGCTGGTATCCGAGGCAACGCGCCTCAACCTTATGCCGCACCTACGCATCCACTACCCCAGCGACACCAAGGGTCAGCTCTATATTCCGCTCGTCAACAACATCATGTGGGTCGGCTGCATCTTCATCGTGCTGTTGTTCCAGAACTCCGAGCGCATGGAAAGCGCCTATGGCCTCGCCATCACCGTGACCATGCTCATGACCACCACGCTGCTGACGAGCTATATCGCCGGCATCCTCAAGCACAAGCTGGGCGCCTGCATCTTTGCCCTGCTCTTTGGTGCCATTGAGCTGTGCTTCTTCGCTTCGTGCCTCACCATGTTCTTTGACGGCGGCTACGTCATGATCTTCCTGGCCGCACTGCTGTTCGGCCTTATGTATGTGTGGCGTCGCGGCACCGCCATCGAGCGCACGCAGACGATTCTGCTGCCCGTCTCCAAGTACATCGACCAGCTCAACCGCCTGCGCAATGACGAGACCTACCCCGTGCTCGCCGACAATCTGGTGTTCCTCACCAACAGCCCCGACCCGCTCACGCTCGACCGCGACGTGCTCTATTCCATCCTGGACAAACATCCCAAGCGCGCCAAGGCATACTGGTTCATCAACGTACACGTTACCGACGAGCCCTATACGCACGAGTATTCCGTTGAGACCTTTGGCACAGACTTCCTGTTCCGCGTGCGCTTGGACCTGGGCTTTAAGGTCAATCAGCGCATCAACGCCTACCTGCGCCAGATCGTTGGCGACCTGATGGCCTCGGGTGAGTTGCCGCCGCAGCACCACACCTACTCCATCTACGAGACGCGCGGCAACGTGGGCGACTTCCGTTTTTGCATGCTGCGCAAGATGCTTGCCCCCGAAACGGACATCAACCGCAATGACCACCGCGTGATGGCCATCAAGTACGCCGTCCGCCGCGCTTGCGGAAGCCCGGCGCGCTGGTACGGTCTCGAGAACTCTGCCATCATCATCGAGTACGTGCCGCTGTTTGCCCGCATGCGCCCGGCCGTTAAGCTCGTGCGCACCCAGGTGCCGCTCGAGGTTCAGATTGAAGAGGCCGAGGAAATGGAAGTCGACATCTTCTCGGACGACTTGGTCAACGGCAACGAGGCCGGTAGAAACATGAACGTCGATCCCACCGAGCTGCTCGAGAGCGTCGCCGATACGCCCGAACAGCAACAGCTCGACGGCCTCGAGAGCGAACAACTCAACGACGTCAACTTCTAGTGACGTCACAAATCAACGACAGCGGCCCTGCACCTCACGAGAGACGCAGGGCCGCTTTGCATTGCAGTAAAGCTAGCGGCTACGAACGGCGCGGCTCGGGAACCACGAGCCTATCGGAGCTCGCGCCCTCGGCATCCATCAGGCTCACGTAGCGAATCGACGGATCCCCATACATCGCGTAGTAATAATTGCCCGTGCGCGCGCTAAAGCATCCGGTGTAGATAGTCTTCTCGAACTTGCCATCGCCCATCCTGGACGCTCCCTCGATCATCACCACGCCCTCGAGCGAGCGGAACATGCGAACGACGTTTTCGGTCTCGCTCTCCTTTTGTGGGTAATTGGCATTGAGGTACGCCGCCTTTACAAAACGGCTCGGCGAATAGCAATCGCCCGGAATGCCGCGCATGCCGGCACCGGCTCCATAGGGCTTAAGCTCGGCGCCACGCCATGTCGCCGTCTGCGGAAAATCGCTTGTGGCGGTGATATAGGTGCGGAGGTTTTCCATGTGCCACGGGAAGGTGGGCTGATTGGCGAGGGTGTCGACCGGATCGCCGTATACATGCAGGCCGTCAGCCATCATCTCGACCACGATGCTACGCTGGCTGTCGCCGATAATCCAATGGAGCAGCGACACGCCCAGCCCCTCTCCGGCAGATTTGGCGACAATCACCGTATCGCGCAGCGCAGCCTCGACCTCATCGACCGTCGAGAACGTCGCTGCCACCCACAGGGGAAACTCATAGGCCGCGATATTGGTCTTGCCGTCGACAGGGTCCTCGGCATACTCGGCATAACCCGGGAAATTGAGACCCGCCACGGCAAGGCCTGCATCGTTGCCGCAATCGAAGAACATAGGGTAGTTCTTGTAATCGATGCACATACCGATCACCGCGTGTGCCGCTGTCGCGTCGTCGATAAACGAATACGGAATGTGAAACCCGCGCGGCATCACGCGAACCTGTTGGCCGTAGTCAAAGCTCCAGTCGAGATTGCGGCCCAGATACATGTGGCCAGAATTATCGGTAAATCGAATACTCGTACACATAGCGCCTCCTAGCTTTACGTTCTTGCTAATTTCATTGTCTCCAAACAAAAAGGCGCTAAACACAAAAGCCCGGACATGACAACAATGTCATGCCCGGGCCAAAAGAGACGAAGTGCGGTGCTTTGGTCCCCTTAGACCAACTTTCCAAGACAGTGGTCAATCATGTGTTGAATCATCTGCGCCTCGAAGCCCACAAAGTCCTGCTTGCGCTCGCGCATCTTGCCGTCGACGATCACGTCATAAGCGACCTTGCACTTGATATAGCGCGTGGACTTGGTGACCTCCTCGTGCGTCAGGCAGCTCTCCTCCATCTTGCTGGCACCCAGGCCAAACACCAGACGGGGGTTGTAGAGCACGTGGGGCTCGCCGGCGTCGTCCAGGTAGACGCAGACCTTCTTGGTAACGCCAATCTGGTTAGCGGCAAGGCAGCCGGCATCGTCGAGCGACTTGATGGTATCGATCAGGTCCTGAGCAACCGACTCGTCCTCGACGGTCGCAACCTCGCAACGCTGGGACAGGATAGCCTCGTCGTGGCAAAGCTCTTTAATCATACGTTCCTCCATAGGGGTCGTTGTAACCGCTTAAGTATACGGTACCCACACATTTTCATGCGAAAAATACCGTCCGTCTGCTACAAAGCGCCGAACATCAACATGCGAGGAACAACAGCGTCGTAAAGGGGCTATAGTGGGTGAGTTCGTGTCAATCGGCCTAAACTCGGGGCCGAACAAGGAAAGGGTATGCATGGACGAACTATTTCACGTCAGTGAGCGCAAGTCCACAATCGGGACCGAACTTCGCGCTGGACTGACAACATTCCTGGCGATGGCCTACATCATCGCCGTCAACCCCGCAGTGCTCTCGGGCGCTGGCATCGATGCGGGAGCGCTCGCCTGCGCCACCTGTCTGGGCGCTGGCATCATGACCATCTGCATGGGCATCTTCGCTAACCGCCCGCTCGCCTGCGCGTCGGGCTTAGGCGTCAACGCGATGATCGCTGGAATCACCACCACCGTCTGCGGCGGTGACTGGCACGTGGCCATGAGCGTCATCTTCCTCGAGGGTATCGTCATCTTGCTGCTCGTGCTTTGTGGCCTGCGCGAGGCCATCATGGACGCCATCCCGGTTGTCCTGCGTCACGCCATCTCGGTGGGTCTGGGCCTGTTCATCGCCATGATTGGCCTGTGCGATGCCGGCATTATCACCGCTGGCGCCGGTACACTCGTCGGTCTGGGCGACATCACCTCCCCCACCTTCATCGTCGGTATCATCTCCATCCTGGTGACAGTCGCCCTCGCCTGCCGCAACGTCCCCGGCTCGCTGCTCATCGGCATCGTCGTCGCCGTCATCGCCGGTATCCCCCTAGGTGTGACCCATGCTCCGACCGGTATCATCGCCCCGCTCGACTTCTCGAGCATCGGTGGCCCCATCGCCGACGCCGGCGGCGTGCCCGCCATCGTCAAGGTCCTTACCGACCCCACGCTCCTCGTCATCTCGTTCTCGCTGCTCATGAGTGACTTCTTCGACACCATGGGCACCGCGATGGCCGTGGCCAAGCAGGGCGAGTTCCTCACCGACGACGGCAACGTCGAGAATATCAAGGAGATCCTGATCGTCGACTCCGCCGCCGCTGCTGTGGGCGGTTTCATGGGCGTCTCCTCCATCACCACCTTCGTCGAGTCCACTTCCGGCGCCGCCGACGGTGGCCGCACGGGCCTCACCTCCGTCACCACCGGCGTGCTGTTCATTCTCGCCGCGTTCTTCTCCCCCATCGTCACCATCGTTTCCAGCGCCGCCACCTGCGGTGCTCTGGTCTACGTCGGCTACCTCATGATGAGCGAAGCCTCCGAGATCGACTGGTCCGACGTGTCGCAGGGTTTCCCGGCGTTCATGATCGTCGCCGGCGTGCCCTTCACCTACTCCATCTCTGCCGGCATTGGCCTGGGCTTTATCGCCTACGTGATCGTCGCGCTCTTTAAGGGCGAGGCCTCCAAGATCAAGCCGCTCATGTGGATCGCAGCCCTTGCCTTCCTCGTCTACTTCTTCGTGGCGTAACGGCATAGTCTGCTAAAGCAGAACATCAAGGCGCGGAGTCGCATCGAGCGGCTCCGCGCCTTTCTTTTAGCGTCTGCCCCCGCGCCAGCGTGCGACAATTGAGGCTGTCAATATCACAACACCGAGAGAAGCCTGCCTTGGAAGCGCATCATAAGCAGATAACCGTTTATTCAGAGTGTGCGGAAGGCGCGCCCGTCATCTACCTTCCCGTGGTTATGGGCGACGGTAGTGAAGTCTACGAGCGCTGCCGAGAGCTCGACTGCCCGCCCTTCACCCTTGCCGCCATTGGAGGACTCGATTGGAATCGCGAGCTGAGCCCCTGGGAATGCGACGGAACTATACGAGATGCCGAGCCCTTTGGCGGACAGGCGTCTGAGTTTCTCGATGAGCTGCTGAATCAGATAATCCCAGAGGCCGAATCATCACTTCCCTGCCCGCCCACCTGGCGCGGCATTGCCGGCTACTCGTTGGCGGGTCTTTTTTCACTGTGGGCACTTTGGCAAACAGATGTCTTTGAGCGCGCGGCAAGTGCATCGGGGTCGCTGTGGTTCCCCGGCTTTATCGACTACGCGCGCGAGCGCACGATGACAGCCACGCCCGACGCCGCCTATCTGTCGCTCGGTAAAAAGGAAACCAAGACGCCCAACCGCATGATGCGGCACGTACTCGACGATACGCGTGCGATGGAAGAGCTGTTTATCGAGCGTGACATTCCAACAACGCTGGAGCTCAACCCCGGCAATCACTTTGCCCAAACTGACCTGCGCATGGCGCGCGGCATCCACTGGATACTGACGCATTAAAAATGGCGTCCACGCGTACATACGCATGGACGCCATTTTTAATTTGGCTGAACGCAGCTGCTATTCAGCAGTCTCCTCAAGCTCGGAAGTATCGAACTCAAAGTCATTACCGGGCAGGATAGCGTTGAGCACAATTCCCACCAGCGAGCCCACGGCAAGGCCCGAAAGCGAAATCGTCACGCCGCCCAGCTCCAGCACGATGGCACCGGCGGTACTGTAGGCAATGCCGAGCGAAAGCACGAGCACCAGAGCCGCCACCAGCACGTTGCGGTTGTTCTGGAAATCAACCTGATTCTCGATGAGGTTACGCACGCCAACGGCGCTGATCATGCCGTAGAGCACGAGTGACACACCGCCGATAACGCACGCCGGCATAGCAGCGATCACAGCAGCAAACTTGGGGCAGAACGAAAGCACGATGGCACAGCACGCGGCAATGCGAATCACGCGCGGGTCGAACACGCGCGTCAGGGCAAGCACGCCGGTGTTCTCGCCATACGTCGTATTGGCCGGAGCGCCAAAGAGCGACGCCAAGATGGTCGCCAGGCCATCGCCGAGCAGGGTACGGTGCAGACCGGGATCGGCAATGTAATTGCGTTCGCAGGTAGAGCCAATGGCGGAGATATCGCCAATGTGCTCAATCATGGTCGCAAAGGCCAGCGGCATGATGGTGATGATAGCCGTCGTGGCAAGACCGCTATCGAACTGCGGGCCAAAGAGCGCAAACACGGTGTTGTCCCACACGATGGGCAGACCGACCCACGGAGCGGCGGCAACGCCCGAAAAATCAACCTCGCCCAGCACCGCCGCGACGGCATAGCTCACCACAACGCCCAGCAAAATCGGCACGATCTTGACCATGCCGCGGCCCCAGATGTTGCAGATGACGATCACGGCCACAGCGATAACGGCGACAAGCCAGTTGGTCTGGCAGTTGGCAATGGCAGAGCTCGCCAGGATCAGGCCGATGGAAATGACGATGGGACCGGTCACCACCGGCGGAAAGAAGCGCATGACACGCTTGGCGCCAAATGCGCGGAACAGCGCCGCCAGCACCGGATAGAGCAGGCCGGCGCAGGCAACGCCCAGGCAAGCGTAAGGCAAAAGCTCGGCCTCGCCGTTGGGTGCAATGGCGGCATAACCCGCGATAAAGGCAAACGACGAGCCCAGAAACGCGGGCACCTTACCGCGCGATAGAAAATGAAACAGCAGCGTGCCGATGCCGGCGAACAGAAGCGTCGCCGAAACGGAAAGGCCGGTGAGCACAGGCACGAGCACCGTGGCTCCGAACATCGCAAACATGTGTTGCAAACCCAACACAAACATGCGCGGGCGGCCGAGCGACGATGCATCGTAGATGGCATCGGTGACGGCGGGCGTCGAGGATTGGGACATGGAAGTCCTTTCATGATGGAAGGGCGATCAGGCATATCGGATAACCTGCCCGAACGATACGATCCGAACCATTGTACGTGATACGCCATGTCTCGCACGCGCCGTCACCTGCAAACGGTAGCGTTACTTCCAAACGCGCTCGGCAATGCGCTTGACCAGCGCGATCTTTGCCCACTGTTCGTCCTCGGTCAGTTTGTTGCCAATCTCACAGCTGGCAAAGCCGCACTGGGGCGACAGGTACAGGTTCTCGAGCGGCACATACTTTGCGGCCTCGTGGATACGTTCGACGATGGCATCCTCGTCCTCGAGCTCAGCGGCCTTGGTGGTCACCAGGCCCAGCACGACCTTCTTGCCGGGAGCAGCATACTTGAGCGGCTCAAAGCCACCGGCGCGCGGCGTATCGAACTCAAGGTAGAACGCGTCGACATCCTCGTGCGCAAACAGGTACGGTGCAATGGGATCGTAACCACCCTCGAAGGCATACGTGGAGTGATAGTTGCCGCGGCACACGTGCGTATTGATAACCAGATCGTCGGGCTTGCCCGCGATGGCAGCATTGTTGAGCGCCACGCCCAGCTCGCTCACCTTTTGCAGGTCAACCGGACTCATGCCGGTCTTGGACACAAAGTCGGTATCGCAATAGATGCCCCAGGTGCAGTCATCAAATTGGATGTTGCGGCAGCCCGCGGCATACAGGTCGGCAATCACGGTGCGGTATGCTGCGGCAATGGCATCGGCGAGCTCTTCGTCGGTCTTATAGACGGCACGCAGGCTCTCCTGCTGGCCATCACAGCGGTCGAGTGTGACTTCGGAGAACGTCTGGATCGGCGCCGGAATGGTCTGGCGCGCGATCTGGCCCTCACCCTCGAGCGACTTGACAAATTTGAAGTGCTCGACGAACGGATGGTTCTCGCCGCTAATGGGACCGGTTACCGCGGCGGTGTCGGCGGTAGTCTCCTCATCGTGAAACATGTAGCCCGTGCGCGAGGCGCGGCGCTCAATGCCGTTGAGTCCCCACATAAAATCGAGGTGCCAGTAGCTGCGGCGGAACTCGCCATCGGTAATCACCTGCAGGCCGGCAGCCTTCTGCTTGGCCACTAAGTCGCGGATGGCCTCGTCCTCGACGGCCTTAAGGCCGGAAGCGTCGAGTTTACCCGCGACATAGGCGGCACGGGCATCCTTTACAGCCTGCGGACGAAGAAAACTGCCGACGATATCGGCGCGAAACGGCGCGTTCGGTTGAATCGAAGTGCTCATAGATATCTCCCTTTGCATCGGTTGCTTTACTGGGACAGAGTATGAGCGCTCATATGGTCATCGTAAAATATACGTTTATAACAGTTTGATATAGATGCTTCCTATATCAGTCTGGACTGTCATAAAGAGACTTGAACCGTGCGGAGCACAGCAGCCTAGATATGCTGACGAATCGCGTCGATATAGGCCCGACCGTAGCGCGTGAGCGTCGTGTTCTTGCGCGTGATGATGCCAATCTCCATGTACTCGTCCACGTCGAGCGGAATCGAGATAATGCCGGGGCCGTTGAGCTCGTGGCTGATCACGCCCGAGCATACCGTGTAGCCGTTGAGGCCCATGGCCAAATTGAACAACGTCGCACGATCGCGCACGCGGATATTTTTGCGACGCTCGAACGTCGAGGTCAGCTCCTCGGAATAGTAAAACGAGTTGTAGCTGCCCTGCTCGTAGGACAGGAACGGGTAGTCTTCCAGATCCTCGAGCGTCACGCTGGAGCGGCCCGCCAGCGGATGGTCGGCGCAGACGAAGACATGCGGCGTGGCGCAGAAGAGCCCTTCGAACACGAGCTCGTTGGCGGCAAGCATGCGCTCGATGACCTCGCGATTGTGCTCCGACAGATACAGGATGCCGAGTTCGCTTTTCATATGCGCGACATCCTCGATAATTTCGTGGGTCTGCTCCTCGCGCAGGGTAAAGTCGTAGCGCGCGGCATCGAACTCGCGGATCACATCGACAAACGCATTAACGGCAAAGGAATAATGCTGGCAGCTCACACTAAAGTGCGGCACCTGCTCGGACGTGCCTTTGTACTTGCCCTCGAGCAGGTCGGCCTGGTCGAGCACCTGGCGCGCGTAGCCCAAGAAGGTCTCGCCTTCCTCGGACACAATGACGCCCTTGTTGGTGCGCTCAAAGATATGCACACCCATCTCGTTTTCGAGATCGCGAATCGACGCGGTAATCGAGGGCTGCGACACAAAGAGCCGGCGCGAGGCCTCGGTGATGCTACCGCATTCGGCAACCTTAACAACATATCTGAGCTGCTGAAGCTTCATAGCCTTCTCCCTAGACGTTCGTGACGCCAAAACCTGCCGCGTCCATTTGACGCATAAACGACGGCATCTCCCCCGTCGCGGCGCAGGCGGCAATCTGATGCAGAGCCCCGGCAACCGCATCATCTGCCGCAGCGCCAATATGCCAGCGTGCGGCAGCCGTGACGGCCTCGTTGGCATTGGCGACTGCAACGGAGTTAGGAACGGCATCGATCATGGGCAAATCGTTATCAGAATCGCCGAATACGGCCACCTCGTCGGGCGTCAGGCCCAAAGCGCGCGCCAGCTCCAGCGCAGCGCAGCCCTTGTCCCAACCAGCCGGAAGGATGTCGAACAGGCGCACTCGGTTGTTGGGAAACACAAGCGAGAGTTCCGGCACCTCAGCGGCAACGCGCTCACGTAGCTCCGCGAGCTCCTCACGCGAACGGGCACTCCAGATATTCGCCTTAAACACCGACGCGTCATCGACGACGGGACGACATGGGGCCTCTTCGCCTTTGAGCCACGCGTTGCCGCCCGACTCCATGGCGCGACGAACGCGCTCGGGGTCACTCGTCACACAATGGGCATCGTTGCCCCAAAAGTCATCGCCCAGGCTGTAGACTTTTAGAAATGTATCGTCGGTCTCTTGCTCCAGATAGTCGGCCAAACGCATCAGAGCATCGTTGTCGATTGCGCGCGAGGCGACTACTTCGCCGCCGACAAACATCACCTGGCCGTTACAGAACGCGCCAGTCGAGAAGCACTCGGAACGATTTTTGAACATCCAGCCCATCGCGGACGGCTGGCGACCCGAAACTGGGCCAAAGTGCAGACCCGCTGCCTGCATGGCATGAATGCCCTCAATGGCGTAGTCGCTGGCGCCGTCATGCTCGGCCGGAATCAGCGTATCGTCCATATCGGTCAGCACAAGTTTGATCATGAGGTCCCCATTCGTATCGGTCCTACCTATTGTAACGACCTGCCAAAATAAACCCGTCCCTTTTTGGCAGGTGCGTTAGTATAGGGAACAACAGATTCGATGCGGGAGTGCCGGCGGTGCAAACCACAAGGCTGAGAGGGCATGGGGCCCAATCCTTTGAACCTGTCAGTTAATGCTGGCGTAGGGAGCATGCCGCCTTTACAGGGGCGCTGTCTATGCACAGCGCCCCTTTTCTATGCCAAGGAGGCATGTGCAGTGATTGATTCGGAACAGCTTAAGCAAAATGTGGTCAAGGCCGTGGATGAGATTCGCGCCACCAATCCAATGGCCGGCTCCATCACCAACACGGTGACGATTGACTTTGTCGCCAACGCGCAGCTCGCCGTGGGCGGTTCGGCCGCCATGGTCTATCTGCCCGACGAGGGCGAGGCGCTCGTTGCCGGCGGCGGCGCCATCTATCTCAACATGGGCACGCTCTTCCCCATCTACGAGCAGACGATTCCCCGCGCGGCCAAGGCGGCACACGACGCCGGCAAGCCCTGGGTGCTCGATCCGGTGGGCCTGGGCATCGGCAGCCTGCGCACCCAGCTGGTAAACGAGCTCAAGCAGTACAAGCCCGCCATCGTGCGCGGCAACGCCTCCGAGATCATCGCACTCGCCGGCCTGTGGGGTCTTGAGGGCGAGGCGGCTGATCTGAGCCGCGTGCGCGGTGTCGATACCACCGACACGGTCGACGCCGCCCGCGATGCCGCCGTGGCGCTCGCCCGTTACACCGGCGGCGCCGTAGTGGTCTCGGGCGAAGTCGACCTAATCACCGACGGCACGACCGTGGCCAAGTCCCACGGCGGCAGCCCGCTCATGTCAAAGATCACCGGCTGCGGCTGCTCGCAGGGCGGCGTGCTGGCCGTGTACGCCTGCGCCACCGATCCGTTTACGGCGGCAGTCTGCGGTACCGCCGTCTACAACGTTGCCGGCACGCGTGCCGCCGCCGTCGCCGATGCCCCGGCAAGCTTTAAGGTTGCCTTTATCGACGAGCTCTACCGCGCAACCGCCCAGGACATTGCCGATAACCGACTCGAGCTCGAGGAGGCATAGGCCATGTCCGAGCCTGCAACCAATACCGGCATGAACACGCTCGTCGCTGTGGCCATCGCCCCGTGCGGCACCGGCGATGAGCTATCCGCCGAGGTCGCCGAGGTCGTTCGCGTCATTCGCGAGAGCGGCCTTCCCAACCGCACCACCTCGATGTTCACCGAGATCGAGGGCGACTGGGATGAGGTCATGCAGGTCGTGCGCGACGCAACCTTTGTGTTGGCGAGCAAGGGCATCCGCACCGAAGTCGTGCTCAAAGCCGATATTCGACCCGGATTTACCGACACCATGACCGGCAAACTCGAGCGCATGGAAGCACAGATCAAAAAGCAGGAGGAAGCACGATGAGCATCCGCGACAACCTTGATATCTCGGCCTATCTGGTACTCGGCCCCGAAAACACGCTGGGACGTCCCGTGGGCGATGTGGTGGCCCAGGCGCTCGACGCAGGCTTTACCTGCATCCAGGTGCGCTCCAAGGTGGCAAGCGCCCGCGAGATCATCGCACTGACCGGCGACGCCGCGCAGGCAATCGCACAGGCCGGCAAGACCGGTCAGGTCGCCCTGTTAATCGACGACCGCCTGGACTGCGTACTCGCCGCGCGCGAGCAGGGTATTGCTGTCGATGGCGTGCATGTAGGCCAGAGCGATATTCCCGTCGAGGTCTGCCGCAAACTTTTGGGCCCCGATGCCATCGTGGGCCTTTCGGCCCGCTGCGAGGAGATGCTCGAGTACGTCAAGACCGCCGACATGAGTCTGGTCGACTACCTGGGCATCGGCCCGCTCCACGAGACCAAGACCAAGCGCGATTGCGGACGCGCGGCCGACGGCTCCATCATCACCAAAAGCTTTGAGGACCTGGCCGCACTCCACGCGGCAAGTCCCGTGCCCATTGTGGTGGGCGGCGGCGTCAAGACGGCCGACCTGCCGCAGCTCAAGGCCACCGGCGTCGACGGCTTCTTTGTGGTGAGCGCCGTCTGCAGTGCCGACGACCCTTACGCCGCCGCCAAGGAGCTCGTCGATACCTGGCAGCAGGCATAGGCATAAGCCGAGCAGCCGATTCGCAGTCTCATATCTTCTAGAGCGGAAAGCGCATCCCAGTTTGGGCCTCCATTCCGGGATGCGCTTTCCGTATGCAACCCCTACCCCGCTAGGTAGGCCTCCAACGCCGGCAAAGTCGCCTCCGCATCGCGGCGACCGACCTGGTAGATGCGCTCGAGCTCATCCGGTTCGCGGCACAGCGACGGCACCTTCACCGATTCGCTCGGCCGCACCACAAAGATATCGCCGGCAGCCTCGCGACGTGCCAGGTCATCGAGCGTGGCATTGTAGACCTCATGCCGGTGCTCAAGCGCTGCGACAAACTCCGGATAGTGACGGAACACGCGACGCAGCATGGGCATCACGCTGTTGGGCTGCTTCACAAAGCCCGCCGGCTGCGTGAGTACCACGATATTGCGGTCATACCCCTGCGCAAACAGCCACGCGCTGGGAATAGAATCAGCCACGCCACCATCCAGATACTTATGCCCGTCAATAGCAACGGGACGCGTCGCCACGGGAATTGCCGACGACGCCCGAATCCACTCGATATCGCGCTCGTCGCCATACGGCAGATCGTGATAGACGGCCTTGCCCGTCTCGATATCGGTACACACGCACGTAAATCGCATGGGACAGGTGCGATACGCCTCCAAGTCGATGGGATCGCGCTCGATAGGCACCTCGTGATAAGCAAAGTCGGCATTGTACATATCGCCGGTTCGCAGCCAGCTGGTCACGCTCGCATAGCGCTTGTCGGCGCAATAGGCCTTGTTATAGCGAATGGCGCGGCCGATCTGGCGCGATTTAAAGTTGTAGCCAAACGCCGCGCCCGCCGAGACGCCCACCATATGGTCGCAGGTCAAACCGTGCTCCATCCAAACGTCGAGCACGCCCGCCGTATACATACCGCGGTAGCCGCCTCCCTCGAGCGCCAGCCCCACCGTGCGCGTCATATTTGACTGTGCCATGCGACCATCTCCGTTCCTGCGTTTTAAAACGGGACAAGTATACCCGTCAACATATATCGTCCCAGTCGCATTTTTATCGAACATCGCATCGTCGCGCTACCGCTTGTCGAATAATAGCCGCCCACAGCATGTGCACCCATATATAATTGTGCACTATTGTTTACACTACTCAGCTGTTATCAACAGCGAACATTAGCCGACAAATTAACTCAACAACGCGGCAAGGCGGGGCCTGGATACATGCAAAGCGCTGAGCAACGACGCGTGTACACAACGAGCTCGCCCGACGCAATCCGCCCCGACCTCAGAAAGTCGCTTAGAACATGGAAACTGTCAGCAATTACACCGAAACGCTCGAAAAGACCGTCCGCGACCTTCTCGAACGGCAGGAGGATCTGATCAGGACTGCCTTTACCGACCAGCTTACCGGGCTTGGCAACCGTGGCGGCTTTGCCCGTTCCCTCGAGGAGCTCTGGGAGCAGGACGCCCCCGTTACCATGGCGTTCATCGATATCGACAATCTCAAGCACTGCAACGACGTCTTTGGGCATGACGAGGGCAACCGCTATATCTTGCAGGTAAGTCTCTATCTTAAGCTGTATATGAAGGTGGGCGAAGCGGCGTTTCGCATAGGCGGCGACGAGTTTGCCATCCTATCTACGATTGCAACCGAGGACGACCTCGCCGAACGTCTGAAACACTGCCGAACGGTTCTGCTCAAAAACAACGATTCCGAGATGCCCCACTCGTTTAGCTACGGAGTGTCACATGCCGACCCCGCCCTGGGCGAAGCTTCCAATCGCATGACGCTCGATGCCGACCATCGCATGTACGACTACAAGCTACGTCATGCCATGCACCTCGATCGACGCAATATCACGCAAGTCCACGCCGACGACTTCGAAATAAGCGATCGTATTTTTGACGCCTTTTCGATGCTCAACGAGGGCCGTTATTTCTTTATCGAGAACTTGGACAAACATCGCACCCTTTGGTCACAAGGTGCCTTGCGCGATCTTGGCCTTCCCTCGGAGCACATAGACAACTGTCGCGATTACTGGAAAACGCGCGTCCATCCCGACGACCTTGAGGCCTGCATCAACGACATCGACCAAGTCTACAACGGCACCAAGCACCGTCGCGTCATGCAGTATCGTGTGCGCAACGCCGTCGGCGACTACGTCCTTTGCCGTGCTCGCGGGTTTCGTATCGACGGCGACGGAAATGTCCCCTCGCTCTATGTCGGCGAGCTCGTCAACCACTCACTTGCCGAAACCGTCGACGCTGCCACAGGCCTCGGAACGCAGTGCATGCTGGTCAACGCCATCGACGCCTGCCGCCGCGATCGTTGCGAGACAGGGCTTATAGCGGTGCGCGTTCGTGGCACGACAAAACTCAACGAGCTCTACGGGGCCGAGGCTGTCGACAACATGCTTGCCGAATACGCAGGCCGCATGCTGTCGATCACCCGCGGCAGGAGCCGGGTCTACCGTTCACGAAGCGTCCAGTTCGTCGTGCTCAGCAACGAACTAGACCACGAGGCATTCGAGCAACTGACCCGCCACCTTAAAGAGGCCGTTTTCGCTCCTGTTCGAATCGCAGGCGACACCATTACTCCCGTCTGCCTTGTCGTCCCGGCCTTTTACGAGCACTTAACCCATCAAGCGACCGCCGTTTTAGGCGAACTCGACCGTCGCCTTCGCACGGCCGGCGGGCTTGTTCCCAACGACAGCCTCCCCATACCCGAGGCGGAGCGCAAAAGCGCCATAGCCGAACGTATCGACTCGCTCACGGGCCTCTATCGACCCAGCGAGTTTATGCGGCGCGCCAACGCATTTCTCGAGGCAAGGCGCAACGGCACCTGGTGCATCGCCACAGTCGACATGGGCCACATGCGCCTGTTTAATGAATGGCACGGCCAGGCCGAGGGCGACCGCGTACTCGCCGATGTGGGCACGGTCCTCAAGGACATCGAGAATGCCGATATGGGCGTCGCAGGGTACTGGGGCCAAGATGACTTTTGTGTACTCATCCCCTTTAAGCACATCACCGTCCATCAAATCTACAACCGCGTTCGCGAGGCCGTAGCCAGACATGATGACGGCGTAGGTTTTTGGCCGTCCATGGGCGTTTACCCCATCGACTCCAATGAGGAAATCACCATCGATGCGCAGGCAAAGGCCATGTTAACCAATCGACGCGCAAAAAACGACTTTAAGGAGCGCATTGCTATTTTCCGCCCCGCGGAGTACGAGCGCGAAGTCGCGTTCCACCGCACGCTGACCGAATTCCAGTACGCGCTGTCAAATGGTCGCATCACGTACTATCTTCAGCCCCAGGTCGATATGGAAACCGGCGAGATTATTGGCGCCGAAGCACTCACCCGCTGGATTGACAAGGACGGCTCTCTCATTTCGCCCGCAACGTTTATCCCCGCACTCGAGGAAAGCGGCTTTGTAGTGACGCTCGACAAGTACATTTGGCAGGGTGTCGCCATATGGCTTCGCGAGCGTCTCGATCGCCGTCTTCGCGTGGTTCCGGTCTCGCTTAATGTGTCGCGCGTGGATATCCTTGCCTGCGACGTTGCCGAACATATGGGGGCGCTCGCCGCCCAATACAACCTACCGCCCGAGCTCATGCGTATCGAGATCACCGAGACGGCTTATACGGGAGAATCCGAGGCCGTGGATAAGCTGACCGCAGATCTGCACACCCGCGGCTTCTCGACCTATATGGACGATTTTGGCACCGGTCAGTCCACGCTCGCGATGCTCAAGAACGTCAACGTCGACGTCATCAAGCTCGACCGCACCTTTGTGCCCACCGACCGCGATCAAGGCCGCAGCACGCAAATCATTTCATCGATGCTCGAAATGGCGCAGTCGCTCCATCTGCCCGTCGTGGTCGAAGGCGTCGAGACAAATGAGCAGGCAAACATGCTACGACAAATGGGCGCCCGCGACGCTCAGGGCTTCCTCTACTACCGCCCCATGCCTGCGAAGGATTTTGAGGCATTGCTCGATGGTGGCAATAACAACTGATACGCTCGCGCGCAAAACGCCACCGTCGAAGGGGGCATTTGTCTCCATTAGCTAACTTATATCCCCAATTCAAACCGAATTGGGGATATAATACAAACCGTTGTTCCGCCCAAGGAGGTTATCCATCATGAACGAGTCATATCGCCTGGGCGAGCAATCGATTATTGCCTATCTTCAGCGACTTGCGAACGGCGTCTCGACCGCTGAACTCGATGTTGCCGCGCTGCCTGCTGAGCTACGCGCCGTTGGTGAGCAACTGCAAAAGACGCATGCCATCCTGCAACAAGAGCGCCAGCTGCTTGAGCGCAACGCCTATATCGATCCGCTCACCAACTTGGGCAACCGCAACGGATTCGACCGTCACGTCGAGCAACTCTGGCGCAAAGGCGACCCCTTCACCTGCGCCTATATTGACATCGACCATCTCAAGCATTGCAACGATAGGTTTGGCCACGCCGAAGGTAATCGCTATATTCTGAGCATCTGCCGCACGCTCTCCGAAACCATGGAGCACGATGAGATGCTGTTCCGTATCGGTGGAGACGAGTTTGTGCTCATCTCGCCCTCCGCAAACGAGATTGAACTCGAGCAGCGCTTGGAGCAGGTGCGTACCAGGCTGATCGAGGCGAGCTCAGGTGGCAAGGCGCCCATGATCGGCAGCTTTAGCTTTGGCTGCTCGCGCGTCGATCCACTTGCTGGCGACACGCGTCGCCAGATGACGATGGATGCCGATCGCAAGATGTATCGCTATAAGCTTATGCATCGTGTGCAGCAACCGAAAGACGATGACGTGCCGCAACGCCCAATCGTCGATCAGCCTCCCTGCAACGACCGGGTGTTCCAAGCGATCTCCATGAGCTCCGAGACGCGCTATCCGTTTATCCTCAATCTCGATACGGGAGAATCGCAATGGTCGGTTAACGCCGTGCGCGATTTTGACCTGCCCTCCCAGCACCCTTTTAACTCACTCGACATGTGGCTCGCCCGCGTTCATCCCGAGGACCGCGACAACGTACGTGCCGAGCTCGACATGGTGATAAACGGCACGTGGCACTTCCACTACATGCAGTATCGCGTAATGGATGCCACCGGAAAATACGCGCTTTGCGACTGCACGGGCTACCGCTTGGACGGCACCGATACCGAGCCCGGCATGTATGTGGGCATTATCATCAACCGAAGCTTGGCAGATACGACCGATTCCGTGACCGGCTTGGGCGATATTCACGCCCTGGTCAACGCCATTGGCGAAATGCGTCGCGTGGCGCGCAAGGCTGGTTTGATCGCCATCAAAATCGACGATATCGCTCAGGTCAATGCCCGCTTTGGCTTTGATGCGGGCGACCGCGTTTTGGCAGAAAGCGCCGCCTGCCTCATGGAATGCTCGCGCGGCAAGGGTCGCCTGTTCCGCTCGACGGGGCCGACGTTCGCGGCGCTTTTCGACGACTTTGATCCCGAAGAGACCGACGCGATCGCAGAAGAAATCGAGCGGTTCCTGGGTTCTCCCGTGCTCATCGGCTCGCTTGAATATCAGCCACCCATTCGTGTGGCGACACTTCATCTGGACGCTGTCGATCGACAGCCCGTTTCCATTTTGAACGAGCTCAAAGCGCGGCTTATAGAGGCACCGCAAGTACCGGGCACCAAGCTGGACTAGCGTTGTGGGGCGCGATGTGAAACACAAGCCGTTTCACATCGCGCCCCACGCCATCTGCCCTCTCGTGCGATAATCCTCCGCAGAAGTCACCAACAGCAGAGGGAGTTTGTGATGAAGGTTCTTTTGGTCAATGGCAGTCCCAAGGCAAACGGCAACACCGCCCGCGCACTCGCCGAGGTCGCCGAGCAGCTCAATACCGAAGGCATTGATACCGAGGTGTTTCAGCTGGGCGCCAAGCCCATTCGCGACTGCATCGGCTGCGGTCAGTGCGGCAAACTTGGCGGTCGCTGTACCTTTGACGACGACGTGGTGAACGAGCTCATCGCTGCCGCCGAGCAGGCCGACGGTTTTGTCTTTGGCTCGCCCGTCTACTACGCGCACCCCAGCGGACGCATCCTTTCGGCCCTCGATCGCGCCTTCTATGCAGGCGGGCATGCCTTTGAGCACAAACCCGGCGCCGCAGTCGCCGTCGCCCGTCGCGGCGGCACCTCGACCACCTTCGATGTGCTCAACAAGTACTTCACCATTAAGCAAATGCCCGTAGTTGCCTCCACCTACTGGAACAACGTGTTTGGCCGCGTGCCCGGCGACGCCGATGGGGATGCCGAGGGCCTTGCCACCATGCGAAACATCGGCAAAAACATGGCCTGGCTCCTGCGCTGTATCGAGGCAGGACAGGCCGCCGGTATCAACGCACCCGAGGCAGATCGCGCAACGACCAACTTCATTCGATAAGTCCAGCGGCGGTAACCTCGATGTCCTATCAATGTCAGCGAAAAGCCAGCTGATGAGGCAAGGTGCCTTGAAAGAGGAGGGCGCTGGGCTTTTGCCCGCGCCCGACGATTGAAAGGCAGATTGCCCATCAGATGGCTTTGCAGCGTCGAGGTGACCGCCGTTCGTTAGAACGGCGGAACAATAAATGAATATTCAAATCTTCGGCACCAAAAAGTCCTTTGATACCAAGAAGGCCCAACGCTATTTTAAGGAGCGCCGCATTAAGGTGCAGTTTATTGACCTTAAGGAAAAGGAGATGAGCAAGGGCGAGCTCACGAGCGTGATGCAGGCGGTCGGCGGCATCGACAAGCTACTCAACCCCAAGGCCAAGGACGAGGAGACGCTCGCGCTCATCCAGCACCTCACCCCCAGCCAGCGCTTTGACAAGCTGCTCGAGAACCAGCAGGTTCTCGCCGAACCCATCGTGCGCAACGGCAAAAAGGCCACCGTCGGTTATTGCCCCGATGTATGGGGAGCCTGGGAGTAGCTTGTGTTATTTGCCGGCGCGTGGGTATAAGAGCAGGCGTTTGGCATAAGATTCAACTGTAAGCCATGTCTAACAAAGGAGGGCACATGCCCAACAAACCCGTGAAGATCATCATGCTTACCGGATACCTCGGTGCCGGCAAGACCACGCTGCTCAACCACATCCTCGCTAACGACGGCGGCATCCGCGCCGCCGTGATCGTCAACGATATCGGCGAGATCAACGTCGACGCCAGCCTTATCGCCGACGGCGGCCTTTCCGAGACCGATGACCTCATCCCGCTCACCAACGGCTGCATCTGCTGCACGCTTTCGGATGACCTGGCCAACCAGCTGCAGGGCATCGCCGATTCGGGCAACTTCGACTACATCATCATCGAGGCATCGGGCATTTGCGAGCCTATCCCCATCGCCTACACCATCTCGAGCTTCTGCGACGAGGCCAAGGTGGGCGGCGAGCCCAAGCTCGCGCTCGACAACATCGTGGCCGTGGTCGACTGCGCCCGCATGTACGACGAGTTCAACGGCGGTCGCGACCTGCTGGCAGAGGATATCGACGAGGACGACATCGAGAGCCTGCTCATCCAGCAGATCGAGTTTTGCTCCACGCTCATCCTCAACAAGACCGATACCGTGAGCCCTGAGCAGATCGCCGAGCTCAAGGCCATCGTGCGCAGCCTGCAGAAGGACGCCGTGATTGTCGAGGCCCAAAACGGCGAGGTCCCCATGGAGGAGCTGCTCGACACCGACCGCTTCGACTTTATGCGCGCCTACAACTCCGCCGCCTGGATCGAGGCCATGGAGCATCCCGAGGAGCACGACGACCCCGAGGTACTCGAGTACGACATCGAGACCTTTGTGTACTCGCGCCGCAAGCCGTTTGACCTGCAGAAGTTCACCAATTTTGTTGAGCAGGAGTGGCCCGACGAGGTCATCCGCGTCAAGGGTCCGCTGTGGCAGACCGGCGATCCGGACATGTGCTACATGTTTGAGCAGGCCGGCCACCAGATGCGCCTGATGGAGAACGGCCTGTTTGTCGATTCGGCGCCCGAGGGCGAGAAGCAGAAGATCATCGACGAGAACCCCGAGATCATGCAGATTTGGGACGACGAGACGGGCGACCGCATGACGAGCCTGTGCATCATCGGCCGTCACATGGACAAGGATGCGCTCATCGCCTCCCTCGATGCCTGCCTGACCGACTGGCACCGCGCCTAGGTTTATCCAAGCGGGCATTTTTCCGCCTATGTAACCGCCAAACCACCACGAAGGTGCCCTTCGTGGTGGTTTTTCGTTCTAAGCCAAGGAGATTCATGTTCAACATTGTGCTGTATGCACCCGAGATTCCGGCCAATACGGGCAATATCGGCCGCACCTGCGTGGTCACCGGCGCCCGCCTGCATCTGGTGGAGCCGCTGGGGTTTTCACTCGACGACAAGACGGTGCGTCGCGCCGGCCTGGGCTACTGGCAAAACTTGGACGTGACGACCTATGCCGGCTGGGAGGATTTTCTTGCGCGCAACGACCTCTCCCCTGCCGATGGTAGCCTGCATCTGCTGACCAAAAAGGCACGCCGCACCTATGCGCAGAGTACCTACCGCGATGGAGACTACTTGGTCTTTGGCAGCGAGAGCTCGGGTATTCCCGAGCCACTGCTTGCCGCGGCGTCCGAGCGTTGCGAGCGCATCCCGATGCTGCGCGATTGCGACTCACTCGATAACGCCGAGACCTGGGAAGCCCACGAGGAATCGCTGGGGCATATCGAGGACGGCCATGAGGCCATCCTTCGGCAGGATATCTGCGGCAACTTCGTCAATCCGGACGACTACCGCATCAGCGCACTCAACCTCTCCAACAGCGCCGCCATCGTCCTCTACGAGGCCCTACGCCAAACAGGCTTTCCGGGAATGTGACAAAGGAACTGCCCCTTTGTCACATTCAGGCGCCACGCCGATGGCACACACGCCCAATTGATGTTCTAGATAAAGAGCCTCACTTTTAATCAGAATTAACTAAAGTAAAATGAAGTTAAACGGCGGTGTGAAAGGAGAGCCTTGTGGAATATCTCGAGAACCCGTTTACCCCCAGTTTTGGTGAGGTTCCCGCCCATCTCGCTGGCAGACAACAGATTATTCGGGATTTGGACCGTGCCTTCTTGAGCCAGCGCAGGCGCCCAGAATTGACCTCGATCTTCTCAGGCGCGCGTGGAACCGGTAAAACCGCTCTCATGTCGTCGCTCGCGACAAGGGCGGAATCCCACGGCTGGATAGCCGTAAAGACGACCGCGCTCCCGGGAATGCTTGAGGAACTCGAGTTCGGGGCGAAACGCGCCGCAGCCCATCTCATCGACCCGTCCAACCACTTCGAAGTCACCGGCCTCGGAATTGCACCGCTCGGCAGCATCGAGGTCAATCGTGTCCACGATGCCTCAACCTGGCGTTATCGCATGAGCGACATCATCGACCAGCTCAACGAGGCGGGCACCGGTCTGCTCGTCACGGTTGACGAGGTGGACCCGACACTCGACGAGATGATTCAGCTCGCAGCGACGTATCAGCACTTTGTGACCGATGGGAAACGCGTCGCCCTGCTCATGGCGGGACTTCCCAACAACGTCTCGACGTTGCTGAACCACAAGACGGTCTCGTTCCTTCGCCGCGCCCAACAATATCATCTGGGTCGCATTGCCGACTATGACGTACGCGAGGCCTTGATTCGCACGATCCAGGAAAACGATCGCTTGGCAGATGCTGAGGGAATCGATAGAGCCGTTCGCTCGATCTCTGGTTTTCCCTTCCTATTGCAACTCGTAGGCTACCGTGCCTGGGATCTCACAAGCGATTCGAAGGAGATCTCGTCACGCGACTTTGACCTGGGAATCAAAATCGCGCGCGACGAGATGGACGACCGAATCCTCGCGGCAACCTATCGGGAACTCACTGCAGAGGACAAGCGATTCCTCATCGCCATGCTCGATGACGAGGAAGAGTCCACCACCGCTGACCTTGTCGAGCGCCTTAGGCGTTCGCCGCAGCAGGTCTCCCGCTACCGACGCCGCATGATAGACGCCGGCATCATCGGGGAGCGAGGACGAGGGCTCGTCGCATTTGAATTGCCATTCTTCCGCGACTATCTCTCCGCTCAGTGCGTGAAATAGGCATCAATGAGGCAAAGGGACTGTCCCTTTGCCTCATTGTCTATAGGTAGCGGCCGGTGATGCTTGCGGAGCAGGCTGCGATGTCGTCCGGCATACCGGCGCAGACGATTTGCCCGCCCGCATCGCCACCGCCCGGCCCCATGTCAATCACGTAATCGGTGTTACGGATAAGGTCGAGATCGTGTTCAATCACGATAACCGTGGCGCCTTTGGCAACAAGGCCGTCGAACACACTCAGCAGTACCTGAACATCGAGCGGATGTAGTCCGATCGTGGGCTCGTCGAACACGAATACGGCATCATCCTGAACACGGCCCATCTCGCTCGCGAGCTTAAGGCGCTGTGCCTCTCCGCCCGAAAGCGCCGGCGTGGGCTCACCGAGCGTGAGATAGCCCAAACCCAGGTCGTGCAAGGTCTGCAAGCGCGCCTGAACCTTCTTGAGCCCCAGTGTGGCGTCGAGCGCCTCATCCACACTCATATCCATAAGCTGCGGCAACGTAAGCAGACTGCCATCCTTGCCTTCGCGATGGATATGCGAGGCGGCCTCGGCGTAGCGCGAGCCACGGCATGCCGGGCAGACGATCTCGACGTCGGGCAGAAACTGCACGTCAAGCGATATCGAGCCCGTGCCGTCGCACGTAGGGCAGCGCAGGGCACCGGTGTTGTAGCTAAAGGCGCCCGCCTTATATCCCGCCGCCTTGGCCTCGGGCGTACGTGCAAAGGCGCGGCGCAGCTCGTCATGAATGTCGGCATAGGTCGCTACCGTCGAGCGCACGTTGGCACCGATGGGCGTGGCGTCAATCAGGTTGGCACGGGCAATGCCCTCGGCATCGACCCAACGCACGTGCCCCGGCAAGCGTTCGCCGGCTGCCTGCGCCTTGAGCGCCGGGATGAGCGTCTCGAGCACCAACGTCGTCTTGCCCGAACCCGAAACGCCCGTCACCGCGACAAGGCGGCCGCGCGGGATATCGACTTCGAGCGGTTTGACGGTATGGATGGCCTCGGTTGCCATGCGGATATGGCCCTGGTCGAACATTTCCTCATCAGTCACCTGCGGACGCAAGCGCTTGGACTCTGAGCGCAAAAACGGCGCGATGCGACTGCCCTGCGATTGCTCGACCTCGTCTACCGTACCAGCGGCGATCACATTGCCGCCGCCTGCTCCGGCAACGGGACCCATCTCGACCAGATAGTCGGCATCCGCCAGTACGCGCGTATCGTGGTCGACAACAACCACGGTGTTACCGTCATCCACCAGATCTCGCATCACGCCTACCAGGCCGTCGACATTGGCAGGATGCAAGCCGATCGAAGGCTCGTCCAGCACATAAAGCACGCCTGTCGATCGGTTACGCACCACGCGAGCAAGCTGCACGCGTTGGCGCTCACCCGTGGAAAGCGTGGCGCCGGCGCGGTCGAGTGAAAGGTAATCGAGACCCAAGTCGACCAGACGACGGGCCGCGCTCAAAAACGAATCGCAGATATCCGTCGCCATGGGCTGCATCTCGGGCGGCAAGAATGCGGGCACCCCGCGCACCCACTCAATCGCCTCGCCCAGCGTCATAGCCGCCGCCTGCGCCAGATTGATACCGCGCACCTGGGGCTGGCGCGCAGCCTCGGAGAGACGCGTGCCGCCGCAATCGCGGCATGGGCCCTCGCGCAAAAAGCGCGCAACGCGTTTTAAGCCCTTATCGTCCTTGACCTTGGCGAGCGCATTCTCGACGGTATAGACGGCGTTGTAATAGGTAAAGTCGAGTGGCGTAGCGCCCTCGCCGTTTTTAGGCACGTAGAGGATGTGCTTCTTAACCGCCGGACCATGAAACACGATGTCGCGCTCTTGAGGCGTGAGCTGGTTAAACGGCACGTCGGTGCGCACGCCCATCTCGCCGGCCACCTGCTTCATCAGATCCCACATGAGCGTGCCCCAAGGAAGCACCGCGCCCTCGTTGATAGTCTTTGACTCGTCGGGTACCAAGCTCGCCTCGTCCACCTCGCGCATGACACCGGTGCCGCCGCAGGTGGGACACGCACCGCCACTGTTAAAGGCAAGGTCCTCGGCACTCGGCGCGTAGAACTCGCGGCCGCATGTCGGACACGTGAGCGACAGGCCTGCGGCAACGTTAAGGCTCGGCTCCACACGCGCCCCGCAGCGCGGGCACACATGATGGGCGCAACGGCTAAAGAGCAGGCGCAGACTATTGTTGAGCTCGGTCATGGTACCAAAGGTCGAGCGCACGCCCGGCACGCTGGGGCGCTGATGCAATGCGAGCGCCGCCGGCACGTGCAGCACCTCGTCCACTTGGGCGTGCTCGGCCTGCGTCAGGCGACGGCGGGTATAGGTGCTGAGCGCCTCCAAGTAGCGGCGCGAGCCCTCGGCATAAAGAACCCCCAGCGCCAGCGAGCTCTTGCCCGAACCCGACACGCCGGCAATACCCACGAGCTTTCCCAGCGGAATATCGATATCGATGTCCTTGAGGTTGTGTACACGCGCGCCACGCACCTCGATAGCCTGCGGGCTCATCTTCTGTTCCGTCACCTTTATCACCCTACTCATGCCATAAAACTCGATCGCGAATGTACGCGCCCAGCATGGGCACGGTAAATCGGACGAGGCCGTATCCGGCAGCCTCGATGACGCGCTCGCGAATCAGGCTTGCGCGATATTTGCTCGCCCAGCTCTGGGTGCGATCGCAGCGCTCAATGATATCCGCCATGCGAGTCGGTTTGTCCTCGTCAACCGCCATGGCCTCGATAAAAAGGCGCTGTGGACTGCGCAGCCCGTAATATAGAGGCGCGTCAACCGCTTCGTAGAACTCGGAGACGGCATCCGCATGGCCATCCTCGACATCGTGCCTTTCGATGACTTGCGAGCCACGCCGGACAGCAGAGCGCCACATGTAATAGCCCACCAGCTGAACCATATAGGGATGCCCCATGCTCCTGTGTGCCGCAAGGTCCGCCGTCTCCGCGTCAACGTAAAGACCAGCGTCTTTAACCGTCTGGATATATGAATCACGCACCTTGGGCAAGGATATCGCCCCCAGCGTACGCTGCTGGGCACGCCGCAAAAACGTCACGCTCGGCTCTTCGAGCAGATCGTCAACCATACTGGGTAAGCCGGCGAACACCAGCGCAAGACCGCGCTGGTCGCTATCGGGCAATCCCGTGGCATCCTGGTCTCCGAGCACCTGCTGATAGAGAACGGCAAGAGCCGCTAGTTCCTCGATAGACGCAGATTGTGCCTCGTCAATCGCAAACAGTATGCCCTTGCCTGGACCGAGCTTCTTGAGGCGCTCGTTGACCAGCCCTCGCAACGTTTCGCCCTTTGCTCGCGCCGCCTCGACCGACATCCGGCCAAACGACGAACCGAATTCCATTGACGTCACAACGGGCCTATTCGAGCGAAGCGCGTCGGCCAAGCGGTCGCATAAGCCAAGCGAAGCGGAATCGGAGACAACCGCCCATCCGCGCTCGCTGGCCAGACGTTGCAGCTCCCGCAGGAGAACTGTCTTGCCGCAGCCGCGGTTTCCCGTAATGAGCATGAGCCTGCCCGGCGCTCCGGCGCCGTTATCGAGCCCTTCCTCGAAATCTTCGATGACCGACTCGCGACCAATGAGCATCGGAGGCCGCTTGCCTGCCGTTGGCTTAAAGGGATTTGGATTCATGTCGGCCTCCTCGGATTGGCAAACGCTGCCTATAGTTATACCAACTTATACCGAGTTATACCAACAGCAGGTGACAAAGAGGCCGCCCTTCTATCACCTATGGCAGAAGAACTCTGCGTCTGCTGCTCGCCAGGGGCGGAAGGTGGCGGGATCGATCTTTACGTGCGCCGCGGCGGGCACGTCGTACCATTTGACCGTGTAACCGGCGCCGTGAGAGCAAAAGACCGAGTCGGGCGTGTTGGGCAGATCGGCCTCGGGCTCATAGGCGGCCGTCTCGATTACGCGCTCGGCATCATGGCAAGCCGAATAGCCGGCGAACTCCAGGTACAGGTGACCGCGACCGCTCGTGTAGGCAGCCACCTCCAGCGCATAATCCTGCACTTCGGATGCCGGCACGCGACCCGCAAGCTTCGCCCGGTCGCCTGTTATCGTCGGCGGCTCGTACTCGGCACCCATGCGCGTGGCATCCGAGAGCGCCCGGCCCACGCACTCCCCCGGCACCTCGAGCTCAAAGCGGTACCACGGCTCCAACAGCACCGCCGCGCCAGCCTCACGCGCCTGCATGAGCCCCTGGCGAATCGCGCGGTACGTGGCCTGGCGAAAATCGCCGCCCTCGGTGTGTTTGGCATGCGCGCGACCACCTGTGAGCGTAATGCGCACATCGGTGATGGGCGAGCCGGTCAGCACGCCCAGGTGATCGCGCTCCATAGCGTTGGTGAGCGCCAAACGCTGCCAGTTAAGATCGAGCTCGTCGGTCGAGGTCACGGTGCCAAGCTGCACGCCCGAGCCCGCCGACAACGGCTCCAAGCGCAGATGTACCTCGGCATAGTGGCGCAGCGGCTCAAAGTGGCCCACGCCCTCGACCGGCTGCGAAATGGTCTCCTTATAGAGGATGCCGCCGGGCTCAAACTCGACCGCAAGGCCAAAACGATCGGCCAGCACGCGCTGCACGACCTCGAGCTGCACCGCTCCCATGAGCTGCAGATGTATTTGTTCAAGATGCGTGTTCCAGCTTACGCCGAGCATGGGATCTTCGTCCGCCAACTCAGTCAGCGCTTTGAACACCGCGTGGACATCGTGTTCGCCCGGAAGCACCGTATAGGTGAGGACCGGCGCAATGACGGGCGTATCGCCCGCGGGCTCCGCGCCCAGGGCATCACCCGGGCGAACGTGCGCAAGACCCGTCACGGTGCAGATGCCGCCAGCAGCAACTTCTTGGGCAAGCTCATACTTCTCGCCGTTATAGATACGCACCTGGTCGACTTTTTGCTCCCATGCCTCGGCACCGGAACGTCCGTTAATCATCTGCTTGGCATGCAGCGTGCCGCCGGTCACTTTAACCCAAGCCAAGCGCTCACCGCGATCCCCGCGGCTGACACGATAGACGCGCGCGGCAAACTCCGGAAGCCATGCCTGTTCACGCATCAGAGCGCATATGCCGTCCAGCAGCTCGTCCACGCCTTGGTCCTTGAGCGCCGAGCCGGCAAAGCAGGGAAAGAGCTTGCGCTCGGCAACCATGCGCGACAGCGTTGCGACGGAAAGCTCACCCACCCCAAGAAACTCCTCGAGTGCCGCCTCGTCCAACGCAGCAGCGTCCTCCTGAACGGCGCCGCCCGCCAGCAGTTCGCTGGCATCCAGGCAGCCTTCGGAAAGACGCTGCCCAAGCTGTGTCAGCAAAACATCGCGGCCGGGATTCTCCAAATCGATCTTGTTGATAAAGATGAACATCGGAATGTCATAGCGCGCAAGCAGGCGCCACAGAGTTTCGGTGTGCCCCTGCACGCCGTCGTTGGCGCCCACAACCAAAATCGCGTAGTCGAGTGCGCGCAATGTGCGCTCCGCCTCGGCAGAAAAATCGACATGCCCCGGCGCATCCACGAGCATGACGTGGGTATCGCCGTGGTCGAGTACGGCCTGCGACGAGAAGATCGTAATGCCACGCTCGCGCTCAATCTCGTTCGTATCCAGATGCGAATCGCCATCGTCCACGCGGCCGCGTTTGCGAATGCGACCCGCGTTGAACAGCATGGCCTCGGCCAACGTGGTCTTGCCAGCATCGACATGCGCCAAGATTCCAACGACCGCTTGCTTCGACATGGCTCTCCTCTTATTGCAAGGCCTCTTATTGCAAGCCCATCGCACGCGGCAACGGGCATCCTCGTTCCACACTGGATGATACAATGTACGGGCCGGCGGGCGAAGCGGGCCCTATCCCCCGAACGAGCTCATCGCCCCGCGTTGCCGCGCGGCGATTTTCGTAGGTTCGCGCCTTGCGAAAGCCGGCTTGCAAAACAGCCAGCGAACGAAAATGGCCCCACCCGGGGCCATTTTCGCTCGTGCAAATTGTTGACACGCGTCCCCGCTCTTATGCCTCACGCAGCCAGTCAAACGCCACGCGCGGGGTACCGTCGGACACATACACGATGCCGGCGCGCTCAAACCCCGCCTTAATACTCGCACCCTGCATGGGCAGGTTATCCTGATGCGTGTCGATACGCAGGTGATCGGCACGCTCTTTGGCAAAGGCAAACATCGCGGCCGCGATACCGTGCGCGGTGCCGTCGGACGCCACACGGTGCAGCACGGCGTACGGAGTGTCGCTGCGCCATTGCCCGTCCTCAATAACGTCATAGCACTCGTCCGGGCCCGGTAAAAAGGCAAACGTCGCCACCACGCGGCCGTCGACTTCGCACACGTAACTGCCACCGGCGGCGATATCGGCAGCCAGCTGCTCGGCAGAAGGCGTGCCCTCGGGCCACTGCGTGGCGTTGCCATGCGCGCGCATAAAGGCGCGGGCCGTGTCATAGATAGCCATGACGGCGGGAATGTCGGTATCGAGGGTTTTTCTGATCATCACGCGGCGACCTCACGTTTATTGGTATCACTTTGATTGGGCAATGATACCAGCGTTTGGAGAGGGGCACGAAGCAGATGGGGAGCAAAAAGCGAGCCGCTTGGTCAAAAGCCAAAAGCGAGTTTTTGGGTGCTGCCACGGGCGGCGATATGAGCGACCTGTTTGCGCGCGAAGACGAGCGCCGCGACGCCCTGAACGCCGAGCGCGACGAGGCCTGGCGCTACAAATCGTGCGAGCGCAAAAACCGTTACGACACGCGCGCCGAGGCCGAGGCAGTTATGGCCGACTGCGAAAGCCGCGGGCGGCGCGGTTTGGCCTGCTACAAATGCGAATACTGCGGCGGCTGGCACCTGACATCGCACCCTTGGAAATAGGCACCGCATCGGCACGGCACCGACGGAGCGCCAACCATCGCACGCAAGCTACGGGCGCGGCGGCACCAAGACATCGTAACGAACGGCCTTGCCCGCAAGTTGATAGCTCGGCTTAACGCCGGCAAGCAGCGGGCCCTTCACCGGCCGCTTGATAACGACCTTGCGCGGGTGCACCGCAAGCGCGGCTTCGACCAGCGTCTCCTCATCGGTACATGGCCGTTCCAGATGGTGCAAGAGTTGGAACTTCTTTTTGACCGCCGCACTTTTGGTGCGCTCGGGAAACATGGGGTCCAGATACACCACGTCGGGAGCCGCGAGCTCGCCCTGCTCGATCAGCTCAGCTGTATGGCGAAGGCCGGCAATGCTGTCCTCGCCCGCATGAAGGCGCATGCGAGCCACGGCAGCCGCAAGCGCCGGATCATCTGCCGCGCGATCCAGGGCATCCTTGAGGAGCGCCGCGATCACGCAATCCTGCTCATACAGATCGACGGTAAAGCCCGCGGCCGCCAGCAGCAGCGAATCCTCGCCAAAGCCCGCCGTGGCATCAATCGCCCATGGCCGCTCGATGCCTTTTGCGCGCGCAGCCTTTACCAGCAACTCTTGTTGCAGACAGCCCTGTTTAAGCCGCGGAAGCATGCGGGTGAAATCGGCGCGCAGCTCCATCGTGCCGTCGGTGAGCGTGAGGCCCTCGGACTTCCCGATCAGCTCAAGCCCCGCGGCCCGAGCAACAGAAAAGGGATCGACGACGCCCATGGGTACTCCTTAACAAGCAAAACGAATACGTGAGTGCCGTTTATGTCGGCACCCAACCGTCCGCTATTGTCCCACATGCGACATGGCCCACAGCATCGCAATGCAAAGCACCGCCATCAATCCCGTGCACACGGCAGCGATCACAGAATCACCCATGCGCCTTCCCAACGACCGCGGCTCACGCACTTGCCCTGCTCCGTACATCATGACTCCTCCTTGAGACCAGCTCCTTGTTACGGCCTCATCATCGCAGCGCCGCACATGAGCTGCCATCGATTTGGCTTACGTCCAGCTTTCCTTTTTGAAAGGTTGGACCGTACAGGCAAGAAACGCTTTCAAACGCATGCATCGCCCCGTTGAACTACAATGTGCTTCACGATATGTGCCGCAACCTGGGTGCGACAGATTCTCCGCGCCCGCATCGAAAGGACCAGCTATGAGCGCCGCTCGCAAGACACTCAAAATCCTTGCCCTGATTTATTTTGTTCTGGGCATCGCCAGTCTCGTCATTGGAATCGCCGGCATCGCGACCGGCAACCTCGATTCCACGTACGGGTCGAACGCCATGCTCGCCGCGGTCGTGCTGGTCGCCAAGGGCCTTGTCGACCTTGCCGCAGGTGTTGCGGGTATCAAGGGCGCCAACAAGCCTTCGCAGGTGGATGGCGCGTTTAAGCTCGGCATCGTCGCCGCGGCAGCCACGCTCCTCCAGGCCGCGCTCACGCTTCCCGCGCTCGGCGGCAGCTCCGTCAATATCGTCGCCTTTGTCATCGTGGTGTACGACCTGTTCTTTGTTCAGCAGGCGCACGCCGTTAAGGCCGAGAACAAGGACCGCCTGTAAGCGCTCGCTTCTCATAAGCTCTGCAGCCAAGCAACTAAAAAGGGCCGATCGCGCATCTCCACGGTCGGCCCTTTACGTTTGCCCAGATAAAACCTACCAAAACAAACCTATCCCTTTTTGGCAGGTTGTTAGCCGTGGCGGTACTCGGCGATGATGAAGTCGATGTCGGTTTGAAGGGTGTCCAAGTTTGCCAGGCGCTCTTTATCGGCAGGGCGCGTGCGGTAGTAGTACGGCGTCATCTGGAACACCGCCTCGATGTCGGCCTGGGTTTGGAGCGTAATGTTCGCAGACAGCCGCCGCGTTCCGACCAACTCGAGTTCGGTGGTCTGCGGCAGCTTCTCGTCATTAAGATATGGCGTGTCGTAGAGCACTTCCTTAAGCCCAAACAGATGACGGGCACCCGGCACCACGGTATAGAGTGAGCCCTCTGGCGCCAGCACGCGGGCAAACTCACGCTCGTTAAAGGGAGCGAAGAGCTCGGTCACCATATCGAAGGCGCCGTCCGCCACGGGGATGTCCTTCATGTTGGCCACGAAATAGGTCGCATCGCCGCGCTTGGCGGCCAGGCGCACCATCTCTTTGCCCAAGTCGAACCCGTAAGCGCCCACGCCCGGCACCGCGCCCATGGCACTCGTGTAATAGCCCTCGCCACAGCAAATATCGAGCAACGTCATGGGGCCGTTCGTAGGCGCAGCGCGCCCAGACACCTGCTTGCGCACCAGCTCGACCATCGCATCGCGCAACGGCGCGTAGTATCCACGGTTCAAAAAGTCACGACGGCTGCGCGCCTGCGACTTGGGATCGCCCATGGAGTCGCCGCTCTTGGACGAGCGCAATAGATATAGATAGCCCTCGCGCGCACGGTCAAACCGGTGCCCACCCGCGCATGCAGCACCGCGTTCGTCATCCACCAGCGGCTCATGGCAAACGGGACACAACAACATGGCAACTCCTTAGCGCGAACAACACAACGCCCACCATTGTCGCACGCCTTCCCCACCTAGTCATTGGGGACGTTCTTGAATGACTAGTTAGAAGAGATAAGGAGTGTCCCCAGCTGCCGACAGAAAAGGAACGTCCCTAAGTGCCGACTGGTTGCATTAGGAGTATCATCGTCTGCGCAAATAAGCACGATATAGCATGTTAGAGATTGAGAGCGTATGGCTGATACCGCATCTAAGCACATCGATATGACCACCGGCTCGCTGTGGCGCAATATTCCCCTGTTCGCCTTCCCCGTGGCCGCCACGAGCATCTTGGAGCAGCTGTCGAACCTCATCGCCACGGTCATTATCGGCAACTTCTCGGGCGACCAGGGAACCCTCGCCATGGCGGCGGTCGGCTCCAATGTTCCGCTTACCAGCCTTATGCTCAACCTGTTTATTGGCATGTCGCTTGGCTCCAACGTGGTCATCGCCAACGCTATCGGCCGCGACGATCAGAACATGGTCAAACGCGCCGTCCATACCTCGATTTTAATGGCGCTCGTGGGCTTTATCGTCATCGCGCTGGGCGAGATCTTTGCCGAGCCCATGCTCGCCGCCCTCAACGTTCCCGCCGAAACCATGCCGCTCGCTTCGCTCTACCTGCGCGTCTTTTTGCTGAGCATGCCCTCGATCTTGCTCTACAACTTTGAGGCTGCGATCTTCCGCTCCGTCGGCATCACCCGCATGCCGCTGCAGGCGCTTGCCGTGTCCACCGTCCTCAACATTGGCCTGGACCTCATCTTTGTCCCCGTACTCCACTGGGGTGTCGCGGGCGTCGCCATCGCCACCGCCATCGCCTACACCGTCAGCGCCGCCACACTCTTTATCCGCCTGCTCAAGACCGGCTCCGTCGTCCGCGTCACCCCACGCGACCTGGCTATCGACCCGTTCGCCCTCAAGCGCATCGTCAAGATCGGCCTGCCAGCCGGCATCCAAAGCGCCGTCTTTGCCGTAGCCAACATCATCATCCAGTCCGCCATCAACAGCCTGGGCACCGAGGTCATGGCGGCATCGAGCGCCGCTATGAGCTTGGAGTACGTATGCTACAACCTGCTCAACAGCTTTAGCCAGGCGTGCACCACCTTTGTGGGACAAAACCACGGTGCCCGCCAGATCGACCGCTGCACCAAAACGCTCAAGGTCTGCCTGGTCGAAGGCGGTATCGTCGCGCTCACCACGATCATCGTTATTGTCGGCCTGGGGCGCGAGATCTTGTCGCTGTTCAACAGCGATCCCAACATCGTCTCGATCGGCTATATCCGCGTGTGTTCGATCTTCCCGGCGTACGCCTTTAGCATGTTCTACGAAAACATGTCCGGCTACCTGCGCGGCTTTGGTATCTCGCTCACGCCCGCCCTCATCACCATGATCTGCGTCTGCGGCATCCGCTTCTATTGGGTGTTCTGCGTGTTCCCGCACTTCCGCACCTTTGCGAACATCATGATGGTCTACCCCATCAGCCTGGGCACCACGGCGTTCTTTATGGTCGTGGCGGTATTACTCTGCCACCCGGCACGCACCTATCGCGCCGCCCAAGCCAAAGCGACAGCCCGCTAAACACCGCACTCAACGCCACGCCAGTCATTAATTGACAATATGCGAGCTCATATAGTCGATAAAGCGCCTCGTGGCGATGGGCATGGTGTCCCAGCTGCGCCAGGCGGCCACCACGTCGCGCGAGGGGGCATGCACGATAGGCCGCACACGGATATCGGCTTGCACGCCCTCAACGGTACGGCGATAAAGCATACTCACGCCCAGGCCTTCCTCCACCATCGCCATGATGGTGTAGTCGTCGGTCACCTCGCTCGTCACGTGCGGCGACAGCCCATGCGCCGCGAATGCATCGAGCACCAGGCTCTGTTCGCCTTCATCCAGCAGCACAAACGGCTCGGACGCTAGGTCAGCGAGTGTCACCTTTTCCTTTGCCGTCAGCGGATGCGCCGCCGGCAACAATGCCACCAACTCGTCGTGATAGACCACACGCTTCTCGAGCCCAGCGGTAAATCCGCGTGCCGTAAAACAAAAATCGACCACGCCATCGTGCACCCACTGAGCGTTGCGCGTGTAATCGCCCTGCTTGAGGGTAAAGTGTACGCCCGGGTGCAGGGCCCCAAAGTCGCGGATCACGCGCGGCAACACGGTTCGACTCACGTTGGTAAACGTCGCAATACGAATATCAGTCGAGGAAAGTCCCAGCAGCTCCTGGCGCTTGCCCTCGAGCTCGGCCTCGGCGGTCACGATCTGGCGCAGGTACGGCAGATACTGCTTGCCGTCGCGCGTAAGCGAAACGCCCTGCTTGCCGCGCTCGATAAGCGTGGTGCCTAACTCGCGCTCGAGCGCCTTGACGGCCTGGCTCACCGCACTTTGCGTATAGCCCAGCTCATCGGCCGCGCCCTTAAGACTGCCGCGATCGACCACCATACAAACAATCTGATACCGCGATGCCATTGTGCCTCCCCATCAATGCAGACGTAAAACGTTTTGCCAGGGCTTTTTCTGCCAACATTAGCATTTCTTAATCATACTGAAGATACATTCGCTTTACTACATCCACATCTGAGAGCAGAATCCTTTTTACGAAACCGTTCTGTAACAAAAGGAGCCCCATGGATCGCAAAAAAGCAATCGCGCTCTCATTTTCCGTTCCCGTCGCATGGGGCTTTTCGTACCCCCTCATGAAGATCGGCATGGACAGCATGAACGCCACGAGCATCGTTGCGCTGCGCTGCATCATCGCCTTTGTGGCCTGCCTGCTGCTCTTCCACAAGCGCGCTTTCCGTATCAACCGCGACCTTATGGTTCGCGCCGCTATCATCGGCGCCATTATGGCAACCGAGCTCACCTGCATGTGCCTGGGCTCCAGCCTCACCTCTGCCTCCACTGCCGGCTTTTTGCAGAGCCTGACGGTCGTGATCGTGCCGTTTGCCAACGCCGCCCTGCTGCGTCGCGCCCCCGAGCGCAAGGTGCTCGTCGGCACGGCTATCGTCACCTGCGGCATGCTGCTGCTCTCGGGCGCCGACTTCACCAGCCTGAACCCGGGCGCGCTCATCATGCTGCTCTCCGCCTTTATCTATGCCAGCCACATTATCGTAGCCAAGCGCTTTGTCGAAGATGTCGACCCGCTGGCTCTGGGCGTTTGGCAGCTGGGCTTTGGCGGCCTGTTCTCGGGCATTGCCGCATGCGCCTTTGGCGGCTTCATGCTTCCCAGTACGCCCAGCGAGATCGTGGTCGTCGTCGCGCTCGCACTCATCTGCTCTGCCTATGGCTTTATCACCCAGACGCTCGTGCAGCCCCACGTGCCCGCCGAGACCACCGGCTTCGCCTTCTCGCTCGAGCCGGTCTGCTCCGCCGTCTTCTCGTTCTTCCTGGTCGGCGAGGTCCTGAGCCCCATCGCCTTCTTTGGCGCCGCTCTCATCCTCACCGGCGTCATGGTGGCAACCGTCGAGCTTCCGCGCCTTCACGCACATGGACAGGCTCGCATGGCAGGAGCGCCCGAGCGCGTCTCGTAGACCCCACTCCTTATACAGCCGCGGCATAAAGGCAACCGGTGCGCCTTTACAATAGATGCAAACAGAGCATCTGACGCAAAGGAGCCCCATGGACGCCGCGACCCGCGACCGCAACATAGCAACTTGGTTGGGCGATGCGCCGCAGCCGGTACGTGACACTACGAACCAGCTGCTCGAGCGCATCGCCCTTTTGCGTGCCGAGCAGACCATCTATCCGGCACAAGACGACATTCTCAATGCCCTCGCCTACACGCCGGCCGACCAGGTCAAGGTTGTCATCTTGGGTCAGGACCCCTATCACGGACCCAACCAGGCCATGGGGCTGTCGTTCTCGGTCCCCGCGACGCAAACCAAGTTGCCGCCGAGCCTGCGCAACATCTATAAGGAGCTCAAAGCCGACCTGGGTTGCCCCATTCCCGCCACGGGAGACCTAACACCATGGGCACAGCAGGGCGTCCTGCTCCTCAACACTACGCTCACCGTGCGCGAGCATGCCGCCAACTCGCACGCCAAACTGGGCTGGAGCACGCTCACCGATTACGTTATCGAACGCTGCTGCCAGCTGCCCCAGCCGGTAGTCTTTTTGGCATGGGGTCGCTTTGCCCAACAGATGGTCGAAGGCAAGCTCGTCGCGACTGGCGCGGACAAGGCAGCCGACAAGTTCTGCCTGGCCTCTACGCATCCCTCGCCGCTTTCGGCCAACCGTGCCACGGCAGAACTCCCCGCCTTTATGGGGTCGTGCCCCTTCTCGGCAGCCAATCGGCTACTCGAACAGCACGGCTCGACCCCCGTCAACTGGAATTGCCTCGGATAAAAATCGATACATCAAAAACGCGCCCGACGGCAATCTTGCCATCGGGCGCGTTTCCTACTCGGGCCAAATAAATTGCGTGCGGCCGGCCTCGCCGCCATCGATCAGCAGGCTCTGCCCGGTCATAAACCGGTTGGTCACGCCCACAAAGTAGATCCACTCGGCGATCTCTTGGGCGGTGGCCCAGCGCTTAAGCGGTGTGAGCTCCATAATCTGGTTCCACAGGTGTTCGTCTTCCATCACGCAACGGTTGAGCGGCGTGATAACGCCGCCCGGGTCCACACTGTTGGCGATGGCCTGCGGTGCCAGCCGGTTTGCAAGGTTCTTGGTGTAGGCGATAATGCCGCCCTTGCTGGCAGCATAGGCGGGAAACTCCGATCCCGTATGCCCGCTCGCCGACCCCACATTGACCACGGATTTAATAGCCGGCGCCGGCTTGGCGGCAAGCCCCTCTCCCACAAAGGCGTAGCGCTCGGTCACGTTGATGGTGCCACACAGGTTGGCGGCGATGTCGTCGGCCGAATCCTGCGTACCGGCAACATTCACGATTACCTGGGGTTCAAGGTCGCTTGGAAACGAGTCCGGCTCGCGGACATCAACGATCAGATGGCGGTAGCGCTCGTGTTCGATCGCCGCCGGCAGCAGATCAAAGCCCACGACCTCGTGGCCCTCGTCCAAAAAGCGCTGCACGCACGCGGCTCCGATACCGCCCGAAGCGCCCGTGATCAAAACCCGCATACTTGCTCCTTAGGCGGTTGCGTGGCGCTCGAGGTACTCGGAGCCCACATTCTCGCGCTCCCAGCCGCGCACGACCTTGTAGCCCACGGGGCTCAGGAAAACCTCGCACAGCAGCTCGGCAACAGCACCGGTCAGCGAGCACATAAGGACCTGCACCCAGGTCCAACCAAAGAACGTGTGGCTCACCACAATGGCAAAGACCAAGTTGTCGATAAACTGGCCAATGCCCGTGGACACATAGGAGCGAAAGGCAAAGCTCGCAAAATTATTCTTTTTGAGCATGCGGCCGAGCGACTGGTTGAGCGTGGAGTTAACCACGGCAGAAACGAGCATTGCCAGCGAAGAGCCCAGCACCACGTACCAGGTGCCGCCGATGGTGGCGTTAAGGGCAGTGTTGACCTCGATCATGCCCGTGTCGTAGTAGGCGCCCCACATGCCGGGCGTGAGCGAGCATGCCCAAAAGCACAGACTCACGGCCAGGTTGACCAGCAGCGCGAGGATAGAGATTTTGATGGATGCCTTGGCGCCAAAGCGCTTGCAGATCATGTCCTGGCACAAAAACGAAACCCAGCTCACCACAAAGCCGCAATCGAGTGCCAGATACGGCAGGCTGATAAGCTCTTTGTTGGCCAGCAAGTTCATCATGATGACGCTCACGAAAAACAGCGAAACCGTTGCCGCGGGAATGCTCCGCAACAGGACCTTGTAGTCCTCCATGACCTTCTTGATCATTATGTACTCCTTTGGTTTTAGGTTTAACGAGCAGGATATCGGGCCCGAACTGCTCGGACGCCCCGGTCTTGAGACGACGGTGGGTATGATAGCCGCTCACACGGCATCAGGCAAGTAAATGGCGCGGCAGCCCCGCAGGGCCACCGCGCCGATGCGTTAAAAGGCCACGTTGCCAAACTCCGACAGGATAAGGTCGGGGTTGTGGTCAGTTGCCCAATCCACGTTCCACGGGCTCGTGAACAGCAGCAGCTTACCGCCGCGCATGTCCTCGACGCGCAGGGTGTCGCGCGTGAGCGAAAGGCCCGGGATATCGATGGTGTCGGGGTCATTCTGGATCCAGCGGATGTCCGTATAGGGCAGCGGCTGGCGACGAACCTCAACACGGTACTCGGCCTTGAGACGGCGCTCGAGCACCTCAAACTGCAGCACGCCGACCACGCCCACGATGACGCTCTCCATGCCGGCACCCAGCTCGCGGAAAATCTGGATGGCGCCCTCCTGGGCAAGCTCCTCCATACCCTTGACAAACTGCTTGCGCTTGAGCGTGTCGACCTGCGTAATGCGGGCGAACATCTCGGGGGCAAACGTCGGAATCTGCGGATACTGCACGTGGCGCTTGCCGGAGCACACGGTGTCGCCGATGCTAAAGATACCCGAGTCGAACAGGCCCACGATATCGCCCGCGTACGCCTCGTCCACGATGGCGCGGTCATCGGCCATCATCGAGGTACCCGTGGCAAGCTTGAGCTTGCGGTTGCCCTGCACGTGGAAGGCATCCATGCCACGCTCGAACTTGCCCGAGCAAATGCGCACAAAGGCGATGCGGTCGCGGTGGTTCTTGTCCATGTTGGCCTGGATCTTAAACACAAAGCCGCTAAAGTCGTCACGGCAGGGATCGACCGGCTCGCTGGTGAGCGTATCGGTATAGGCGCGCGGCGTCGGGGCCAGGCGCAGGAACTCCTTGAGGAAAGGCTCCACGCCAAAGTTGGTGAGCGCCGAGCCAAAGAACGCCGGACTCAGCTTGCCGCAGGCCACGGCATCCAAGTCGAGCTCGTCGCCGGCGCCATCGAGCAGCTCGATGTCATCCATCAGATTCTTATGGTTCTCTTCGCCGATGAGCTCGTCCATGGCGGGGTCGCCCAGCTCGGCCTCGACCTCGGCGACCTTTTTGGTGGCGTTGGCGTGGCCGTCGCCCTCAAAGGCGATAACGCGACGGGTCTGGCGGTCGAACACGCCGCGGAAATTGCGACCGCTGCCGATCGGCCAGTTCATGGGATACGTATTGATACCCAGGACGTTCTCGATCTCTTCCATGAGCTCAAACGGATCGCGAGCCTCGTGGTCGAGCTTGTTCACAAAGGTGAAGATGGGAATGTGGCGCAGCGTACAGACCTTAAAGAGCTTTTTGGTCTGGGCCTCGACGCCCTTAGCGCCGTCGATGACCATGACTGCGGCGTCGGCGGCCATAAGGGTACGGTAGGTATCCTCCGAGAAGTCCTGGTGGCCGGGGGTATCGAGGATGTTGACGCAGGCGCCATTATAGGTGAACTGCAGCACCGAGGAGGTAACGGAAATGCCGCGCTCCTTCTCGATGTCCATCCAGTCCGAGACGGCGTGCTTGGCCGAGCTCTTGCCCTTGACCGAGCCGGCAGTCTGGATGCTGCCGGTATAGAGCAGCAGCTTCTCGGTAAGCGTGGTCTTACCGGCGTCCGGGTGGCTGATGATCGCGAATGTGCGGCGCGACGAGATTTCATCCGACAGGCTTGCCATGCGGATCCTTTCTTGCATTGAGTGCATTACGTCGATGTAACCGCACTATTGTAGCCGCGAAATCCCGATCTAGGGCGCCTATCAGGACAAATTCATCAGTCAGGGCCCGGGCAGCCGGCCCAATCCGAATTTGTCTCTTGCGTAACTGTGCATAGTGTATATATACTGTGCTTACCGGTTATATACACGTGTAGCCCAACAGCTAAGGAGCCGCTGTGGACATCATCCTATCCAATTCGAGCGATAAGCCTATCTACGAACAGATATCCTCGCAGGTCAAAGCTCAGATCCTTTCGGGCGCGCTCGCTGCGGGAGCCAAACTCCCCAGCATCCGCGCACTCGCGAGCGACTTGGGTGTGAGCGTCATCACCACCAAGCGCGCCTACGCCGATCTGGAGCAGCTCGGGTTTATCTGCACCGTGCAGGGCAAGGGCTGTTTTGTCGCCGAGGGCAACCAGGAGCTCTTGCGCGAAAACCAGCTCTGCCATATCGAAGAGCTGCTTGCGAAAGCGGCGAGCCAAGCCGAAGCTCTGGGCGTCACGCGCGGCAAACTACACGAGATGCTCGACCTTGTAGCCCCCGAAACCATGCAGTAACCATCTGCAAGAAAGGCTATGCCATGCAAACCTTGCTAGAACTCAAAGGTGTATCGCGCCGCGTGAGCGACCGCTTTTCGCTACGCGATGTCACGCTTGCCGTAGAGCCCGGCCAAATCGTCGGCTTTGTGGGCGCAAACGGCGCCGGCAAGACAACGACCATTCGCGCCGCGCTCGGGCTTATAAAGCTCGATGCCGGCGAGGTGCACCTGTTTGGGCAGCGCTATGGCGCCGACGCGCCCGACGAGACTCAGCGCCACCTGCGCTCCCGCATCGGCCTCGTCCTGGACACGTGTCCCTTCCCCTCCACGCTCAAGGTGGGCCAGGTCGAGAGGCTCGTAGGCCCGGCATACCCCACGTGGAGCTGCGAAACGTTCGCCGGATTCATCGACCGATTTGGCCTCGATCCCAAGACAAAGGTCAAGGACCTCTCCCGCGGCATGGGCATGAAGCTGCAGCTCGCCTGTGCGCTCAGCCACAATGCCAAGCTGCTCGTTTTGGACGAAGCCACCGCAGGCCTTGATCCCATGGCGCGCGAGGAACTGCTCGACGAGTTGCTTGCCTTTGTCGCCGACGGCCAGCACAGCGTGCTGCTCTCGAGCCACATTACATCCGACCTCGATCGCACTGCCGACCGTGTCATCTGCATCGATAACGGCTCGATTGTGTTTGACCTGCCGCGCGAGGACATTACCGACCGAGCCGGCATCGCCCACTGCACCCAAGCACAGGCCGCCGAGCTTATGGCTTGCGTCGAAGGCGCCCGCGCCGCCCACCACGCCTATAGCGTGGACGTGCTCGTGCCCAACCGTCGCGATACGCTCGAGGCCTTCCCCGAGATTCCCTGCGATCGGGCAACCATTGATGACTATCTTCGCCTCATGCTGAAAGGGGCTTTGAAATGAAACGCGCCTTTATGTCCGACCTCGCCATCGTTCACACGCTCGTCCCGAGCATCGCGGGTGTCGTCCTGTTCATGTTCGTCGCGTTGACCCTCGCCAACGCATCGGACGGTGACTCTGGCATGAGTGCCGGCGCCTGCGCGGTCAGTGCCATGTCGCCTATCATGGTCATGAGTTCGCTGGCCGGCTTCGACAACCAAAACGGATGGGAGCGTTATCGGGCAACGCTGCCCCTCTCGCGCAAAGACATCATCTGCGCACGCTACCTGAGCATCATTGTCTTCTCGGCTGTCATGGCGTGTGCCGCCGCGCTTCTGAGCATCGTCTCTATCCCGCTCTTCAACAGCGCGGGTATCCCCTCGACGGGACAGACCGTCTTTGAGATCACAATCGCTTCGACCGCGTCCATGCTTATTTCCCTCATGATGGTGTTTTTGGCACAGCCGCTGTTCTTTCGATTTGGACACATGGAGGCGCTGCGCCTTTCCGTCGGCCTGTTTGCCCTGCTCGGGTGCCTTGCCATGGCAGCGCTGAGCTCCTCCAACCCCATCAGCAACTGGCTCATGTCGATTGCCGGGGCGAATCCCGATCCCGCCGTCCTCGGCTGCCTGTGTGCAGGAATCGCGGTATTGGCCCTCGTGCTATGTACACTTAGCTGCATCGTCAGCACCAAGGTCTACCGGGCACGCGACCTGTAGGCGAGCGCGGTATCATCGGGCATGCGCCGCAGATCTGGCGCGGTCTATTATGAGGAGGTGTCCAACCCGTGTCGTGGGTTACGGCAGCATTTGCATCGGCTTTCTTTGCCGGCATCACATCCATTTTGGCCAAATGCGGCATCAGGCACACCGACTCCGATGTTGCGACCGCCATCCGTACTTGCGTGGTGCTCGTATTTGCCTGGGCAATGGCGAGCATTTCTGGATCCATCGGAGCAATCGGCGCCATTCCCGCCAAGGCCTGGCTATTCCTCACCCTCTCGGGACTCGCCACCGGCGCCTCGTGGATCTGCTACTTTAAGGCTCTCAGTATCGGAGACGTCAACAAGGTTGTACCCGTCGACAAGATGAGCACCGTGCTCGCCGTCCTCATCGCCATTGTGCTGTTTGGTGAGACAGGCAACCTGGCGGTCAAACTCGCGGGAACCGCCGTCATCACGCTCGGCACCTTTTTGATGATCGAGAAAAAGCAGTCCGCCGGCGCAGGGCACAAGCAAGACCGAACCTGGCTCGTTTACGCCCTTGGCGCCGCCGTGTTCGCAGCACTCACCTCCGTCCTCGCCAAGATCGGCATCGAAGGTGTCGAGTCAAACCTGGCTACGGCAATCCGCACCTGCGTGGTACTGGTTATGGCATGGGCGATTGTGATTGCCAAGGGAAAGCTGGAGCATGTCATGCGCATTGACCCGCGCGAACTCGCGTTTCTCGCGGCATCGGGCATCGCGACCGGCGCGTCATGGCTGCTGTACTACTACGCCATCGCTGCAGGCCAGGTGAGCGTCGTCGTGCAAATCGACAAACTATCGATTGTCGTATCGGTGCTGTTCGCACGCCTGGCCTTCAACGAAAAGTTGTCGCGTCGAAGCGCCATCGGCCTTTTCCTCATCGTGCTGGGCACCGCCGCGCTCACGATTTGGAAGTAGCGTCGGTATCAAGCGGGATCCAGCTCGCCTAGCTCACCCGCAAATCTGTGACAAATGGCACGTCCCCGGCCCGTGCGCAACGTTCTATAATCAAAGCGTCACGGGCCTCGACCCAGCGTCGATCATCCAAGGGGATGTCTTTTTGGTCATTGTTCTTTAGGGAACGGTCAATCGCATACTAATTGGAAACGGCCGTCTTGCGGCCGTGGTTTGTTGCGCCGTTCCGCCTCCGTCATCTGCCACATATGCACCTGATAGGAAAGAACAATGAACTCTACGAATACTCAATCCTTCCCAAAAGCCACCAGCTTCGATGCAGCACTTGTGCGAGCCAAGATTATGGGGCCGAACCCCCTCAAGCTCTGCGAAGAGCTCCTTTGCGATGCGAGCATTCCCCGCGGCGCTCGCGTCTGCGACCTGGGGTCGGGCACCGGCATTACCAGCGCCCTGCTTGCCCGCGAATATGGGTTTGACACCTATGCCGTCGACCTGTGGAGCGACCCCGTCGAGAACCGCGCGTTCTTCGATTCGCTCGACATTCCCCGCGACACTATTCACCCTGTTAAGGCGGACGCCTCACAGGGGCTACCGTTTGAACGCGACTTTTTTGACGCGGTCGTGAGCATCGACTCGTACAACTACTGCGGCCGCGACCCACATTATCTGGGCGAGCGCCTGCTTCCCTATGTTAGGCGCGGGGGCATGCTGTATTTGAGCATCCCCGGCATGGTCTGCGACTGCCACGACAATCTGCCCAATTGCCTGCTCAAATCCTGGACACCCGAGCAGCTCGACTACATGCACGACATAACCTGGTGGCGTGCCATGATCGAGCCGACCCCCGGCGTCGAGATTGTCTCGATGCAGCCTATGCTCTGCACGGACGAAGCGTGGGAAGACTGGCTCGCCTGCGACAACGAGTACGCAGCAGGCGACCGCGCTGCCGTTGAATCCGGCGCGCTCGAATACCTCAACACCATCGCCATTGTGCTGAGGAAGCTCTAAACAATAGCCGCGCGAGGCCGTAAACAAACGGCCTCGCGCGGCTTCTTTAAAACAAGTTCTGAACAACCGTAAAGCGCAATACGCTACTTGCGCAGTGACTTGGGCAACGGAATGCCGGCGGCGATGACGGCGGCGATGATCATGCAGACGATGCCCTTGAGCGGGAAGCACATGAGCAGCAGGCCCACGACCATGACGGGCTGGCGCATGACGGCGCCCATCGTCGAGGCCGTGCAGACGGCAACGCAAAAGACCGGATCGGCGCCGGTGAGGATGGCAAGGCCGTAGCCCAGGCTTACGCCCGAGAAGATAACCGGGAAGAAGTGGCCTCCGCGCCAACCCATGTTGATGAGGGCGGGAGTCAGCATAGCCTTGACCAGACCGGTCGCGATAAGCACACCGGCGGGGATGGTCAGGTAGGTTTCCATGAGGACATCGGCCTGCGTCTCGCCGGCAAACATGGTGTAGGGCAGAACCGTTCCGCAGATGGCGAGCGCCAGGCCAGCCAGCATGGCCTTGACGACGGGGCGCTCCCCTATGGCATGGGCCAGCGCCTCGCTCGCGTGCTCCGAGACAAAGTACAGCCAACCGCAGACCGTGCCGATCAGCGACAGGGGGATAAGCCATGCGAGCTCGAGGTTGCCCACCTCGGCAGCCTCGAACCTGGGCATGCCCATGCCGCCGCCCATAAGCTGGTCGAGCAGCAGATAGGTTCCCAAACCACCCGCGATCGCGATGCCGTAGACCACAGTCTTCTGCGCCTTGGGGAGCTTAATGGTGATCTCGTCAGACGCGGAGCCCTCGTCGCCATCGGCGCTGCCGGCAAGCGGCGCCACAAAGCCAAAGACGGGCGCGGTAAAGAGCGCCGTCAGCGCGGCTTGGGTACCCAGCAGCGTGAGCTCCCTAAACTCGGCGCCAAAGCGACGCATGCGGTCGCCGACCCAACTGCACAGGCCTGCGATAACGCCGGTCAGTCCGGCCTCCGGTCCAATACTTCCGCCAAACAGCAACGGTAGCAATGCCGCGAGCGAAAGCTTGCCCAGGTTGTCATACGGATAGCGTCCGTCTTGTTTGACCTTGGCCATCACCTGGTTGAGGTCGTCGGTCTTGGTGCCGGTCAGCTTTTCGTACAGGCCAATGAGCAGGCCGCCCAGCAGGCAGACGAAAAACGGATACGGCAAAAAGCCGAACGGGCCGCTCGCGAGCTCGGGCGAAGCGGCGCCCAACATGTGCGGGATCTCGGTCCACAGATAGTCGATGCCGTGCTCCATCGCAAAAAAGAACAGCCAGACTGCGGCACCTGCGAACGCGCCGGTCACGGCAACGCTGACCAAAAACAGCGCGCGGTTTTTAGGTTTGGCAAGCTTATCCATCGGGCCCTCCCGTAGTCAAAGTCGACATAGATACGTTGTATTTTAAAGCGGTTGCGGCGTGAGCGCGCCAACCATCTGCACCATTAACAGCACCGTTGGGCACCGCATGCGACGAACCCGATGTCTAGCGACCGATAATTGATGCGATCTCACACAGGTCATCGGCAAAGTAGATGCCTTGTTGGCGCTGCAGGCTCGATAGGCCCTTGTCGATCATATGCTCGAGCAGTGCCTTCAGGTCATTGTAGTAACCGTCCAGGTTGTACAAGATGCACGGCGCGTTGAGGTGCCCCAACGACACGGCAGACATAACCTCGGCAATCTCCTCGAGCGTACCCGTGCCACCCGGAAAGGCGATAAACGCGTCACCAAGCTCGATCATCTTCGCCTTGCGCTCGGCCATATCGCTCGTCACGATAAGGTCGTCGATGCCGTCGTGCTGGAACTCCGCCTCGATAAAAAAGCTCGGCTCCACACCCGTCACGTGGCCGCCGGCATCGAGCACGCTATCGGCAAGCGCGCCCATCAGGCCCGACTTGGATCCGCCGTACACCAGCGCGTGACCATGAGCGCCAATCCATGTGCCGAGCTCCTGCACCGCAGGCAGAAACGCCGGATCGTTGCCGACGCTCGCGCCCAGGTACACCGTGATATTCATATGCAATCCCCCTTGTTGCGCGATGCGCTAGCCCTAACGTTGCCGGCGACGGTACTCGCGCACGCGACGCGACAGGTCGGCGAGCTCGTCGCGGTCGAGCTCTTCCAAATGCTCCAAGTCGTCCATAAAGCGTGCCATGGTGTCCTTTTGGCGCAGCTTGATGAGCGTGTTGCAGTAGCTCACCGCAACACCCGTGAGCATGGCGATGTAGAAGATGCTGATGACGCTCAAGATGACGGTGATGGCGCGGGCAACCGGCGTCTCGGCCGGAATATCGCCAAAACCGATGGTCGACACGGTCTCAAAGCTAAACCAGAGCCCGTCACCAAAGGTGAGGGTCGTGGGCTCGGACAGCCAGACGGCCGTTGAGCAGAGCAGGAAAAAGACAAGAAACACGCCCGTTATGTTGGCAAAGCCAGCCTGATGCAACACATCGGCAAGTGTCCTCAGCTTTTTCATCGCGACCCCTTCCGCGGACAATCATTCACATTTGCTCGATATTGTCCCACGCCTCCCCCGCAAACGGAACTAGTCATCGGGGACGTTCTTAAACGACTAGTCATTCAAGAACGTCCCCAATGACTAGTCGTTTAAGAACGTCCCCGATGACTATATCTGTGGGCGAACGGGGCACCTGAGCTGGTATCCTTATGCGGTAATGTCTCGATTCGTTAGGATTGCATGTGAGAACTGCCGCTGTCCTTCGTTCAACTATATATCGTGCCCTGGTCATCGTGCTTACCGCACTTACCGTGCTGGGCGGCGCCATGCCCGCCCCCGTCTATGCCGGCGACTCTGATCAGCAGGTCAAAACGGTCCGCGTTGGCTGGCTCGTCAGCAACAGGGGTTTCCAGGAAGGCACGCCGGGCGAACGCCTCTCGGGCTGGGGTTACGAATACCTCCAGACGCTTTCGTACTACACGCCCGGCTGGCAATACGAATACGTCAGTGGCACCTTCACCGAGCTCATGGACAAGCTCGAGGCGGGCGAAATCGATCTGATGCCCAACATCTCCTACTCCGAGGAACGCGCCCAAAAGTTGCTCTTTTCCTCGAATCCCGAGGGCACCGAGCGCTACTACATCTACGCCAGGCCCAATCGCGACGACCTGGCCAAGGGTGACCCCCAAGCGCTCCAAGGCCTTACCATCGGCTACAACCCCGGCGCTATGCAAACCTTCGTCGGCTAGCAGTGGCTCGCCAACGAAGGCATCACCTGTACCTATAAAGAAATCAACACCGGTGGCGCCCTCTTTGAGGCGCTTGCAGACGGCGAGGTCGACGCCGTCATCATGAACGACACCATTTCGTCGCCCGATGCCTCGCCCATGTTCTACGTAGGCTCGAGCGACTACTATTTTGCCGTTCCCAAAAGCCGCCCCGATTTGATGAATGACATCAATGCCGCCATGACGGCAATCGCCCGCGTCAACCCGCGCTATAACGACGAAGTCAAATCGAGCTACTCGGCCCAAAACAGCGGCTCATCATCGCTCACCGGCACCGAGACCTCCTGGCTCAAAGCAAACGGCAACACCATCACGATTGGCTATCTTAAAAACCAACTTCCCTACTGCACGCAAAATGACGACGGCGAGATGGAAGGGTCGCTCGCCTCGCTTGCAACGACGTTGCGCGACAAGTTTGGCATTACGGTTAAAACAGTCGCGATCTCAAATAACAAGCAAATGGTCAAAGCCCTTTCCAACGGAACTATCGATGTCGCCCTACCTCTGTTTCGCGACTACTGGCTTGCCGAACAGAAAGGGGTCGTGCAGTCAAACCCGATGGGAACGGTTTCCCTGACCGCCATTCACAGCAGCAATAACCTGAACCGCGACCTTAAGAAAATCGCTTGCACGCAGAGCGCGATCGTCAACCGTCTTGAGCTCGAGAGCCTCTTCCCCGACGCAACGATAACCGAATATCCAAATGGCGGCGAGGCGCTCAAAGCCCTCAATAAGGGGAAGGCAAGTTGCATCATTGTCCCCAGCACGCGCTTGGAAACCATCCGCGACACCTATGACACCGAGGATTTCGAAACGCAGGAGCTCACCAACACGGCGCAACTATCGTGTTTGATTTCGCGCGGCAAGCCCGAGCTGTTGGGAATTATCAATAAGGGCATCGTCAATGCCGGCGAATCGCTCTCTGCAAGCAGTTATTCCCCCACATCGTACTCGGCGCAAGAATCGGATGCGTTCCGACTTCTCTACCGCAACCGCATCGTCATTGCGGCAGTCGTCATCTGCATTTTGCTCACCGGCATCGTCATCCTTGTCTGGTCGCTTCACCGCGCGCAGAAAGAACAGCAGAAAGCCGATGCCGCCAACGCCGCTAAGACAGCATTCCTCACGCGCATGAGTCACGACATCCGCACGCCGCTCAACGGCATCCTAGGTCTTATCGAAATTGAGGAATTGAAAGACGGCGATATGCAAGTCGCCCGCGAAAGCCGCGCCAAGGCGCGTGTTGCCGCCAATCACCTGCTCTCGCTGATCAACGATATCCTCGAGATGGGCAAAATCGAAGACCGCAAGCTAACGCTGGAACATGCTCCTTTTAACCTCAAAGAGCTCTGTGACGATGCGCTGGTGCTGTGCAAGCTCCGCGCGTCCGGTAACGGCATCACAATGCAGGACAATAGCCTGCCGTACGCCACGGGGCCATACATGATCGGCAGTCCCACCCATATCCGACGGATCATAATCAACCTGCTAGACAACAGCATTAAGTACAACAAGCGCGGCGGCTCCGTCACCTTTAGCTCACAGACCAAGCCACTCGATGATGGGCGCGCGCTCTTTTGCTTTAGCGTTTCGGATACCGGCATTGGCATGGCTCCCGAGTTTTTAAAGCATATCTATGAGCCGTTTGCCCAGGAAGGTGACGATGCGCGCAGCAAGTTCCAGGGAACCGGCATGGGCATGCCAATCGTCAAGTCACTTATTGAACTGATGGGCGGCACGATTGAGATTTCGAGTGAGGTTGGCGTGGGGAGTACGTTCAACGTCCAGATTCCGCTCGATATCGACAAGAACCCTCAGGCAAGAGAACGTGCGGACGGCCAGGCAAACAGCTGCTCGCTTGCCGGCATGAACGTCCTCTTGGCAGAAGATAACGAGCTCAATGCCGAGATTGCCCAGGCTCTGCTCGAAAGCGAGGGCATCGTCGTAACTCGCACCGCCGACGGCAACGAAACGGTCAACCTATACGTTGGCCGTCCCGCGGGTAGCTTCGATGCGATTCTAATGGACATCATGATGCCGGGCATGGACGGCTACGAGGCAACCCGCGCGATTCGTCTGAGCGAGAAGGCCGATGCGGCCGATATCCCCATCATCGCGCTCACCGCCAACGCCTTTGCCGAGGATTCCCAGGCGGCACACGATGCCGGCATGAACGCTCACCTGCCCAAGCCGCTCGACTTTAACAAGCTCAAAAACATGCTCGCCCGCATCAAGAAATACGGATCCGTTTCGCTATAGTTTGTGCTCAACCACCATGCACGGCCAGAAAGGAAACCAACGATGTTTAGGCCCTTACGTCGAAAGAAACGCGCCATCACCGACGAGGAAGCGCGCGAGTTGCTCGCCACCTGCAAGCGCGGCGTCTTTGCCGTCAACGGCGACGATGGCTACCCGTACGCCATTCCCGTCAACTACTTCTTCGACGCCGAGCACGACAAGATTTATTTCCATGGCGCCAAGGCTGGCCACAAGGTCGACGCACTCAAGCGCGATGACAAGATCTGCTTTACCGTTTACGGCAACGAGTGGTACAAGAACGGCGACTGGGCTCCCTACGTTATGAGTACCGTTGTCTTTGGTCGTTGTCGCCTGGTAGATGAAGCGCCCGCGTTTATCGAGGACAAAGTCCGCCAGCTCGCGCTTAAGTACTACCCTTCCGCCGAAGAAGTCGAGGAGGAAATCGCCAAAGACATCAAGGGCGTCCAACTCTACGAGATTACGATTGAGCATCTCTGCGGTAAGCAGATTCACGAAAAGTAAGCCCCTCAGCAAGCCTCATCAATAGCAATATGGCCCGGTTCCAACCCACCTTGGAACCGGGCCATATGCTTATGAAGCGTCGGCGGCTATGTGCGCAAGCGCCTCAACGAGCTCCTGCGAACTCACTGGTTTACTCAGGTGCGCGTTCATGCCCGCCTCACGCGAAAGCCTGCGATCGTCGGCAAAGGCGTTGGCGCTCACGGCGATAATCGGCGTGGTCGCGGCATCCTCGCGATCGAGCGCTCGAATCCGACGCGTGGCCTCAAGGCCATCGATACCGGGCATCATGATATCCATCAACACCACGTCGTACTCGTGCGGCGCGCTCGCGGCAAACATCTCGACGGCAGACTCACCATCCTTAGCATGCGTCACGACGGCACCGGCGCGGGCGAGCGTAAACTGTGCGATCTCGGCATTCAGGTCGTTATCCTCTACGAGCAAAACGCGCAAGCCCTGGAGCGCATCGCCGTCGCCCGCATTCACGCGCACTGCCTGAGGAATCTCGGAGCACTTGCACTTCTCAAACGGCAGACGGATGGTAAACGTCGTCCCCTGCCCCAAGATGCTCGAAAAGCTCATGGTTCCGCCCATAAGCTCGACCAACTGTTTGGCAATAGGCGCACCCAGGCCAGTTCCCGATGAAGCGCCTTCCACCTGCTGCTCCTCGCGACAAAACGGCTCGTAGAGGTGCTGTTGAAACTCCTCACTCATGCCAATACCGTTATCGGCAATCGTGTATTCATAGACGAGGACGCCATCCACCGGCTCCACCTCACGGCACGTCAGGCGAACATAACCGCCCCGACGGTTGTACTTGACGGCATTGCCGGCAATATTGAGCAACAAGCGCTTGAGGTGCGTCACGCTCACCCGCGCATAGGGATGATTAAGCGTCTGCTGGTCGCAGATAATTGTCACCAGGCGCTCCTCGGCCTGGCGCTCCAGAATATCGCGCACCTCGTGGTTGAGGGTCACCAAATTTGTGGGAACAAGCTCCAGATCGACCTGGCCGCTCTCCAGGCGACTCATATCGAGCGCCTCATTCGCAAGGTCGAGCAGCAGTCCCGATGCCGTCCAGATCTTTGAGCGGCACTCGGCCTGCTTTTGCAGATCGTCCGCATTGGCATCGCCGACCTCAACCATACCGCGAATGCCGTTGATGGGCGTACGCAGATCGTGGCTCATGCGACGCAGAAACTCCGTCTTTGCCGAGTTGGCAGACGAGGCCTCACGCGCCGCCTTTGCCAGCTTGTCGCCATAGTCGCGCTCCTGCTGCAGCAAGTCCGTCAAACGTCGACGATCAGCGCGGCGACGCACCATCACAACAGTGGCTACAACACCGCTGTAGAGCACCAGCACGCCGGCAGCGACAGCCGCGACGACCTCAAAGTAGCGCTGCGCCGAGGCATAGGTGTACACGTAGAATTTTTGCGCTTTGCCGTATGTGCCCAAATACCACTCGCCGTTGACGTTGACCAGTCGGACTTTGCCGGGCAGGCATCGATCCTTAATTTCGTCGACAATGATGGCGTCCGTCGCGGGCAGGTCGAACACGCCCAATACGGTGGGTTCGACGGCATTGGTCGCAACGACCTTGCCATCGTTTTCGATCACGATATTGCCGCTATCGATGGTTTCATAGCCATCAAGCAGGCTCTGCAGTTTGAATGTATTGCTTGCAACTGCCTTCGCGCTCTGATGCCTTACCGCGATAACGATGCCCTCGCCATCCTGCCGGGTTACGCAGCCAATGTCTGCGACCGAATCATCCGCAAGCGTAATGCGGGCGGTATAGGACTTAAGCGGATGGGTTGCCACCTCCAGCACGGGCGTCTCTTTGAGATACGTAGCAAGCGACTCGTAGCCCACGTCATCCGTCGAGGACTCGGACACCAAATTGCCCGATGCGTCCGTCACGATCAGTGCGCTCACGTTGAACTGGTCAGCATATTGCTCCAGCGCGGCGTTATCCACCGAGCCGTCGCGCTTTATATCGCGCGCTACCTCTCCGGCAATCTCCATCACACGAATCAGGTTTTTGGTCGCATAGGCGCTGTTAAACGCATCGTAGGAAAGGCTCTGGGTCGCCACGTAATCGACAACGTCGGCAAAGCGCTGCTCGGCCTGGGCCGTGGTGTAGCCGTAGCTCATCATGCCGGCGACAACCGAGAGCGCTATACCCACCAAGGCGGCAAGGAGCCATACCCGAGTCGAATGATTGCCGCGCTCCTCTACGGCGTGGTCGGGCGCATCGATCACGACAGGCCCTCCATATTCAAAAATGGTGCAGGGTCATCAAAGTACTTTGACACCAGGCGCTCCATGGTGCCATCGGCAAGCATTTCTTGGTAGGCATGGGTGAGTTTAACGTCGATACCGCGCGTGTCGTTGAGATCGAAAGCGGTGCCCAAACCAACCTCCAGCAGCGGCTCGTTCAGAATGCGATACGTCACGCCATAGTCTTTTTCATAGGTGAGCAGCGAGGACTCATGTGCGGCGATAGCGTCGACCAGGCCCTCGACGAGCGCCGGGTTCAGGTATGAGCGGTCCGAGAAGCTGTAGAGCTCCTTGATTTGCGGAACCTTTTCATTTGTATGATTGAGCAAAATGCCCTCGGGCTTGGTGGTGGACTGCACCCCCACGACCCTGCCCTCAAGATCGGCGAGCGTGTAGATGTCGCTTTCGGGATTGACCGCGACCACCTGGCGGCTCGCAAGGTACGGGCCGGCCCAACGATATTCGCTTTCGCGACCCGTCATGCTAAAGCTGCCCATGACGCAATCGAGCTCGCCGCTTGCCAGCAGCTCTTTCTTCTTTTCCCAGTCGATCAGCTGGTATTTTGGCTTGTAACCAATGCGGGCCAAAGCCTCGGTCAATATCTCGACATCCAGGCCAACGATATCGCCATACTCGTCGGTATACACAAACGGTGGGTAGAGGTCGCTGCCGACGTTGAGCGTCTTAAGGTCGTCGTCTTTGACCTGAGAGGCATCCAGGCCTTTTGATGCAGACGCCGAGGCCTCGTCATTCGACCCAGAACAGCCAGCTATCGCTACGACAAAAGCACTCGCCACTACAAGCGCAACAAACAACGATATGGCAACCGAGCGGCGAGGTCTTCTCATCGAGCTCCAGACGATCCTGCTTACAGACTGAAATGGTTAAAAATAATAGCAAATGAAACCACTCGAGCGCCCAATGGTTACAGACGCTTTACCCTGCGGGGCCTTCTAGCCGACTTGGCAGAAGGCCCCGCATGCAGCGCGCACTTACCGTGCATTAAAAACGTAGCGGTCCAGGCGGTCGCACGCTTCCCTCACGCACGAAAGCGGCAGCGCCAGATTCACGCGAATGTGGCAGGGCCCGTGGAACGGGCGGCCGTCCTGATACCCCACGCCCACGCGCGCCCCCTCGTCGAGCAGCCACTGAATATCGCGGCCATGCTCGCGGCACCACTCGGTGCAGTCCAGAAACACCATGTAGGTGCCCTGCGGACGCGAAAACGTGACGCCCTTCCAATGTTTTTCTGCATGCGTGCAGAAGTACTCGATATTGCCGGCAAGCACCTGATTGAGCTCGTCCACCCACTCATAGCCCTGCGGCTGGTAGGCACCGATAAGCGCATGCATGGAGAGGACGTTCATCTCGTTGTAGTGGGTCTTGTTGGACACGGCGCAGATGCGGTCACGCAGCGTCTCGTTGTAGACAATGTGGTAGCTGCCGACAAGGCCCGCCAGGTTAAACGTCTTGCTCGGCGCATAGAGGGCAACCGTGCGCATGCGGGCATCCTCGCTCACCGACTGCGTCGGGATGTGCTTGTGCCCCGGCAGGATGATATCGGACCAAATCTCGTCCGAAATCACCACGCAATCGTGCTGGCGATAGATGTCCATGGCGCGCTCGATCTCGTCGCGTTCCCATACGCGGCCGCAGGGATTGTGCGGCGAGCAGAACACCGCGGCATGGATGTGGTTTTGGGCGAGCTTGTGCTCCATGTCCTCAAAGTCCATACGCCACACGCCTTGGTCGTCGAGCCTAAGCGGGCTGTGGACAATGCGATAGCCCGCAGCCTCGATGGACTTGGTAAAGCCGATGTAGGTGGGGCTATGGACCAGCACCGCATCGCCCGGCTGGACGTACGCGCGCAGCGTCGATACCACACCGCCCAGCACGCCGTTTTCGTAGCCAATGTGCTCAGGGAGCAGGCCCTCAACGTCGTTACGACGGCTCTGCCATTCGATGATGCTATCGAAGTACTCGGCGCGTGGATCGAAGTAGCCAAACATAGGGTGCTGAGCACGTTGAATGATGTGTTCCTGGACCGTCGGCACCGTGGCGAAGTTCATATCCGCCACCCACATCGGGATGCGGTCGAAGCCCTCGTCGGGAACGTTTGGCGCCATGCCGGGGATCTCGCCCCAGGAGTCAACGGCGATGGCATCCATGCCGTGGCGGTCGATAAGCGAGCTAAAGTCGTATTTCATGCTGAGCCCCCGTGCAAAGTTGATTGTTTTGGTAGGCGTTATTGTCCACCAGCGTGGGCGGTTTTGGCGCGGGGTTTGGCGCTTAATTTGACGGGTACGGACGAATGGCTGGTTAGTCTTGCGCGTCGTTGACGGCAACTACGGTTAGCTGGGTTTCATCGACCGCAAACGATATGTCGAGCCCGGCGTAAGCCAAGTGATAAACGCGGTTTGGCTCGTGCTTGCTGCCTGCGCGGCGTGGATCTTGGCAAAGGACCTCGACCAAGCCGGGGAGCTTTGCGGGCGGGACCATATCCTGCAGCGCTTGCGGGAACTCAACATCGAGCTCTTGCCACGGAGCATCCTCAATCCAGCCGCCCGTCGCATCCGGGTGACAGTCGGCAAATGGAATGTAAGGCTTGATATCGTAGATGGGCGTGCCATCGCGCAGGTCGGCCCCCAACACATGGATGATGGGGTCATCGTCGGTAAGCTCCACGCGATCAAGCTTGACGCAGGTGAGCCCGATGGGATTAGGACGAAACGGACTGCGCGTGGCAAACACTCCCACACGTTCGGCTCCGCCCAGACGCGGCGGGCGCACGGTTTTCGACCATTTTGCGTTGGTGCCGGACCTGTCCTGCGTTTTAGCGTCGACGGCAATATCCTTAGCCGTGCCGCCGGGCGTTCCGTTTTCGAAGCGCCACAGCAGCCACAGGTGAGAGAAGGAGTCCAGGCCCTCAACCGCTGCATTGGAGGCAAATTCCGGCTCAAAAAAGATTCGTCCCTGCAGATGGGGCGCCAAAAAGCTGTTGCGCGGAATGCCGAACTTCTGCGGCAGGTCGGTATGTATGCGTGCGATAGGTTCCATGCCGGTCATTGTACGGCATGGAGGCGTGGGGCGTTGCGCGCAATTCTTCGCCGCGGTCCCCCGTCGTGCAACCAACGGTTGCTTGGAAGGGCGCCTGCCGCCGCGTATGCTTAACTCAACAACCAGCAGAAAGGAGCCGCTATGGCCTTTGCAGAAAAGCTCATTGCCATCCGTCGCGCCCATCACCTTACCCAAGAGCAGCTCGCCGCCAAGCTCTTCGTCACACGCCAAGCCGTCAGCCGTTGGGAGCGCGACGAGGTCACACCGGGCATCGACATGATGAAGCTCATTGCCGCCGTAACCGGCGAGCCTCTGTCTCATCTGCTTGAAATGCCCGAGCACTATTGCCAGAGCTGCGGCATGATACTCACGCCCAACGACTGCGGCACCGATGCCACGGGCGCCACGACCGACCATTACTGCAAGTGGTGCTACGACCGCGGCAAGTACACCTACGACACCACCATGGAGGCGATGATCGAGGACTGCGCCCCGCGCCTGGCGCAAAACACCGGTATGTCGCTCGACGAAGCCGTCTCGCTCATGGGCGCCGTGCTGCCGCAACTGGAGCGCTGGCGCTCCGTGCAGGAAAACGAGGAGCGCTACGGTGCCGAGGCGCGGGCGCGCTATGGCGACGAGGCTATCGATGCAGCAAACGAAACGTTACTGGACATGGATCCACAGACATGGAACGACATGAAGGAACTTGAACGCGCTATTCTGGGCCAGCTCTCGATTGCCATGGGCGACGGCGAACCGGATGGAAGCGAGGCTCGCAAGCTTGTCGCGATGCACCGTCGATGGATTGGCCTTAACTGGGGACACGAGCCCCAAGACGAAGCATACCTGGGCCTCGCCCACGGCTATCTTGCCGATCAGCGCTTTATCGACTACTACGACAAGCCCTGCGGCACCGGAGCCACGACGTTTCTGGTTCAGGCAATCGAGTCGTCGCTGGCTCGCGCATAGACCGCGGCGGCTTTGGGTATTTCAATCGAAACCTCAACCGATTGGAGACCCATGGCTACTAATCATGAGCTCACGCTGTACGTTATGACCGGCTGCCCGTACTGCATAAAGGTCAAGCGCTTTTTGGCCGATAACGGCGTGACCATTCCCGAACGCAATATCTCGACCGATTCCGATGCCGAGCAGACTCTTATCGCCGTCGGCGGAAAACGCCAGGTTCCCTGCCTGTTCATTGACGGCAAGCCGCTCTACGAGTCGAACGACATCATCGCGTGGGTGCAGGAGAACCTGCTCTAACACTCGCGTTGCGACCGGCTCGCCCCAACCTATACGACCCAAACATGTACGCCAGCATCCAAAGTCGACCATTTCCGACATCTTTGGATGCTGGCGTACAGCTTTTGGGTAGCCATGGACGCTCTTAGCCGGCTAATTGTTTGAGGCGACCTTTGGATTATGGCTGTTTGACGCCTCTGGAGGTAGCGCGCAGAGATGTGGTGTAAGAGGCGGGGCATGCCCCGCCTCTTCTCTTTCTTGAAAGGGAGGGGACACCGCCTAGAATTCGTCGTTGGAGTAATGAAGGTGACGAATGG
>DBGDFS010000018.1:0-19291 GCA_048342015.1 Collinsella sp. | reverse complement strand
CCTCTCGACTCGGATTCCCTGCGGCCTGAACAATCGCAAGTGTCCGGCGAGGGGGCGGCTTTGTAAAGCCGTTTGGCCCCACCCGCATAGCGGGTGGTTTCTGATGCGGCGCGCTGCGCACCCCGCACAGGCTAAAGCCCATAACAAAAACCGGGGCCCGCATGATGCGGACCCCGGCTCAATACCGTGACGATATGTCAGTTACGCTCTACACGTAGAACAGAATGTCGTCGTAGGTCGGGACCGGCCAGTAGTCGGCTGCCACGATCTCCTCCATGGCATCCACGGCGGCGCGCAGCGTGTCCATAGCGGGAACGACCTCGTGTGCATACACATTGGCCTGCTCCTGGCCATCGAGGGCCTCAGCCTTCTGATGCACGGCGTCAAGCGCCTTGATGGAGTCGTTGATGGTGGTGATGCCGTTGCAGAGCTTGTTGAGCGTGTTCCGCTCGCACTGCATGGCGGCCTCGGCGCCGGCGGCGCGAATAGTCTCAAGGCCCTTAGCGACCTTGGTGGCATAGGCGGTAATGACCGGGCGATAGGTACGACGCGCCTCGCGAACCATCGTGGTAGCCTCGATGTTCATGAGCTTGTTGTACTTCTCGAGCTTGCAGTCGTAGCGGCACTGAGCCTCGGCCTTGGTCAGGACACCCGTCTCCTCAAAGAGCGCGATAGCCTTATCGGAAACAAAGGCGGGCAGGGCATCGGCCGTGGTCTTGTTGTTGGCAAGGCCGCGCTTCTCGGCCTCAATGGGCCACTCGTCGGAGTAACCATCGCCGGAGAACAGGATGCGCTGGTGATCGGTCAACACCTTCTTGCAGTACTCGAGCGCGGCATCCTGGAACTCATCCTCGGGCGTACCCTCAAGCGCGTCGGCGAAGGACTTGAGCGACTTGGCCACGGCGGCATCGAGCACCAGGTTGGAGTCGGAGACGTTCTGCTCGGAGCCGCAGGCACGGAACTCGAACTTGTTGCCGGTGAAGGCGAACGGGGAGGTGCGGTTGCGGTCGGTGTTGTCCTGCATCAGCTTGGGCAGAGTATCGGCGCCCAAGTCGAGCACGCCGCGCGTGGCATGGACGGAAGCCTTGCCATCGATGATCTTCTCGACGACCTCGGTAAGCTGGTCGCCCAGGAAGATGGACATAATCGCCGGAGGAGCCTCGTTGGCGCCCAGACGATGGTCGTTACCGGCCGAGGCAACGGAGGCACGCAGGAGCTCCTGATAGTTATCGACGGCCTCGATCACCGCGGTGAGGAAGACGATGAACTGCAGGTTGTCGAGCGGAGTGTCGCCCGGATCGAGCAGATTCTCGGACTCGGTGCCAAGCGACCAGTTGTTGTGCTTGCCCGAACCATTGATGCCCTCAAAGGGCTTCTCGTGCAGCAGGCAGACCAAGTCGTGGCGGGAGGCGATGAGCTTCATCTTCTCCATCATGACCAGATTCTGGTCGATGGCCTCGTTGACCTCGCCATAGACCGGTGCGAGCTCATGCTGGCAGGGAGCGACCTCGTTGTGCTTGGTCTTGGCGGGAATGCCGAGCGCCCACAGCTCATCGTCCAAGTCCTTCATGTAGGCCGAGACGGTGGGGCGGATAGCGCCAAAGTAGTGCTCCTCGAGCTCCTGACCCTTGCATGGAGCAGCACCAAAGAGGGTGCGGCCGGTAATGACCAGGTCCTTGCGCTTGCGGTAGGCGTCCTTCTTGATCAGGAAGTACTCCTGCTCGTCGCCCACGGAAGGAACGACCTTCTTGGGGGTCTTACCGAACAGCGCCAAAACGCGCTTAGACTCACGCGAGAGCGCGGTCATGGAACGCAGCAGCGGGGTCTTCTTGTCCAGGGCCTCGCCCGTGTAGGAGCAGAAAGCCGTGGGGATGCACAGGACATCGTCCTTGATAAAGGCGGGGCTAGTGGGGTCCCAAGCGGTGTAGCCACGGGCCTCGAAGGTAGCACGCAGGCCGCCGTTGGGGAAGCTCGAGGCATCGGGCTCGCCCTGGATGAGGTTCTTGCCCGTAAACTTGGTAATGGCGGTGCCGTCGTGGTTGGGCTCCAGGAAGCTGTCGTGCTTCTCGGAAGTAATGCCCGAAAGCGGCTGGAACCAGTGCGCGTAGTGCGTCGCGCCCTTGGAGATGGCCCAGACCTTCATGGCATGGGCAACGGCGTTGGCCACATCCAGGTCGAGCGGCTCACCGCCCTCGAGGGTTGCAGCAAGGCGCTTCCAAATGTCCTTGGGGAGGTAGTCCTTCATGACTTCCTCAGAGAACACCATGGTCCCGAAGCGGTCAATAAGTTCGGCCATACGGAACTCCCTTCGTATCGGCACCGCGTGAGAAGCGGTGTTGATTACTAACGAACGAGTCATAGCTTAGACTCGCCGTGTTTCCGCGACATTACCGTTATGTTGCTGTCGCGAAACCAATCATTGAGGTTACCCTATCGAGGCGGCGTTGCCACCCTCAACAGCCAATCAACTGTATAAATAGCAGACCTCTCCCCATGGTTTAAGGGTAGTCAATTTGGGATGGAGCTCTATTAACTGGTATTTTGCATCAGATACCAGTCTTTATAGTCCGTGCCTAGATTAGCCGCTCTGTTATAGGAAATGCCGATAGCAAGGCATCTTTGATTGGTATCCCCAAATAGCGAGTGAAACTCCGCCGTGACACAGTGGTGCTGTAGAATCCTTACAACACATCACACTATTACGTATCTAGAGGAGCACGATATGCGCGTCGACGAGGTTTTTAAGCAGGCAGCATCCCAGGGCACCGCACCCGTTTCGTTTGAGATGTTCCCGCCCAAGGGCGAGCTTACCCTCGATACGGCTCGCGAAGTGGCAGGCAATCTGTGCAAGTTTTCGCCGAGCTTTGTCTCGGTCACCTGCTCGGCCGGCGGCTCGGGCAACGGTGCCACCACCGCCCCCATCGCGCATATGATTACGAGCGAATTCGATACACCCTCGGTGGCACACCTTACCTGCGTGGGCCGCTCGCATGCCGATATCGCCGCCAAGATCGACGAGTATCGCACCGCCGGCGTTGAAAACATTCTGGCCCTGCGTGGCGATCTCCCTGCCGGCGCGACCGAGGACGACAAGCCCGCCTCGGACTACGCCTACGCCCGCGACCTCATCCCCGAGCTCGTCGACGCCGGCTTTTGTGTGGGCGCCGCAGCCTACCCCGAGGGCCACATTGCCTGTGAGGACCTCAACCTCTCGGTCGAACACCTCAAGCAAAAGCAGGACGCCGGCGCAAGCTTCTTTGTGACGCAGCTCTTCTTTGATAATGAGTGCTTCTACCACTTCCGCGAGCTTGCCGACAAGGCCGGTATCACCGTGCCCATTACCGCGGGCATCATGCCGTTTATGGGCAAGTCGCAGATCAGCCGCATGGTCTTTATGTGCGGCGCGTCGCTGCCCTCCCCCGTCATCAAGATTCTCGCCAAGTACGAGAACGACCCCGAGAGCCTGCAGGCAGCTGGTGTAGATTATGCAGCCCGCCAGCTTTGCGACCTCAAGGAGCACGGCGCCGACGGCCTGCACCTGTACACTATGAACCGTCCTGCGATCGCCGCGACCATTATGGAGCGCCTGGGGTAATGGAAAAACCGCACATCGATACAATCGCTGTCGAAGTGCCGGCCGACCTTGCGTCGCCGGCGCTCTACCGTATCGATGCTGCGTACCATCCCCGTGTCGACCGTGCCGAGATGCTGCGGTATCTGGGTTACGGCGGCCAGCAGATTGAGCCCGAGCTGTCACGACGTATTGAGCTTGTGGTCGAGCGTCTGGAACTGGACATTGAGCCTCGTGGCGTGCGCCGCGTGTTTGCCGTCGATGCCACGGGCGTGGACGAACAAAGTGAGCCTTGCATTCGCTTGGTCGGCACCAACGTTGAGCTGCGAGGTCGCGATATCTATCGACATCTCAAAGATGCCCGCTTTGCCGCGCTCATGGCATGCACCCTCGGCATGGACGCCGAGCGTCGCCTGCGCACCACGGGAGCCCAACATCCCCTGGAGGGCGCCGTGCTCGACGCCGCGTGCTCCGCTTACGTGGAAGCCGCCGTTGAGCAAATGGACCAGCAGGTCAAGACGGACGCCGCCGCACACGGGCTCGCCGGCAACTGGCGTTTTAGTCCCGGCTACGGCGACTGCCCGCTCTCGGCTCAGCGCTCGATCGTCAATGCGCTCAACGCCACGCGGCTCATCGGGCTTACCGTCACGCCCACCAGCCTGCTCATGCCCACCAAAAGCGTGACCGCGGTGATCGGCCTATTCGACGGCGAGGTCCACGACGCCCAGAGCCGCCCCACCTGCAATATCTGCCGCATGCGCGAGCACTGCCGCTTCCGCGCCGCCCACACCACCTGCTATTCCAGCCATTAGGAGCCCTCGATGTTTACTCCGCTTATCACTCATGATTCTGACGGCACTGCATTGGCGGCACCCGTTGATGCCGCACGTCGCAACGGTGCCACGTACAAGACGCACACGATCGACGATCTGCGCATTAAGGACGATCGCCTGCGTGCGGCCATCGAGGGCACGGGACACCTGCTGTTCGACGGCGGCATGGGCACCATGTTGCAAGCGGCCGGCATGAAGGCCGGCGCCCTGCCCGAGCTGCTCAACTTTGAGGAGCCCCAGGTTATCACTGATATCCAGCGTCAATATGTCGAGGCCGGCTGCGACGTGATCACCGCCAACACCTTTGGCGCCAACGCCCACAAGCTCGACGGCGCCGCCACCGTGGCAGACGTCTTTGCCGCCGCTGTCGCCTGCGCCCGCGAGGCCGGCGCCCGCTACGTCGCCGGCGATATCGGCCCCATCGGCGCGCTGCTTCGTCCCTTAGGCACCCTCAGCTTTGACGAGGCCTATGACCTCTTTGCCGAGGAAGTGCGCGCCGGCGTCGCCGCGGGTGTGGACCTCTTTATTATCGAGACTATGACCGACCTGGCCGAGATCAAGGCGGCCGTCCTCGCCTGTCGCGAAAACTCCGACCTGCCCATCTTTGCCACCATGACCTTCGAGGAAGACGGTCGCACCTTCCTGGGCACGAGTCCCGAGGTGGCCGCCATCACGCTCGATGCCATCGGCGCCGACGTTTTGGGCATCAACTGCAGCCAGGGACCGGCCGAGCTACGAGGACTCGCCGCACGTATGCTCACCGTTACCGATAAGCCCATTATGGTGCAGGCCAACGCGGGACTCCCCCATGTGGACGACGACGGCAACACCGTCTTTGATATCCAAGCCCCCGAATACGCCGAGGCCGTCGCCGGCATGATCGCCGACGGCGTGAGCGTCGTGGGCGGCTGCTGCGGCACCACGCCGGCGCACATGGCGGCCCTGCGCACGCTTATCGTCAACCACACGCCCAGCCCGCGCCGCCGCAAGCCCAGCATGTCGGTCACGAGCGCCCAAACGGTCGTGGACCTTCCCTGCGACGGCCACAAAATCGCCGTCATCGGCGAGCGCATCAACCCCACCGGCAAAAAGCGCCTGCAGCAGGCCCTGCGCGACGGCGACCTGGACTACGTCGTGAGCCAGGGTATCAGCCAGCAGGAACAGGGCGCCGACATCCTGGACGTTAACGTGGGCCTGCCCGAGATCGACGAGGTCAAGATTATCCAACAGGCCACTGAGCAGCTCCAGGGCTCCACGCTGCTGCCGCTGCAGATCGACTCCACCGATCCCGCAGCCGTCGAGGCCGCCGTGCGCCGCTACGCCGGCAAGCCCATCATCAACTCGGTCAATGGCAAGCAGCAGATCATGGATGAGATCTTTCCGCTGGTCGCCCACTACGGCACCAACGTTGTCGGACTTACGCTCGACGAAGGCGGCATCCCCGATACCGCCGAGGCCCGCTTTGCCATCGCCGAGCGCATCGTGGCCGAGGCTGCCCGCTACGGCATCGGACCGGACCGCATCCTCATCGACTGCCTGGTCATGACCGCCTCGACCAACCAGCGCCAGGCCGAGCAGATCCTGCGCGCCATGTCCCTGTGCAAGGAGCGCCTGGGCGTCAAATGCGCGCTCGGCGTGTCGAACATCAGCTTTGGCCTGCCTGCCCGCCCGCTGCTGGGCTCGGTCTTTTTGGCCGCCGCCTTTGGCGCGGGCCTCGATGCCCCCATCATGAACCCGGGCTCCAAGCGCTTTATGGATACCGTCTACAGCTATCGCGTCCTGAGCGTTGAGGACGAGGGCTCGACCGGATACATCGAGCGCTACGCCGGCTGGACCGATCCGTATAAGATCGCCGCGAACCCGGCAGCAGCTCAGGCCGCATCGACAGACACCGTTCCCGCCGCCGGCACCGCCAGCTCCGACGGCAACGACGACCCCATCCGCCACATGGTCGTCTCGGGCCGCAAGGGCGAAATCGCGGCCGAGACCGAGCGTCTGCTGGCAGACCACGACGCCATGGACCTCATCAACAATCACTTTATCCCCGCCCTCGACGAGGTCGGAGTCCTCTTTGACCAGGGCAAGTTCTTCTTGCCGCAGCTTATGGCCTCGGCCGAGGCCGCGCGCGTGGGCTTCGACACCATCAAGCGCCTGATGCCCGCCGGCGAGATTGCCGACAAGGGCAAGATCTGCGTGGCCACCGTCAAGGGCGACATCCACGATATTGGCAAGAACATCGTCAAAATGCTGCTCGACAACTACGGCTACACCGTCTTTGATCTGGGCCGCGACGTCGATCCGCAGGAGGTACTCAAGACCGTCAAGGAGCGCGACATCAAACTCGTCGGCCTCTCGGCGCTTATGACTACCACGGTCGTCGCCATGGAGGAGACCATCAAGCTGCTTCATACTGAGGTGCCGGGCGTCAAGATCATCGTGGGCGGCGCCGTACTCACCCCCGAATACGCCAAGCAGATCGGCGCGGACTACTACGCCAAGGACGCCGCCGAGAGCGCGCGCATCGCCGAAGAGGTCTTTGGGCAGTAACACAACGGAAACAACCGAGCACCAAAACGTGCCGCATGCGCCACTTGGCACGTGCGGCACGTTAGAATAGATAAGATTATGCTCGTTTTGGCAGATAGGAGCGCAAGGATGGCGATCACGCCCGCAGAAATCGCGGAAACCCGCGGCATGGTTGAGGAACAGAACCTCGACATCAGGACCATCACCATGGGTGTTTCGCTCATGGGTTGCGGTGACGAGAACCTCGACCGCATGTGCACGAAGATCTACGACCACGTGACGCACACGGCTGAGCATCTGGTCGAGACCGCCGAGAACCTCGAGCGCGAGTACGGTATCCCCATCGTCAACAAGCGCGTTTCCGTCACCCCGGTGGCGCAGATCGCCGCATGCTGCAAGGATGAGGACCTCACCCCCATCGCGCATGCCCTCGACCGCGCGGCCGAGACGCTCGGCATCGACTACCTGGGCGGCTTCTCCGCGCTCGTCCAGAAGGGCATCGGCGACGCCGACCGCCGCGTCATCCAGTCCATCCCCCAGGCGCTCGCCACCACGAGCCGCGTCTGCTCCAGCGTCAACGTCGCCAGCCTGCGCGCCGGCATCAACATGGACGCTGTGCTCATGGCCGCCCAGACCATCATCGACGCCGCCAAGCTCACGGCCGACCAGGATTCCGTTGGCGCCTCCAAGTTTGTCTGCTTTGCCAACATGGTCGAGGACTCCCCGTTTATGGCGGGCGCCGTCCACGGCGGTGGCGAGGCCGACGCCGTCATCAACGTTGGCGTCTCGGGCCCCGGCGTTATGGCTGCTGCCTTGGAGACGCTCCCCGACTCCGCCTCGATGATGGAGGTTGCCGAGAAAATCAAGCAGACCGCCTTTAAGATCACCCGCGCCGGCGAGCTCATGAGCCGCGAGGCCGCCCATCGCCTGGGTGTCGAGAAGGGCATTGTCGACCTGTCGCTGGCACCTACGCCTGCCATTGGCGACTCTGTCGCGCGCATCCTCGAGATCATCGGCGTGGGCACCTGCGGTGGCCCCGGCACGACCTGCGCGCTCGCCATGCTCAACGATGCCGTCAAGAAGGGCGGCGTCATGGCCAGCTCCAGCGTGGGCGGTCTCTCCGGCGCTTTCATCCCCGTGTCCGAGGATGCCGGCATGATCGCCGCCGTCGAGGCCGGCGCGCTTTCGCTCGAGAAGCTCGAGGCCATGACCTGTGTGTGCTCCGTCGGCCTGGACATGATCGCCATCCCCGGCGACACCCCGGTCGAGACCATCGCCGGCATCATCGCCGACGAGATGGCCATCGGCGTCATCAACAACAAGACCACGGCCGTCCGCGTGATTCCCGCCATTGGCAAGGGCGTGGGCGACTGCGTCGAGTACGGCGGCCTGTTTGGCCGTGCGCCCATCATGCCGGTGAACCCCAACGCCGGCACCGTGCTTGCCCACCGTGGTGGACGATTCCCGGCGCCGCTGAACTCGCTGAAGAACTAGCTGAAGGATTCGGGCGAGGAGCCCCGCTGCCCGGCGGCAGGCATATAAGGTCGCCTGCTCGGACAGTCCTGGCTCGCACGGAGAGCACATTAAGTGCTCTCCGGCTCGTGCGGAACTCGCGATCGACCTTATATGCCTGCCGCCGGGCAGCGGGGCTCCCGCACAACGGGACCTCGGTTGGGTTCTATCCCGTGTGGCAGTCGCTTCGCTTCTGCCCATCCTGGCTGATGCGGTGGTTTGGCGTTGGATCGGTTCTTTCTGATAGATGCTGGTTGCGGCTCTTCTTTTGGGAGGAGCCGCTTTTTTGTTGTGAGGGGGATGGCCCGTGGTTGATGAGGGTGCTCGTTCTGAGCTACTTTCTGTGGATTGGAATGATGAATGGATGCGTCTGCAGGCTGGTCGGCGGCGGGCTGATGACTCTTTTGAGTGGGACAAAAGGGCTCGGCATTTTCGGCCGCTGGAGACTGCCCCTTATGCCCGGGATTTTATGGAGCTGTTGGCGCTCCGGCCTGGTGAGTCGGTGCTTGATATGGGGTGTGGGGCTGGTTCGATTGCTATTCCGCTTGCGCAGGCCGGGCATCCTGTGATTGCTGCCGACTTTTCCCCTGCTATGTTGGGCACGCTTGATGCTGGCATTGAATACTATGGGCTCGAGGGTCGCATTACACCGCTTGAGCTTGCTTGGGATGATGATTGGGATTTGGTTGGACCGGTCGCGAAAGCGGTGGATGTTGCCTTTGCCAGTCGGTCGGTTACGACGACCAACCTAAAAGGCGCGCTTGCCAAGCTTGATCGTACGGCTCGTCGGCGTTGCGCTGTCACGATGGTCGCCAACTCCAGCCCGCGCTATGACCTGCACCTGATGAACGCCATCGGCGCCTCGGTTACCTGCAGTAATGGCTTTGTGTATGCCTTTAACATTCTCATTCAGATGGGTGCCCTGCCGCAGGTTACGTACTTTGAATCGCCCCGTCGCGACACCTTCGATAGCCTTGAGGCGGGCGTAGCAGATTTTTCCCGTATGCTCGAGCATGGCAACGAGGATAAGATCGACCGCCTGCGCGACTACATCGCTCAACACATGATTGAGAATCCCCGTGCCGGCGAGCCGGGCTCCAAGGGCGTGCCGCAGGGACGCTACATGCTCGACCACGTCCACAAGGTCCGTTGGGCGTTTATTGCATGGGAGCCGGTCTCTGCGCCCAGCTCATAGCCTGTTCGCAGCCCGCACTGCCCACTCACTCGGCATCCGCATTCTTTTTGAACTGGGCAAACGCGCTCCACACCGCACCGTTCCTGCGCTATCGTGGGACAGCTCACGTAAATTAAGGCCCCGTCGCGGGGCGCCCCATACATAGAAAGCGAGAACCCATGGCACTGACAGGAGCACAGGTCAAGCAGCTTCGCAGCATGGCCCATCACCTCAACCCCGCCATCATCATCGGTAAGTCCGATGTCAACGAGGGCACCGTCGAGCAGACGGTCGCCTATCTGGAGAAGCACGAGCTCGTTAAGTGCTCCGTGCTCGATGGCTCCAGCCTTTCCGCCCGCGAGGCCGCCGAGGAGCTCGCCGAGCGTTGCCACGCCGAGGTCGTCCAGGTCATCGGCCGCAAGTTCTCACTGTATCGCGAGTCCTCGCGCAAGGACATCGAGAAGATCAAGCTCGTCTAAGAGCCAATGATCCGGCGATCCAACACATAGCAAGCTTACGGGTGCCCAAGTACTTCGGGCGCCCGTTTTTTATCGCTCGACCAGCACGCGATTGAGCCGCCCCTCCACCAAGCGCTCGTATAGACGCCGCGTCTCGGGCTCGGGCACGCCATTGACCTGCTCCCTCAGGTGGTGCATATGCCCGCTGTACAGCTCGACGATATCGCGCCGCCGCCCCGCCGCACTGTAGACGCGCATGGCGCAGCGCACCATATCCTCACGCGCCGTTTCCTGTCGAAGCCCCGACTCCGCCAGCCAAATCGCCGACTGCAGATCGTTTTCTTCTAGAGCGGCATTTGCTCCCTTAATCATGCAATCGATGTACTTTGACTGCATAATGCGCCGCATGCGCAAAAAGTAGGTGGGATTACAGCCATTGGGAACATACAGCGGTCCGGCATAAAGCTGCTCAATCTTAAGGCACAGCTCAACTAAATGGGGCCCGCGCGCACCCGTGCGATTTCCCAAAACCTCGCGGCTTATCTGGTCAAACAGCCGTACATCGGTCTTGACGTAGTCGCCGTTGAGCCCAATGCATTCATTTTGGATGAGCACGCACGACTTGCCATCCGGCGTCGGTCCCAAAGCCGACCGCAAGCGCGATATCGTCGAGTACAGGTTGTTGCGGGCGCTATTAAACTCGGCATGGGGCCACAGCTCCATGGCCAGCGTCTCACGATCGACGAGCGCATCCATGCCCAGCGCAAGCCGCTCGGCAAGCGTCGCCGCCTTCTTGCGACGCCACATTTTGTCCGTGATGGGAAACCCATCGCGCTCGGCGCGAAACGCACCAAACATGCGAATCTCGATATGGTCGATGGTATCAACGGCTTCAACCTCGCCGGCCTGGAACAGGCGCTCGCCCTCTCCTTCCAAATCGTCGCGCAGCGAGTACCGCGACAGCTCGCGCACGGGAAGCTTCTTGCGTATCCTGCCCGCCGGCTCGCCCAGACAATGCATGGCAAGGCGCGCAAAGAGCCGATACGATGGCTCTAGAATCCCCGCACGATTCATGGACATCCAGGCCGCAAGATCGCTATCTCGCCCCGCGCAAGCCAAATGCAGCGCCACCATCCAGGCTTCTGCGCCACCAACCTGCGTCTGGCTTATATCGAGTAGCTCCGCTTCCTCGCGCACCGAAACCATCGAGGTGTTACGCAGATATGCCACGCGCTCCAGCAGCAATGCGTTATCGCGCATGTACGCAATCGACTCCTCGGCAAGTTTGAGCACTTGGACCGCACGGAACTTCGCATTAACCGGCCGTCCCTCTGCCAGCGACTGCCAGCCTTCTAGCAACAGGCCAAACAGCTGAATCTGGTTGTCACGCATGCGGACGGCAAAACGATCGAGCTCGTTGAACGCCGCATCGTCGGTTACCGGCAAGCCGGAAAGGAGCCGCCGTGCCGCCAACACCATGCGCACCCAGATAGCCATCGCCTTAAGCCCGCGCACGTCGAGCGCCTCCCGCACCACCGTCATCTCGTCGTCGCGCTCGTCGGTTCCCGCAAACGACCCGTCAAAGAGCTCCACCAGCATGCTATCGGCCCGTATAACAATCCCCGCGATGTCGAGCTCGCAGTCGTAGGCCTTGCTCGTTTTGAGCTGTTGTAGAACGCCGCCGTCATTTCCCCGCTCGGTCAGACAGCGTTTGACCTCGATATGCGCAGACAACATATCGAGTGCGGTATGGGACGTCTCTATTTCTGGCACGGCCAGGTTCGTAGGAAGCCCAAGCCCGTTGTCCCCATAGCAAACAGCCGTCAGTGTCTGGGCCACCCTCCATGAAACAGGGTCTATTTCGCAGGCCGCCCGTTCGCCCCCGCGTTCGACGACCGATGCCATATAGCGAGCGAGCTTTGTATTGGACACGCTGACCGCTGCCAGATATACGCCAAGCGCCTCGGCAGGTGTTGGCTCTGGAGCCGGATCGTCGGCATCGATCGTGCCCAGCGCCGCTCGGCAGATATCGGCCCCGTGCCCCGTCAGAGCAAGATCGACCCCATACTGCCCAGCAAGTTCAAGGACCGCCTCACGGTCCAAAAAGGCGTCCGCCAGGCCCATCGCCGCATCGCATCGGCCCGCCTTAAGCAAAATCCGGGCCGCCCTCGGAACAAGTTCGGGGCGAACCTCGGCCACCAACTTACGCAAACGCAGGCGTCCGTTATCCTCCGTGCCCAGACACGTAAAACTCCGCTCGGCGGGATCCAAGCCAAAGATCGGGTAGTCGCGTACAAAGTAGGACTGGTCGACCATCGACAGCCTCACCCCGCAAGCCTCGAGTTCTGCGATATTGCCCTCGCCCATCAAAACCATGAGACATGCCACGCAAAACAGCGCATTATTGTCGAGCGAAGCCAGATCGACAAGTGCCGCGCCATATACGTTGACAATCTCGTTTTCGAGCAGACCGGCTACGTCACCTTGGCCATACAGACCCGTCTGCAATGCCGAGACGAGCTCGGGCACGCCCTGCGTGAGCTGATAAAAGTCAAGCGATGTGCTGATCGAAAACGCCGATGCCCACGCCGAATACTCATAGGCATGCACCTTGAGCATCTGCGCATTGATCTTAACCGAATCGCCCAGCCCATGAATCAGCTGACGATTTGAAGGACGGCAGGAGATAAAGACCCCTACCCCCATAGCGCGCAGCCCGCGAATCCTGTCGATGAGGTCTTCGGTATCGTGCTGATCGAGGTTTGGCACATTATCAATCGCGATAAGGGAGTGCGGTTTGTCTTTGAGTTCTTCGGTAACCACCTCGAGCTGCATAAACACCTCGCGCCCAGTGGCGCGATCGGCCTCGATAATCCGCACGGGGCCTCGCGTCGGGTCGCATTTAACCTCATGGGTGTACTGCAGCAGCACCGAGGTCTTCCCAAACCCGTCGGGCGCATAAAGAACCACGATGCCGGCCTTTCGGCCCTTGGCGATAAGCTCATTCATCAAGCGTTCGCGTCGCACCATATAGCCTCCGCCCAGCGGCATCAGCTCGAGCTCGTCTATACTGCTCAAATCGTTTACCATGCCCGCTCCTCAACTCGACCGTATGGACACTGTAGCCGCAAGACCATACAAGCCGCGCTATGAATAGAGCGACCTTGTGTTTTAGGTTGTCTTTTGGTACGCAAGCGGCAAGTTTTTGTACAGCGAGGGCCGACTGTTATTAATCCCCCGACTAATCGGTCTTTAAGCAGTTAAATGAGCTTGTCAGCTTGTCCCATCTAAGCGGCAGTGTAACGCAGATGAACAAGGTTCAGCCATGTCATTCAACTCGCCTAGCACCCGCTACCGTCTACGACCTTCTAGTGGCATTTTTGCATAGAATCTGGTATAGAATGAATCAGGCTGTTGGATATCCGGCATTCGTCAAGCTTGCAGCAAGTTTTTGGTCAAGTGGGCGGAAAGGGATAGCAAAAAGGCCCCCGCAAAGCGGAGGCCTTAGGCAAGGCTATGTCGAGCTGCAGGATTCGCGCTACTCGCAGAGCGAAAGGGCGGCCTCGTCGGCAACGACAACGCAGTTGGTGTGCAGCTGCAGGATCGAAGCCGGGCACTCGGGCGTAACCGGACCATAGCACATGTCATGCACGGCCTGAGCCTTGGCCTCGCCGTTGGCGACGACCAGGATCATGCGGGCATACATGATGGTCTGGGTACCCATGGTGTAGGCCTGGCGGGGAACATCGTCGATGCTGTCGAACAGGCGGCTGTTGGCCTGAATGGTGCTCTCGGTGAGGTCGACGCAGTGCGTACCCTTGGAGAAGTGGTCATCGGGCTCGTTGAAGCCGATGTGGCCGTTGTTGCCGATGCCGAGCAGCTGCAGATCCGGGTAACCGGCGTCGGCGACGATCTTGTCGTACTCAGAGCAGGCAGCGGCGGCGTCGGGGTTGGAACCGTCGGGCACATGCGTGTTGTTCAGGTCGATGTTGATGTGATCGAAGAAGTTCTCACGCATGAAGTAGTGATAGCTCTGGGGATCGTCGTGCGAAAGGCCGCGATACTCGTCCAGGTTGTAGGTGCTGACCTCGGCAAAGTCGACGTCACCCTTCTTGTACCAAGCAGCGAGCTGCTTGTAGGCACCGATCGGGGTGGAGCCGGTGGCAAGGCCCAGCACACAGTCGGGCTTGAGGATAACCTGCGCCGAGATAATATTGGCGGCCTTGCGGCTCATATCCTCGTAGTCTTTAGCTTTAATGATCTTCATTACGCGTCCTTTCTCGTACAAGAGAGGCAAGGCTCCCCTTACAAGCACTTGCCCGCGGCCCGCGTCGGCCGCAACCAACGTGTGCGGCCACCAGGGCGAGGTCGCGTAATGTATGTGTCTCGTGTCTAGCCGCGTCGAGGCCCCTGCCCGTCCACGGTGACCCAAAGCTGTTTAGCTTCGGACAAATCCCATCTTGCCACGGAGGGCGTCCTCTTTCAAGGGCGCCCTCCGTAAACGTGTTTGAATTGTAGGCTAATGGCCACGTGCACTTGCTAGCGCTCGCGAGCAACGATGAGCTGGTCCATCTCTTCGACATGCACGCCAACGGAGCCCTTGATGCTCGAGAACTCAACGGAGTTGCACACCAAGATGGGAACCGTCACATCGTAGCCCTCGGCAGCAATTGCCTCGCGATCGAACTCAATGAGTACATCGCCCTTATGGACGATGTCACCCACTTGCGCATGTACGGTAAAGTGCTTGCCCTCGAGCTGAACAGTGTCCAAACCAACGTGGATGAGCACGTCCAGGCCATCGACCGTGTTAAGCGCAACAGCGTGTCCCGTGGGAAAAATAGCCTCGACCTTGGCATCAGCCGGTGCAATCACACGCGTTCCGGTGGGCTGAATCGCCACGCCCTGGCCCAAAAGGCCGGTGGCAAACGTCTGGTCGTTTACCTCGGAAAGCGGAATGACGTCGCCCGAGATGGGAGCATCCAGCGTAAGGACTCGACCACGCATACCAAAAGACCTTAGGACTTTAGTGAACATGCTCCCCCTCGGACATACCAATCAATCAAAATAACCTTAACAGTTTACCACTTGGCAACGGTTTTTGACCATTAGGGAAGTTCGCGCTTGACAACCTCGACGATGTCGTCAACAACGCGCTGGGTCAGCTCGTGCGTCTCGGCCTCGGCCATCACGCGGACCAGTGGCTCGGTACCGCTCGGGCGCACCAGAATGCGGCCGCGGCCATCAAGCTCCTTCTCGGCAGCAGCGACGGCATCCCAGATGGGCTGGCAATCGTCCAGACCAGCCTTGTTGTCGGAATGCACGTTGACGAGTACCTGCGGGTACTTCTTCATGATGCCGGCAAGATCGGTGAGGGTACGACCGGTGCGCTTGAGCACGGCCAGCAGCTGCAGAGCCGTCACCAAGCCGTCACCGGTGGTGTTGTGCTCCAGGAAGATGATGTGGCCGGACTGTTCGCCGCCGATGACGGCGCCGTCCGCGAGCATGCGCTCCAGAACGTAGCGGTCGCCCACGGCGGTCTGAACCATCTCGAAGCCCTGCTCCTTCATAGCAATGGAGAAGCCCAGGTTGCACATGACGGTCGAGACGATCTCGGAGTTGGCGAGCTTGCCGCGAGCGGCGAGGTCAGAACCGCAGATAGCCAGGATGTAGTCACCGTCGATCTCATTGCCCTCGCTGTCCACGAACAGCACGCGGTCGGCGTCGCCGTCGTGGGCCAGACCGATGTCAGCATGGGTGCGCAGCACGAGCTCGCGCAGGGGCTCAAGGTGAGTGGAGCCGCACTCAACGTTAATGTCAGTGCCGCAGTAATCGGTGTTGATGGCATGGACCGTGGCGCCCAGGCGCTGCAGCGCGGCGGGCGTGGTCTGGCAGGAAGCACCGTGACCGCAGTCAACGGCAACGACCAGGCCATCGAGCCTCAGGCCATCAAGCGTATCGATGGCATGATCGACATATGCCTTGCGGGCGTCCTTCATCTTGATGATGTGGCCCACGCCGGCACCGGTCGGCAGCGTGTCGGCAGCCATGGCTTCCTCGGACATGACCCAGGCGCTGATCTCTTCCTCGACAGCATCAGGAAGCTTCATGCCCTTGCGGCTAAAGAACTTGATGCCGTTGAACTCCGGCGGATTATGCGAAGCGGAGATGACGATGCCGCCATCGAGCTCGTTCTGAACGGTGAGCAGCGCCACGGCAGGCGTGGGGATGACGCCGCAGCAGTGCGGACGGCCGCCCTCGGCCATAATGCCGGCGGTCAGAGCGCTCTCGAGCATGGTGCCCGAAAGGCGCGTGTCGCGGCCGATGCAGATGTCCGGACCAAGGAACTTGGTCGCCGCGCGGCCCAGGCGAAACGCGAGGTCGCACGAAAGATCGGCGTTGGCGACGCCACGGACGCCGTCGGTACCGAAGATGTTCTGGGGCATAGGATTGCTCCTTCCCTAGCAGGCGATATGCAACCGCCCACCCTAGTCGAAAAAGAAAAGCGGGACCCGCCGAGGAATCGGCAGGCCCCGCTTGTACATTGTATCTCGAAAGGAGATAAAACCTTAGCGCTTGGAGAACTGGGGAGCGCGGCGGGCCTTCTTGAGGCCGTACTTCTTGCGCTCGACCACGCGAGCATCGCGCGTAAGGAAACCGGCCTTCTTGAGGTCAGCACGGTAGTCGCCAGCGTTCAGAAGAGCGCGAGCGATGCCCAGGCGCAGAGCGCCGGACTGACCGGAGATGCCGCCGCCATCGCACAGAGCGATAACGTCGAACTGACCGGCGGTGTCGGTCACCTTGAAGGGAGCAAGGGCGTTCTCAACGAGCTGATGACGGCCGAAATACTGCTCGGCGTCACGCTTGTTGATGGTCACCTTGCCGGTGCCGGGGACGAGACGGACGCGGGCGACGGCGTTCTTACGACGGCCGGTACCCTGGTAGACAACGGTGTTCTCAGCCATCTTTAAGCCTCCAGCTCAATCTTCGTGGGGTTCTGGGCAGCATGCGGATGCTCGGCACCAGCGTAGACCTTAAGCTTGGTCATCTGGGCACGGCCGAGGGTGGTCTTGGGCAGCATGCCGCGAACGGCGCGCTCGATGACCTTCTCCGGGTGCTTCTCCATAGCCTGGCGGAAGCTCTCAGCCTTGAGGCCGCCGTTGTAGCCGCTGTGGCGATAATAGGTCTTCGTGTCGGCCTTGTTACCGGTAAGCTGGACCTTATCGGCGTTGATGACGACAACGAAGTCGCCGCAGTCGCTGTTGGGCGTGAACTGGGGCTTGTTCTTACCGCGCAGGATCATTGCGATCTGGGTGGCAAGACGGCCCAGGACAGCACCATCGGCGTCGACGAGAACCCAGTTGCGCTGGACCTCGCCCTGCTTGGCGTAGTGAGTCGATTTCGAAATCACTTAGACTCCTCCATGTACAGTACGTGTTGTTACAGAGATTCACGGGGCTCTGCAAGTAACCCGTCCATATTACCCCGCTCGCCGTACGAGTCAACAGGTATTTTGGCTCCGACCAGAGTTTCTGCACATGTCATCCACGAGCCGTGATTTTCCAGCTCTTTAGCTGTTGCCATTTTTTGAGGGTTCGCCGTCGTTAGCGCTCAACGAACTCTTGTATTTCCGCGAGCAGGCGCTTTGCCTCCTGACGGCCCTGGATATACAGGTCGAGGAGCTTTGCCGAATCGTGCTCGACATGGCCGACCTCGACCGGCTTTTGCGGAGCGACGACCAACGCACGGCCCTCGCGCTCATACTTCCACAGGTGCATGCGCTGGATGTTGTAACGGTCGTGGCGTGTCTCGATAGCCTCGAGCAGATAGGGGTAGTCGGCATAACGCGCACGCGCGGCCGGCAAAAACTCGTAGGGCTTTTTCTCATACGAACGGTCCTGCGTGACGATGACGACCGCACGGTCGAAGCCCGCCTCCTCCAGCACGTGCTCGATGGGGACCGAATCGGCCACGCCGCCGTCGACGTATTTGTGCCCGTCAATCTCGACCGGCGGCGTCACCAGCGGCAGCGACGTCGAGGCGCGCACGGCATCGAGGTCAAGCACGGCGCTTTTGACCGGGAGATACGTGGCGGTTCCAAAGAGCATGTCCGTCGCGACGGCGAACATCTCGATGGGGCTCGCGTCGAACGTCTCGCTGTCAAAGGGATCCAGGCGGTCCTGGACATCGTTGAAGATGAAGTCGTAACCCACAATGGAGCCCGTGGACGCAAACGATGCGGCGCCCATGAAGCGGCTATCGTTGCAGAAAGCCAGGTTGATGCGGTTGGCACGGCCGATCTGGTGCGACTTGTAGTTCACGCCGTTGAGGGCGCCGGCCGATACGCCATATACCGCCGGAATCTCGACGCCGGCCTCCATGAGAACGTCGAGCACGCCCGCAGTAAACTGCCCGCGAAAACTACCGCCCTCCAGGACGAGCGCGACCTTGCCGGCGTTCTTTGCCTTATCTTCTGCAGTCATGTTGACCTCCTGCGATTGCGTTTTGGCTTTCTTCTACCCAGTTTTGGGATGGCGAGCGCGCGGTTTTTTCGAGGCGGCAGGTGAAGCGGAAAGTGTGTCCCATTCTCAGAGCAAATTCCGGGTCTCATTTTCCGCTGAGCCCGTCATCAGGAAAATGAATCCCATTTCCCGCTTAGATTCCGGGACGCGCCTTCCGCTTGATGTGTCATCCGGAAACTACGTCCCAGTCTGAGCGTGAATTCCGGGACGTGCTTTCCGCCTGGGCTGCCATTGGGAAAGCACGCCCCACTCTGCGTCACTGAGGCGTTTTCTTTACGCCCGCGCCCTGCACAGAGTTCGATTCTCCGCGGGTTTGGGGTTCCGTTGATGTGGCGCATGGCAGGCTGAGATTCGATAACATCGCATCTATATAGGGTTGAAGCTTTGCGCGGAGAATCTGCGTATTTGCTTCGCAAATCCGCACCGGCTTCGGCCGCCTGCCGGCGCCCTCGCCCGCTCGCTACAAACGCTCCGCGTTTGCTTAACGCTCGCGCCCTGCATAGAGTTCGATTCTCCGCGGTACGGACTAGAAATAAAAAGGCAGGTAGATATGAGTATCTACCTGCCTGTTACTTATGGTGGAGCTTATGAGAAAAACGGCGAACTCCACCAATACCGCCACCCGCGCGGCTATCCAACTCGATACTTGCATTGTAAGGGTATCGAAAAACTGGTTTGTTGTCGTTGGAACCTGC
>DBGDFS010000017.1:0-26118 GCA_048342015.1 Collinsella sp. | reverse complement strand
CCTCTCGACTCGGATTCCCTGCGGCCTGAACAATCGCAAGTGTCCGGCGAGGGGGCGGCTTTGTAAAGCCGTTTGGCCCCACCCGCATAGCGGGTGGTTTCTGATGCGGCGCGCTGCGCGCCCCGCACAGGCTAAAGCCCATAACAAAAACGCCAGACGGGCAAGCCGTCTGGCGCTATCAGAGTGAGCTATACGCCGAGTCTAATCGTAGACGCCCATTTTAAGCAGTGTGAAGGTCGGAGCGCCGTCGCCCTGCGCGACGCGGACCGTGCAAGTCTCGGTACGGCCCATGGATGCGTCCGCTTGAATTGCGGCGATGAACTGGTTCTTTGGCAGGCCGTAAGTGCTCTCGGGGATGTCGGAAGGAAGTAACATGCCGCCAGCACTGTAGACCTCATAGGTGAGCTCGTAGATGTTGTCGCCAAGGTCAGTCGCGCCCGTAACGATGGCACACGGTGGGTTGTAATTTCCCTGGCCATATTCCTGTTTCAGATACAAGTACCCACCATGCGCTTCGGCCGAATCAGGAATCGCCTGCCCCTCCGGCGTTCTGTCATAAGTCATATCGGCATCGGAAAGCGTCAGACCCGTCAAGCGGTTGAGTTCCCTATTGATCACATCAGTCGCCACACGCTGGCTATTACCGTTGTCATAGTCGCCTTTCTCGATTCGATACGGCGCGTTGTCAATAAAATGGCACCAGATAAACTTAACCAGCTTGTATTTCTCGTCATCAGAAAGGCCGTCAGTCGAATCGAAGCCGCCCGTCTGATACCAGTCCCGATCGAAGTGCTCCTCCGTAAAGTTCGACAGGAACAGATTCGCGGCGGCATAGGTTGCCTGGTCATTGAGGTCGACTTTTACGCTGCTGCCGGTCTGCTCAGGCTCATCCACCTCATCCCCGTCGGCGGCAGGCTTCTCCTTGGCGCTTCCCTTGTCCTCGTGCTCGGCCGAACCCTCGTCGGACCCAAGTACCGTAATTTGCGATGAGTTGCCCTGCCCAAGCGGACCCAGCACGCCGGTCAGCGCCAGAGCGGCACCGCCGGCAACGAGCACACCCACCACGCACATGCCGACAATCACCGCGCGCTTATGCGATTTCTTTTGTACGGCACCCTGCACGGGAGGCATCCCTGCCGCCGGCATCGACGCGGGCTCGGCGGGCGCAGCAGCCGGAGAGGCAGTGCCCATGCGCGCCCCGCAGTTCGTGCAAAAATCGGTTCCGTCGGGCATCTCGGATCCACACTTGGTGCAAAACATATTCGGGTATCCCCTCACAACAAACGGTATCTGCCGCCATCATATTGAGCCTTCGCAGCCCAAATGTGTTGCGCAACATTGGTCGCCGTCTTCGGGTGCCGACAAAACGTGCCGGGCCCTACCCTGTCACACGCACGCTGGGGCAAAGGTCTGCCAGCGGGCACTCGTCGCACTTGGGTTTGCGGGCGTCGCAGATCTCGCGGCCAAAGGTGATCCACTGGTGGTTGACCGACTCCCAATACTCGTGCGGCAAAATCTTGAGCAGATCTTGCTCGGTCTTGAGCGGCTCTTTGGCATGCGTCTTGGGACTCAGCATCAGGCGGTGCGCGATGCGGTTGACATGCGTATCCACCGCGATGCCTTCCACGATGCCGTACCCCACGTTGAGCACGATGTTCGCTGTCTTGCGCCCCACGCCCGGCAGCTTGACGAGTTCCTTCATGTCGGCCGGCACCTCGCCGCCGTAATCGGCGACGATCATCTGCGCGGCCTCCACGGCATGCTTGGCCTTACTCTTATAAAAGCCGAGTGACTTAATGGTGTCCGCCACGTCTGTCACGCTTGCTCCGGCCATGGCCTCGGGCGTGGGCCACTGGGCAAACAGTTGGGGTGTCACCTTGTTGACCTGCGCGTCGGTCGTCTGAGCCGAGAGCAGTACCGCAATGAGCAGCCTAAAGGGATTCTCGTGGTCCAAGAAGCACTCGACCGGGCCATAGCGACGGTTAAGGCGCTCGCACACCTCGATGGCGCGCTCGCGTTTGGCGGCATTGGTCTCGCGTGGCATAACGACTCCTCGGCTCGGCAGAAACATAACTTCACGGAAACGATTGTCCCACGTACGGGGGCCTTAAGCCTCCAAAAATGCGCCGGTCTGGCGGCTCCACAGGCTTGCGTATTCGCCGCCCGCCTCGACAAGCTGCGCATGTGTGCCGTCCTCGACAATCTCACCGTCCGCCAACACCACGATGCGGTCGAGCGCCGCCACGGTGGACAGGCGATGCGCCACCACAATGGAGGTGCGCCCGCGCATCAGGTTCTCGAGCGCCTCCTGCACCAACGCCTCGGACTCGCTGTCCAGGGCAGACGTCGCCTCGTCGAGCACCAGAATCGGCGCGTCAGTGAGAATGGCGCGGGCGATGGCCACGCGCTGGCGTTGGCCGCCCGAAAGCTTGACGCCGCGCTCGCCCACCATGGTGTCAAAGCCACAGGGCAGGCGATCGATAAATTCCAGGGCGTTGGCCAGGCGCGCAGCCTCGCGGATCCGCTCGTCGGTAGCGTCGGGGCGGCCGTAGGCGATATTCTCGCGAATGGAGCGGTGGAACAGCAGCGCCTCTTGCGGCACGTAGGCAACCTGACGGCGCAGGCTCTGCTGCGTGCAGCGCGAGACGTCCTGGCCGTCCACGAGCACGCGGCCGCCCTGCACGTCGTCCAGGCGCAACAACAGCTTGGTGAGCGTCGTCTTGCCCGAGCCCGATTTGCCCACCAGACCCACGCGCTGGCCCGCCGCCACATGGAGCGTCAGATCGTTGAACACGCTCTCGCCTGCCGCGGCGTCACGGTATGCAAAGCTCAAGTGCTCAAAATCAATCGCGCCCTCGCTCACCTTGAGCTCGGGGGCGTTCTCGTCGTCTGCCACCAGACACGGCTCGTCCAGCACGCGCGTCATCTCGGCCGCATCGCCCAGCGCGCGGTTGATGCGCTGCATCATGGAGCTCACGTAGTTCAGACGCATGGTGAGGTTGTACGTATAGGTAAAGATCATGACGAGCGCGCCGGCAGAGATGCCAAACCACGCGTTGCCGCCCGCGACGAACACACTCACCACGGCCATGGTGATAACGATAAGGCCCGAGGTCGTAAAGTTGCGTTGCATCATGGCGTGCATCGATACCGTTTCGGCGTCGCGCGCGGCGCGGTCGGCGGCGTCGAACAGATCGCGTTCAAAGTCCTCGCGCCCGCAAGTCTTGACGGCCAAGATGTTCGTGACCGCGTCGGAGAGTACGCCCGAGAGCTTGTTTTGCGCGGCGGACGTCGCGGCCGAAAGCGGCATGATGCGCTTGTACATAAGCCAGACAAACGCGATGTAGACGACCATGATGCACACTAGGATCACGGTAAACGTCGGCACCACCGGGGCGAGTGCGGCCACGGTGCAGATGACCGAGGTGATGGTGGGGATGAGCGAATACACCGTCACGTCGACCAGACCCGTGTAGCCGCTCATAAAACGGCTTGTCTGGCTCACAAGCGATCCGCCAAAGCGGCTGGTATGGAATGTCATGGATTGGTTGGAGAGCGTGTCGAAGCTTAGACGCGCCAGGTGATAGTTGCCTGCGATCTCGAGCTTGTAGACGGTGTAGTCCTGTAGCTTGGAGAGGATTTGACCCACCAGGTTAACGAGTACGAGCGCCAGGATATAGGGGCCGAAGACCTCAAACACCTGGTCACCCGCCACGGGACCGGCTTGAACGCGGTCGACAATGAGGGCCATCACATAGGTATTGGCAAACGTCAGCAAAAAGATGTAGCCCGCCGACGAGAATACCGAAAGAAAGACAATCAGCGGCTGCGTGCGCGTGACACCCCAAAACCGCTGCAGCGTGCGGCGCACGGTGGAGCGGCTGAGCGGGCTGGTGCTTCTCTGAGACATGGGCTTCCTTTCGCGTCTGATAGGGCGAAACGCCATTGTTGCACATTGGAGCACGCTTCAGACAAGTGCGATACGAAAAGCGGTGGGGCACCCGCGTTTGCGCCGATGCCCCACCGTCTTGTTGCAATTAGTCCTCGTCTTCTTGGTCTGTGGGAAGGCCCGCGGGCGTGAGTCCCAAGATCTCATCGGCTTGGTCGGCGTCTTCCAGCGCGTCGATGTCCTTGAGTTTGCGCTCCATAACGTTGGTGCGCGTGGTGATGATGCCCTCGACCGTTTTGCCCGCGGTCTCGATTTGCTGGTGGGCGCGGCGCAGCGCCTTTTGATAGCGCGGCAGCTCGGCCTTGACAGCGGAGAGCACGCGCAGTACATCGTCGGTGCGTTTTTGCAGCTTAAACGTTTGGTAACTCATCTGTAGGCTGTTGAGAATGGCCGCCATGGTGCTAGGGCCGGCAACGTTGACGTGATAGTCGCGGCCCAGGATCTCGATAAGCCCGGGGCGGCTGACGACCTCGGCGTACAGTCCTTCAAACGGCACGAACATGATGCCAAAGTTGGTCGTTGCCGGCACACTCAGGTACTTTTCGCAAATGTCCTTTGCCTCGCGCTTGACCATGGTGTCGAGCGTCTTGCGCGCAGCCGCCACGGTCTCCGCATCGCCCGACTCCTGCGCGTCGAGCAAGTGCTCGTACGCGTCGCCCGGGAATTTGGAGTCGATCGGCAGCAGCACGGGATCGCCCTCGTCCACCGGCAGCTTGACGGCAAACTCAACGCGCTCCGAGGCGCCGGGCTTGGTGGCGACGTTTTCCAGATACTGGTCGGGCGTAAGGATGTCCGCCAGAATTGCACCCAGCTGCACCTCGCCCAAAATGCCACGCGCCTTCACGTTGCCCAGCACGCGCTTAAGGTCGCCCACGCCGGTGGCGATGGACTGCATGTCGCCCAGGCCCTTGTACACGGCCTCGAGCTGGTCGCTCACCTGCTTAAACGATGCCGACAGTCGGTCGTTGAGCGTGCGGGAGAGCTTCTCGTCCACCGTCGCACGCATTTGATCGAGCTGCACGTTGTTGTCTTTGCGGATGGCGCCCAGCTGAGCATCGACCGTTTCGCGCACCTTGTCCAGGCGATGCTCGATACCCTCGCGATTGGCGCCGAGCTGTTGGGCCGTCTCGCGGCGCAGGTCATCCATCCGGTCACCAGCTTGCGAAAACTCACGTGCGATGGTCAGGTAACGTTGCTGCTCCACGGCCGCATCTGTCGTCTGCTGCTGCGCGATGGCATTGGCCGTGCGGCGAGTTTCGGCCAGCGCGACGTTCAGGGCATCGAGCGCGTTGTTGGCCTGCTCGAGTGCTGCCAGCGTTTCCGCGCTACTGTCGCCACGCTCCCGCAACTCGGCACGCAGGCTCTTGAGCTGGAGGGCGCAAGCCACAGCAACCCCCACCGCCACCAAGGCGATCACAACAAGCACAATATCAATAGCAGACATAAACTCCGCCCAACAAACCCAATCGAGCACCAATCAAAACCGCGATCAATCTTACCCCGCCATACGCACCGGGCGCCCGGCCCCTTCTTGGGCGCCCCTCTCCTCCGCATATTCCATAATGCGGCGCGCCGTCTCCCTGCTCACCTTTGAGTCATCACCGGCTAAATATGCGTACACGTTTCCCTTATTCAGATTCAAATCGCGGCAGAGACCGTAGCGCGTTACACCCGATTCCTCTAGCGCTCCCAACGTTCTTTTTCGCATCAGGGCGTTGATTCTTCTGTCCGCCACTGGCTTTTCCTTCACCGCTCTATACGCACGCCAAACGTTGGCATAACGATTAGGAAGTTTGTCCTCGGCGCATAGAGATGCCAGGCTACCCGTTTGGGCGTACAAGGACAAAACGCCTCGGTAACCCTCTTCCATCCACGAACCCTCGGATAAGCCCAGAACGTATTCGGCTTTACCCTGTGCCAAAGCGAGCAAAAACAGGGGCTCCGCCACGCGCGGCGCAACCGTCGTCGCTTGCTTAACCAGTTTTCTAAAACTGAGCGACTGCTGTCCGGATAGCTCTCGGCAATAGCCTTTTAAGAATCCCTCAAAGGTCAGATTCAACCGAGCACCTCCTTTTTGTATTGCCTGTATGCACAGACCATCTCTTGATAACTCCGCTCCGAAGGCGACGACGCCAGCGCCTCTCCCTCGTCGAATATAAGCCGTTCGAGCAACCCCCAATCAAGTCGGTCGACGAATGCCTGACTATGAAGATCGATGATGTCGTTCGGACGACAGGCATAGAGCTTCATTACCGCCAGGTCCTCCAAGGATGGCGTAAAGTACCTGATAAAACGCGCCCCAATATCCAAGGGAATCAAACGATCTTCGTAATTGAACGGCATCTGATTACAATATGCCACCGCCATACCATTCACCTCGGGGTATCGAGCTATGATCTCGCGGAGGCACCTATCTGCCTCAAACACATCAATGTCATGTGTAACCGAACGATTCGTCACATCGTTTAGCATGAAGGCGCTTCCTCCCACCAATACAACGTTCGGCCTGTCGTCTCTTGGACCTATTTCCAGCTCCGCCTCTTCGTCAATGCCCAAAAGAGTCTGTTCTAAATCCTGCTTATACATAACAAATCCTATTATTATTCATCTTCAATAATACTATTAAGTCGCATGACAGGACCCACAGGATGCGAGGATTCTACTCATGGCGATAATCCCTACACCCTAGAAGTCCTAATGTGACAAACGCTAACTCTCCCAGCCGGCGCGGATTGTTGTTATGACATCGCCTAGGCGCTGGCCGAGGGCTGACAGATGTTGGAGCACCTCGTTGGGCGATGCGCCGTTGAGGATGCACGTGAGGGCATACGACGCCAGAAAGATGGCCGCAAGCCCTAACGGGATGAGCACGATCATCGCCAATATGCGCAAGCGCTGGCCCACACGGCGACGACGCGCACGACGCTTGTCGAACGCGAGCTCCTGCGCATATGAATCTTGCTGTACGGAATAGGCCTCTGGCGCCGATTTACACCCGGGCACAGCTGCAGGTACAGCAGCGGGCACGACATTTTGCGCAAAGGGCTGGGCTGCCGCCCCTTGCATTTGCATCTCTATAAGCCGTTGCTGTTGGCGCAACATGCGCTCGGCTTGTTGCTGCGGAGTCTCAAGAAACAGATCCATGCTGGCCTCCAAAATCGGAGCATTCGACGCTTACGACCAGCATCCCGCACCGCCATGACCGCGACAACGCAATCGCCGGCAATAGCCACAAAGTTTCTTCTGCTCAAAAGCTGTCGAAAAGCTCAACAACTCCCCTACCAGCACTTTCTCTGAGCTTTTTTCGCCAACAATCTTTTGGCCTTCCACCCTTACGCCAACTGACCAAAATCTAACCAAAAGCTTGACGAAAATTGTGGAGACCGGGACCCCCAAACAAAACGTGCCGCCCCATAAGGGACGGCACGCAAACTTCTTATCTGCTTTTCTGTAACGAGCACGCGACGACTCAACGCCGGAGCGCAGGGCGGGGAAACCTTTGCCTCGCGCGACCCTGCGAAGCCGTGAGCGAGAGGGAAAGGTTTCCCCGCCCTGCGCTCCGTGGTCGGTGAGGACAGACTACATGCCCGCGAGACCGCGGGCGGCGGTGGCGCACATAAACGCCAAGGCTAAAATCACGAGCGAGCCGGCAATGTCTGCCAGCACGCCCATTGCACGGCGCTCAAACAACCAGCTCTCAAAGTGCGGGGCGACGTTGCGCCAAACACGCCACAGCAAGATGCCCATACCGATGACGCCCGGGATATTGAGCAGTAGGATCTCGGAGCACAAAAGACCGATCAGGTTGCCGGCGGCAAAGCCCGCATCACCCTCGCAGTATTTGCGGTAGACCATATACAGCATGTACGCCACAAACGGCTGCAAGCACGCAGAAATAAACGTGACCACCATCGAGGGGTCCTGCGAAAAGACCTCGGTGAGTTTATCGACACTCGTAGCGTCCTTCGAAGCCAAGAATAAACCGATAACCACAAGGGGCACCACGCCCAAAATTACCTCGACCAGAGTAAACAACTTGGCAGTCAAATCCTCACTAGCCGAATTCAAATGAGGCGCCCACTCAGGATGAGCATGCGCCCCGACCTTCTTGTCCTTCTCAGCACGATCGGCCTTTTTACCCTCGGCAACCCGACGATCAGGATCCTTGCGAGTTCCCGCCGCAGCAACCCGAGCCCGAGACTTCTTACCCATAACCAACACCTCACAAGAGGAAACGAATAGCCAACGCTACCCAGTGTACCCTCTAAGCAACGTCACCGCCCCAACCGGCCCCCACAAAAACGTGCCGCCCCATAAGGGGCGGCACACAAACTTTTTTATCAGCTTTTCTGTAGCGAGCACGCGACGACCCAAAGCGGGCCGGGAGGGCCGGACTACCTTCCCTCAACGCGACCCTGCGAAGCCGTGAGCGAGGAGGGAGGGTAGTCCGGCCCTCCCGGCCCAGCTCACGCTAGCGCCAAGCGCTAGTAGTTCACCACCTGCTCCTCAAAGTACGCCTTGGGGTGGTTACACACCGGGCACACCTCAGGCGCCTCGGCACCAACGTGCAGGTGCCCACAGTTCAGGCACTTCCACACCTTCACGCCCTCGCGCTCAAACACCTCGCCCGACTCGATGCGCTCGACGAGTTTGTTGTAGCGCTCCTCGTGGGCCTTCTCGACGGCGGCGACACCACGGAACTTCTCGGCGATCTCGACAAAGCCCTCCTCCTCGGCGGTCTTGGCAAACTCGTCATACATCGTGGTCCACTCGTAGTTCTCTCCTGCGGCGGCATCGCGCAGATTGTCCAGAGTATCGGGGACGGCGCCGTCGTGCAGATACTTAAACCACAGTTTGGCGTGCTCGGACTCGTTGCCTGCAGTCTCGGCAAAGATATTCGAGATCTGAACGTAGCCATCCTTCTTGGCCTTAGATGCGTAGTAGCGATACTTGGTGTGTGCCTGGGATTCACCGGCAAAAGCGGTCTCGAGGTTCTTCTTGGTTTGGGAGCTCTCAAAATCCATAGGTGTACTTCCCTTCAACGCATGCCGCCCGTAGGCTTCGAGCGGCCTTGTCTTTAGGATGCCCTCATGCCGGAAATCTAAACCTTACAATCCTGTTCTTCAGATTTGCACAGGCTAGATGCTCAGCCAGCGATCGCCCTCGGCTCGGCAAAAGCCCTCACGCTCCAGGTCGGCTAGAATGCCCGCGACAAGCTCGCGCTCGACCGGCCCGCGACCGGCTGACGCTTCCATCTCGTTAACGCCTGCAACGGCTTCATCGAGCGTAATACCTGCCGGTTGTCCATCGCGCGCCGCCAGCAGCATGCGCACAATGTGGGCGCGCTTTTGGCGACGCGAGCCCTCAAACTTGGACTGACGACTATAGCCCGCCGACCGCCTGGACGGATTGGGCAGCGTCTTTTTAAGATACGCGCCGTAATCCAGCAACGCGTAATACCATGCGCGCGGCGTGTCGGCATCGTCTTGAGGCACGGCAAAGGGCGCAATCTCATCCGCCGCCGCACCAGGGGCCGCCGGACAGGCGGCTTGAATCAGCGGCACCAGCTCGCGATCGGGAACGGCCGGCACATCGGGAAAGAAATGATGCAAAAAGACCGTGCGCACATTGGTCTCTAGATACACGCCTGGAAGATCAAACGCAAACGAACGGATGCCCTGCGCCGTTGCCGGGCCAATGCCGGGCAGAGCGACCAAGTCACGCGTCTCACGCGGAAACTCCCCGTCCCAGTCCTCTACAACGCGCTGAGCGGCCCCATGAAGCGCCAGAGCGCGTCGGTTGTAGCCCATGCCCTGCCAAGCGTCCAAAACATCGGAAGGCGCGGCCTGGGCAAGCGCCTGCACAGTCGGAAAACGATCGAGCCACACCGGCATGCGCGCCTCCACACGCGGCACCTGCGTTTGCTGCAGCATGACCTCAGAAAGCCAAATGATGTACGGATCGCGTGTGCGGCGCCACGGAAGGTCGCGATAACGCAGGACCCCTTCCGAACGAATCATCGAACGAAAGGGGTCCTGAATCATGGCTATGCTCCTTATGCGGCGCTATTCCTCCCGGTAAGCGCACGCGCAGGTGGCGTACTCGGGAAACGCTTCGCGGTCGGCGAACTTGGGATCGACGGCCGGGAACTGGCGGTGAGCGACGATGTCGCCGAGCGAAACGGAATCGAGGTAGTCGCGCATCAACGCCTGAGCTCCGGCCCACAGGGGATGATAGCAGCACGCGCCCATGCGCGCACAGTCACCATCGGGCGCAGTGCAATCGTTCATGACCATAGGACCCTGAACGGCCTCGACGACCTGGCGGATAGTGACGTCGTCCGGACTGACCTTGAGACGCATGCCACCGTGGGCGCCACGCAGGCTCTCCACAATACCGGCCTGGACCAAACCGTGCTGAATCGAGCGGGCAAACGAATACGGGACATTGACCTCTTCGGCAGCGGTGCGAACAGAAAGCAAACGCTCCGGATCCTCGGCAAGCATCCCCAGCATGCGAAGGGCGTAATCAGTCTTCCTCGATATGTCCATTTTTCCCCTTTCAAGGAATACGAACAGCTCGAACGAGCTCCGGGGCCGAGCTTGTGTCGAGACGCTAAATGACCGCCAGGACATCCAAATGGTAAATCGGATATCCCCTGAGTGCCGCGCTTGGAGCGAAATGCATCAGATGCGGCCTACAGTGCAATTTAGTATAACCTAACCCCCTGTCTCGTTGAACAGGTGTTGCGCAACAAAACCGTTGTTCAGACAAATATACTTATTAGATTTTATTTGCGTTCCCGAAGGCGCGGGGATTCTGGGCGAAGATGCACCGGGGCGATCGTTCTATCGAAACAAAGTGCATCAAACGCAAAAAGCCACGTCCGAAGACGTGGCTTTAATTGCGTTGGCGGGAAGTACGGGGCTCGAACCCGCGACCTCCGACGTGACAGGCCGGCGCTCTAACCAAACTGAGCTAACTCCCCAGGCAGACGTTCGCGTTTGTTTCCGCTCGCGTGCGCTGCGGGGATTAGTATACACAGAAGTCTGTCTGGCGCGCAACAACTTTTTTGAAAAAATTTTTCAGGGCCATCCGGGAGGGTCTCCGGGGCTGAGGGCGGGGGTTAAGTTTGCTGCTCTACAGTCCTGCGCAAGACGGAAAGCACATTAAGTGCTTTCCTTTGCGTGCGGAACTCGCGACAAACTTAACCCCCGCCCTCAGCCCCGGAGACCCTCCCTGCCGTCACTTTGTCCAAACAGTTCTTGCTCCTCGCCGCTTCCGCGGCTCGAGGTCCCCGTTCTCCGCGGTGGGATTGGTCTGATTATTCTTGTTGAAACTCGGCCTTTGGCTCATAAAAAACGGGAGATGCGGTTTTACATCCCCCGTTTTTGTTGCGGTTAGTCTAGGTCAATAAACTTGGTGCTTATGATCTTGCCGTCTTTTACTAGCATTCTGGCCATGGTGGGGCCTCGGGTGCCTCTGGGGTAGCTGGCGCTGCCCGGGTTGAGGACTAAGCAGCGGCCCACTTGGGCTTCTTTGGTTACGTGGGTGTGGCCGTTGATGGCTACGTCTACGGATCCCACCGGAAGGTCTTCGCGGTAGTGGGCTACGGCGAATTTGAGGCCTTCGTAGGTAAAGAGCGCAAGACGATCTACGTCGGGACCGTAGTCGCGGTAGTAATCGTTGTTGCCCAGTACGGCCCGCACGGGGGCGATGGTGCATAGGTGCTCGTAGTCCATCTCTGACGTGAGATCGCCGGCGTGGATGATCAGGTCTGCGCCCTCAAGCTCATCCAAGAGCGCAGGCGATAAATAGCCGTGGGTGTCCGAGATGATGTCGATGCGCTTGGCGCTTGCGCTGTTCATGGGATCCCTTCCGCAAAAAACGATTCGGCAGATACATACAAAAAAGGCCCCACGGCTCCGCAGACGATGGGTCTACAGGGCTGCGGGGCCAGTGTGCTAGAGACTCAGAGCCTTCTTGAGCGGCACGACGCGGCGGCGCGAAACCGGCACGCGTTCGTCGACGCCCGTAATGCCCAGCTGGATGGCACCCGAGGGCACCGTCTCGACGTCCGTGACGCACGCCAAGTTGACGATATAGCGACGGTGAACACGGAAGAAGCCAAAGTCGCAGAGCTTGGCCTCAAACTGCGCCAGCGAGGTCGTCGACAAAAAGCGATCATCGACGGTATAGATGCAGGAGTAATCGTCCTTGGCCATGATAAAGCGAATGTCGTCCACGGGAATGAGCACCTTGCGACCGCCCTTTTCCACCGGGATACGCTCGATGGTCACCTTGCTGTCCGTGACCGGCTTGGCGCGCTGCATGACCTTCTCGATCGCGCGATCCAAGCGAGCTTCCTCGACCGGCTTCATCAGATAATCGACGGCATCCACGTCGAACGCCTCGACCGCATGGTCACTATACGCAGTCACAAACACGATCGCCGGCGGATTTTTGAGCTTATGCAGCGCCTCGGCAAGTTGCAGGCCCGAGGCACCGGGCATCGAGATATCGAGAAACACGACATCCACGCGACTTTCCATAAGCATCTCGATGGCGGAGCGGACGCTCGACGCCTCCGTGATCGTGCCGATCTTGCCCGTTTGCTCGAGCAGGAAGCGAAGCTCCGAGCGAGCCGGCGCCTCATCATCCACAATCATCGCACGCAGCATAGGGATAAAACCTTTCGTCAACTAACTACGCCGGGCATCCGCCGCATGGCGTTGAGCCCGTAGCCTTTTATTTTACTCTTGAATGTCAAAGATGCTCTCTGACAAATCAAGATGAAGGAGCACTTTGGTGCCCTTGCCCGGCGCCGATTCGACACGCGTATAGGAGTGCGGCCCATAAAAGCGATGGATGCGCTCCGAAATATTGTGCATGGCCACACCGGCTCCGCCACCCTGGGGAGAGCTGGCGTCGGGACGGGCAGAGCGCTCGTCAAACAGTCTGGCGGCGGTACCCTCATCCATGCCCACGCCATTATCGGCCACGGCAATCAAGATTGCATCCTCGCCGTCTTGGTGAACGGTCACGTCGATCCTCAGGGCGTCGTCATCGCCCATACCATGACGCACGGCGTTCTCGACAATCGGCTGGATCACGAACGCCGGCACCAGCGTATCTTCCACGTCCTCGGACACATCGAACGTCGCAAGCACGCGGTCCTCGCCAAAGCGGGCCTTCTCAAAGGTAAGGTAGCGCTTGGTCTGTGCGACCTCGCGCGAGACCGGAATAAGCGATCCCGAGTTGTCGAGCGTGGCACGATAGAACGATGAGAACTCACGAAGCAGTTCGCGGGCCCGCAGCGGGTCGGTGCGCGTAAACGATGCAATGGTGTTCAGCGTGTTGAACAGGAAGTGCGGGTTAATCTGCGCCTGCAGCGCACGCACCTCGGCGCGCGCCGTGAGTTCCTTTTGCACCTCGAGCTCGTGGATGGCGAGCTGTGTGGACAAGATCTCGGCAAAGCCCGAGGCAAGCGCGTACTGGGTACGGTCGACGGCGCGCGGGGTCTTATAGTAGAACTTGAGCGTGCCGACGGTACGATCGCCCACCTTGATGGGAGCGATAATGCCGGCGGGGACTTGGTTGTGCGAGCCGTCCGAGCCCACGACATCCACCATACGGTTGAACGACTGCACGATGCCATGTTCGATAACGTAGCGTGTGGCAAGCGTGTGAATGGGAGAATCTGGCAGCAGTTTTTCCTCAAACTCGCCCGCGCAGGCAAGCACGTTGCCCTCGTCGGTGATGGCCACCGTCATGGCGCGCGTCTCGGGCAAAATGCGCCGGCACACCAAACGCGCCGACTCCTGCGTCAGACCGCCCTTAATGTCCTCGAGCATGGCCGAGGCCACCGAGAGCGTCTCCTCGGTGTACTGGGAGCGCACCGAATCGGGATTGAGCGTCAAAAAGATAAAGATGCACAGAAAGATGCACAGCAGCGCGCAGGCAATCACCGTGGCGATCGGCTCGATACCGGTCACCAAGGCAAAAATAAAGTACACCAGCACGCAAATGGCGCAGGCAACGGCAATGATGCGAAAGATTGATATTGAGCTATCGCGCTGGGCGCGGCGGTCGATCATTCGGCCCCCTCCAGGATACTGATCAGTTGTGCGTCACGCCAAAGCCCGTCCATAATCTTGGGCCAAAAGCTCTGGAAACGCAGATAGCTTGCAGCGTTTTGGCGCGCATAGGACTTTGCCTCGTCGATACCATGGCGCCAGATGCGCAGGTAGCCCTCATGCTCGCGGGTAAACACGCTGCGGACCATAGCGGTCTTGCGCACGCGGTCGTCGAGCTCGCGCGAAATCCACGGGCCCGGGTAGGGCATGAGCGATGCCGCCGTAACGGGAATGAGCTCCTTTTGATGCGCGGCGAATGTCAGCTTGGCCCGTTCGTAGTACCAACGGTATACATCCTGCATAAAGCGCGGTGAGCGTTTTTCGGACTCCGGAGGCAGATGGCGCACGGTCCACTCGTTATCGAACCACACGTCGTAGCCAAACATGCGCATGTTAAAGAGGTAATCCAAGTCCTCGCCGCGGGTGATAAACGGGTCAAAGGCTACACGCGTAAAGGCGCGGGCGTGCAGGGCCATCAGGCCGCCGCACACGTAGTTGGAGCGCGAGATGCGGGTGCCCGAGAGCGCCTTTTTCATCCAACGGTTGAACTCGATGCGCTTGGTCCACCAACGATGGCAGATGCCCGCCTTGTCCGTGGGAGCCAGCGGCGAGCCGTCGCGATCGTAGAAATAGCCGCTCTTGACCAAGATCGGCAAGCCCTGACGCGTCTGCTGCCCCAACGCATAGGTCGCGCGCTTCATAAAGTCGGCGTCGATGACAGCCTCATCGTCATCCAAAAAGATAACCGCGTCATGCCCCAGCACAGCGGCACAGGCTAGCCCCATGTTGCGGATGGCACCGTAGCCTCGCAGGCTCACGCACTCGCCCGAACCCTTGGGCGCGATCTGAGCAACCCGGTCTGCGATGCGCGAGGCCTGGGTGTTGGTGACAACGGTGACCTTGAGCGTGGGATGCGCGTCGACAATCTCGTGCACGCGCAGCGACACATCGGCTGTGGCAGAAACGGGACAGACCACCAAAAGGATGATGCGCGGGATGTCACGTACCTGCTCAAGCGAGGCCAGGCAGCGGTCGAGTTCGGGATTGTCGGCGTTGAGTCGCGTCGAATGGTCATAGGTGCCAGAGGCGTTTGCGCAAGCGTCATCGCCCGCCCAATACGTTGGAATCACGACCGTGGCGTTCATGCCTTACCCTCCCTGCAACACAAAAACGGGACGCCGCCAAACACAGGCGACGCCCCGCGACCTAGCTGATTCCATCATACCCACTTGGGCAAATCATTGCTCGCAAGTCGCAATGTTTATTGCGGATAACCCCAAAAGAGTACCGTGGACAGACACAATAGCCGCTCGCTCCTATGCGGCATGCTCTGCCGCCCGAGTCATGCGGGACAGGCGGACCAGCAGCATAAAGCCAACGACCAGCAGCACACCAATGGAAAGGACGCCCAGCGACGGGTTGCCGGTCAGCGAGGTGACGACCGACACCAGGAAGGTGCCCATAACGCTTGCATAACGACCAAAGATGTCAAAGAAGCCGTAGTACTCGTTGGACTTTTCCTTGGGGATAATGCGGCCAAAGTAGCTACGGCTGAGCGCCTGCACGCCGCCCTGGAACAGGCCGACCATAATGGCAAGCACCCAGAATTCAAAGGCGGTCTTTAGGAAGAACGCGGCGAACAGCACAATGCCCATGTAGGCGGCGACCGCCACCAGAATCATGTTGAGCGTGCCCACGCGTCCGGCGAGCTTGCCGTAGATGATGGCGGACGGAAAGGCCACGAACTGCGTAACGAGCAGCGCAAGCACCAGCTGCGTCGAATCGATGCCCAAGGCCGATCCGTAACTGGTAGCCATGGAAATAACCGTGTGCACGCCATCGATATAGAAGAAGAACGCGACCATGTAGACCAGCACGGTCTTGTTGTGGGCGATCTCGCGCATGGTGTGTCCGACCTCGGAGAACACGCCGCCCACGATGTGGCCGATGGTATCCTCGGGACCACGCTCGCGACCGTACTTTTGCTTATAGGTGCGAATGAGCGGCAGGGTAAAGATGAGCCACCAGGCACCGGTGATGACAAACGACAGACGCGTTGCCAGCATGGTGGGGACGCCAAGAGCGGGGCCACCCATGATAAGCGCCAGGCAGATGACGAACGGCACGGTGGAACCGATGTAGCCCCAGGCATAGCCCGAGCTGGACACGGCGTCCATGCGCTCGTCGGTGGTAATGTCGGGCAGCATGGCGTCGTAGAACGTCATAGAAGAGTTAAGGCCGATGGTGCACAGCACGTACACGGTCAAAAATGCCATGGCGGACATTGGGATAGCCTGCGCCAGGCAAAGAACCAGGCCCGTGAGGAAGAAGCCCAAGAAGAACTTGATCTTGTTGCCGGCGTAGTCGGCAAGTGCGCCCAGAATGGGCATGAGCATGGCGATGACCAGCGAGGCGATCGTCTGCGCATTGCCCCAAGCGACCACCAGGTCGGCCGAGGAAGCGCCGGTATTGATGGCGTTAAAGTAAATGGGCACCACCGAGGTATTGAGCAGCACGAGGGCCGAATTGCCCACATCATACATAACCCAGTTACGCTCGAGCTTGGTGTATTTCATGGACAGGGACCCTTCGTATTCGCCCGATATGCAGTTAGTTCATCGTACCCCAATTGTCCAGAACCGCCGGTAAGGATTCGGCAAAGGGGCACGCACGGGCCCTATTCCTCGCGGTCGAACTCCTCATCGGCATTGAGCGCGCGACCGCTGTAGTTGACGTGACTGGTCACGGCATCCATGTCACCGGTCTCGATAAAACGTGCGACCGTGCACTCGTAATCGACCAGCGCGCGATCAAAGACCTCGGGGAAACTCTCGTTCGAGACCTCGTCGGTAAAGGGATTCTTCCATGTCAGATGGCCCAGGTTACCGGTGCGCTCGGGCAGCTCCGTCGTCACGCGATGGGCAAGGCCGTCGAGCAGCGAGTAGTCGTGCACCAGGCCCTCAACCAGCGAGATCGCGCGCGTCTTTGCGGAGCCGGCCGGCTCAATCGCGCGGTAAAGTCGCTGCATATTGGCAACGGCAGCACCGTACTCCCCCGCCGGAATGTCAATGCCGTACACGCGTCCGGCAACATAGCTCATCAGCACGCCGGCCACGCGATTGATGCGATCGGTGGTGACGATCTCGCCCGCCGGCGGGTAATCGTCGACCGTAGCGCCATCGCGTTTAAGCTGCAGCATCAGTACATCCAGGTCGCTCTCGATCACGGCATGGACCTGACTGCTCGAATCCTCAAGCTCTGAATCGGACTCCACGATGCCAAACTGCTGCTCATAGACAAAGGGATGGGCGTTGCGGTCGAGCACGTAATGAGACAGCAGGCCCAGCGCAAAGGCGCGACCCAAGCTGGCGTCGCGCGGCAGCAGATGCGACACGCCGTCGCGCAGGCACGCGAACTGGCGAGACATGCGCGACCGATGCATGACCTGCGCCAGCAGCGTGCAGTCGGAAACACGCGGTGTCAGAATGTGAAAGAAAAACGGGTCGGGGCCTTGGTTGCCCAAGATAAAGGCAATGCGCTCTTCATCGGACGTGATGACGCCCTGCGGAAGACGGTCGATGCTTTCCTCGCCAAACAGATGATGGGTGATAAGCGCGGGCATAATGATCCTTTCGATTTCATTCGATGCCACCCATTATGCCCACCGCGCGCCCATGCCAAACCTGCGATGGTAAACGACGGCACGCAAGCCTCTTACGCAAGCCCCAGGCGCGACTTGACCTCGGCGGCGCGACGACGGGACACCGGTACCGTCGAGTTCACGCGGTCGAGCCTGAGCTCCATCAACCCCGTGGAGCCAATCTCGACATTGTGCACGTCTTCCAAATTGACCAGATAGCTGCGATGAACGCGAATAAAGCCCTCGGAGACCAAGCGACGCTCGAGCGAAGAGATCGACTCATTGATCAGGTACGTTCCCTCGGCGCAGATGGCGTTGCAAAAATCGGCGCGCGCCTCAAAGTAGCAGACGTCTGCGGCGGGAATGAACACCTTTTTGCCCCCGCGGTCCACCGTCAGACGCAAAGGCTGGCGCGGAGCGTGGGCAACACGACGGGCACCCAAGGCTGCCTCGATCTTGTCGAGTGCCTTTGACAGGCGTGCGTCCTCGACCGGCTTGACGACATAGTCGACCGCATCGAGGTTATACGCATCGGCGGCAAATTCGGCAAACGCCGTCACAAACACAACCACCGGCGGCGTCTTTAGGTTCTGCAGCGTCTCGGCAAGCTCAATTCCCGAGCGACCGGGCATGGTAATGTCTAAAAACAACACGTCGGGCTTGTTCGACAGAATCGACTCCACGGCTTCGGTGACATTGCCCGCCTCGGCAATCTGACCCACACGCGTATCCTTTTCCAACAGATAGCGTAGCTCAGCCCTAATTGGGGGCTCGTCATCAACCACCAGTATGTTCCAGCCTTCGGACATATGCGCTTCCCCTCTTTTTCTCTCAATCCAACCGCGTGCTACACCGTCAACGGCGCCGGCTCATGTGGCTCGCCGTTCAACTCAACGATGACCTGCGTCCCCACGCCCTCCTGAGACTTCACGCGCATACCAGAATCTTCTCCGTAAAAGAAATGGATGCGCTGAAGCACGTTGAAGAGCGCCAGGCCGCAACCTCGCTTGACGGAGCCGTCGGCGGTAATGCTCTCGGGCTCCTCTCGGCGATGCTGCTCAAACAGATGCGCGCAGACTTCTTCGCTCATCCCGATGCCGTCATCTTCGACGATGATCTCCAAGCCGTCATCGGTCTCAAAAGCCCTAACACGAATAGAAAGCGGCTCGGTCTCGCGCTGCGCATGCTTGATGCAGTTTTCGAGCAGCGGCTGCAAGATAAACGGCGGTACCAGGCTGTCGTGCACCTCAAAGTCGATGTCGACCGAAACGCGCAGACGGCCGTCGCCATACCGGGCCTGCATAAGATTGATATAACGAGTGCCCTGTTCCACCTCGTGCTCGAGCGTGGTGAGCGTATCGGAATCAGAAAGCGTCTGACGATAGTAATTGGAAAAGTCGATCAGCAGCGATCGCGCCTTGTCGGGCTCGGTTCGAACGAGCGACACGATGGTGCTGATGGTGTTAAACAGAAAATGAGGATCGACCTGCGATTGCAAGGCGCGCAGCTCCACGCGGGCCGTAAGCTCGTCCTGGCGCTCAAGCTCAAAGCTCGCAAGCTGCGTGGAAATGAGGTCGGCAAAGCCCGAGGCAAGCGCCGTCTGGCGCATATCAATGCTGCTCAGGCGGGGATAGTACAGCTCGAGTGTGCCCACGCAATGCCCGCGCACGGTAAGCGGCGCGACAATGCCGGCGCGCAGGCGGGGAAAATAACCGCCCGTCTCATTGGAGGTGTCGCGCGAAAACACGCTCTGCTCGCCCGTCTCAATCACACTGAGCGTGGTCTTGAGCACGACCGGGGTGCCGGCGGGGCACTTTGCCGAGTCCTCGCCCCAGCTTGCCAACACCTGTTTGCCATCGGTAAAGCAGATGGCAGAGGCGATGGTCTCGGACAGGATAATTTTAGAGGCGCCCAGGGCCGCTTCGGGCGTAAGGCCGCGCGACGTGTAGGCGAATATTTTTGATGCGATGGCAAGCGTACGGTCGGTTGCGCTCGATGTGAGGTCGTCGGGGACCACAAAGACATACGAGAAAAAGAAGCACAGCATGACCATGCCGGCAATAACGACAACGCCCGGAACGGGATTGGGGTTATCGGTTAAATCCCAGATAAGCAGCAGGATAAGCGCCGGAACGACAACGCCGAGCAGGATGGCCTGGACCACATGCTGGGCCGTACGAAAGACCTTGGTAGAGTTGTAGCTCTTGCCCAGAATCAGCCTGTTTAAATCCACCGTCATCCCCTTTTATCTATCGCACCCATAGCAATAAAGAGGGCCGCAAGCGACCCTCTCCATTGCATTATGCAATCAAATACTGTGTTTTACATCCAGTCGTCGATGAACGGTAGTTTAGGCGCTGTATTTGTTGGCCTCGCCAAAGGTGCCAGCCTCGACGATCCAGCCGTCCTTCATGATGACGTCCATGTTGTCGGTGTTGAGCACGTGGATGTCGGCGGCAACGTCACCGTTGACGACCAGCAGGTCGGCGCACTTGCCGGCCTCGATGGAACCGGTCTCGTCCTCGATGTGGCACATCTTGGCACCGTTGAGGGTGGCGCAGGTGATGGTCTCGACCGGGGTGAAGCCGATCTTGTCGACGAACTCGTACATCTCCTCGATGGAGCAGGTGCCGTACGGGGTGACGAAGGAGAAGGAATCGGAGCCGATCGTCATGACGACGCCGCGCTTCTTGGCCTCGCGCAGGCAGTCGTAGTTGCGCTGCAGCTCCTTCTCGACCAGAGTGCCCTCGTACTTGTCGTGCAGCTCGGGGACGTAGACGGGCGGATAGGTGGCGTACCAGGTGGGCAGGAAGGCGATCGTCGGGGTGAAGAAGGTGCCCTGCTCGGCCATGAGGTCCATGGTGCGCTCATCGATATCGAAACCGTGAATCAGCTGCTCGCAGCCAAAGCGAACGGAATCGTAGGCAGCGGCGTGGTTGTTGTAGCAGTGGCTCCACACGGGGATGCCGACCATCTTTGCCTCGTCGACCACGGCCTGGATCTCCTCGGAGCAGTAGTGCTGGTCGCGACCGGAGTCCCAGCGCCAGATGCCGCCACCGGTAGCCCAGATCTTGATGGCATCGGGGTTCTCGCGCAGGCGACGACGGACGGCCTTGCGCAGATCCCAAGGACCGTCGACCTGGTCGCCCCAGGGATGGGATTCCTTGTTGAGCTCCTGGGTGCAGTGGTGAGAGTCACCGTGGCCGGCAACGCGGCAGAAACCGAGGCCGGTGGCCAGAACGCGCGGGCCCTTAAAGACGCCCTTGTCGATGCAGTCACGGATCTGGATACCAAAGCGGCCGATCTCGCAGACGGTGGTGAGGCCGTGGGTGAGGCAGTCGTAGGCCTGCTTGACGGCGACGGCCTGCTTCTCGAGGAGCGGCTGCATGACCCAATCGGTGTCATCGTCGGTCAGGTTGCCCGAGAAGTGCAGGTGGGTGTCGATCAGGCCGGGAAGGACAGTCTTGCCAGCGGCGTCGATAACCTCAACGCCCTCGGGAAGGTCCTGCATGGCGCCGGCGTACTCGATCTTGCCGTTATCGTCGACGAGAACGAGGGAGTTCTCGACCGGCTCGGCACCGGTACCGTCGATGAGCTTGCCGCCAACGATTGCATACTTAGTGGACATGGTTCCTCCTTATGGATCCATATATGTGGGCGAGGCCGTGTTGGGTCGCGGCCTCACAAAGCTACCCAAGTGATGCCGGGTTCGGTGCGCGGGAGAGAGGGCACCGCGCACCCGATCCGCCCCGGCTAGGCGTTACTTTTTGCGGGAATTGGTGAAAGCCATGAGGGCCAGGCCAATAGCCAACCAGCCGATCACGATGCTCCACTCCACCATGTTGAGGGAGGCGGGAGAGAACGGAATCACGAGCAGGCCGATGATGATGGCGCAGGCAGCGATAGCGAGGCCGATGCCAAACTTGCCACCGGGCACCTCGTAGGGACGAGGCAGGTCGGGCTCGGTGAAGCGCATGCGCAGGCAAGCGAGGGCGACCATGCCGCAGGAGAAGATGAAGGCGAGAGCCGACACGTTGGTCAGAGGGATGAGCATGTTCTTGCCCAGGAACGGACCGACGACGGTGATGGCGCCCAGAACGACGCAGGCGAGCTTGGGAGCGCCGGACTTGGGGTCGACCTCGGCGAACTGCTCGGGCAGCTGGCCCTTGCGGCCCATGGCGAGCATGATGCGGCTCGTGGCGCCGTAGAAGGAGTTCATCGGACCCATGGGTCCAAGCGTAGCGATGACGAGCATGGCCAGGTACAGGAGCATGTTGATGCCCTTGAGGCAGGCAAGCGCGGGAACCGGGCTCTTAACAAACTCGTGCCAGTCAAGGATAGTGCCGAACGAGTAAATGCAGACCATGTAGAAGCCGCCGGCGGCCAGCAGGGCCAGGGAGATGATCTTGCCGAACTTGTTCCAGTTAAGGCCCTCGGCTGCTTCCTCAGCCTGCTGAGGAATGGTGTCGAAGCCGGCGTAGAAGAACGGGGTCAGAACCAGGACCGACACGATGCCGGCAAACAGGCTGGTGCTCTCGGTAGCGGCCTTGCCGCCGCCAGCGCCGGCGACCTGGGAGAACACGGGCATGGCGTTGTCCGGCGAGCCGGTGAACAGCGAGACGCCCATGGCGAGCAGCATGCCGCAGAGCAGAGCCTTGGTCAGGAAGGCCTGGAGCTTGGCAGCCGAGCTGGCACCGCGGAAGTTAAGGAAGATGACGTAGACTGCAAAGCCGAGCGCGATCAGCGTCGGGAACAGGTAAACGTCGGCCCCCAGGATGGTGTAGAGCTTGATGGCGCGCAGCCACTCAAGGCCGGGCAGGCTGCCGAACATCTCGGACACGAGGGTCGAAATGGCGATGGCCTCCCACGGGCACAGGATGCCGTTGCCCAGGGCCAAAAGCCATCCGGTGATGTAGCTCAGCGTACGGCCAAAGCTACGATCGACATACTCGACGATGCCGCCTGAGATGGGGATAGCAGCCGTGAGCTCACCGAAAACAGCTCCGACGGGCACGAGGAAGATTGCACCCAAGAGGAATGCGATCATAGCGGGAACGGGACCGCCGCCCACGACCATCCAGTCGCCGACCTGCAGAACCCAACCGGTACCGATGATGGCACCAAAGCCGATGGTGAAGAAGTTCCAGAGCGAAAGCGTTTTCTTCATGCCGCCGTTATCCTCGACTGCAACTTCTGCGTTCTTGTCCGCCATTGTTCCCCTCCTTTCCTTTTTGACGCCCCTTGACGTCACCCCTTGCGCGGTCTGTTTTGCCGCGCGCTTTTATTTCGTGGCTTTAAGATACGGCCTTGGCACAGCAGCGCCGCTTGTAGCTCGACCGAAGGCAGAACTGCAAAACGAGCGGCGCCATTTTTGGGACGAACGGCGGGAGACGTCATTCGTCTTGGACGCTTTCATCTTGTCTGCTTTTGAATACCTGCTGCCGTGGCGCTTGGCGCGCGGCGCGGCAACGTTCATACCATTTGTCAGGCTTTTGGCGCACATGCCCATGTGTCGTGCATCTTTTTATGTAGGATAGACAAGTTACACATGAGGCAAGGTGATTCGAATGGCATACGGATACAATGACGGCGACCAACGGCCACAAAGCGTGCGCCTTGCCGGCCGCACCACACCAACGCCCAGAAGCACCTCCGACAACGACAACCCGCAGCGCCCCCAAGAGCAGCCCGGGGCTTCTTCGCGGCAACAAAGCCGTACCGTGCAGCAGTCAGACCGCGTGAGTACGAGCACACGCCAACGCCAGACCGACACATCGCAGCCACGTCGCTACGATCGCCGTAAGACCGACTACTACGTCAAGCGCTCCTTTTCGCGACCTCAACGCGATCGCGGCAATTCCGCCCCTCACCCTGCGTCGCACGCCACAAGCCACGCGCTTCCGGCCCGCCGCCTACGCCTTACGCTTTGCTCCATCGCCGCCTGCCTCGTCTTTGTGTTTTTGGGATCCTGTATCTCCCACGGATCAGCCGGTCTTGAGCCCACTGCCGAAGACAAGCTGCTTAAAGCTCCCGTCGCGCCCGGTTACTCCTTTGCGTTCTCGACCCCACGCTCGCAATGGCAGGCCGGCGCCATGCCCCACATCTACCAAATTGACCCCGCATGGTCGGAGCTGCCCTATGCCGGCGGCACTATTCGCGAAAACGCTTGCGGTCCAACTTGCCTCACCATGGTCTATATCTTTAAGACCGGCCACACCGATAAGACGCCGGTCGATATATGCGCACTGGCCGAAGCCGGCAACTACGCCCCCACCGGTGCCACCGAGTGGTCGTTTATGACAGGCGGTGCGTGGCAGCTGGGGCTCAACGGAACACAGCTCTATAACGATCGCGAATCGATTACCCAAGCACTTCGCTCGGGTGCGCCCGTCATCGCCGCAGTGCGCCCCGGTACGTTTACCAACGTAGGCCACTACATCGTGCTCTACGGCATCGACGACGCCAACCAGATTGGCGTCTACGACCCCAACTCGGCCAGCCGCAGCGCCCGCCGCTGGGGCGTCGTAGAGGTCCTCAACGAAGTCGAAGCCATGTGGGCCTACTACTAGTCATTGGGGACAGACTTAAATGAGTGGTCATTGGGGACGCTCTTGTTTGACTAGTCGTTTAAGAATGTGTCCCCCAATGACTAGGTGAATAGCAAAAGCCCCGCAGCCGGAGCGGACTGCGGGGCTCATGAAGAGAGGCTAGTTTATGGGCGCTTTGCCTGGCGCCCACGAGAGAGGCAACAGAGTAGAGACTACTCGTGAATGCGGGTACCGGAGAGGCCGGCCATGGTCTCGGCGGCCTTGTCCAGAGCGCCGATGATGCAGGTGCGGCCCTTGCGGGAACGGGCGAACTTGATGGCAGCGCGGACCTTGGGCTCCATGGAACCCTTGCCGAACTGGCCCTCGTCGGCCAGGCGCTCGGCCTCGTCGGCGGTGAGGTCCTCGAGCTCCTCCTGGTTGGGCTTGCCAAAGTTGATGGCGACATGCTCAACGGCGGTCAGCAGGAACAGAACGTCAGCATCGCAGTCCTCGGCCAGCAGCTCGCCGCCCAGGTCCTTGTCGATGACGGCGGGAACGCCCTTGTAGCAGCCCTTGTTCTCGTAGTCGCGGACGACGGGGATGCCGCCGCCACCGCAGGCGATGACGATGAACTCGTTGTCGAGCAGGTTGAGGATGGAGTCAGCCTCGACGATCTTCTTGGGATCGGGGGAAGCGACGACGCGACGCCAGCCGCGGCCGGAATCCTCGACGAAGACCTTGGAGGGGTCCTCGGCCATGAACTCCTTGGCCTGTTCCTCGGTGTAGAAGGGGCCGATCGGCTTGGTCGGGTTCTTGAACGCGGGATCGTCCGGGTCGCACTCGATCTGGGTGACGACGGTTGCGGCGTGCCAGCGCTTATAGCGCTTGTGCATCTCGCGGCCAATGCCCTGCTGCAGGTGATAGCCGATGTAGCCCTGGGACATGGCGCCGCACTCGGGCAGCGGCATCTCGGGAGTGCCGATGGCGTCGTGGGCGGCGGCGAAGGCGTTCTGGATCATGCCGACCTGCGGGCCGTTGCCGTGGGTGATGATGATCTCGTTGCCCTGCTCGATCAGGCCGAGAAGAGCGTGAGCGGTGTTGCTCACGGCCTCGATCTGCTCAACGGGGTTGTTGCCGAGGGCGTTGCCGCCAAGGGCGACGACGATACGATCGGGCTTGCCAAGAGGCTTAGACATTGCTGGAATCCTTTCTGTAAAAGGCCTACAACCCATTAATAACCCGCGTCCGTGCGATACGCGAGTTTATTAAGGTTTATATTCTCTTTATCGCTCATTTTATTCATTTTGAAAATAGCGGAACGGTGAACGGTCGTTTTTGTCCGCTCAGCGTACAGAACTCCAGCTCAGACATATCTACGTAATTTACGTGCGACTTTATTTAAATGAAGCGAGGATTATGTCGGATTATGCAAACTACATCTCTGCTAAACACAAAACGGACAGCGCAATATCTTACTCGCGCTATGCGAGATTCTATGCACTTATAAGTCAAGTATGCACCACTGCAAAAACAAGGGGCTTTTCATCCAGCAAAAGGAATAAAGAAGCGCTCCGAAAAGGCGGCAACAGCCAAGTCCCCCATCCATCCCCAAAGTGGCGCGAGGTTTCGCGGCAAAGCCGCGAAACAGCGAAAGGAACGGGATACCCGGCCAACTACGTCCTTCATCCGCCCACACAATCCGAGGACATAGTCGTAGCAGGATCTGAGGGCTAACCTTCGCGGACACTCCGCACTGATATCTTCTGTATTGAAGACGTCGATGGTGCACCCGTATACCATTGACGTCGACACCATCAGATGCGGACCGCGCGGTGACCCCACATTCCGCTGGCGCCCACAGGGCTG
>DBGDFS010000016.1:0-2237 GCA_048342015.1 Collinsella sp. | reverse complement strand
CGACACTTGAAGTGTCCATCCTCGCAGTATCCGGTTCTCAAGGTGCACGCCCCGCGGCTCATCCGGTCCGACCGGGCCGCGCGGCAAGGAGATATATTGCCAGACCGGAGGGGCCCCGTGGGCGGGAATCTGGGCGTACACATTTCCTACACATCTTGTGATCCTCAGCTATATTTGCCAGTAATAAAGAGGGGACCTCGTTTCCGAGATCCCCTCCTCCGTCTAACTATAGAAATAGGCTTTCAAAGCCTTAGGCCAACAACTTGCGACCAGACTCCTCAATCGCGTCAAGTGCGGCATCAGCCTCGGCGGCATCCGCGCCCTTAGCGAAGATGTACAGCTTAATCTTGGGTTCAGTGCCGGAAGGACGAACAATACCCTTGTTGCCGCCCTCAAGATCGAACTCAATGACGTTAGCCTTCGGCAGGCCGTTCACGCAGGTGTTGTAATCCACGACAGCCTCAATCTTGGAACCGGCGAGCTCCGCGGGCGGGTTCTCGCGCAGACCGGCCATGATGCCGGCCATCTTTGCCGCACCCTCAGCGCCCGGATAGCTCAGCGAAATCGTCTTGTTGTGATAGTAGCCATACTTCTCGTACAGCTCGTGCATCGCATCTGCAAGGTTCTTGCCCTGGAGCTTGTAATACTGCGCCATCTGGCAAATCAGGAGAGAAGTGCTCACGGCGTCCTTGTCGCGCACGTGGTCACCGGCCAGATAGCCGTAGCTCTCCTCAAAACCGAAGATAAAGCGATCGACCTCGCCGGCATCGGAAAGAGAAGTAATGATGTCGCCGATGTACTTGAAGCCCGTCAGGCAGCGGCGGAGCTCAAAACCGTACTCGTCGGCCAGAGCGTCGACCATGGCGGAAGAAACGATAGTAGTAACGGCAACCTTCTTAGTGAGGTCCTCACCGCGGGCAGCACGGGTCTTGCAGATATAGTCGAGCAACAGAACGCCCATCTCATTGCCGGTCAGCAGCAGATAGTCATCGCCATTCTTAACGGCAACGCCAACACGGTCGGCGTCGGGATCGGTTGCAAGCAGCAAATCAGGGTGAACCTGCTCGCACAGGTCAATGCCCTTCTGCATGGCCTGACGAATCTCGGGGTTAGGATACGGGCAGGTCGGGAAATCGCCGTTAGGCTCCCTCTGCTCGGGAACAACCGTGACATCGGTGATGCCAGCGCGCTCGAGCACCGTCGTGACGGGAATGAGGCCGGTGCCGTTGAGCGGAGTGTAGACGAGCTTAAGCGGAGCGCCAGCGATCTCCTCGGCAGAAAGGTTGGTCACGCCGCGGGCGAGAACGGCGTCATAATAACGCTCGAGGCACGAGTCATCGATCCATTTGACCAGATCCTGCTCAAGAGCCTCATCGAAGTCCATGGACTTCACACCGGTAAACGTATCGGTCTCGGCGATAGCCTTAGAAATTGCATCGGCAGCCTCGCTGGTGATCTGGCAGCCGTCGGGGCCATAGGCCTTATAGCCGTTATACGGCGCCGGGTTATGGCTAGCGGTCATGCAAATTCCACCGGAGCACTTAAGGTCGCGGACGGCCCAGGAGAGCGTCGGCACGGGAGAAATCTTGGGATACACGAGGGCAGTCACGCCGTTTGCTGCAAGAATGGCAGCCGTCGTCTTAACGAACAGCTCACCTTTATTGCGGCTATCGCGAGCGATGGCGACCGTCGGATGCTCGAAGGTCGCATTGAGGTAGTCAGCGAATCCCTGGGTCGCACGACCGACCGTATAGATATTCATACGGTTAGTGCCCGCACCGATAGTGCCGCGAAGGCCGGCAGTACCGAAGGCGAGATCCTGGAAGAAAGCGTCGGTGATGGCGTCCTCATCACCCTGCTCCTTCATCGTGTTAAGCTCAGCGAGGAGCTCCTCGTCCTTGACATTGGCAATCCAAGTATCAAGCAGCTCATGAACATCTGCCATATGAGTCCTTCCGTCACAATCAATAAAACGACCCGTGTAAAACAGGACAAGCGCAGCAGTGCGCTAAAGCAAATATTAGTCCATTGAGAACAAAGAACCGACCAAAGAACGGTGAACGTTTATATTCACCGGTGGATGATTGGATTGATTTAATTGCTTAGCGAATGCCGCCTTAAACGCAAAAAAGGGGGAGGCCGCGAGGCCTCCCCCTTCTAAGCTCGATGACGGCTCGGTGCCGTCCACCGGTCAGCGGCGCCCTGGCCTCCCACGGGCTGACCCCGCAGTACTCTCG
>DBGDFS010000015.1:0-1107 GCA_048342015.1 Collinsella sp. | reverse complement strand
GGCATCGGTCCACTGGCAGTTGATCATGAAGACGCCGCCCGGCTTGACATCCTGGACCATCTTCATGCCCATGTGGATGTAAGCGGGGTTGTGGCAGGCCACGAAGTCAGCCTGATTGATGTAGTAGGGGCTGCGGATGGGCTTGTCGCCGAAGCGCAGGTGGCTGATGGTGACACCGCCGGTCTTCTTGGAGTCATACTGGAAGTAAGCCTGAATGTACTTGTCAGTATGGTCGCCGATGATCTTGGTGGAGTTCTTGTTGGCACCGACAGTACCGTCGCCGCCGAGACCCCAGAACTTGCACTCCTTGGTGCCGGGGGCGGAGGTGATGGGAGCGGGCTTGACCTCAGGCAGGCTGAGGTTGGTCACGTCGTCGGTGATGCCGATGGTGAAGCGGGACTTCGGAGCGTCCTTCTCCAGCTCGGTATAGATAGCAAAGACGCTGGACGGCGGGGTGTCCTTGGAGCCCAGGCCGTAGCGGCCGCCGGTCAGGACGACGTCGTTCATGCCGGCCTCACGCAGGGTGGTGGCGACATCCAGGTACAGGGGCTCGCCCAGGGAGCCGGGCTCCTTGGTGCGGTCCAGAACGGCGATCTTCTTGACGGTCTTGGGCAGGACCTTCAGCAGAGCGGAAGAGACCCAGGGACGATACAGGCGGACCAGGACCAGGCCGACCTTCTCGCCCTTGGCGGTCAGGTAGTCAACAACTTCCTCTGCAACGTCGCAGATGGAGCCCATAGCGATGATGACGCGGTCAGCGTCCTCGGCGCCGTAGTAGTTGAACAGGTCGTAGTTGGTGCCCAGCTTCTCGTTGATCTTGGCCATGTACTTCTCAACAACGGCAGGCAGAGCCTCGTAAGCGGGGTTGCAGGCCTCACGATGCTGGAAGAAGACGTCGCCGTTCTCGTGAGAACCGCGCATGACAGGGTGCTCGGGGTTCAGAGCGCGCTTGCGGAACGCCTCGACGGCCTCCATGTTGCACATTTCCTTCAGGTCCTCGTAGTCCCACTTCTCGATCTTCTGGATCTCGTGGGAGGTACGGAAGCCGTCGAAGAAGTTCACGAACGGAACGTGGCCCTCGATAGCGGACAGGTGGGCAACGGGAGA
>DBGDFS010000014.1:0-10950 GCA_048342015.1 Collinsella sp. | reverse complement strand
CTTCCATTCGTCACCTTCATTACTCCAACGACGAATTCTAGGCGGTGTCCCCTCCCTTTCAAGAAAGAGAAGAGGCGGGGCATGCCCCGCCTCTTACACCACATCTCTGCGCGCTACCACGCACTTTCCGGTTGAGCCTTCTGGCGGAAACTGTGTCCCATCATTGACGCTCGAAATGGGATGCGGTTTCCGTCCCACCCTCAACAAGCATCTAACGCTACAATAACTACCACGTGGCTGGGTTTTGCCGGCCGAATGTGCGATGTCGTGGGAGGGGACATGGTCGAGTTTACAAAGACGATTAAAGATCCGTTGGGATTACATGCCCGCCCGGTTGCGCTGCTCTATGACATCATTGCCAAGCATCGTAGCGACGTGTCAGTCAGCATTGGCGATCGCCACACGGACGGCCGCGATGTTATAGGGCTCATGGCACTCTGCGGCGAATGTGGCGAAGACGTCGTGTTCCGTGTTTCGGGCGTGGATGAGGCCTCCTGCGTCACGTCGATCAGAAACCTCTCGCTTTAACCTCAACAATGTGACAAAGGGACTGTCTCTTTGTCAGATTTATTGGTATCAAAAGAGGCACTGCAAAGAGACAGTCTTTTCAGCACCTTTGTTTCGTATAGGAAACTTTTTCGAAATCTGAATAGGGACCCTTTCCAAAAAGTTAACCACGTGCTAGTTTACTATAGCGAACATAGACGTGGTTAACTTTTAACGCGTCGATGTTGAGGACGAACTGACGTTAGGAGCAACTCATGTCTTGCGGACCGCAGATGCCGGCCATGCCGCTTTCGATGGTAAAAGCGGGCGAAACCGTGCGCGTGTCTCGCGTAAAGGGCAATGAGGACATGAAGCACCACCTTAAAGACCTCGGCTTTGTCGAGGGCAACGAAATCCACGTGGTGAGCTCGAGTGGCGCCAATATCATCGTCACCGTGCTGGGCGCACGCTTTGGCATCGATTCCAAGGTTGCCATGCACATCATGACCGTCGGTTAGTCAGCAGCATTTCATAAAAACCGAAAGGGGGACAAGAGGATGAAGACGTTGGGTGACGTTAAGGTGGGCGAGAGCTCTACCATCGTCAAGCTTCACGGTGAGGGTGCGCTTCGCCGCCACCTTATGGACTTGGGGCTCATCAAGGGCACTTCGTTCAAGGTCGTGAAGGTCGCGCCGCTCGGTGATCCGGTCGAGATCAACGTGCGCGGCTACGAGCTTTCCATCCGCAAGGAGGAGGCGGCCGTCGTCGAGGTCCAGTAAGGGCTTGCGACGTATATTTCTGCAGATAAAGTTAGGTTTTTCTAACTTAATACAGCATCTTTGAAGCACATTATCCAGCCTGCGCGGAGAAAGCAGCGCAGGCACACAAGGAAGAAGGATTGAATGGCGGATTCTCAGATCCATGTCGCGCTGGCGGGTAACCCCAACTGCGGCAAGACCACGCTTTTCAACCTGATCACCGGCGCCAACGGCTACGTTGGCAACTGGCCCGGCGTCACGGTTGAGAAAAAGGAGGCCAAGCTCCTAAGCGACAAGAACGTTACCATCACGGACCTCCCTGGCATCTACTCGCTTTCCCCCTACAGCCCCGAGGAGCAATGCTCGCGCGATTACCTCATGAGTGGCGAGCCCGATGTTGTCGTTCAGGTGGTCGACGCCACCAACCTCGAGCGCAACCTGTACCTGGCGCTTCAGGTTATCGAGACCGGCCTGCCCGTGGTCGTTGCCCTCAACATGGCCGACTTGGTCGAGAAGAATGGCGACAAGATCGACACCGACAAGCTTTCCAAGAAGCTCGGCTGCCCGGTTATGATGATCTCCGCTCTTAAGAATAAGGGCATCACGGAGCTCTTCGAGCAGGTTAAGAAGTCCGCTGCTTCCAAGGGCCAGGTGCCGGAGCACAAGTTCGACTCCTCCATCGAGGACGTTCTGGACCACATCGAGAACAACCTGCCGGCAAGCGTCCCCGCCAACAAGCGCCGCTACTATGCCGTCAAGCTGTTCGAGCGCGATGCGGACGCCTGCAAGCTCATCAACCTCACCAAGGAGAAGGCCGCTCGCGTCGAAGAGCTGGTCGCTCAGTGCGAGCAGGACTGCGACGATGACGCCGAGTCCATCATCACCGGCGAGCGCTACGGCGTCATTGCCCACATCATCGACGAGTGCCTCACCAAGGCTCCTGCCAAGATGAGCACCTCCGAGAAGATCGACCGTGTGGTTACCAACCGTATCCTGGGCCTGCCGATCTTTGTGGTCATCATGTTCTGCGTGTACTACATCGCCGTTTCCACCTTGGGTGGAACGGTGACGGACTTCACCAACGACCAGCTCTTCGGCACCGACGGCTGGTACGTGCTCGGTCAGGGCCGCGACGCCTATGACGCGGCTGTCGAGGCTGCGGGCGACAATGCCGACTCGGTCGATCCGGCGCAGTACGGCCCCTATGTCCCGGGTATTACCACTATGGTGCACGATGCCCTCGTGGCGGGCGGCACCGAGGACGGTGGCCTGGTCGACTCGCTCGTCTGTGACGGTATCGTCGGCGGCCTGGGTGCCATCTTTGGCTTTGTGCCGCAGATGTTCCTGCTGTTCGTCATGCTGTCCTTCCTGGAGGACTGCGGCTATATGGCCCGCGTCGCCTTCATCATGGACCGCGTGTTCCGCCGCTTTGGCCTGTCCGGTAAGTCCTTCATCCCCATGCTCGTGTCCTCGGGCTGCGGCGTCCCTGGCGTCATGGCCACCAAGACCATCGAGAACGAGAAGGACCGCCGCATGACGGTCATGACCACCACGTTCATCCCCTGTGGCGCTAAGCTGCCGATCATCGCCCTGCTCATGGGCTCCATCATCGGCGATTCTTCCACTACCGCCGCGTGGATCAGCCCGCTCTTCTACTTCCTGGGTGTCTTTGCCGTCATCGGCTCGGGTCTGATGCTCAAGAAGACCAAGCTCTTCGCCGGTCGCCCGACGCCGTTCGTTATGGAGCTTCCCGCCTACCACTTCCCGGCGATCCGCTCTTGGGCGCTGCACGTGTGGGAGCGCTGCTGGGCCTTTATCAAGAAGGCCGGCACGGTCATCTTCGCGTCCACTGTCGTGGTTTGGTTCCTGTCCAACTTTGGTAGCTACAACGGTTCCTTTGGCTTCCTGCCTGCGATGGACGGCATCCCCGAGGAGTTCATGGACTACTCCGTGCTCGCCATGCTGGGCAACCTGGTCGCTTGGATCTTCGCCCCGCTCGGCTTTAGCACCTGGCAGGCAACCGCACTGACCGTCTCTGGCCTCGTCGCCAAGGAGAACGTCGTCGCCACCGCCGGCTCGCTGCTGTCCGTCGCCGACGCGGGCGAGACCGACCCGAGCCTGTGGACCGCGTTTGCCGGCATGTTCCCCACCATGGGCGCTTGCGTGGCCTTCGGCGCCTTCAACCTGCTGTGCGCTCCGTGCTTTGCCGCCATTGGCACCATCCGCAACCAGATGGACTCTGGCAAGTGGACCGCGATTGCCATCGGCTACGAGTGCGCCTTCGCTTGGGTGATCGGCCTGTTCATCAACCAGTTCTACAACCTGCTTGTCCTTGGGCAGTTTGGTATCTGGACGGTTGTGGCCATTGTGCTGCTGGTTGCGATGCTCTTCCAGATTTTCCGACCCATGCCTAAGTTTGCTTGGACGGACGAGGACGAGACCAACACTGCTTCTGCTGCCATCTCTGCCTAATCTTGCATAAAGGTAGCCCCTTTCCACGAGCCCGGGTGTCCCAGCGACACTCGGGCTTTTTGGTGGGGGAGATGTGGCGTTTCCGCAGATAAAATCGACCAAAATAAACCTGTCCCTTTTTGGTAGGTGGAGAATGGGGTAAAGTAAGCGGTGGTTAACTAGAGGAGGCTTGCTATGGCACCTATCGATATTGTTGTACTGGCTGTTATCGGTATTGCGTTTGTCGCCGTGTGCGTGCGCATCTACCGTAAGGGTACCTGCGCCGACTGCGCTCAGGGCGGCGTTTGCACCGGGCATTGCTCCAACAAAAAGACGTGCGCCGCACTTAAGGGCGTGGACAAAATCGCCGAAGACTTGGGCCGCGGTATTCATTAGTCGACCGGCGTTTGGGCATGTTTGACTGCGAATACGGCAGTTGCTGATAGGATAAGTACGTTAGCAACTGCCGCCGAGCGGCTCAAACGAAAGGAAGCCTGTATGGAGTCCTCTGCCTATCCGATGCTCTTTAGCCCGATCAAGGTCGGTACGACCGAGGTCAAGAACCGCGTCTTTATGCCGCCGGTATCCACCAACCTGGCCGATCATGGCTATGTGACCGATGACTTGGTCGATCATTACCGTGCCCGCGCCAAGGGCGGCGTGGGCCTCATCGTCACCGAGGTCGTGACGGTCGAGCCCACCTATACCTATCTGCCGGGTGATATGTGCTGCTACGACGACACGTTTATCCCCGGCTGGGAAAAGCTCGCCGCGGCCGTCCACGAGTATGGCTGCAAGATCATGCCGCAGCTCTTCCACCCCGCCTACATGGCCTTTAACATTCCGGGCACGCCGCGCCTGATCGCTCCGTCCTTTGTGGGTCCGTCCTATGCCCGCGAGGCGCCGCGCCCCATTACGGTGGATGAGATCCACGAGCTCACGCATCAGTTCGGTGACGCTGCCGTGCGTATGCAGAAGGCCGGTGTCGATGGCGTCGAGGTCCATGCGGCACACGCCCACGGCATGCTCGGCGGCTTTTTGACCCCGCTCTATAACAAGCGTACCGATGAGTACGGCGGCTCGCTCGACGCCCGTATGCGCTTCTTGCTCGAGGTTATCGCCGAGATTCGCGAGCGCTGCGGCAAGGACTTTATCATCGACGTTCGCATCTCGGGCGATGAGTACACCGATGGCGGTCTGACCCTCAACGACATGATCTACGTCTCGCGTCGCCTGGAGAAGGCCGGCGTCGACATGATTCATGTGTCAGGCGGCACCACCATTAAGCGCGGCTCCGCGATTCCCGCCGCCGGTACCCAGCAGGCCTCGCACGCTGCCTGCTCGCGCGAGATCAAAAAGCACGTGAACATTCCTGTTGCCACGGTCGGCCGCATTAACGAGGCATGGATTGCCGAGGAGCTGATCGAGGACGGCGCCGCCGACATCTGCATGATGGGCCGCGCCAATCTGTGCGATGCCGAGTTCTGCAACAAGGCCGCTGCCGGCAACGCCGATGACATCCGCCCCTGCATTGGTTGTCTGCGCTGCCTGAACGGCATTATGTTTGGCAAGCGCATCTCCTGCACCGTCAATCCGGACGTGGAGCGCGACGAGGCCGGCTACGAGCCTGCCGCTACGCCCAAGAACGTGCTGGTCGTGGGCGCTGGTCCCGCAGGTATGGAGGCGGCCTACATTGCTGCCAAGCGCGGGCACCACGTGGTGCTTGTGGACAAGCAGGACGAACCGGGCGGCGAGATGCGCATCGCGGCTGTTCCGCCGGCAAAGCAGGAGCTTACGCGCGTGATCAAGTATCAGTATCGCCGCCTGGCCGAAGCGGGCGTAACGTGCGTCTTTGGTACCGAGCTATCTGCTGAGGATATTCAGCGCGACTATGCCGGCTACGAGGTCGTTTTGGCCTACGGTGCCGAGCCTATCGCTCCGGCCTTTATGCAGGGCTTTAAGCAGGTCATGACGGCTGACGACCTGCTGGGCGGCAACGCCTTCCCGGGCAAGAAGATCGTCATCGTCGGCGGCGGTACCGTCGGCTGCGAGACTGCCGACTATCTGGCTCCGCTGGTCAACGACCTGTCGCCGGCCAATCGCGATGTCACCGTCATCGAGATGACCAAGACGCTCGCTGCCAACGAGGGCGGCGCCGGCCGCGCGGTGCTCATCACGCGCATGCTTTCCAAGGGCGTTCACGTGCTGACCGAGGCCAAGGTAACCGAGATTACCGAGGACACCATCAGCTACGAAAAAGATGGCGAGATCCACACTATCGCCGATGCCGATACGCTGGTGCTTGCCATGGGCTATCGTCCCAACACCAAGCTGGCCGACGACCTGGCCGCTGCCGGTGTTGCCACCCACGTGCTGGGCGACGCCCAGAAGTGCGGCAACATCCGCGATGCCATCGGCGACGGCTACAAGATTGCCTGCGAGCTCTAGTCAACCCCTTGGTGCGTGGGGGACAGGTTGGTTTGCACCAAGTTGATGCATGTAAACCTGATTCCATTGCGCCAGTCGATAGCAAAACACGGCGGCCGTCCCGTTTTGGGACGGCCGCCGCTTGCGTTATATCAAAGAAAGATCATTGTCGAGCCTTAAATGCCTTTTGTCTGTGCGACTTCCGCAATCATGTTGCGGTTGTACACCAGATGCAAATACATCGCCTCGTGCGCGGCGGTGGGATTGCGCGAGGCGATGGCGTCGGCCACATCGCGGTGCGTGCGGATAGTTTCCTCGACGAGCTTTTTGCCAGTCACGTCGATAAAGAGGGGGACGGATGCCTTGAGCACGCCCATCAGGCGGGGAACGACGAGGTTGCCGCCATCCCAGGGCGGCTACATGGAGTAGCGCCCATGCGCATCGATTCCCTCTCATAGATGTGCGGCACAAAGAGCCCCGAGCTCACACGAGCTCGGAGCTTTTTTCGTCTGGATTGGGGACGCATAGCCGGACGTAAACAATTTGCGTCTGGTAATAAGCGTACGAAAGCGCAATTTACGTCTTAATTTCGGACGCAAATCAAGACGAAAACCGTTTACGTCTGCTTTAAATCCGTATGAAAACGGTTTTCGTCTTGCAGGGCAGTTGCCGTTTCTACAGTTCAACTTCCAGTTCGGCTTTGTGTTCGCAGAGGTAGTCGCGCATGTAGGGGATGGCAAATGAGACCTTGCCGTACGAAGGAGCCTCGATAATCGATTCTCTTAACAGGCGGCTGCGGACGGAGCTCACCTGTTGAGGCGTTTTGTTTAGGGCATCGGCAACCATGCTGGTCGAGCTCGTCTGCCCCAAAGACGCCATGCTCAGCAGATAAGCGATGCACGTGGGCGGAATGCGCTGCAGCGCGGGCTCAATCACCATGCCGCAGAAGCGTTCGCGTGCCGTTGCAATGCCACGCTCGGCTTCTTCTTCTCCAATAATCGCTGTATGTGCGCGTCTTGCCAACTGCCATGCGTAGTATCCAACGAGTTGGATCATGAAAGGATAACCTTGCGTTGCCTCGGCAAGTTGGCCGGCAATACCTGGCTGCGACTCCATGCCAGACGCTTCAATGGTTTCCTCGAGGGAGTACGACACTTCGGTTACTGCCACAGCCTTCAGATCAAAGGGGAGGGCACGGCGCAAAAACGCAAGTGTCTTTCCGTTGATGATGCTTTCAATCATCGAAGGCAGCCCAGCAAAAACAAAGGCGATATCAAGGTCTTCGCCGATAACCTGCTGAATCGCAATGGAGAGCGTTCGGACCTCATCGAGCTCTGCGTCTTGAACCTCGTCGAGAGTGATGAGCAGGCCGTTTCCATTCTTGGATATTGTCTGTCTCATGGCGTCGCGTAGCGATGGGCCGATTCGCTCAATATCTATGCTGCCGATGGATATGCCAGCTACGGTGGGCTCAAATCTGGCGTGTTTGGCCTGGAATTTGGGCTGCAGCTGTTCGAGAATGCGCTGGCAAAGTCCCTCGGTTGCGACCTCTTTTATGACCGTCCAGCCACGGCTTTGCGCCAAACGTGAGCATTCGTCAAGGAGGACCGTCTTGCCCGTTCCACGGACGCCGGCTATGCGCATTAGGCGCCCCGGGGCACCAGGCCCGTTGACGAGGCCCTCATTGAATTCTTCGAGCACATCTTCGCGGCCGATAATCGTGGGAGGTGTTTTACCTGCTGTGGGCTTAAAAGGGTTTGTTTGCATGTGAGCCACCTTTGCTCAAGATATAGCAAGATATAGCAAAGTATAGTGAGATATAGCAAAGTAAGCGCTACTCGCGGGTTTTGCGGTGGTGCTATTTTCCAAATGCCGCGCGGATAAAGCGCTGGGCGAACAGCTTGTTGGCAACTCACGAGGGCTCGGGGTGCCAATTTGGGGTGCAGTAGTGCTGCGCCACGAAAAGGGCCTATCTACTACGTTTAAGCCGCAGGGGTCAACCATAGTCGGCTTTTTCGAAAATCGACAAGCTGTCTACCTGCACTGATAATTGTCCTTGGGGGAAGCGGGCACTGCGGGGCGCGGCAACGGCGCGCGATTTCCGCGTCGCAGCGCTACCCTGATGCTGAATGCCGGGACGATGACCCACTGACCTGCTGACGCCTCTTCGGCCGTCCTCAAATCCGACCTGTCTCGCCCCGGCATCCGCGTCCCGGAGTCCTGCCATGACCTAATAGGAGCATGAGCGCGGACAATCGGACAAGCCAATTGGATTGTAGCGCTCCCGTCAGTGCAATGTCTGGGAGACCCGGGCGCGGAGCAGGCGGCAGACCGAGGGGAGCGAAAATGGAAGGCGAAACGGTCATCGCGGGCGTCGACACGCACAAGGACGTGCATGTCCTGTGCCTGCTCGACGGCCTCGGGAGGAAGATCTGGAGCGGGAGCTTCGGGGCCGACCCCGAGGGCTACGACAGGCTGGCGGAGGCGATAGGCGACCCGGGGAGCTGCATGGTCGTCGGCGTCGAGGGCACGGCATCGTACGGGGCCGGGCTGACGAGGAGGCTCGTGGAGCTCGGGTACAACGTCGTCGAGGTGCTCAGGCCCAAGAGGGACAAGGTGAGGCCCGGCGAGGGGAAGAGCGACCCGCTGGACGCCGAGCGCGCGGCGCGCAAGGCGGCGTCCGGGAGGGGCTGCTCCGTGCCGAAGTCGCAGGACGGCTGGGTCGAGGCGGTGCGCCAGCTCTACGTCGCGCGCAGGCTGGCCGTCGCGACGTCCACGTCCTGCGTGGCCTGCGCGAAGTCGATGCTCACGATGGATTGGCTACACTGATGTGGACAGTTCCGGGAGGGGCGCGAGAGACGGGAGGGCCGTATATGAGGGACCCCAGGCACCCGAGGCATTTCACCGACGAGTTCAAGAGGCAGATAGTCGACCTCTACAACGCCGGAAAGCCCAAACGCGAGATCATGGACGAGTACGACCTCGGCAAGAGCACCGTGGAGAGGTGGATCAAGTCGATAAACGCGACCGGCTCGCCGCGCGCCGCGGACAACCGCACGCCCGAGCAGAACCGGATCCTGGAGCTCGAGCGCGAGAACCGCAGGCTCCGGATGGAGGTCGACGTCTTAAAACAAGCGGCGCTGATATACGCTCGAAAGTGAGGGCCATAGCGGCCAACGAGGGCCGCTACCCCATATCAGCGCAGTGCAGGCTCCTCGGCGTCGCGAGGTCGACGTACTACTCCATGCGCTCGCGGGCCGACCGGCCCGACGCGCCGGACCCCGCCGCGCCGGCCGTGGTCGCGGCCCACGCCGCCAGCAAGGGCCGGTACGGCTCGCGCAAGATAAAGGCGTCGCTCGAGAGGTCGGGCGTCACCGTCAGCCGGCGCCGGGTCTGCCGCATCATGAGGGAGAACGGCCTGGTCAGCGCATACGGCAGGAAGAGGTTCAAGGTGCACCCCGGGGCGGTCAACGAGGCCGACGTGCCCAACGTCGTCGCGCGCGGCTTCGGCGGCAGGGCGCCGCGCACCCATATATGCAGCGACCTGACCTACGTGCGCGTCGGGGCCTCGTGGAACTACGTCTGCCTGCTCGTCGACCTCTACAACAGGGAGATCGTCGGCCACTCCGCCGGGCCCAGGAAGGACGCCCGGCTGGTCAAGTCGGCGTTCGCGACGCTCTCCTTTCCCATCTCGGACATCGAGGTATTCCACACGGACCGCGGCAGCGAGTTCGACAACGCCGAGATCGACCTGATGCTCGAGGCCTTCGGCATAGAGAGGTCGCTGTCGGCCAAGGGCTGCCCCTACGACAACGCCGTCGACGAGTCGACCAACAGGATACTGAAGGCCGAGCTCGTCCACCGCGAGACGTTCGGCACGACGCGCGAGCTACGGGCCAAGCTCTCGGACTACGTGCACTGGTACAACAACTTCAGGATCCACTCGACGCTGGGCTACATGTCGCCGGTCGAGTTCAGGGAAGCGGGGCTGTCCCTCCCGGAATCGTCCAAATAGATGTTGCCAATCCACGACGGCCCCGGGCGCCCTGAGGGAGCGGTTCAGGGGCCGCGAGCGGCCGAAGGACCTCATGCCGCTGCTCGCGCGCGGGAGGAAGGCGGGCGACGCGCTCGAGGAGAGCGTGCTGGCCTCGCTGCGGTCCGTCGCGGCGGTCTGGAAGGAGGCCCGCAGCCAGGTCGAGTCCCTCGACGAGCGCATCCGCGCGCCGCTGGAGGCGAACGCGCCCGCGCTGCTCGGCGTCGAGGGCTGCGGCACCACGACCGCCGCCGCCCTGGTCGTGGCCGCCGGCGACAACCCCGGCAGGCTGAAGGGCGAGGCGGCGTTCTCGATGATGTGCGGCGCCTCGCCGATCCCCGCGTCGAGCGGGAAGACGGACCGGCACAGGCTCAACCGCGGCGGCAACCGGCAGGCGAACTGGGCGCTCTACGAGATCGCGATCAAGCGCATGGCGTACGACGAGAGGACGAGGAGGTACGTGGCGAGGCGGACCTCCGAGGGGAAGTCCCGGCGGGAGGCGGTCCGCTGCCTGAAGCGCTACATAGCGCGGGAGGTGTACCGCGTGCGCATGGACCCGAACCCCGACGGCGCCGCGCCGGAAGGCCCCGAGCTCGCGAAGATGCGCAAGGCGATGCGGGTGACTCAGAAGAAAGCCGCCGCGGAGCTCGGCCTGTCCGCAGCCACACTCGGGCACTTGGAACGGGGGAAACGGCGGTCGACGAAACTGGAGAGGAGGTATTACGAGCTCCTGTGCGAATTGGAGAGAACGCTCCCGCAAACTGCCTCTTGACAACTTATAGGAGCGTCGGTTTT
>DBGDFS010000013.1:0-34768 GCA_048342015.1 Collinsella sp. | reverse complement strand
CCGTCCGCACCGCGCGTGCGCCTACGGACCTTAAACCGAACCTCATACGAGTCAAGAAACGCGATGACGAACGTGCCCACCGCCGCGAGGGCGGCGAGCGCGTTAAGGAATTTCAGCATTTGGGGACCTCCGATCGAGTCGTCGGCCGCCCGCGCACGGGATGCGTCGCAAAGCCATTTTACTGCGAGCGTATGCACCCACGCCTGGTAAACGCAATAATTGCAAACATCTGTTCGATATTCATACGCTTGATCCATCGGGCAATGGAGGCTGGCTGCGTTATCCAAAAAGAACGGGGCAGGCTCCAGCGTGGAGTCTGCCCCGAAAAGAGAATGGCAAAGCAAGAACGTGGATGGACGAGAAAAGTGTCCGCAAGTCTCATGGCCATCGCATCCCACCTGCCAAAGGGATGGGTGAGCGAGCGTTACTCCTGCTCGGACTCCTCAGCCTGCTTACGGCTGCGGACGAGGTGTGCCACGCCAATGCACAGCACCGCGCCGCCAGCAATCCAAGTGAAGGTCACGCCGTTAAGGCCGGTAAGCGGGAGGCCGGAGCCCTTCTGGTCGACAATGGTAAAGCTGAGTTTGCCGACTTCAGCTTTCGCGGAGTTCTGCTGGATGACATTTTCACCTGCCACAATGGCGCTCGTAGTGTCGGGCGTCACATCCGTACCGCCCTGATTGAGCGTGCGGCTGATAGTAAAGGTCACACCGCTTGCTGCGGAGTTATTGTAGCCAGGCGCAGGCTTAACCTCCTTGAGGATATAGGTGCCCTCGTCGAGGCCGACAACGTTAATCTTGCCGTTGCTGTCAGTTGTCAGAATTGCATTATCCTTAGTTGACGTCGTGGTACCGTCGGCCTTGATAAATTCGCTGGAGTCTTTCTCCTGTAGCGTGAACTGAACGCCTTCGAGGGTCTTGTGCTTGCCAGTCTCATCCTTGTCGTTACCAACCTTGGTGACGTCGATGCCGTAGGTGTAGTCGTAGGCAGGATGCGTAACCGTAGTGCCGGTACCGTCGGTGTGCGGGTTGTTGGAATAGGTCAGTTTTACCGTGTTTGTCTGGGCCTTACCGAGAATGTTCTCGTTAATCTTGCTAGCAACAAGTTTTGCCTGGTAGTTCACATAGACCTTTGAATTACCGCCAACGACAATGGGCTCACCGGCCTCATTCTTTACTTCTTTGAGATTATCGAAAGAGACAGTGAGTTTATTGTTGCTTTCCTCAGAAGGATAGTTCACTGTATAACAACTGTCCGCTACGACCGTATCGCCAATTTTGACCTTAACGACCGGCTTACCGTTCTCGCCGCATACCGGCACCATCGTAGAAGGAAGCTCGTCGGTAAAAGCATAGCTGTACTTAGTGTACGTATTGATGTTGCTAGCAACAGTGCCGGCAAGCTGATAATCAATCGGCTGCTCAGAGGCAGAGTCGGCGGACTTGTTGGGAGCACTGAAAACGTCCTTGCTATTGTCCGTAACAAACTTGCCGTTCTTGTCATCCTTGACGGCCTTGGTCACGTTGGGGACGTCCTTCTTGGGCTCCGCCTTTACATCTTCACCACCGACGACAGTGAAGATTGGCGAGGTATAGGCGTCGGTATTGCCGTTGGCCGAATCGCTAGATGTGGTCGAACCAACATTTGCAGTCACAAAGAGCCAATAGCCGGTGTTTAAAGCCTTAAAGTCTCCCTTGCTGGAATCGCCTGGGTTTGTCCAGGTTAGAGTCGAACCCTCAAGTGCGGCAGCAATCTTATCCAACGTGGAGCCAGCGTCAACCTTGGCAGTCTGGCCAACATTATCACCGGCATTATCTTTAATGTACTTGGCCCAAGCCTGAGCGCCTGCATTCGCATCAGGAGCCTTCGCGACGCCAGCAAATGCACCAGTCACAACATTCATAACATCAGGCGACGCCCAATCAATATCGGAAAGGATCTTATCGCCAGACCAGGCACTTCCATCATAATTCTGCGTAACCTTTGCCTTGAAAATCTGGATGCCCTTAAAGGTTGTGTCCTTATAGGTCTTCTCGTCAATCTTTACATTGCCGTCCGTGGCCACCGTCGGCGTGACCGCAGCAAACGCCATCGTGACCGGGGCCATCACGCCGCCGAAGCTCAGCGCTGCTGTGAGGCCGGCGGTTACTGCCAGGCGTGCGATGTTCTTGCTCATGCTCATCTTCTTTTCCTCCGTTTTCCGGTTGGTTCTCATTTGATCGGTCATCATCTGTCTGTGTCTTAGCATCTGCTTCGCTACGTCTCGCCCCGCTCTCTGCGGGGCTGCCAGCTACTCTTTATGGCTGCCACCTCCCCGCTTGACCAGGAGCGCGACCACGATGAGCGCGGCTCCGGCGACCGCTGCGGCGGCCGCGGCGTACATTGCCATATCGCCAGTCGAGGGCATAAAGCCTCCGGTGGTAATGCTAGGGGGCGTGCCGGTGGGCGTGTTGATGAGCGACGCCTCCAGGCTGCCCGTCGACCCGTCCGCGCTGTCGGCGCGCAGGGGCGACTCGGCGGTGATGGTGAGCTTGGGCTTGGCGGCGGCCATCTGGTCGACGTCCAGGCCCTCGGCCTTGACCGTCACGGAGCGCGTGCCCTCAAAGGCAGTGTAGCCCTTGGGCGCCTTGAGCTCGCGAACCTCCAGTTTGCCCGAGTCCACGCCCGAGACGGTCACGCGACCGTCCTCGCCCGTGGTGACGGTGGCTTTGCCCTCCGCATCCCACGTGCCATCGGCCGCGAGCGTGCGACCGCGGTCGTCGGTGATGCTCAGAACCGCCCCGGGCAGCGGCTTGTCGCCGTCGCTGCCGCGCTTGGTGAGTGCGAGATCCCAGGTGTAGGCAGTCGCGTCATCGCTCGGCGTGCGGGTGAAGCCGGCGTCGCCGGACTGGTCGGCAAAGGGAGAGCGCGGGTAGCGCAGGTAGACCTCGTTGGGGTTGCCCTTGGCGATGCCGTGGTTGCAGCCGCTGGCGAGCGGCGCGTTGTACACAGCGACCACGCGGGCGCCCGCGGTGAAGGCGTCGGCCCCGCCGAGCGCGACGATCAGGTCGCCGGTGCGCACGGTGAAGGCATTGCCCTCGACCGAGACCCCGCACTGGGCCGTGATGTCGGTCCAGCCCTTGGCGGGCTCGGTGCCGGCACGGCCGTCCTTGCCGGTCGGGACGGCGTCGAAGCCGCCCTCGGCGCCCGCCGCCACGTACACGCGCATGCTCGCGGCGACCTTGGAGGGGTCGAGCCCCGCGCTCATGGTGTCGACGAACTGCACCGTGTAGGCGTCGTAGGCGGTGAGCCCCGCCGGGACCGTTGCCGAGAGGCGCCAGTACAGGTCGTCGGCGACCGTGGCGTCGGCGGCCTTGCCCCATGCAGCCGTGCTGTCCTCCAGCACGCGCTTGGCCACCTTGGGCGTCGCGGCCTTGGGCTTGACGGTGACGGCGCTGCCGCCGACCAGGGCCATGATCGGCGCGGTGCCGACCTCGTTCTGGGCGATGGCGTCGTCGTCGGCGACGATGAGCCAGTATCCGCTGGGCAGCTCGGCCGCTGTGCCCGCATTAAGGGCTTTGGACACGGCGCCAGAGCTCTGAAGGGAACGAGCGAGCTGTGCGCTCAGCGCGCTCGTAAGGTGGGAATCGGCGTTGAGCCACTCGGCAGCTTCCTGCGCGGTGGTCTGGGAATTGGGCATGCCGTCGCTGTGCATCACAGGCAGCGCGGCGGCGCGCACGGCGTCGCTTGCCCAGGCGAGGTCGGTGGCGAACTTGGCGTCGCTGTCGCCGTCGACGACGTTGGCGCTAAAGATCTGGTAGGCGTCGTAGCTGCTCGCCACGGTGCCGCTCACCGTGATGGAACCGGTCGAGGTCGGCGCGGCCTGCGCGGAAGCGGGGAACACAACCGCGCAGGCGCCGATCAGGAGGGCAAGCAGCGCAAACAAGATCGGGAAGGAGCAAACTTTCTTATTCACGACGCTTACCTCCCTTCGCATTCGCCTTGCGACGAATGTGCATCCAGACCGCAGCAGCGCAAAGCACCGCCGCGCCGGCAAGGTACGTCAGAGTGACGCCCGACATACCGGAAAGGGGCAAAGAGGTTGAGTAGGTGTTGGTGAAGGTGGGGTTATCGGTCGATTTCTCGCTCTCATTACCGTTGGCGTCGACCTCGTAGTAGGCCGGCGTGCAGGTCAGATGTCCGTTGCCGTCATCCTTTGCCGTCACCACGACCTTGAAAGTCTTGGTGTCGTTGGCGTAGCCCTCGTGCTTGGTGCCATCGTCCTTGCGGGCGGGGCATTCACGGATGTAGTAGGTGAACTGCGCCTGCCGATTTTTATCGAGATTCTTAAGGCCTAGTGGGCCGATTGGTACCGGTTTATCGAACTTTACTATCTGAAGGTTTCCCGACTCAGCAGAAGTACATTTGGTCTGAAGAGATGTCTCTCTGTCTTCCGAATCCTTGGTATACAGCTCGAACTTAAACTTCTTCATCTCGCCGCCGTCGACCTTCTTGGTCACCTGAGGTGTCCAAGAGCCCGAGGTCTGGTAGGGCGCGAGCTCGTTCGTAAACGCAGGTTTGGAGGCGTTGCCGATTTTTACGGTCGAGACGGTCTTATCGTTCGCATCTTCGCTCCAACCATAGAAGTCAGATCCGCACGCGGTGAAGTCCGCTGCGCCTTCCTTTTTTACGGATACTGTGGAAGCGCTCCTATCAACTCCATAACGATTAATCTTGATCCCCAAGAGGCTGGTCGTATTAACTAGTGTCGTACCAACCTTTATATGTATTTTGTAAATAGACTTATCAAACTTTGTTCCTTTTTCGTTGACAGGAACGTTATCAGGGTCAGGGGGAACTTCAACAAGGTAGAGGTCGTAATCGCCCGATTGGTAGTTCGCGCCCGTGTCAATGAGAATCTCTCCGTTTTCATTGACAGGAACCGCCGGTTTCGCCTCACATCCGTTTTCGTTAAGCGTGCCGTCCTTATTCCAGTATGGTGCCTTGGTTGGATCGGCAGGTGCACCCAACAGCTTAAACTGATAGTTGTGACCCGAAAGACCTTTCTCTTCGCCGTCCTTCATAAGGACTTTATTAGCCTTGACTTTGATTGCGGGATACACGTTCAAAGCCTCGACCTTGCCAACGACAAGATCGCCGTTGGTCATGATGCCGCCACCGTGGGTGTAGGAGTAGTTGCCACTGATGACGGTCGTAGCATCTCTCTGCGCATCACTTTTAGCCATATCGGAAGGATTAGCCTCAAGGCCGAACATCCACTTAGCCTCGGCGCCGCCGTTGGCATCGATCTTAATCTTGTTGCCATCGCAGGTGCCCTTCCAGCCAGCCGAGCCGCCACCGAGCATCTTGCCAAGAACGACAGCGATTGTCTTATCCGCGCCAGTCTTATTACGGACCAAGAAGAAATCCTCATGACCGGAATCTTGGAAGAGATGAGTAACGTAATTTACTTCATCGCGGTCTTCAATTTTGTTGTCGCCGCCAGCGGAATAATGAAACGCTGGATGTTTATGTTCATTTTGATCAAGGTCTGGCAGCTTTTTGCCATCTTGATCAACGTTATCTGTGTTGTCATAGATAGCAGCGCCATTTGAGTGCGAAACGATTGTCTCGCCCGTAGGACAAGCACCGACGCCACCGCCCCAGCCACCGGCGCGATTATTAGTGATCAGCGTCTTGAAAATATTGAGCCTGCCGCCCTTCTGGATAAAGACACCGCCACCGCCCCAGTCGCCGCCGCGGCTCTCACCCGTCATGGTCTTGTTGTTGGTGATGTAAATCTTGCTGGACGTGCCCGGCCTAGTCCCAATATCGCCGGTAGTACCGGTGGAAATACGGAGACCACCGCCCTCAGCGTTTGCAGATTTGTTGCCGGCAATCGTGCCACCTGTCATGGTAAACGTAATCGCCCGGTTCCAGAAGCCAGCATAAATTCCGCCACCGGCCTCTTTGGAGTAGTTGGCCGTAACAGAACCGTCCGTCATGGTCAGTGATCCCTTTTTATTATCACTGCTCGTTGATGCAATGCCGCCGCCACCGAGGAGACCCTTGTTGTAAATGTCCTTATTAGTGACTTGAGCTTCAACTCGGTTGTTAGTTATATTGGCAGAACCACTGATGGTTACGGTTGCACCCTTGGTATAAACACCGCCACCGTAGCCGCCGGTGTCGGCGGTATCGCCGCTGCCGACAGAAACGGGATCCGTAGCGTTACCCGAAATGAAACCGCCGGAGAGATCCAACGTGACACCGCTGTCGGCAAAAATGCCACCACCGGAAGCAGCCTTATTCGCTGCAATCACGCCGCCGGTCATATTGAGTGAACCCGCTGCCATGCACAGGCCGCCGCCCCAGCCGCCGCCGAAGCCGTTGGTGACATACCCGCCAAAAATATTAACAGCGCCTCGAGAGAAAATAACGTGACCGTTGTTGCCCAGGGTACGAGGCGTTGTGATCATGCCACCCTTAAGGTTGAGCGTACAGCCGTCCGCAACAGAAATGACTTGATTTACATATCCTTTTTTGCATGCAACGATAGCACCGAACTTGGTAACAGTGTGCTTGTAAGTTTTCTCACTGGTACCAAAACCGCTAGGCGTGCTTTCCGTTACGAAGTAAGTGAGTGATTGCGGAGTGTTTTCAATCCACTGCATCTCCGCAGTCTGACCAGGCTCATTACTGACAGCCTCGACCGGTATATCCTCCGCTGCACCTTCGACAGTTAGCGTTGCGTCTCTTGAAACTGTAATAAAACTACAATCTTGGCCATTGACATCGCTGTTGCCGCTGTTGTAATAAAGCTTGTAGCATGCAAGGTCGATGGTGGTGTCGTGGCTAATAGTGATCGGTGCGGACGACCAAGCGTCACCCGTCAGACAATAGTTTCCGCCGTTGTTGAACTTATCAGTAACATCGCCCTGTATTTCGGTATAGCCCTTAGCATTCACGCTTGCGAGCGCAATCGCATTCTCATCACTATTACTATCATCCGCAGGCTGCTCAGCGCCCTCGAGATCAGTGCCATCAGACAACGGGGGCGTCCCGAGAGCATCGTCACCAGTCTCATCGGCCTCGGTGTCGTCACTATTCTGGTTTTCGGTATCCCCGTTGGCAGTGTTGTCTACATCAGTGGGCTCACTTGAGGAATCCCCCATCACAGTTTCCTCGGCTGCACCCGCCTGGGCATCGTTGGCAATGGCCTGCGAGATCGGGGGGCATGACGAGCGACAGTACCAGGCTCAACACGGAGACTCCGCACAAAACGCCTGCCAGTACACGGCGCGTCGCTTTTTTACTCTGCTTAGTTTTTTTTGAATTCGCTTTCATCGATGTCTCCTCCCCAAGAGACCGCGATCTTGCTCTTTCACTATCAAACGTATCTGCGCAATCTGTAATTGCGCACGCTTATAGTTCATATTGTAACGATTGTTTGAACATCTAAGCAAAAATACCGATAGTTTTGTAGCGAATTCTCAATTCTCTTGACATTTGCTCGGATTTACCTTCGTTTATTCGCTATGAAATATCTATTTCTACTGGTAATTAAGCTAGTTATCATTTTTTAATAGCATTTTATTTATTTGCACAACATTTTGCTCAAGAGCATGCGTCCTGTGAACGGTCGAAAATCGACCGTGAACAGTAGATCATTAACCGGGAGGAATAGACTACCAAATTGATGGGAATATCTTTAACCCATCAGTAGTTAGAAGTGAGATGTTCATACAACCAAATTTGAATTTGTGCGCAGTTTTTAGGCATCAATTCGCCCAAATCGCCTGAGGCCACCACAAGGGTGCCTGCTCCCTTTGTGGTGGTTCTCCCCCCCCTGTGCTACAGCAGATGTTCCTCGATAAAGATCGCGATGCCGTCTTTGTCGTTGCTCGCGGTTACAAAGTCGGCGGCGGCACGGGTGGCGTCGCTGCCATTTGCCATGGCCACGCCCACGCCGGCGTCAGCCACCATGCAGGTGTCGTTGTCCGCATCGCCAAACACGCAGATGTCCTGGAGCTCCATGTCGTTGAGCTCCGCCACGCGCACAAGGCCGCGCGTCTTGGACACGCGCGGATCCATGAACTCGTAGAGCCGCTGCGTGGTTTGCAGAGCCGCCGCCTTAACAGTGTCATCGGCAAACGTCGACGCCCGCTCAATCACCCGCGGCATCACCTCGGGCGCCATGGTAAACATCACCTTGGGCTGCGGCTCGCGCAAAAACTCGGCAAAATCGACCACCTGGTAGGGCACGCCGTCGACGCGCGACAGGTGCTCGACACACGCGTTGCTCTCGGGCACGTAGAACACGCCGTCTCGGGGACAGACGGGTGTTGCCGGAAGGTCCGCCATGTGCTTGCAGATGCGCGCGATGGTCTCGCCCGGCAGCGGATAGCTCAGCTCGTTGATGCCGTGTGCACGGTCGATGACCTCGGCACCACCGCAGCCCACCATCACGTCTACCAGGCCTTCGATGCCCCAGAGCTCGTACATGGCCTCGGTCGCGTGGGCGTCACGCCCGGTGCACAGACCAAAGAGCACGCCGCGCTCGCGCAGGGCGCGGATCGCTGCCACGGTGCGCGGGGACACCGTGTGCCGGCTCGTGAGCAGCGTGCCGTCGATATCGCAGAACACGGCTTTGATGTGGCTGAAGGTGGTGTCCATGGGAGCCTTTCTGGGTTGTGCGGCGGTGTGGGGTGTATTCGTGAACGGCGTACATGGTATACCAAGGCGCAGGCCGTTGGGACCCAATCGCCACAAAGGTGCCTGCCCCCCCTTGTGGTGGCCGAACCCGAAGGGCGGCCTGCCCGGAGCGCAAACCATCACAACATTCGACGTTTTTCGGCGAAATCGCGATTTTCATCGAATGTTGTGATGGTTTTTACTGCCTTGCGGCACGATCAAAATGCCGGCGGCCAAACAACAGCAGCGCCGCGGGAACCGCCGTCACGACCATACCCGCACCAACGAGCGTCTGCTGCACGCCAAACGTCGCCGCCAGCCACGGGGCAATCGCCAGCGGCGCCACGCCGGCGAACATGTTGCCAAAGCCCATGACCGAGTTCACGCGGCCGAGCTGCTCGAGCGGAGCCGTCGTTTGTACGATGGTGTTGTGGAGCGGGTTGACGACGCCCCAGGCCACGCCCAGGGCAATCTGGCCGACAAGGGCTACGCCCACGTACGGCGTTCCCACGTAGAGCAGGCTTCCCAGGCCCACGGACATAAGCGCCACGAGCAGCGTTTTGAGGCTGACGAAGCGCGGCGGCAAGCGGAGCGCGACCACGGCGCCTAGCACCGCGCCCACACCGCTGGCCGACGAGAGCCAGCCCATCCACTCAACACCGATGTGCAGGACATCGCGGTAGAAGAACGACTCCAGCGGGTCAAAGGCGCCATAGCCAAAGTTCGAGAGGAAGATGATGCAGAACAGCAGGGCGAGGACGCTGTTGGTAAAGACTGTCTTGATGCTGGTCGCGAAGGTTGCACGGGTGGTTTTACTGGAGTCGGAGCTTTGACTGGCGGTACTTGCCGTTGTGCTGCTATCCGCGGGAGTACTTTCGCGCGCGGCGACGCGACCTGCTTGCGGTCTAAAGCCCCAGCCGACGACGAACGCCAGCACGGTAAAGAGCATCATGAGCACGAACACCGCGCGCGACGACGCAGCCGCCGCGACAAAGCCACCCAACGTGGGTCCGACGATAATACTCACGTTTGAGAACATGGCGATGGCGGAGTTGATGTCTTTGAGCTCGACGGGGTCGTCAGTGAGGTAGGCTGGATAGGATGTGGCGATGGGCTGGGCGAACCCCATCACGAAGCCCAGGAGCACCGCGCCGAGCAGGACGATGCCGGTCGCGCTGCCAAAAACGAGAATCGCCGCGCCGGTTGCCAGCGTGCCCACGATGCTCAGCAAGAAATGACGGCGCGGGCCCCAGGCGTCGAGCGCCGCGCCGCCCGCAAAGGATCCCAAGATCACGAATACGTTCATAAAAAGGACGGCCAGCGATGTTGCCACAACCGAGGCATCGTCTGAATAGGTGAGCGTTCCGATGACGCCGATAAAGTAGCTGGTCTGGAAACCGGTGTAGATGAGGAAGCGCATTGCCACCAGGCGTTTAGCCTGCGCGGACAGCGAAGGTTGAGGTTTTGAGAGAAGAGATGCGAGCATGGGAACTCCTTGTTTCATACGAATGCGGACGGCGGGCATTCGCCACCGTCTGTCAAATCAATCTATCCGCATGAAACATTAAGGACGCATCAAGCCCCTTCTCTCCGTTTTTCGCCCGTCATGAACTACTTGGTAGATTGTAAGGCATGTCCCACACATGTACTAAAGCAAAATCCACCACAAAGGTGCCTGTGCCCCTTTGTGGTGGAAACGAAGTTTGCCCAGATAAAACCTGCCAAAAAACCTGTCCCTATTTGGCAGGTTTTAGGCCAGATAATCTTGAATCAGGTCGCAGATGGCTCGGGCGTCGTTGATGTTGATGGCTCGGGTCGCGAAGCCGGCATCGAAGGCCTGACGCGCCAGGGCTTCGTTGCAGGCAAGGGCCAGCGTGTGACCGTCGACCAGGTCGAGCGAGCTCTTGCCGCGCAGACGGTCGACACCGGAGCGCGCGACCACGATGTTGTCGAAGCCCTCGGTCTTGTAGCCCTCGATGATCACCACGTCGACATCGTTGTAGCGCGACAGCAGCTCGCGCGCGGGCATCTCGTCCTCCTCGCGCGTGTCGGCGTACTCCGCCCAGCGCGTGGCGCAGATGAGGCCCACGTGCTTGGATCCGGCCTGGTGATGACGCCACGTATCCTTAGCGGGCACGTCGATATCGAAGCCGTGGTGCCCGTGATGCTTGAGCGAACCAACGCGCAGGCCGCGGCGGGTGAGCTCGGCGATAACCTTCTCGACGAGTGTGGTCTTGCCCGAGTTCTGGTAGCCGATAAACGCGATCGCGGGGACGGCCGGAGTGGGAGCTGCGGGCGCGACGGCGACGGGTACGTTCGCGGGTGCGGCACCGTCAGCGGCCACGGCCTCAACAGCAGCAGCCTGACGCTCTGCGCGATCCCACACACCCGAGCGGCCGCCCTCCTTGTGCAGCAGGCGCACGTCGACGATCTCCATGCCGCGATCGACTGCCTTGCACATGTCATAGATCGTTAGGCACGCGGCACTCGCGCCGGTCAGGGCCTCCATCTCGATACCCGTCTTGCCCGTCACGCCGGCCGTAACCAGCACGTGAAAGCCAACCTGCCCGTCCGCGCGCGCCGGCGCCCAGCCCTCGGGCACGTCCTCGGCCGGCGTCCCCGCCGGAGCGATGGGCGCAATGTCGCACTTGCTCTTGGTAATGAGCAACGGATGGCACATGGGAATGATGTCGCTCGTGCGCTTGACGGCCATGATGCCCGCCACGCGCGCGCAGGCAAGCACGTCGCCCTTTTTGGCACGATCCTGCAGCACCATGGCCTGTGTCTCGGGGTGCATGAGGATGGTGCCCTCGGCGATGGCAAAGCGATGGGTCTCGGCCTTGTCGGACACGTCGACCATGCGTACCTCGCCCTTGGCGTCCACGTGCGTCAGCTCGTCGCGACGGGCGTCACGGGCGGGCTCGGTGGCGGCGCTGACAGTCGGCTGCACGGACGCGTCGGCGCTGTCAGCATTCGCCGCAGCCGTGACTTTGTGGGCAGACATCGCGGCCCTGCGAGCGGCCTTGGTGGCATCGGCGTACCTGCTCTTGGCCATATGATCATCCTCCGATTTGGGACATAAATCGTTGCGTGCCCTCAATTATCGCGTGTTCCTGCGGTTTGTGGGCCACGGCATCGCGCCAAATCGAAAGTACCTGCATATCATCACCACGGCGCAGCGCCTCACGCACCGAATACTCGGCATCGCTGAACAGGCACGGACGCACGTTGCCGTCTGCCGTCAGGCGCAGGCGGTTGCAATTCGCACAAAAATGGTTGGACATGGCGCTAATGAAGCCAACCGTTCCCACCGCGCCCGGAAAGTGCCAATAGCGCGCGGGGCCCGCGCCGGCAGGAGCGTCGTTGATGTCGAGCGGCTCGAGCTCGCCCAGCCCCGTCGCGGCGGCCCCGGCATTGATGCGCGCCCGCAGCTCGTCGCTCGGCACGGTATCGCTCGCGTCCCACAGCTCGGGATTGAGCGCAGGCGTATGCGGATCCACGGCGCAATGCGAGCTCGTGCGCTCGTCGCCGATGGGCATGTACTCTATAAACCGCAGGTGAATGGGACGGTCGACAGTCAGGCGCGCAAGGGCCGCCACGTCCTGGTTGAGTCGACGCACGACCACGCAGTTAAGCTTAACTGGCTCAAAGCCCCAGGCCAGCGCCGCATCGATGCCGGCCATGGTTTGCTCGAGCCGACCCAGGCGCGTAATCTTGCCAAACATCGCGGGGTCGAGTGTGTCGAGCGAGATGTTGACGCGGTTAAGCCCGGCATCTTTGAGCTGCGGCGCCAGCTTGGGCAGCAGGGCGCCGTTGGTGGTAAGCGAGATGTCCTCGATCTGCGGGATCGCACGGATGTCGCGAATAAGCGGAATGATACGGCGGCTGACCAACGGCTCGCCGCCCGTCAGGCGCACGCGGCGAATGCCCTCCCCCGCCACCAAGCGCACAAAGCGGGCGATTTCCTCGGCGCTGAGCAGCTCGTCGTGCGCGCGGGGCGCCACGCCATCGGCAGGCATGCAATAGATGCAGCGGAAATTGCACTTGTCGGTAACGGCAATGCGCAGGTAGTTGATGTCGCGGCCAAAGCCGTCATGTTGCACGTGCCCGTCCACGCAGCCCTCCCCTCACGCGGCGTTTTATTCTTCGGAAAACATAATACCCCACGAGAGAATCATGCCGACACCAGTACGACAGGACAGGTCGCTTCGAGCAAAACCGGCTTCCCAAGCCCATCCTCAGCACGCAAACCATCACAACATTCGATGCTTTTCCCGTTTTTGGCAAAAAACGTCGAATGTTGTGATGGTTTGAGGTGAGGTGAGGGGCGCGGAGGGGTCAAAGCATCGTGCTCGAACGGGTTAATCCAGCTCTTTTAAGCCATGCGCCAGCTGCCAGTACTCGCCGTGCTGGGCAAGCAGTTCTTCGTGCGTGCCGCGCTCGATGATGCGGCCGTGTTCGAGGACCATGATGGCATCGGCGTCGCGGACGGTGGACAGGCGGTGCGCAATCATAAACGTGGTGCGTCCACGCATGATGCGGTCCATACCGCGCTCGATGAGCTTTTCGGTACGCGTGTCGATGGAACTCGTGGCCTCGTCCAGGATGAGCACCGGCGGATCGGCGACGGCCACGCGCGCGATGGCGAGCAGCTGACGCTGACCCTGCGACAGGTTGGCGCCGTCGGCCGTGACCGGTGTGTCGTAGCCCCGCGGCAGGCGGCGGATAAACGAGTCGGCGCAGGCGGCCTCGGCAGCGGCGCGCACCTCCTCGTCGGTCGCGTCGAGCTTGCCAAAGCGGATGTTCTGCGCAATGGTGCCGCTAAACAGGTGCGTGTCCTGCAGCACAATGCCGAGCGACCCGCGCAGGCTGGCCTTGGCAATGTGCTTGACGTCGATGCCGTCGTACGTGATCTCGCCGTCATCGACCTCGTAGAAGCGGTTGATGAGGTTGGTAATGGTCGTCTTGCCGGCGCCCGTGGAGCCCACAAACGCAATCTTTTGCCCCGGCTTGGCAAACAGGTTGAGGTCCGTGAGCACGCGGGCGCCCGGCACGTAGGAAAAGTCCACGGCATGGAAGCGCACGTCGCCGGCAAGCGGGACCAAGCCGCACGTGAGCTCGGTGCCGTCGGCGGCCACCGCGCGGCCCGACTCATCAACGGCTGCCACGTCATGCAAGTGCCCGTACGCGCCCACGCCCTGGCCCTCGGGAATCTTCCACGCCCACGCGGCGTCGCCCGTCTGCACCAGCTCCACGCAGCCCTCGTCCACCTCGGGCTCAAGGTCCATAGCCGCAAACAGGCGCTCGGCACCGGCCAACGCGTTGAGCAAGAAGTTGCCGAGCTGCGTAAATTGGTTGATGGGCATGGCGGCCTGGCGCACAAAGACCAGGTAGCTTGCAAGTGCGCCCACATCGGCGAGCCCCTTGATGCAGAGCATGCCGCCCGCCACGGCGACGATGGCATAGTTGACATAGCCAATCACGACGGTCATGGGCACCATGGAGTTGGCATAGCTCACGGCGGCGGTACCGGTGCGGCGAAGCTCGTCGTTGCGGCAGGTGAAGCCGGCGACATTCGCTGCCTCACGGTTAAAGACCTTGATGACCTTTTGGCCCGAGACCATTTCTTCGATATATCCGTCCAGGTCGCCAAGCGATGCCTGCTGGGCAGCAAAGAAACGCTTAGAGCGCGCGCCCGAGTAGCGCGCATACAGCACAATGGCCGCATCGCACACGAGTGTGATAATCGTGAGCTGCCAGTTAAGGATGATGAGCATAGCCGTGGTGCCCACAACCTGAATGGCGGCCTGAATCACGTTGGCAAAGCTGTTGTTAAGCGCCTCGGAGACGGTGTCGACGTCGTTGGTGAAAAAGCTCATGATGTCGCCCGAGCGCGTGCTGTCAAAATAGCTGAGCGGCAGCGTCTGGATGTGCGCGAACAGGTCGCGGCGAATATCGGACACCACGCGTTGGGCCGCGCGCACCATGATCTGTGAGTAGCCCAGGGCCGAGAGCACGCCCGCGGCGTAGATGATCGCCGTCAGGATGACCTGCTTGGCGAGCAGTTCCTCCCCGCCCGTGGCCAAACCGTTAACGATGGGGCGCACCATGTAGGTGCCGGCGAGGCTCGCGATGGCGGCAACGGAGGCGAGCACGCCCACCGCGAGCAACGAGAACTTGGCATGCCCCATGTAGGAGAGCAAGCGGCGCACAGTGCGCTTGAGGTCGGCCGGGCGTGCTTGGGCTGCGGTCTTAGGCATGGCGCTCACCCCCTTCCAAGGGCGATCCGCATGCGACGGAGGAAATCGGATCATTCGCGCAACCATCGTCGCTGCCGTCGCCGGCGTCCGCGTTCCTCGCAAACTCCATCTGCGAGGCATAAATCTCCTGGTATATGTTGTCGCCCGCTAGCAGTTCCTCGTGCGTGCCCACGCCGTGGACACGACCGTCGTCCAATACCACAATGCGATCGGCATCCATGACACTCGCGATGCGCTGGGCGATGATGAGCACGGTCGCATCGGGAATCCGAGCGATGTGCTCGCGAATCTTTGCGTCGGTCGCCATATCGACCGCGCTGGTGGAGTCATCAAAAATGAGCACGCGCGGATGCTTGAGCAGCGTGCGCGCGATGCACAGACGTTGCTTCTGGCCACCCGAGACACCGGCGCCGCCTTGGCCCAACTCGCCGTCCAGCCCGCCGATGCGATCAAGGAACTCGTCCACGCACGCCGCGCGGCAAGCCGCGAGGAGCTCATCGTCCGACGCCTGCGGATTGCCCCACTGCAGGTTCTCGCGCACGGTGCCCGTGAACAGCACATTCTTTTGCAGCACAATGCCCACAGCGTCGCGCAAGGCGGCGAGGTCGTAGTCGCGCACGTCGCGTCCGCCCACAAGCACGGCGCCTTCGGTGGCGTCGTACAGGCGCGCAATCAGCTGCACAAGCGAGCTCTTGCCCGAGCCCGTGCCGCCGAGGATGCCCACCGTCGAGCCGCTCTCGATGCGAAGGTCGATATGCTCGAGCACATCCTCGGCTGCATCCGCGCGGTATTTAAAGGAAACGTCGCGAAACTCGATACTGCCGTCCGCTGGCGCCGCAGTCGCGAGGTCTCCCGCAGGGTTGGCGATAAAGGGTTCCTCGTCGAGCACCTCGGCGATACGGCCCACACTCGTAAGAGCGCGCGTGAGCAGCAAAAACACGTTGGAAATCATCATGAGCGAGTTCATGATCAGCAGCACGTAGCTCATAAAGCCCGTGAGAGAGCCTACACCCAACTTGCCGGCGAGAATCATGCGGCCGCCAATCCACAGGATGGAGAGCGCAGCCACGTACATCGACAGCTGAAACACCGGCAGGTTGAGCACCGCGCTGCCAAAGGTCTTTGTCGCAGTGCGCGCGAGCTCGGTATTGACGGTGTCGAACTTGGCCTCCTCGTGCTCGGTACGAACGTAGGCCTTGACGGCACGCACGGCGGTGAGGTCCTCCTGTACCACGCCGTTGAGGTGGTCCATCGAGGTCTGGAGTTGGCGGTAGAGCGGACTCACGCGATAGGTGATGACGCCCAGCACGATTGCCAGCACGGGCAAGATGATCGCAAAGACGGTGGCGAGCGGGCGCGACAGCATCAGCGCGTAGATAAGGCCGACGATAAGCGTCACCGGGCCGCGCACCATAGGGCGAAAGCCGTTGCCCACAGCATTTTGGATAACGGTGATGTCCGTGGTCATGCGGGTGACGAGCGAGCTGGCGTCGTAGTTGTCCAGGTTGCCAAAGGCGAGCGTTTGAATCTTTTTGTACTCGGCCTCGCGCAGGTTGGCGCCTAGGCCCGAGGCAACGCGGGCGGACGTGCGGGCATAACCCAAGCCCAGTACCAGCGAAAGCGCAGCGCACACCAACATGTACGCACCCTGTAGCAGCATGTAGTTGATATCACACGCAGGCACGCCCACATCGATGATGTTGGCCATGATGACCGGGATAAACAGCTCGAGCACCGTCTCGACCGACACAAAGAACACGCCGAGGATGGCATCGCGACGGTATGCCCCTAGATAGGAAAACAGTATTTTGAGATTGCGCACGCAGGTTCAACCCCCATCAAACGTTGTTCGCAAACGCACGTATTATTGCGCGCCGAATAATGGTGTCAAGTATTCCGAAATCGTTTTCTGCAAGGTTAGCGCCGGCGGCGAGTTCTCGTGATGTGTGTCCATATTCACTCGGAATAATGGTGCGCGAGACTTTTTTCGCTCCGGCGTCAACACAAACCTTGACTCTACAATCGTTGTAGGGTTTTCACTACACTGGTAGCTAAACGAACCAAGCCAGAAAGCCCCGCCCATGGAACACGACCTCACACGCGGCAATGTCCTTAAGACCATCGCGGTCTTTGCCCTGCCCTATATGCTCTCGTACTTTTTGCAGATGCTCTACGGCATGGCCGACCTGTACATGATGGGGCAGTTTAGCGGCGCCGCCGGCATCACCGCCGTGGGTAATGGCGCGCAGACGCTCTATATCATTACCGTGACGCTCGTGGGCCTGGCCATGGGAACGACGGTCATCGTCGGCCACGCCGTGGGCTCGCGTCGCTTTGACCGCGCCGAGACCGCCATCGGCAACACCATCACGCTCTTTATGGGTGTCTCGGTGGTGCTGGCCGCTATCCTGCTCGCACTGTGCCCGCAAATCGTGGCGCTCATTGGCACGCCGGCCGAGGCAGTCGAAGGAACCGCCGCCTACCTGCGTATCTGCTTTGTCGGCATTCCGTTTATCGCCGCATACAACATTCTTTCGGCCATCTTTCGCGGGCTGGGCGATTCGCGCTCGCCCATGTACGTGATCGGCGTGGCGTGCATCATTAACATCGCGCTCGATTTTCTGTTTATCGGGCACATGGGGCTCGGCCCCGTGGGCGCGGCGCTCGGCACGGTAACCGCCCAGACGGCCAGCGTTGCCCTCGCGCTCGTGTGGCTCAAGAGCCGCCGCACGAACATCCACGTTAAGCGCAGCGACCTGCGCCCCCAGCCCGAGGTGCTCGGCAGCATTCTTAAGATCGGCGTGCCCGTGGCCGTGCAGGACGGCTGCATCCAGGTGGCGTTTATGTTCATCACCGTCATTGCCAACCACCGAGGGCTCGTCGACGCCGCCGCCGTGGGCCTGGTCGAGAAGATGATCAGCTTTTTGTTCATTGTGCCGAGTTCCATGGGTGCCACCGTCAGCGCGCTCACGGCGCAAAACGCCGGCGCGGGCAAGGGCGACCGCGCACGTCAGGTGCTCAAGGACGCTATGACGATCTCGGTAGTATACGGCTGCCTGATCACAGCGCTGATGTGGCTGGTGGCGCCGGCGTTTATCGGCTTTTTTGCCAAGGACGCCGCGGTGGTGGCGGCCGGTACCGGCTATATGCGCAGCTATATTTTCGACGCAATCTTTGCCGGCATCCACATTTGCTTTAGCGGCTTTTTCGCTGCGTATGGCAAGAGCTACATCGGCTTTGCGCACAACGTGCTGGCCGTGGCGCTCATTCGCGTGCCGGGCGCGTGGCTGCTGTCGAACGCCTATTCCGACACGCTGTTTCCCATGGGCATCGCTTCGCCGTGCGGATCGATTTTGTCGGCAGTCATCTGTGTTGTCGCGTTTACCGTGCTCAACCGGCGCGGGGCTTTTGACAAGTTGGCAGCGTAGCGGGGCAACGCGAGCCTGGCGCCCCTCCCCGACCCCATTGAAAGGAGCGGTCCTGTGACCGACACGCCAAGTGAACATACTGAGGGCCTGCTCCGCATTGGCGAGGTGGCGCGCCTGTTCAACCTGAGCGTGGGGACGCTACGTCATTACGAGCAGATGGGCTTGCTGGACCCGGCGCACATCGATCCGGCAAGTGGGTACCGCTACTACGGATCGCGGCAGCTCTCCACCCTCAACACCATCAGCCACCTGCGCGTTCTCAACTTGCCGTTAGCACAAATCCGCGAGTTTGTGACCACGCGCGATGTGGACCTTATGCAGCGGCAGCTGGCTCAGCAGCAGGAGCTCATCGAGCGCAAGCGCCGCGAGCTCGAACGCGTGTCGCGCAAGATCGATAACCGGCTTGCCCTGCTGCACAATGCCTTGAACACCGAGCTCGATACCATTTGCACAATCGATACGCCCGAGCTTCGCTGCGCCGTGCTGTGCGAACGCGTTAAGCCTACCGACGCCTATGCGCTGGAGTGGCAGATTCGTCAGCTGCAGAAGGGGCAACACGAGACCTTTGTCTTTCTGGGCAACTTGGGCGTTGGGATTAGCGCCGAGCGCCTGGCCGCCGGCGACTTTGACGGCTACGACGAAGTCTTTCTGCTGCTGGATGACACGGACGATTACCTACCTGGGCGATGTCGAAGTACGTCCCGCCGCGCGGTGTCTGACGGTCAGCTTCCGCGGCACGCACGGTCAGGCGGCCCCGCGCTATGAGCGCTTACTCGATTACATGCACGAGCGCGACCTGTCCCCCGCCGGTCCCTCGCGCGAAATCGCCCTCATCGACGACATCATCAGCGACGACCCGGGAGCGTATGTGACGAGGATCGCGATACCGGTCCGCTAATCACTACCATTTATCGAGCAATTCCATCCATTTACCTTAATCCGAATTAGATTGTATTTTGTAGCAAATAAAATGACAGCATATTGCCCCCCATAGGCAGGAGACATTATGCCCAGAGTTCAATCACGTCGCTCGTTTCTTCTCGGCCTAGCCTCGATCATCGGCTTATCCGCGTCACGCCCAACAAGAGTATTCGCTGCCGACTCAAACTCATCCGTCGCTTTTACATCAGACCTAGCACAAGACTACGCGCTTTCCCTGTTGCCCATCGTCGACGGATCCGCGAACTTAGAGATCGAGCAAATCGTTCCCGTATGCCAACAAATCGGCCTTATCTGTGGCTATGAAATCAGTGTCACAAGGGAAGGAAGCCCTTACGGTTATTTAATACTTGACGCATCATATCCTGGGCTTCTGAAGGAGATAACCCTCGGCGATACCATTCTTCCGATTTCAGCTTCTCTATCAAACGCCATTTCAACTTATTCCGGCCAACAGGCCACAAACCCAACCGTACTAATTTCGTACAACGATATTGAATATGGAACTTTGGTGCCAGGAACTAGAGACTGTGTAACCAACTATAACAATATACGGTCTGTCCCGATTGTCACCGAAAAGGGTATAGCACCTCAAAGCAATAACCCAACTTCATGGGATGCTGTCATTATCAATGAAGATGACTTGATGTTGCATTTCCAAATAGACGATTTAAACGGAATACCGTTCCGAGGAGTCTCGGAATCATTAGTTGAAGCCCGCACTAATAAGTATGCATGCGTCGTTTCTGCCTTGTACGCTGTATCAATGCATTACGGTCTCACCAGTTCAAACGCTAATCAATTTAATCCCGATTATTATAAAGAAATATGGAACGTCACTGGCACAACAACGTATAAGACCAATGATCAGGGCGTCGAGTACGGAAGCACGATCATCCCAGATGGAATTGTTCCGTTTAAAAGTCTTGCCGCTCAAAAGGGTAGAGCACTTAATACTCAATTTTTCGGTTATCAGCCTCAATTCGCTCAGTACAGAGCAACTATCGATCAAGGGAATATCGGCTTGTATCATATGTGGATCAACAGCCGAAACAGTGAAGGATCCGTCGAGCTATCAGGTCATACGGTCACGGTAACTGGCTATTTTACTGGGCATAATGGAAGCTCTGGCATCGAACTGCAGTGGCTCGAAGTATTCGACGGATGGAACACTTATCCCCGAGCGATTAACTATGCAACGCCCAATATGGTCAAATTGAACGGAACAGTCTTTTGGTAGACCGGATGGCACCATCAAAATGCTATGGCACCACGGCCTTTGCCCTGGTTACGATATTGGTGATTTTCGCTATGTTTGCATCCGTTTCTTCATGCACAGATAGAGCCCGCTATAGCGGAGGAGATGATTACCTTGTCTTTGGAGCCGGCAGCGTTCATTCTATTGAGGGAACGGAACTCGTAATCCAAACAGACAACAGTCCCCGCTACACCGACGCTGGAAAGCAAACCCGGATTACATTCCCCTCATCTGGCCGAATCAAAGACAAGCTTTCCCAAATCAAAGTTGGGACAAGAGTTTCCTACTCACGCTTTGAGTCGGTAGACGCATCTGGATCATACGAGGGAAACGATATCGAAATTGAACAGGCAAACACTATAAGGAGATGTTGAGGAACTGAGCCTCTGCGCAGTTCCTCAACAAATCATTATGCCTCCGGGACCCTACCCGTCGCCAAAATCTGTTCAAGTACCGCCTCATCCAGCACGGGTACGCCCAGCTGCTCGGCCTTGGTGAGCTTGGAGCCCGCTTTGGGGCCGGCGACCAGATAGCTCGTCTTCTTTGACACGCTGCCCGAAACCTTGGCGCCGAGCACCTTGAGCGCCGCGCCCGCCTCGTCGCGTGTGCGGTTGACGAGCGTGCCGGTGAGCACGAAGGTTAGACCCGCAAGCGGCTGTGCGTCGGCGAGCTCGCCCGCCACGCCAGCGTCGGCTGCGGCTTGCGCGTGCGCAGCGCCCAAGTCGACCTCGAGCGACAGGCCCGCCTGACGCAGGCGCTCCAGCACGGCAAGGTTTTCGGGCACGGCCAGGAACTGCTTGACGCTCGCCGCAATCTTGGGACCGATGCCCTCGCACTCGGCGATGTCTTCTTCACTCGCCAAGATGAGCTTGTCGATCGACAGGAATCGCTCGGCGATGACCTCGCCCACGCTCTTGCCCACGTGGCGGATACCCAGGGCAAACAGCACGCGACCGAGCGGCTGGCTCTTGGACTTGTTGAGCTCGGCGATGATTTTCTCGGCCGTCTTGAGGCCCACCGGGATGGGATCGCCCTTCTTGACGCCTTTTTTGCTGTTGGAGCTAGCATAGGTGCGCCCCGTGTCCAGGCCTGCGATGTCGTCGACCGTGAGCTGGTAGAAGTCCGCGACATCGTGGATCAGACCGGCGGCGATCATCTTGTCGACGATCTCGTCGCCCAGGCCGTCGACGTCCATGCAGCCGCGGCTCACCCAGTGGAGCAAGCGCTCCTTGAGCTGTGCGGGGCAGTCGATGGACACACAGCGGTAGGCAACCTCGCCATCCTCGTGGACCACGGGGCTGCCGCACACGGGGCAGATCTCGGGCATGTGCCAGTCAACCGAATCGGCCGGGCGCTTGTCGAGCACCGGGCCCACGACCTCGGGGATTACGTCGCCTGCCTTATGCACGATGATGGTGTCGCCCTCGCGCACGTTTTTGCGACGGATCTCGTCGATGTTGTGCAGCGTGGCGCGCGCGATGGTGGAGCCGGCAACCGTCACCGGATCGAACTCGGCGACCGGCGTGAGCACACCGGTGCGACCCACCTGGATGCGAATCTCGCGCAGGACGGTCTGCTTTTCCTCGGGCGGAAACTTAAAGGCAATGGCCCAGCGCGGTGCGCGGGCGGTAAAGCCCAGGTCGAGCTGCTGCTGAAAGCTGTCGACCTTTACGACCACGCCGTCGATGTCGTAGTCCAGGTCACCGCGATGCTCGAGCGCCTGGGCGCAGAACTCGTGGACCTCGGCCGGCGTGGCACAGCGAGCCACGTTGGGATTGACACTAAAGCCGGCGCTGCGCAGCCAATCGAGGAACTCGCGCTGGCTGTGGACGTGGAGCGGGTCGGTATCGGCGATGGCATAGATAAAGGTGGCCAGGTCGCGGCGCGCCGTGACCTTGGGATCCTTTTGGCGCAGGCTGCCGGCGGCGGCGTTGCGCGGGTTGGCGAAGGGGTCGCGACCCTCGGCATCGGCCTCGTCGTTCAGGCGCACAAAGCTGCCCTTAGGCATATAGACCTCGCCGCGCACCTCGATGGTGCGCCCGCGGTCGGCGCCCATGTGAGCGAGCGCCGGCTCGGACAGGTGCATGGGCACGTCCTTGATGGTTCGCACGTTGAGCGACACGTCCTCGCCCGTGGTGCCGTCGCCGCGCGTGGCCGCGCGCACAAAGGTGCCGTTTTGGTAGGTAAGCGCCACGCCCAGGCCGTCGATCTTAAGCTCGCAGGTATAGGTAACGCTGCCGGCACCGAGGGCATCCTCAGTGCGCTGGAGCCATGCGTCGAGCTCATCCAGATCCATGGCATCGTCCATGGAATACATGCGCGCCATGTGCGTGACCGGCGTAAACTGCTCGCTCACATAACCGCCCACGCGCTGGGTATAGCTGTCGGACGTCACCAGGTCTGGGTAGGTGGCCTCGATTTCCTGCAGTTCAACGAGCATTTTGTCAAAGGCGGCGTCCGTGATCTCGGGCGCATCGAGCATGTAGTAGCGATAGGCGTGGTAATCGAGCTCGTGGCGCAGCTCGGCCGCGCGCGCTGCCGCCCGGGCATGGGCGTCGGTCGGTGCGGCGGCATCCGCGCTCGCGGGCGTTTCGGTATCGATGTCTACGCCGTCACCAAACAGGCTCGATTGCTCCATAGCGGCACTCCTTCGCTCGATTTCAAACGGATACAAGAGTACCACCGGTCGCAACGGGGTCGAATAGCGGTCTCAAACCGCACCGAATCGGCAGCCGCCAGACCGGGGTGGACAGCTAGTTCAGATACGTATAATTCTGCGAGCCTGGTCGTGTTCAGACGTCATCATTCCAGCCAATTTGGCCGCCCCGGGGGCTGCACGACCGACTCGTTCCCCCTTCTAGACTCCCATCCGAACCCCTTCCCCATCCCAAAACAGCTCAAAACGCATGCTGAACCGCCTCGGATTTATACGTATCTGAACTAACTGTCCAGGCTCACCCAGAATCGAGCAACTTCATATGCTCCTTTTTTAACTCAATTTATCGCAGTTAATATTTTATATTGTGTTTGCAATATATTTTGGTATTATCAACGTGAGGTGATTGAAATGAAGAATCAGTCCAAACGTTTCCTAACCATCCTCGTCCCCCTTGTCCTTATAGCAGCCGCTTTGCTCGGCTTTTTCTGGAAGGACATTCCCTTTTCGAAAGACCTTTCCTTGCGGGGCGAAGTCGTTGCTGTGTATCACCCTTCCGCCAGCGGGGCAAGCGAAGGCCGCTTCGTTATCGCAAGCGAGCAATTCCAATCCGCACCGCTGCACCTCAACTTCAAAATCGATTCAACCATCCCCATTAAGGATCAGGATGGTAAGAAGGCAGAAGTCGGAGCCATCAAAGAAGGTGTCTACGTTGACGTAACCTGCACCGTCAACACCAGCAGCAATCCCGATCCCACAAAGCTGCCCGCCCTCATAACGCCAACAGCCATCATGATTACGCAAAAGGAATAGCTCGATGTCAGAAAGGAGTTTAAAAAATAATCACCAGACAGTTAGGAGCCAATGATGAAAAAGGTTGCTTATTTACTCGCCGTCTGCCTTGTTGGGTTATCGTGCATGACCGCGCAGCCCGCCTTCGCAGCAGAAACCCATTCCTCTATCATTTCACCAGTTGCCGAAAGTCGTTCAATCTACACCGCCGAAACCACCCTCGCCTATTCGAACGGCGTCAGGCTCCATGTTACTTACACTGTTAACGATACCTATGGAACGATAACAGGCATCAAATCCATAAAGAACTGGACCTCCAATTCTCGAGTAAGCAACATCAGCTGGACTTATAGATACGGACTCAGCAACGGAAGCGTCGTCGTAACTGTTACTTACTATTACAACGGCAGTTGGCATTCTGAAGCAAGAACTATCTATGCTTAGGATTTTTTGGCTGCGGCATTGCCGCAGCCTTTTTGGGGTTAATTATGGAAAGCTCAGATAAACGATGCTGTTTTAGCAATGTGATGTTGCTCGCCACTTTGTCTGTCGCAGCAATCATGGCGGCCTTCTCAGCGTTCAGCGTTGCCAACGAGGCGCGGGAGGTGCTCTTTGCACCCACTCCCTTCTATATTAATGGTGAGTCCATTCCGAGCGCCGTCCTTACCGCACTTGCCATCCGCGATGTTCTGGCCCTGGCGCTCTCAATCGCATGCCTGATTGTCTACTTGAACTTCTGCTTTGACGTCGTCAGTACTCAGTCGATATTCACGCGAAAACAATGCCGGCGTTTTCTGGTTGTTGGGCTTCTGCTGCTCATTTCTTCAATTGTCTCGATTACCTTCGATAACCTGTGTGCCGTCCAGCTCCCCAACGACGTCAGTATTACTGCAATTGGTATCTTTGGTTTTAACGCTTGGACACTGGTTCTCGCTTTGTTTGCGCTATCCCTTTCGGCTATCTTTGAGTACGGGCGACTCTTGCAGTCGGACGTTGACGCCATTATTTAGAAGGAGGGCAGCATGCCAATCGTCATGAGACTCGATCGCGTCATGGCGGATCGCAAAATGTCCTCTCAAGAACTTGCCGACATTATCGGCATCTCGCCCGTTAACGTTTCGCGCATTAAAACGGGGCGGCTCAAGGGCATTCGCTTTTCGACGTTGACCGCGATGTGCGAGGCACTTCACTGCAAACCTGGCGACATCATTGACTGGATGTCAGACGAAGAGTACATCGAGGCATTTGGAAGCCTTCCCAGCGACGAAGACTAACCAAAATGATCCGTTTTCCTCCGTCCCCAACGGATCAATGAGAAAAGAGGGGCTGTCCCACGTTGATGGGACAGCCCCTCTGGCTTCGATATGTGCGATACGACTCGCTAGTAACCCTGGCCGTAGCCCTGGCCCTGCTGGCCCAACAGTTCCTCCAGGTACTGGCGCAACTGCTCGTCGGTAATACCGCCGTTGCCGGTGTCGGTCGCGCTATCGTCCTGCTGCTGGTTCTGCAGCTCCTCGTCGGAGCCCAGCTCGACGGTGACCTTTTTCTCTTCCTTGCCGCGCACGAGCGTAATCTCGACCTTCTCGCCCACCTCGTGGCTGCGCAGCGCGATGATCAGGCCATCGGCACTCGTAATCTCATCGTCGCCCAGCTTGGTAATGACATCACCCTCCTGGATGCCGGCCTTGGCTGCAGGACCGTCCTCGACAACGCTCGCCACATACGCGCCGCTATCGGTACTCAGCTTGTTGGTGCGGGCGTTAAGCGCATTGACACTCGAAAGCGTGGCGCCCAGATACGGATGAACCGGCGTCTTGCCGTCGATAATCTGGTCGGCGATGTTCTTGGCGTAGTTGACGGGAATGGCAAAGCCTACGCCCGAGCTGGAGCCCGAGTAGCTCTCGATGAGCGAGTTGATACCCACGAGCTCGCCGTTGTCGTTGACAAGCGCGCCGCCGGAGTTGCCCGGGTTGATGGCGGCATCGGTCTGGATCATGTTGGCGTAGATGGTGTTGCCGCTGGTAGAGCTCATGGCCGTGGAGCGATAGAGCGCCGAGACGATACCCGTGGAGACAGACTGCTCGTTGCCGAACGGCGAACCGATCGCCATGACCCACTCGCCCACGTTGAGCTTGGAGGAGTCACCGATCTCGATCGGCGTGAGCTTGGAGGCGTCGGCGTCCTTGAGCTTGATGACAGCCAGGTCGCTCGAGGCGTCGTTGCCCACGAACTCGGCCTCATAGGTGGTGCCGTCGTCCATGGTCACCACGTACTGGTCGTAACCATCGACCACGTGGTTGTTGGTGAGGATGTGGCCCTCGGTATCAAGCACCACGCCCGAACCGACGCCGCCCGAGCTATCCGACTCATCAGCAGACTGCGAAAGCGAGCCATTCTGGCTGCCGCTCGAAGTGGCGGTGATGGAAACGACGGAAGGCAGGGCCTTGGCAGAAACGGCCTCGGCCAGCGTAGTGTCCTCGGAGTCGATGGTGATCTTTTGCGTCGATGAACCCGAAGCACCCGCCGTCACGGCGTTCCTGCCGCCGCCGATATCGAGCGTGCCGCCCATAATGAGCGCAATGACCAGCAGGGCGCCGCAGGCACAGCCGGCGAGTGCCGTAATAAAGATCGGCAGCTTTTTGGTTTTGGTCTTGACCACCGTGTGCTTGTTTACAACCTGCTGGCCGCCCAGCGGCTTGCCGGTCTGTGTGTCGTAAGCCTGCACGTAGGGAATGTTGCCGCCGGCAGGCGTCGACTCCACCTGCACGCGCGGCTGCTGCTGGGTCTCGCCAGCGTTGCCCGCATCCTGAGGACGCTGGGAATCGTTCTCGCTCATGGCTGCGATCCTTTCGTCTAATAACCAAAGGCCCGCCAAACATGTGGCGGGCCATCATTGTTCACGTTGAGTTGTACCCCAATATGCGGGTGAACGTGTATGAGAACGCAATCTTTTAGGAAGGCTTAAGTTCTGTTGCAGCCCTAAAAGGACCCGGCCCACGGCAAAACCACCACAAAGGTGCCTGTCCCCTTTGTGGTGGAAATCTAGTCCTTAAACAGATAGCCCACGCCGCGGACGGTGGTGATATGTGCCGCAATCTGCGGGCCCACCTTGGAGCGGATGCGTCGGATGTGCACGTCGACGGTGCGCGTGCCGCCGCAGTACTCAAAGCCCCACACGCGGTGCAGCAGCACCTCGCGGCTGTAGGCACGGTTGGGATGCGTCGCCAAAAAGCTCAGCAGCGAGTACTCCATCAGCGTCAGGTCGATAGGCTCGTTATCGAGCGTCACCTGGTAGGTAGCCAGGTTGATCTCGAGGTTGTCGATGTTGAGCACATCGTCGGCGGCGACGGTCTCCTCCTCGCCCATCAGGCGCTGCGCACGAGCCTTGAGCTCGTTGGGCGTCGCCGTGGGACATACAAAGTCGGCATGCGCGTGATTGGGCAGGCGCAAGGTACCGAGCGCCTCGTCGTCGACGATCACCAACATGGGGACCCCGCCACGATCGTCAAGCCACTTGGCAATCTGATCGATGCGGTCGCTGCGGATGCCATCGGAATCGAGGATCAGCAGGTCAAAGTCGTGCGCCGCAGTCGGCGAATCAGGGGTGGCCAGGCTCACCTCGACACCCAAGGTGGTCGTCAAGCTGCGGGCAAACTCGTGGAAGCGCGTCGTGCGCGCCATGAACAGGGCACTCTTTTCGGACATATCGGCCTCCAAAGAAATGAGCTCAATCGTACTGGAACAAGCCAGCGCGATTAGGAGTTCGCCAGGTAGTGCTTGATCTCCCACTCGGTGATCGTAGACTCAAACTTATGCCACTCGGCGCGCTTCTTTTTGAGGAAGAAGCCGTGGATGTGCTCGCCGAGGGCATCCTTCATAAACTGCGAGTCCTCAAACACGTCGAGCGCCTCTTTGAGCGAGCGCGGCAGCGGCGTGTAGCCGGCCTCGAGCATCTGGCGGTCGGTAAGCTTGAGCGTCTCGGCCGTTGCCTCGGGCGGGAGCTCCAGCTTGCGCTCGATGCCGTCCAGACCAGCCGCCAGCGTGACGGCGTTGACCAGGTACGGATTGGCCATGGGATCGGGGCTGCGCAGCTCGATGCGCGTGGACAGCTGCTTGCCGGGCTTGTAGACCGGAATGCGGACCATGCTCGCGCGGTTGCGCAGGCCCCACGTGGCGTACTGCGGCACGGAGTCGCCGCCCGTGGTGATGCGCTTGTACGAGTTGACCGTGGGGTTGGTGATGGCGCTGATCTCGCGCGCGTGCGCCAAGATGCCGGCCATGTAGTGCTTGGCGATATCGGAGAGGTGGTACTTCTCGTCGTCCTCGCCCCAAAAGACGTTGTTGCCGTCGTGGTCGAACAGCGACTGATGCAAAAACATGGCGCTGCCGTCCTCGCCCGCCAACGGCTTGGGCATAAAGGAGGCGTGGCAACCGCTCTCGTAGGCCTGCTGCTTAATGATGAGCTTGGCCGTGGTGATGGCGTCGGACATGCTCAGGGCCTCGGCGTGGCGCAGGCTCATGCCGTGCTGCGAGCGACCGGCAGCATGGAAGGTGTACTCCACGGGCACGGACATCTTCTCGAGCGTGAGAACCGTGTTGCGGCGCAGGTCGCGGGCGGCATCGCTCACCGAAAGATCGAAGTAGCCCACGTTGTCGAGCGGCTCGGGGGTGTGCTCGTCGGGGAAGTAGTAATACTCCAGCTCGGCACCCACGTTGAACAGATAGCCAGCTTTCTCGGCCTTGCGGAACATGCGGCGCAGGGCATCGCGCGGGTCGCCGGCAAACGGCTTGCGATCGGGAGTGCACACGTCGCAGAATACGCGGGCGACGCCGTTGTGGCTCGGGCGCCACGGCAGGATCTGGAAGGTCGATGCATCGGGAAACGCCAGCATGTCGGCTTCCTCGGGCGTGGCAAAGCCCTCGATGGCGGAGCCGTCAAAGCCAATACCCTCCTCAAAAGCGACCTCGAGGTCCTCGGGGCTAATGGCGAAGTTCTTGAGGCGGCCGAGAATGTCGACAAACCACAGACGCACAAAGCGGATGTCACGCTGCTCTACGGAGCGGAGTACGTAATCGATGTTCTGCTGGTTCATGTCGCTCCCCTTTCTTTCGGGCGGGTTTCGACTGGTCTATATCGCAGATACTATCGCAGAAAAATGTTTCCGCAGGGTTAAAGCGTATCAAGCGCTCAAAAAACGTGCGCGAACAGGCAGATATGACAAGTAGCTATCGTTCGGATTCGGAGACAATTTGCCTACAGGCTCGTTCCAGCGCAGGGAACTCCATCGTCACTGCATCCCAGACAACCGAGCGGTCGACATTGCCGTAATCATGCGCAAGATAATTTCTCATGCCGATAATTCCGCGCCACTCAATTTCGGGATGAAGCCGCTGCGAGCGTTCCGACAACTTGCCCGCTTCTTCCGTCACCCTAAGCGCACACATCAAAAGGGAGTCCGCCAACGCCCTCGTCCGCACGTCATTCGCATGCAGAAACTGGTCCTCGGTGATATCAAAAGCCTTGATGCGCTCGTTCGTTTCGGAGATGGCCTCCAAAACCTCTTGGGCGCGGAGACCGTCTGACTTACGCGCGATCATAAAGGATCACTCCTTCGCGCTCGATTACCGCGGCAAGATCGTCATCAAGATGATCACTAGAGACGAGATCAACCTGCCTCCCGGTTTCTTTGCGCACCGCCTCACCAAATGCCGACAGCGCGAAAAGACCAAAGCCCTGCTCGCGATCGACTTCGAGACGCAAGTCGATATCACTATCGACACGCGCCTCGCCACGGGCATACGAACCAAAAAGAATCACGGTTTTGATGGCGGGAATCGGGCTGGCCGCCTCGCGGATGGCGGACTCAATCTGAGCAATATCCAAAATGTCTGCGGCGACGTTTTCGCTCGCAGAGTTTTTACCAAGTGAAGGAACAAACGGCAGCGAACGCTCGCGCAGCATCTGTCTCATAAACATATTGACCGCAACAGACGAAGTCATGCCAAGTTCTTCGCACAGCTCGGCAAATGAATCTTTAATTGACGAGTCCACTCGCACACTCAGCACAGACGCAGCCATGGATACCTCCTGTATGACATTGTCTATATATTATCACACAGACTAGCGCGAGGTCGAAGCGCGGTGTTCGATGTGACCGGGGATCTCGATGCGTTTGGGCGCCAGCTTTGCGGCCTCGCCCACCGTGGTGGTGACGACGTCGATGCGCTCGGACAGGCGCTCGACTACGCGCTCGGCAATGGTGAGGGTGTCTTGCGCGGCCGTGGTGACGCCGCCAAAGAGCACATGGTTCCAGGGGTAGTCGTCAAACGTCGCGATCTTGAGCCCCGCCGGCAGCGAGGGACCAAGCTGCGCCAACGCCTCGGTCAGACGCAGGAAAACCAGGCCGTTGACGGCAATGAGGCCGAGCTTTTTACCGGCATAGCCGCGGATGGTCTCGTCCAAGCGGCCAACGCCAGTGGCACCGCCATCGGCCAAGGTGACGACCTCGCCCGCAAGGCCGCGTCGAGAAAGCTCGTCAGCAAAGGCTTCGGCGCGCTCGCGACGCACGGGACTGTCGTCGCTTGCCTCGGTGAGCAGGCACAGGCGCTCGCTGCCCGCAGCGGCCAAGGCGTCTACCAAGCCGGCGACCAGCTCACGGTTGTTAGATGTCACCAGATCGACACCGCCGTCGGCAACATCGCGGTCGAGCAGCACGACGGGCAGGCGTTCCGCTGCCGCGGCGATGGCTTCGTCGTTACCACCGCAGGTATTGACGACCAGGCCATCCACGCCAGCGTCGATAAGTCTGGTGAGCGACTCGGCCTCCTTGGCGGGATCGTTGCCGCTAATGGCCGTCATGAGCGAGCAGCTGCGCGCGGCGGCACTGGCGGAAAGGCCCTCGAGCATGGCGCTCGAGAACGGGTTGGCGATGTCGGCCAGAATCACGCCGATGAGGTTGGTGCGCGAGCTGCGCAGATTGCGCGCGGCGGCACGCGGGCGATAGCCGGTGCGCTCGATAACCGCCGCGATGCGAGCACGGGTTTCCTCGGTCATTTGCCCGGGGCGGTTGTTGAGATAGCGCGAGACCGTGGCCGGGCTCACGCCCGCCTCGGCGGCAATGTCCTTGATTCTCATCTGCGCCATAGCGCACCCCGTTTCCCAATGTCGGCAGTCTGAGCCATTTTAGGCATTTTTTAAAAATCTCGGTTGCAAAACGCTGTAGGTGAGTATACTACAACTCGAAACGAAACCGATTTCGTAAACCGATTTCGGCGAGCGTTGGCACGCAGGTGCAAAGACGCACCCTACCGTCTTGGCACCTGCGTGCCAACGCCATATCAAAGGTGTACGCACGAGTAAAAGGAGCTGCGCGACCATGGGTAAAACGGTTCTTACCTTCGGCGAGATCATGATGAGACTCTCACCCAAAGACCACCTGCGTATTGAGCAGGCAACCGAGTTTGACGTCCGCTACGGCGGCGCCGAGGCCAACACTGCGCTTTCCCTGGCCTACCAGGGCGACAAGGCCGCTTACGTCTCCGTTGTCCCGGCCAACCGTCTGGGCGAGTGCGCCCTGCGTTCGCTGAAGGCCTACGGCGTCGACACCACGCGCGTCGTGCGTCAGGGCGACCGCCTTGGCTCCTATGTGTTTGAGGTCGGTGCCTCGCAGCGCGGCAACGGTTGCGTCTACGACCGCAAGTACTCTGCCATCAACATGGCCAAGCGCGACGTCTTTGACTGGGACGAGATCCTCAAGGGCATCGATGTCTTCTATTTCTCCGGCGTGACCCCCGCCGTCTCCGATGAGATGGCCGCCGCCTGCAAGGATGCGCTCGCCGCCTGCCGCGCCAAGGGCATCACCACCGTGTGTGACGTGAACTATCGCGGCAAGATGTGGTCGCCCGAGAAGTCGCAGGCCACCATGAGGGAACTCCTGCCGCTCGTCGACATCTGCATCGCCAACGACGAGGATGCGCCTGCTGGCCTCGGTATGACCTGCGTCTCTGGCTCCCTTGCCCACGGCATCGAGGAGCGCGACACCTATGTCGAGATGGCCCGTCAGATCTGCGCCGAGTACGGCTGCAAGAAGGTCGCCTCGGTCGTCCGCAACATCTCCTGCGTCGAGCGCTCCATCTGGATGGGCATGCTCTTTGAGGCCGAGAGCGGCGAGCACTGGTTCTCCCCTGCTCACGACGTGCACGTACTCGAGGGCGTTGCCGCCGGCGACGCTTTCAACGCCGGCCTCGTCCATGCCCTCATCAACGACTTTGACCCGCAGGACGCTGTCAACTACGCGATTGCAGCTTCGATCCTCAAGCTCACCATCAAGGGCGATTCCAACTTGGTGACCGCAGACGAGATCGCAGCCGCGGCATCCGCCGCCGACGGTGGCACTCGCGTCGCACGCTAGTCCGTCTCCATTCCGCGGGCCGCAGCTTTCCAATCCCATACCTCTGCGGCCCGCTCCCCGATTCCTCCGGCCGGGCAAAACCACCAGTCCCATTCCGGTTTTGCCTGGCATTTCCTACACGACTGGTCGAGCAGCCGGTTTTGGAATTGCTTGAACCCCAAGCAGTGCCTCCGATAACCAATCCAAAATCGGCTCCTGACCAGCACATTTGGCAATCACGCGCCCATGCGCGCCACACATCGAAAGGAACATCATGTTCGATCAGTTCTACACCACGCTTAAGTCCCTGGGCATCGTGCCGGTCGTTGTGCTCGACAAGGTCGAGGACGCCGCCCCGCTCGCCCACGCCCTTATGGCAGCTGGCATGAAGTCCGCCGAGGTCACCTTCCGCACCGCCTGCGCCGCCGAGTGCATCGCCGCTATGGCCGAGGCCGAGCCCGAGATGTGCGTTGGCGCCGGCACCGTCCTGACCGTCGAGCAGGTTGAGCAGGCCCGCGCCGCCGGTGCCAAGTTCATCGTCTCCCCGGGTTACAACGAGGACGTCGTGAAGCACTGCATCGATATCGACCTGCCTGTCCTTCCCGGCACTGTAACCCCCTCCGAGGTCACCGCCGCCGAGAACTTGGGCCTCAAGGTCACCAAGTTCTTCCCCGCGTCCCAGTATGGCGGCCTGAACACCATCAAGGCCCTCGCCGCTCCGTTTGTCGGCCACCGCTTTATGCCTACCGGCGGCGTGAGCACCGCCAACGTCGAGGAGTACCTGAGCTCCTCCGCCATCATCGCCTGCGGTGGCACCTGGATGGTCAAGCCGGCCCTGTTTGCCGACGGCGACTTCTCCAAGGTCGAGCAGATCGCCCGCGAGGCCATGGACGTCGTCAAGAAAGTCCGCGGCTAGATTTAGCTCTCTATCGTGAGAGGGGGCGTGCCCTAGACCTCGCCCCCTTTCTTTTAAAGCGGCTCGGAAGCGCGCCGTTTCCGTCACGAACAAGAACCAAAACCGTCTTGCATGCTGATAGAACGTGACGGAAGCGACACGCCCCCGAGCCGCTTTGTATAATCGGCTGGCAGTCGCGCTCAACTGAGCCACTTCGGTAAAAGCCGAGCCATCAAAACAGCTGCGGCGCCGTCTGGAGGAATGGACCTTTGCTTCCGGTCTTTTCCTCCAAGCGGCGCCGCAGCTTTTTTGTGCCCCGGTAGCGTCTCGCACTTGCGGTGAAATACGGACTGTTTACGCCATCAGAGCCGCAAAACAATTCCTATTTCACTGCAACTAATGAGGGGGGGGGCGAGTTAGATGGCCGTATCTTTGGACAGCTCAAAATAGTCGGGATGCAAGGCGATAACCGGGCCCTGCTCCTCGGGCATCAGGTGCAAGTGCGTCTCTGCCAGATAGCTCGCCGCGTCGGTATCGCCCCTCTTAATGGCCTCGAGAATCCGGCGATGCTGCCGACGAATCGGCTCCCAGTCCAGATCCTGCGACACCATACGCAACCAGTTGTATCGCTCAAAATGCGTGTTGACGCTCTTCATCCAATCCCACAACATGTGACGACCGGCAATCTCAAAACATGTCTCATGGAACAGGTTATCCAGGTCAAAGAAACGGCGCGTTTCGCCATGGTCGAGCGACTCGGACTCGGTAAGAATCTGCTCAAGCCGCTGCTTTTGCTCGGGCGAGGCGGCCGAACAGCATTTAATAAGCACGCTTCTCTCGAGCTTCTCGCGCAAAAAGCAGGCGTTTTCGGCGCGTTCCATGCTGATCTTAGAGACGTAGGTGCCGCTTTTGGGACGCGTTTCCACCAGCTCCTGCTCACGCAGGCGCACAAAGGATTCGCGAATGGGCGTGCGCCCGATTCCCGTCTCCTTTTCCAGACCAATCGCCGAAAGGCGCGTGCCGGGCTTGAGCTCGGCATAGATGATCTTGGACCGCAATGCGTTGTACGCCTGGTCTTGCAGGCTCTGATAATGCTGCTGTTCCATAAAGCCCTCGGATGAAGCCACGGTTTGTCGAATATCACCATGCAATACTATCGCATCGACACGTCCCAACTCCCAACCGGTCTTTTGGGATGTGTCTCTTTTACCTGCCCTGTCCTGTTGATCGGCACCCTTGCCACAAAAGGGGCCCATCTACTACGTTAACGCGGATAGCCCCGACCATGCTGAAAAGTGCGAAAACAAAACCGACGCTCCTATAAGTTGTCAATAGGCAGTTTGCGGGAGCGCTCCCTTCAATTCGCACAGGAGCTCGTAATACCTCCTCTCCAGTTTCGTCGACCGCCGTCTCCCATGTTCCAGGTGACCGAGTGAGGCCGCGGACAGGCCGAGCCCCGCGGCGGCTTTCTTCTGAG
>DBGDFS010000012.1:0-126401 GCA_048342015.1 Collinsella sp. | reverse complement strand
GACGCCTATGCGCAGTACGACTGGTCGCTCTACGGCACCGTGATCAACTGCGGCGCCTACACGGCCGTGGATAAAGCGGAGACCCCCGAGGGCCGCGTGACCGCATGGAAGGCCAACGCGACCGGGCCGGCCCTCCTCGCCCGCACCTGCGCCGGGCACGGCATCACGCTCGTGCACGTGTCCTCCGACTACGTCTTCGACGGCACCGCCGAGGTCCACACCGAGGACGAGCCCCTCAGCCCGCTGTCCGTCTACGGCCAGACCAAGGCCGCCGGCGACATCGCCGTGGCCGGGTGCCCGCGCCACTACATCATGCGCTCCAGCTGGGTCATCGGCGAGGGGCACAACTTCGTCAAGACCATGAAGGGCCTCTCCGGCCGCGTCGCCGACCCCGAGGACGGGCTCGAGCAGGTCACCGTCGTGGACGACCAGCTGGGCCGCCTGACCTTCACGCGCGACATGGCCGCCGCCATCTTCCACGTGCTGGGGACGCACGCCCCCTACGGCACCTACGACTGCACCGGCTCCGGCACCGTCAAGTCCTGGGCCGATATCGCCCGCGCCGTCTTCGAGGCCGCCAACGGCAACGGGGACAGGGTCGTGCCGGTATCGACCGCCGACTACTACGCGAGCGCCGAGGGCCCCGTCGCCCCGCGCCCGGTCCACTCCGCGCTCGACCTGTCCAAGCTCGAGGCTGCCGGCTTCCACATGCCCGACTGGGAGGAAGAGCTGGGGGAGTACATCAAGACGCTCTAGCCGCTATTAACTTTTCGAGAGTAAAAGCCGCCGTTCTTTAACGGCGGCTTTTCTTGTTGGTGGCTATCTGCGCAGTGGTGCCAATAGTATTTTGCGGAAGATCTACCTCTCGCTTGGCATGGAAGTAGGGTGGCCGGGCTGGTCGTCGTAGGCGTATTTGCTGTACACGTTGACCTCCCACTGCTTTTTTTCGACCTTTGCTACAGAATCTAGGATGAAGCCGGTCGCAAGGCTCAGGCCGCACAGGAAAATAAACGAGGCGGCGAGCATAGCGGTGGGGAAGCGCGGGACGAGGCCGGTCTGGAAATATTCGACAACGATGGGCATGCCCAGGGCGAGGCCGAATACCGCGAACAGAAGCGCAACGAGGCTGAAGAACTTCAGCGGGCGGTAGTCCTTGAACAGCGTGCCGATCATCGCAACGACTTTAATGCCGTCGCTCACGGTGTTGAGTTTGGACTCGGAACCCTCGGGACGGTCGCGGTACTCGATGGGCACATCTTTGATGCGCCAGCGGTGGTCGACGGCGTGGATCGAGAGCTCGGTTTCGATCTGAAAGCCCTCGGAAAGCACTGGGAAGGTTTTAACGAACGGGCGGCTCATGGCGCGGTAGCCTGTCATGACGTCATCGAAGCTGTAGCCATAGATCCACTTGATCATGGCGCGGACCAGATTATTGCCAAAGCCGTGGAAGGCACGCTTGTTCTCCTCGGCGTAGGTGCCGTTGGAAAGGCGATCGCCTACGGTCATGTCGGCCGTGCCGTTAAGGATGGGCTCGCAGAGGGCCTTGGCCGCCTCGGCGGGGTAGGTGTCGTCTCCGTCGACCATCAGGTAGCAATCGGCGTCGATATCGCGAAACATCTGGCGGCACACGTTGCCCTTTCCCTGACGGGGCTCAAAGCGGACTGTGGCGCCGTGCTCGGTGGCAATGCGTGAGGTATCGTCCGACGAGTTGTTGTCATAGACATAGACCGTCGCCTGCGGAAGCTCGCGGTGAAAGTCGTCGATGACTTTGCCGATCGTGAGCGCTTCGTTGTAGCAAGGGATGATGACGGCGATGGATTCAGAATTCACTTAATGCTCCTTATACATTCAATCCTAGAAAGTATAGCCGTTTGGGCCTGGCATCCTAAGATGTGGGTTAGTTCTCCAGTTTTGTTGCGCGAATCGTTTGCATGGCCGTCGGGTCTATACTGTTCGTTTGTCAACGATTACGAGTAAAGGAGTTGCATCCGTGTCGGATCAGACAAAGCAACAAGAAACTCGCAGTCTGCCTGCGACGTTTGCTAAGAACGAATTTGAGAAGGACGCGTTTATCCTTCGTCAGCTGGTTACCAAGGATTTTAAGATCAAGTATCGCCGTAGCGTTCTGGGCGTCGCATGGTCGGTGCTCAACCCGCTGCTGATGATGATCGTCATGGCTATTGTGTTCTCGACGATTTTTGCCCAGGGCCGCAATGGCTCTATTACGCCCGAGATGTACCCGCTGTACTTGATCGTGGGTAACGTCACCTTTGCCGTCATGTCCGAGTCTACGAACCAGGCCCTGACGTCGATCGTGGGTGCTGCCCCGCTGCTCAAGAAGGTTAAGGTGCACCGCTGGGTCTTCCCGGTGCAGAAGGTGCTCTTCTCGCTGGTCAACTTTGCCTTCTCGCTGGTCGCCGTCGCCATCGTTATGCTGTGGTTCCGCGTTATGCCTTCTTGGCACCTGATTCTGCTGCCGGTTTGCCTGCTGCTGCTTATGTGCTTCTGCATGGGCCTGGGCATGATGCTCTCTGCCCTTACGGTCTTTTTCCGCGACGTTATGCATCTGTGGAGCGTCGTCATTACGGCGTGGACTTACATCACGCCTATTTTCTGGACGACCGACTTCGTTGCGCAAATGCCGCATCTCGTGCGCATTCTGGTCTATGCGAATCCCATGTACAACTACCTGCAGTTTATGCGCGATATCTTCCTGTTCCAGACGACGCCCTCGCTCATGACGCTTGGCATGTGCGTCGCTTGGGCGGTCCTTGCGCTTGTTATTGGTTACACCGTGTTCCATAAGTCCGAGCGCAAGTTCATCCTCTATATCTAAGGAGTGCTGTGATGACTGAATCTGTTGTTGATTACAGCGAGCAGCCTCTGGCTGTCGAGGTCGACGACGTCACCATGATCTTTAACATGGCGTCCGAGTCGCTGACCAACCTCAAGGAGTACTTCATCAAGCTTGCCAAGCACGAACTGTTCTTTGAGGAGTTTAGGGCGCTCAAGCATATCTCGTTTGATATTCACCGTGGCGAGGTCGTGGGCCTGGTCGGCACCAACGGCTCCGGCAAATCCACGATGCTCAAGATTATCGCTGGCGTGCTTGAGCCTAGCGAGGGCAGCGTTAAGGTGCACGGTAACATCGCGCCGTTGATTGAGCTTGGTGCCGGCTTTGACCCCGAGCTGACCGCCCGCGAGAACATCTATCTGAACGGCGCCCTGCTCGGCTATACCAAGGAGTTCATCGACGCTAATTTTGATGGCATTATCGAGTTTGCCGAGCTGCAGAACTTTGTTGATATGCCGCTCAAAAATTTCTCTTCGGGCATGGTTGCGCGTATCGCCTTTGCAATCGCGACGATCACCGAGCCCGATATCCTGATCGTTGACGAGACGCTGTCCGTCGGTGATGTGTTCTTCCAGCAGAAGTGCGAGGCCCGCATCCAGCACTTTATCCAGAGCGGTGACGTGACAGTTCTGTTCGTTTCGCACTCCATGGAGCAGGTTGAGCGCATCTGCCAGCGTGCCGTTTGGATTGAGAAGGGTGACCTTCGCATGGACGGCCCGGTCGACAAGGTCTGCAAGGCGTACCGCGAGCAGTTCAACTAGGTTATAATTACTTGCGCCTGACAGGATTGCGCTTGCTTGGGCGTGCGGTTATTTGCTCCATTAGCTCAGTTGGATAGAGCAGGGGACTTCTAATCCCAAGGTCGACGGTTCGAATCCGCCATGGAGCACCATCGTTTATTAAGCCCGGACCGCTAGGTGGTCCGGGCTTTTTCACATGCCGGTGTTCTTTATTCTTGCCGGGTATACGTTTAGGCCGAAGCGGTGGTGCGAGCGTTCTGCGGGCAAGCCAGTCTGGCAATCTTTACGATCCATGCGGTCGATTGGTTTATTCCGTGGCAGACCATGCCTCTGCTTATGACGCTGCCAGCATCGTGGCTCTTCGCGTCAATCGTACGCTGCGCCTGCGATATTGGATTGGCGTACGTAATCAAGAAGGCGTAATAACGGCGGGGAGGACCAACTTGGCCCTCCCCGCTGTATCTAGTCTGTCTTCAGGCACTCGGGTAAGACGTTTGCAACTGCATTCATCGCCTGCGGCCTTAGGTATTGCTCATTGAGTTTTGCTTTTTTGTAAGCATAACGAGTGTCTGCCGAGTACTTGATCAATACGTCGGTGAAGAATCGCTCCCAACTTAGGTAGTCGCGGCTTTCGATATAGCTCGAAGGGTCCTTGAGGATTTTTGGAATGTCGTTGTTGGGGATGACGCCAGATCGCAAAAGCGTCCACTCAAATGATTCCGGGAGGAACAGGCGAACGTTTTTGTAAACGCGCTGCCCCAGCACCTTTTCGATGTATGGACCAAACGCTGCGCCGTCTCCTATGGCAAGGATGTTTTGCTCGGGACATTCGTGAATCGTTCGTTTTAGGTTTGCTACGCCGGTAGCGGTGTAGCAGGGGATTCCCAGTCGGTTGCAAAGGGCGCTGTAGAATTGATAGCCAGACTTGCTATCCTCGACAATTACGGCATCGGGATTGTCAAAACCTACGTTAAGGTCCTGATAGAGCATGTTTGCCGCGTGAGTATAAAGCGGTTTGGTCACCGAGTAAAAACGTTTGTCGCTTTTACGGCCGTTGATTACCTTGCTCGTCGTGTTGACCAGTTTTAGGATCTCGTCGACGCTGTAGGGGAGTTCGTTGGCGTCGCGACGAGATATCAGAACATAATAGTTGGATGATCCGTTGACGGCTTTGGCGAAGTCCTTTGAGTAGATAAACTCATTGCCCTCATCTAGAAAGACAATTGAATCTTCGATGATCGACAGCTCGCGCTCCCAGCGTCTGCCGGAAAGCGTTTCGCAAGGCACGTCGCAGCTGAGTGTAACGCCGCTTTCCTGTCCTCGGTCGTTGTAGTCGCGAATCATCGAGATGAGCGTCGTTTTGCCCGTGCCGCTGTTGCCGCGGATGAAGGAGATGTTGCGCTTGAACGTGAGCGTGTATTTGACCTTTGCGCGCTCAACGATGACGGTATGCGTCCCCTTCATTATTCATCAACATCCAAAAAGTCATTCGTGGCGCCGACAAACTCCTGCATGTTTCTGACGATACGGTCGTCGTTATCGATGCGAATCTCAAAGTTCTTCCAGGGGAATTTCATGATGTGGTAAAGGGTCACCAGCACATCCTGCTCTTTGCCAATTTTGAGCAGCCAGCGGGCACAGTTGTCTCCGCAGGTGGATGCGTTGAACACCATATTTGGGAGATTGCGAACCAGCAACAGCGTCTTGACGCCGCCGGACAGTTCGAGTGGGGTGATCGAGCCCAGCTGCTTGCTTACGATGTTGTGGGGGCCGATGAGCTCTGATCCGTCCACGCTTTTAATAATCTGTGCAGCCATCGGGTCTTCGAACCATGAGTCCAGGTATGAGTTCCTAAAATAGGTCTCGGTGTCGTAGATGGAACCGGGGTAATCTCCCAGATGGATGCTGAGCATGCGAGTCTCCAGACGTTGTGTGGCTGCAACGATTATAAGCCAGTAATAAATTGCCGGCAGCAGTTAGGTTACTGCTGCCGGCACTGACTTTATTGGCGCGCGGATCGGCGTTGATAAATTTGCTCGCGAGACTACTTTTCGAGATGCTCTTTCAGCAGCTCGAGCGCGTGGGCGTAGCCTTGGAGGCCTTCGCCGGTGATGGTGGCGAAGCAGGCTAGGCGTGCGTAGCTCACTTGGCGGAAGTCCTCGCGGGTCTCGACGGCGCTGATGTGGACCTCGACGGCGGGGATGGCGACGGCCTTGAGGGCGTCGAGGATCGCCACGCTCGTATGTGTGTAGGCTGCCGGGTTGATGACGATGCCGTCGACCTTGCCGTAGGCCTCCTGGATCTTGTCGACGATGCTGCCCTCGTGGTTGGACTGGAAGACCTCGACCTCGTCAAACCCCTGCGCGGCCCCTGCTTCCTGGCAGATCTGCACTAAGCGGTCGTAGTTGTCGCTGCCGTAGATGCCCGGCTCGCGGATGCCGAGCATGTTGAGGTTGGGGCCGTTGATGACGAGTGCTTTCATGGTTGCTTCCTTTGCGGTCGGGCGGGGTTGAATGAAAAACCACCACAAAGGTGCCTGTCCCCTTTGTGGCGGTTTTGGTTAAAGAGCGGGTGGGAGGGTATCGAGGAGGGCTCGAGCGGTGTTGGCGGCGCAGTCGCGCGAGTCGATGATGTAGTCGGCCCAGGCGCGGTAGCGCGGCATGCGCTGCTCGGCCAGCTTATCGATGCCGTCGCGGGCAGTGATGGGGCGGCCCTTGTGGGCGAGTTCATTGAGCTTACGATTGAGCATCACGATCTGGCTGTTCTGGTGCAGCAGCGGATAGTTCTCGTCGCGGGTAACGACGCCGCCGCCGGTGGAGAGCACTAGACCGCTGCGCTTGGAAATGTCGGCCAAGGCAGCCGTCTCCTGCTCGCGGAAGGCCGGCTCGCCGCGCTCGACGATAAAGTCGGCGCAGGGCATGCCCAATCGCTCCTCGAGCGCACGGTCTAGGTCGATATGCTCGCGGCCGGTGAGCAGGGCGATCTGCTCACCCACGCGCGTCTTGCCCGAGCCGGGCATGCCAATCAGGGCGATGTTCTGCTCATGGCGGGACAGGCGCTCCGTCACATCCAGGATGCGCTCGCGCGGGGTGACCTGACCGGTGTAGCGCTCGACGGCCTGTGCCGCCTGTGCAACAAGCATCAGCAGACCGCCGATGCAGGGGATACCGCGACGCTCGGCCTCGAGCATGAGTCCCGTGCGGGTGGGATTGTAGACGATGTCAATGACTCCTTCGAGCGCGTCGAGACCCTCGAGCGTGCAGGGTGCGTCGGGGCAGTGGGGGAACATGCCGGCGGGCGTGCAGTTGACGAGCAGTGCGGCGTCGGACTGCTGCGCGATGTTGTCGTAGTTGACCTCGCTCTTGCGTCCCACGGGCACGACAATGGCACCTAGATCGCCGAGCACCATGCTCGCCGTGGTGCCAGCCCCGCCGGTCGCGCCGAGCACAAGGGCTTTCTTGCCGGCAACCTCAACACCCAGTTCCTCGACCAGGCACTGAAACCCGAAGTAGTCGGTATTATCGCCGCGCAGGCGGCCGTCGGCCAGGCGGGTGATCGTGTTGACGTTGCCCATGCGCTCGGCGAGCGGGCTTAGCTCGTCCAGGTACTCCATGACGGCGCGCTTGTAGGGGATGGTCACGTTGGTGCCCTCCCACTCGTCGCCGGTCATAAAGGCCTCGAGGTCCTCGGGCTCGCGCTCAAAACGCACGTACTCCAGGCCCGCGAGCTCCTTGTAGATGGTCGGGGTGTAGCTGTGGCCTAGCACGCGGCCCAGCACGCCGTAGGGGCGGGTTGCGGCGGTATCGGTCATCTAGAGCACCTCCGTGTAGCTGCCAAAGTAGGTAAAGCTCTCGCATACGTCGTCGATGGAATCGAGCAGGTCGTCGAGGGCCTTACTGCCAAAGGGGCAGTCCAGGTCGAAGTAGAACATGAACTCAAAGTCGTGCCCGGGGATGGGGCGGCTCTCGAGCTTGATGAGGTTGATGTTGAGCGCATAGAAGCGCTCGAGCACGCGGTAGAGGGCGCCCGGCTCGTTGGCCGTGGTAATCATGAGCGAGGTGCGGTTGGCGCCGGGGTAGACGCGCGGCTCGCGGCTGATGACGACAAAGCGCGTGTAGTTGTTGTCCGAGTCCTGAATGTTGGACTCCAGCGCCTCCAGGTCGTAGAGTGCCGCGCAGCTGCGCGATGCGATGGCGGCAACATCGGTGCGGTCGGAGTTGGCGACCATCTCCGCCGACATGGCGGTATTGGGGTACTTGGTGGCGTGCAGGCCGTGGGCCTCGATAAAGCTGGCGCACTGCGCGATGGCCTGACCGTGGCTGTAGACCTCGCGCACGTCGGCGAGCTTGGTGCCGGGCTTGACGAGTAAGTTGTGGTCGATCTTGAGGCGAAGCGAGCGCACGATGTGGAAGTCGAACTGGGCGAGCAGGTCGTAGACGGCGTTGACCGAGCCGGCGGTGGAGTTCTCGATTGGTAACACGCCAAACTCGCAGAACCCGTCGCGTATAGCGCGCATGACGCCCTCGAAGGTCTCGAAGAACGCAATATCCGGCACGTCGAAGAGCTTGCATGCGGCGATCTGGCTGTAGGCACCCTCAACGCCCTGGCAGGCGACGCTGGCAGTCTGGGGGAAGGGCGTGTCGAAGGCTACGGCCGTGGCGTGGGCCTTTTGCGACACTGTGATGCCCTTGAGTTCGTTGATGTAGCGCTGCTGCTCGGCCTTGCTCATGCTCATGAGGAGACGGAACAGGGTGATGGTCTGGGCCTCGTAGCGCTCGGGTGCGCGGCTAGCGAGGTTGTTGAGCTTGGAGCGCTCGCGGGCGGGGTCGAAGACGGCCTTGCCCATCTCGATTTTTGACTTGGCGACCTCGGTAGCAATGTCCATGCGCTCGACAAAGCTGTTGAGGAGCGTGGTGTCGATGCCATCGATGGCCTGGCGGATGTCAGCAAGGTCCATGGAGACCCCTTTCACGTGTCGGGGGATGTTGAGGGGTGGGTAGTTAGCGCTGGGCGGCGTCTTCGAGGAGGGCGTCCCAGATGGCAAGGGCGGCGGCTGCCTCGGCTACGGGGACAGCTCTGGGGACGATGCAGGGATCGTGGCGGCCGTGGACCGAGAGCTCGGCATTTTCCATAGCGTCCATGTCCACCGTCTGCTGCTCGCGGCCAATGGAGGGCGTCGGCTTTACGGCCATGCGCCACATGACGGGCGCGCCGGTCGAAATACCGCCGAGGATGCCGCCCGCGTTGTTGGACTCGACCTCGATCTCGCCGGTCTGGGCATCAATACGATACGGATCGTTGTTCTCGCTGCCACGCATGGCGGCCACGGCAAAGCCCATGCCAAACTCAACGCCCTTTACGGCGGGAATGCCAAAAGCGATCTGCGCGATGCGGTTCTCGATGCCGTCGAACATGGGGTCACCGATGCCCGCAGGCAGGCCGTAGATACCGCACTCCACGATGCCGCCGATGCTGTCGAGCTCATCACGCGCGGCAAGAATCTCCTCGCGCATGCGGCCGGCAGCCGCGGCGTCAATGCAGGGCAGGTCGTTCGAAAGAATCGCCTTACGGTCGGCTTCGCGGTAGACCATGTCGTCCATGGGCAGGTCGGAGATGCCGCCGATCTGTGCCACGTGCGCCATGATCTGAATGCCACAGGCTTCGAGTGCTTGCAGCGCAATGCCGCCTGCGATACATAAGGGCGCCGTCAGGCGACCGGAGAAGTGCCCACCGCCGGCGACGTCGTGCATGTTGTGGTACTTCACGCGGGCGGGGAAGTCCGCGTGTCCCGGGCGGGGCTTGCGGCGCAGCTCGGAATAGTCCTTGGAGCGCGTGTTGGTGTTCTCGATAATCGCGGCGATGGGTGCGCCGGTGGTGTGCCCATCGACAACGCCGGCGATGATATGCGCGACATCGGCCTCGCGGCGTTTGGTCGCGGTTTCGTCGCGACCGGGGGCACGACGGTCGAGGAAGGCCTGCAGCTGCTCCTGGTCAACAGCGATGCCCGCCGGAATGCCATCGAGGGAGCAGCCGATGGCGGGGGAGTGCGACTGGCCGAAGATGCTTACGTGCAAGACGTTGCCAAAGGTCGAGGACATGCTATTCCTCCTCGAGTGTGACCTTGCCGCCCAGCAGGCGGTAGTGGTCGAAGAAATCGGGATAGGACTTGTTGACGGCCTCGGCGTCGTGGATTACGACCTCGCCGGTGGCGCGGCTCGCGGCGATAGCGGCCATCATGGCGATGCGATGGTCGTTGTGCGAATCGACCTCGCCGCCGGTGAAGGCATCGACACCCTTGATGATGAGGTCATCGCCGGCAATGCGCACCTGCGCGCCCAGCGCGGTGAGCTCGCGGGTGGTGGTGACCAGACGGTCGGATTCCTTGATGCGTAGACGGGCGCAATCGCGGATAAAGGTGCGGCCCTGGGCAAGCGAGGCCACGGCCGAGATGACGGGCACCAGGTCCGGAATGTCGTGGGCGCTCATCTCAAAGCCGGCGAGCTTGTCGGACTGCACGGTGGCGGCGTTGGTGGAGCGCACGATGCGGGCGCCAAAGCGCGAAAGCGCGGCAAGCACGTTACGGTCGCCCTGTGCGGAGCTGAGCGACACGCCCTCGACGGTGATTGGGTCGGTGCCGATGGCGCCGGCGCACAGCCAAAAGGCGGCGTTGGACCAGTCGCCCTCGACGGCTACGCTGCCGGGCGTGCGGTACGAGCCACTGCTCACGCGGAAGTTCGTGACCTCGGGCTGGCCGTCCTTGGCCGGAATACGCTCGACGTTGACCTCGACGCCAAAGGCCTTCATGGCCTGAATCGTCAGGTTGATGTAGGGGCGGCTCTCAATGAGGCCGGTCACCTGTACGCAGGAGGGCTGGGCCAGCAGCGGGGCCGCCAGCAGCAGGCCCGAGATGTACTGCGAGCTCACGTTGCCCGGCAGCACAAAAGTGCCCGGGCGCATACGGCCGTTCGTCTTGAGCGGAAAACCGCCCAGACCCTGCAGGTCGCAACCGGCGGCGATTATCTCGTCCGAGAGCGGGGAGAGCGGGCGGGCGCCCAGACGACCCTGGCCCACAAAAGTGGCCTCCGCACCCAGCGCACAGGCGACGGGCAGCATAAAACGCAGCGTGGAGCCGCTCTCGCCGCAGTCGAGCGTACCGCCGGCGAGAGCCTTGAGCAGGCCAAATTCAACGCTCTTCATGGTGGGGTGGACTTGGAAGCCGTCGTCGACGGTCTCGATGCGGGCGCCGAGCGCCGTGAGGCAGTGTACCGTCGCCTCGATATCGGCGCAGGTGGTATTGCAGGTGACGTGCGTCTCGCCGTTGGCAAGCGCGGCGCAGATGATCAGGCGGTGAGCCATCGACTTGGACGCGATGGCGGGAACGGTGCCCTTGAGCGGGGACGGGGTGATGCGGGCTAGCATACGGATGCGTCTCCCTTCTGGCCGAGGCCCTCGGCAATTAAATCGTGGAACGTGGAAAGCGGCGTGCGGTCGATGCTGCAACGGCCAATGTCGTGCGGAATCACCAGGTCGATGGTGTCGCCCGCGCGCTTCTTGTCGTGGAGCGCCTCGGCAAAGACGGCATCGGCATCCAAGTCGCAGCGGGTCTTGAGGCCGTGACGGGCGCAGAGCTCTTCAATGCGCCCGGGCAGCTCGGCATCGCACACCCCGTGCAGGGCCGCGGCGCGCGTGATGATACCCATACCGATTGACACGCAGTTGCCGTGGCCGAGCTCAAAGTGCTCGCAGGCCTCGACGGCGTGTCCTGCGCTGTGTCCAAAGTTGAGCAGCTTGCGCTGGTTTGTTTCGCGCTCGTCGGCAACGACCACGGCGCGCTTAATGTCGATATTGCGGGCGATGATGAGCGCCACGCGGGCGACGTCACGGTTGAGCAGCTCCAGCGTGAGCGGGGTCTTCTCCAGCTCGGCGAAAAGCTCCGGGTCGGCGATCACGGCGTGCTTGACGACCTCGCCGCAGCCGTCGGCGAACTGCTCGGGCGTGAGGGTGGCCAGGCACCCCACGTCGGCGATAACCACGCTCGGCTGCCAAAAGGCGCCGGCCAAGTTCTTGCCGGCAGCCAGGTCGATGGCGGTCTTGCCGCCCACAGACGAATCCACCATGGCGAGCAGACTCGTCGGGATCTGCACAAACTTGCAGCCGCGCATGTAGGTGGCGGCCACAAAGCCCGCCACGTCGCCCACGACGCCGCCGCCGAGTGCAACGATCACGTCGGAGCGTGAAAGCTCGTGCTCGGCCACAAACTCCAAAATGGCAACATAGGTTTCGGCGCGCTTATGGGCCTCGCCTGCCTCGAAGGTGCAGATGCTCACCTCGTACCCCGACGCCTCCAGGCTCTGCTTAACGGGCATCTGGTAGAGCGGGCCCACGTTGGTGTCCGTCACGATGACGGCCTTGGCGCCGCCGGCAGTGGCGCGCACGAGCGGTCCCACCTGCTCCAGCAAAAACGTGCCCACATGCACATGATAGGGGCGTGCGGTGTCGATATCGATGGTAATCGCCATAAGCTTCGGTCCTTTCGACCTGGCGTGATAGGTGGTCTAGTGGGAGGCCTCGTCGTCGAGCGCGCGTTTGATGCGGTCGCCCTCGGCAAGGAGATTCTCTAGATGCCGTTGGTCGCGGTCCTTGAGCGCGCGGCTGTAGGCACTAAGCGATTCAATTAGATGGTCGATCTCGAAGGCGAGGGCATCGGCGTCGTCGATCATGAGCTCCGACCACATCTGGGGGTTGAGGTGCGCCACGCGGGTAAGGTCGCGGTAGCTGCCGGCCGAAAAACCGTGGTGAACCTGGGCGGTCGGGCTTTTAACGTAGGCGTTGGATACCACGTGCGCAAGCTGGCTCGTAAAGGCGATGACGCGGTCGTGCTCGGCAGCGCTGGTCACGCTGAACTTGCCAAAGCCCAGGGGGCGCACCATTTCGCGCACCTGGCCCAAGAGCTCAAGCTTAAGCGCATCGTCTACCGCGGGCGGAACGAGCACGAGCGGCGCATCCTGGAACAGGTCGGCGCGGGAGTGCGCGTAGCCCGAGAATTGCGTGCCCGCCATAGGATGTGCGCCTACAAAGTAAAAGCCGTGCTCGCGGGCAAGCTCAAAGGCGCGTTTGCACACGATTCCCTTCACGCCCACGGTGTCGATCACCACGGGGCCCATGATGGCGTCGGTGTCGGTGGCGTCGGCGAGTGCCCGGGCGTGCGCCTCGAGCCACTCGATGCAGGCCTCGGGGTAGCATGCCAGGACGATGATGTCGCATTCGCCGAGCGTCTTGTCGTTGAGCTCGGCGGCGACGGTGCCCATGCTGGCGGCCGTCATGACGTCATCGTCGGGGTCCCAAGCCAGCACGCGGACGCCCGCCTGCGCATAGCCGCGGGCAAAGCTGCCGCCGATGAGGCCCAGGCCCACGATGCCGGCGCATTTGGGGCCGCCCTGGTTAACGCGCGCGTTTCTCACCGTACCCATGGGTTACTCCATGGTCTCTTGGCAGACGACCTCGCGGATGGCGTTGATGCGGCGCATGGTGTCGTCGAACTGGTCGGGGGTGAGGGCCTGAGCGCCGTCGGACCAGGCGCGGCTCGGCTCGTCGTGGACCTCGATTTCCAGACCGTTGGCACCGCAGGCGGTCGCGGCGAGCGCCATGGGCTCAACGTAGCGGGTGTAGCCGGTGGCGTGGCTGGGGTCGGCAACGACGGGCAGGTGCGACAGGTGGTGCAGCACCGGCACGGCGTTGAGGTCAAAGGTGTTGCGGGTGCGGGTCTCGAAGGTGCGGATACCGCGCTCGCACAGGATTACGTTGTCGTTGCCCTCGCTCATGATGTACTCGGCAGCCATGAGCAGCTCGTCGATCGTGCCGGACATGCCGCGCTTGAGCAAAATCGGGGTCTGGGTCTTGCCGACTTCCTTGAGCAGGGGGAAGTTCTGGGCGTTGCGGGCGCCGATTTGCATGACGTCAATCTTCTTGTCCAAGAAGACCTGTACGTCGCGCGGGTCCATGATCTCGGTGACAATCGGCATGTCGAGCTCGGCCGAGGCCTCGCACAGCAGGTCGAGGCCGGCGGGGCCCATGCCCTGGTAGGCGTACGGGGAAGTGCGGGGCTTGTAGGCGCCGCCGCGTAGCATCGTGGCGCCGGCGGCCTTCACGCGGCGGGCGATGCGGATGAGGTTCTCGCCCTCGACGGAGCAGGGGCCGGCGATGACCTGGAACTGGTCGCCGCCGATCTTGACGCCGTGGCCGCAGTCGATGATGGAATCCTCGGGATGGAACTTGCGGTTCGCGCGCTTGAACGGCTCGGAGACACGCTGCACGCGCTCGACGACGTCCATGGACTCGAGCAGGAACGGGTCGATCTTGGTCGTATCGCCCACGAGGCCGATGATGGTCTCGTGTTCGCCGCGCGAGACGTCGGTCTTCAGGCCCTTTTTCTCAATCCAGCTGACGATATGGCTGACGGCCTCGTCGCTGGCGCTCTGCTTTAAAATTGCAATCATGGTGTGCCTCTCACCTCGATGTATAACCCTTGCAAAAACGGCCCGCATCGCGAGCCGTGTATATATGGTGCATGAGAGTTTATACTATCTGACTCACTTTTGCCTTCTAAAGTGAGCCGTTGCGCCGTGTCTCCCACGGAATTGCAAAGCTTTTTCTTTTATTTTGATAGCCCATGGTGCACTTGGGTATAATGCCAAACGTTGGCCCTATTAGCTCAGGGGATTAGAGCGTCTGCCTCCGGAGCAGAAGGCCGTTGGTTCGAATCCAACATGGGGCACCATCGAACGTAAGACCGTCCGAACCTCGCATGGTCCGGGCGGTTTTTCTTATACCGACGCGACGTGATGGGACGTGGTATGGCAGCAACGGATATCGAGCGCGGTCTTTCGACCGCCGAGGTCGAGGAGCGCATCGCCGCCGGTAAGATCAACCGCAACATGGAGCTCAAGACCAAGTCGGTCAAAGAGCTCATCATCGAGAACCTCTGCACGCTGTTTAACTTGATCAACGTGGTCTTGGCGATTCTGGTCTTGTTGACGGGGTCGTTTAAGAATCTGACGTTCTTGTTCGTGGTGTTTTTGAACACCGCCATCGGCGTCATCCAGTCCATGCGTTCCAAGCGGATGGTCGATAAGCTTACGTTGCTCACCTCTAAGAAGGCTATTGCGGTGCGTGATGGTGCCGAAGTGGAGCTCGACCTGGACCAGATCGTGCTCGACGACATCATTCGCCTGGGGCGCGGCGACCAGATTCCCGCCGACGCCGTGGTGGTGTCGGGCGAGGCGCTCGTTAACGAGAGCCTACTGACGGGCGAGAGCGACCTCATTAAGAAGCAGCCCGGCTCCGAGCTCATGAGCGGCAGCTTTATCGATTCGGGCCTGCTGCGCGCCCGCGTGATCCACGTCGGTGCCGACAACTACGTGGCCAAAATTAATAACGAGGCCAAGTACGTCAAAAAGGTCAATTCCGAGATCATGAACGCGCTTAACGCCATCGTGCGCTTTGCGAGTATCATCATGATCCCGCTCGGTTTGGCGTTGTTTGCCTCGAGTGTGAGCGAGCTGTGGGATGCCGCGGGAACCCCGGGCGATAGCGCGCTTTCGTGGTGCTTCTCCGAGCTGTTGGCTGGTCATGTGCCTTCGTCGGCGCTGCTGTCCACGGTGGGTGCCCTGCTGGGCATGATTCCGCAAGGCTTGGTGCTGCTGACCTCGTCGGTGCTCGCCATCGCCACGGTGCGCCTGGCCCGCCGCAAGGTGCTGGCGCAGCAGCTCTACTGCATCGAGACGCTCGCTCGCGTCGATGTGCTGTGCCTGGACAAGACGGGCACCATCACGTCGGGCCGCATGGAGGTCGAGGGCACGTATCCGCTGCCGGTTGAGGGCGTGAGCCTAGGCGCCGGCTCGGACGAGGCGGCTGTTCCAGTCGATTCCACGGTGCTCGATTTTGCGCTGGCTAACGTCGCGCGTGCGACTTCGGCCGATGCCAACGAGACCTGCCAAGCGCTGCTCAACTATTACGCCGATCGCCCGGTCGAGGTGTCTGAGCCGCTGTCGGTCATTCCGTTCTCGTCGTCTAAAAAATGGAGTGGCGCTTCGTTTGCGCAGGGCTCCTACGTAATGGGCGCCGCGCAGTTTGTGCTCTCTGATCGTGTGTTTTCTCAGGTCGAGAACCGTGTCGCCGAGCTTGCCGATACCTGCCGCGTGCTCGTGGTGGCGCGCGTGGACGGCTTTACGCCCGATGGCGATATGGTGGGCGAGGCCGAGCCCGTGGGCTTTGTGACCATCCGTGACGAGATTCGTACCTCAGCGGCCGAGACCATCGGTTACTTTAATGAGCAGGGCGTGACCCTCAACGTGATCAGTGGCGACGACCCGCGTACGGTGTCGTCGATCGCGCGCGTGGTGGGCGTGCCGGGGGCGGACGCTTATGTGGACGCCACGACGCTCGACACGCCGACCAAGCTCGATGCCGCAGTGGACCGCTACCATGTCTTTGGTCGTGTGACCCCGCAGCAGAAGCGCGAGCTCGTGCAGGCGCTCAAGCGCCGCGAGCACACCGTGGCCATGACGGGCGACGGCGTCAACGACGTGCTGGCGCTCAAGGAGGCCGACTGCTCCGTCGCCATGGCGGCCGGCTCCGATGCCGCGCGCAACGTGGCCGAGATCGTGCTCGTCGACAACGACTTTGCCTCGATGCCCGCCGTGGTGGCCGAGGGCCGTCGCTCCATCAACAACCTGCAGCGTTCGGCCTCGCTGTTCCTTACCAAGACGCTGTTCTCGATGGGCCTGGCCGCGCTGTGCATCGCGCTGCCGCCGTACCCCTTCGAGCCCATCCAGATGACGCTCATTAACTTCTTCTGCATCGGCGCGCCGGGCTTTGTGTTGGGCCTGGAGCCCAACAATGCTCGCGTGAAGGGGTCATTTTTGACCAACGTGCTCAAGCGTGCACTGCCGGCGTCGATTGCGGTCATTTTGGCTGCGGCGCTCGATATCTTTGTGGCGCGCGTGTTTGGTTTTAGCCAGCTCACGCTGTCTACGATGTGCCTGCTTACGTCGTGTGCGGCGAGCGTCAGCCTGATCTGGCGCATCTCGCAGCCTCTCACGCCCTTACGTGTGGTGCTCTTTGTGTTTGTAGTCGCCGGCATCCTGGTGGGCGTTATCGGATTCCCAGAGCTGCTGTCTATTGCCAACCTGACGATGGGTCAGATGGTTATCTTGGCTGTCATCGTGGTCTTTACCTGTTCGGTGTTCTTTAAGCTCGCCACGATGATGGATTCGCTCAAGCCGCGTCGTCGTCATGCCGCAACTGGTTTTGGCCGCGGTGTGCGCGTCCGCCTGGGTCGCGGTGGCGGCAAGGTGAGCTCGACGGGTTCGACGGCCGAGCGTTTTGCCAAGCGCGTCGCCGCCGACATGGCGCAGCGCCGCGAAGCTCGCACCGTTCGTGAGGCCGAGGCCCGCGCACTCGAGGGCGTGGCCCAGGTCCAACCCAAGAAAAAGAGGAGTGCCGGAGCCAAACGCTCTCGCGTGACCAAGTCCGCCCAAGGCATCAAAGTCTCGATGCCAAGCAAAAAGAAGAAGTAGCTACGCGCCCTGGCGATGTTGAATTGGTGCCTTGTTCCTGTGGGGCCGTGGCGATGTTATGCTCTAACCTCGATTGTTTGAATTGCTTCGAAAAGAGGATGCCGTGATTTGCCCGCATTGCCTTAAGACTATCGAGGACGGCGCCTCGTTCTGCCCCTACTGCAACGCCTATGTGGGTCCGGGCGATGGTCCCGAGCACACCGAGTTCGTGTTCTGTGAGGGCTGCGGTGCCCGTCTTTCTCCGCATGACCGTACGTGCCCCAAATGCGGACGCCCCGCTCCGGGTATCCTCTCCGAGGACGCGGCCGCATCCGACTTGGCTGCGGGCCGCACGGCGGGTTTTCCGCGCCTAACGCAAGAGCAGATCGATACCGAGGTGCCGCATGCGCCGGCCTCTGCCGCTGCGGTGCTTTCGGACGCCGCCGATCCTAACGAGACCTGCGTGCTGCCGGCTTTCGATAAGGATTTCGGTATTCCCAAGGTCGATATTCCCACGCCGGTTTCCCTGCACGACGATGCTCAAAAACCCAAGCGCAAGGTGCATCCCGACGAGGACGCTTATCACAAGCACAAGCGTCATATCCCTAAGCCGCTCATCGTCATCGCGATCCTTGCCTTTGTGTGCGGTGGTGCCTATTGGTTCGTGACGACCGATCCCATGGGTGTCATGCCTGGCTTCTATGACCAGTTTGGCCAAGCCGCGCAGACGACCTTCCCCACGCGCCAAAAGGGCGAGGCGACTGAGGATGATACCAAGCAGGACGATTCTGCCGAGGTGGTCCAGGAAGAAACCGTGCTGACCGATGATCAGCTCTATACCAGGCTCGACGGTCTGTATCAGACCATCGTGTCCTACGGCGACGAGGACCAGATCGGCGAGGTCATCGATTCCTTTAACAACGGTTATCTCCGAACGCCGCTGTCCACCCGTCAGGAGCTGTCGCAGAGTGCCTACGCCCTGCGCGACCAGATCAAAAAGACGCAAGATGAGCTCAACAACCTTAAGTACCAGGACGATACGGTCTATGCGGATGACATCGCCCACTTAAAGCAGCTTGCCGAGTGGATGTACGAGCGTGTCGACGTGATCTGCCAGAGTTGGGACATCTCGCTGGCCATTCCCGATGGCGAGTCGATGAGTTCCCACCAAAGCGAGATCCTGGCTCCCATCGCGCAGGGCGGCAACAGCGCGCTGAACCAGTACGACGCCAATGTGGGTTCCTGGAAGCCGCAGCAGCGTTCCTAAAATTAGTTCGCCATAGTCGGCATAACCTACGTGCGCAATTGATGTAAGCCTGTGCTTATTGCTACAATTCGTACAAATATGCTTTAAACGCACGAGGAAGGAACCACATGTTTGGTTTTAAGAAAGAGCTCTACACGCCCGAGTATCAGCTTGCCGGCGACGAGTGCGCCGTAATCGAGACGTCGAAGGGTACCATCAAGGTCAAGTTTGACGGCGAGGGCGCTCCCATTCATGTCGCGAACTTCTGCGAGCTTTCCACGATGGGTTTCTACGATGGCCTTAAGTTCCATCGCTATGTTCCCGGCTTCGTCATTCAGGGCGGCGACCCCAATACCCGCGATATGTCCGGCGCCGACGTCGCTGCCGGTCTTGAGGGCCCCGACGGCATGCCCGGTACCGGTGGCCCCGGCTACTGCATCAAGGGCGAGTTTGCCACCAATCCGCGCAACAGCCATGTCGATGGCGCCCTTGCCATGGCACGCTCCATGGACCCCGATTCCGCGGGTTCGCAGTTCTACTTCTGCCTGGGCGCCCAGCATAACCTCGATTCCGGTTACACCGTCTTTGGTACCACGGTCGAGGGTCTCGATGTGATTTCGCAGCTGCGTGCCGGCGACGAGATCGTCCATGTCGAGATCGTTCACGAGTAAAGGGGATTTCCTTGAATAGCCAGCTGATCCAACAGGGCCGCGCCGCTTACCGCGCGGGTGATTTTTCCGCTGCAGCCCAGATGCTTGGGGCGGCAAAGACTCCCGATGAGATTATGGGCGAGGCCGATCACCTTCGTGGTAACGCCTTGATGCACCTGGGCATGCATGCCGAGGCCGCCGAGGCCTACGCCGCCGCCCTCAACGACGGCACCTATGGCAAGCGCGGCGCGCTGCTCACCAATCGCGGCAAGGCGCTCGCCGCCGTGGGCGACTACACGACGGCCGCTCAGGCGTTCTCTGCTGCTACGCAGGACGCTTCTTATGCCACGCCGTTCAAGGCCTATCTGGGCCTGGGTAACGCGCTGTTCCAGTCGGGCGACTATGCCAACGCGGGTACTGCCTTCCGTCAGGCTGCCATCGATGGCGCCAATCCGGCTCCTGCCGCCGCGCTCGGCGAGCTCGGTCGTTGCTTCATCAAGCTCGGCCGTCCGGCGGATGCCGTGGAGACCTACCGCACGGCTATCGACTTTGCCGGCCCCCGCGACGACACGCGTGCGCTCAACGCCGGCATGGGTCAGGCGCTTTCTGCCGCCGGCCGTCCCTCCGACGCACTCGACGCCTTTAACGCCGCTACTGCCGATGGCATCTACCAGCTCACCTCCGAGCAGGCCGATGAGCTTGCCCGCGTTCACGATTCGCTTGCCGCGCTATCCGCCCAGACGGCTATGGCCACGGCTCCGGCGCCCGCGATGGACGCTCCTGCCGTCGATCCGCTCGATCCTACGGGCGCGACCGGTCAGTTTATGCCCGATCCCTCGGACACCGGTTTCTTTACGCTGTCCGAGTCCGAGATGGTCCAGCAGGACCGTCAGGATCGTAAGCAGGCCAAGGTCCGTCGTCGCCATCGCCACACGGGTCTCAAAGTCTTCATTGTGCTGCTTCTGCTCATTTTGATCGCCGCGGGCGGTCTGGGCTTTGCTTACACGCGCGGCTTTGGCTTCCCGTCTCAGGAATCTGTGGTTACCGATCTGTTCCAGGCTGCCGGCGACGGTGACACCGCAAAGGCCGAGTCTTGCCTTGCATCGAGCCTGTCCGAGGACGCCAAGTCTATGATCATCTCCTCGATTCCGCAGGGTGCCACCGTGTCAGTCGAGGGCATGGATCAGTCCATGACCGAGACGACCGCCAAGGTGAAGGCATCGCTGTCCAAGGGCGGCGAGCAGGAGTACACCGTCAAATTCGTGCGCTCCGACAACCATATCGGCTGGGCCGTTTCCTCGCTCGATATGGATTTCTCGGCTGCTGACAACCAGTAGTGACCTTATGGGATTTAGCTTTGCCCGGCGCTTCACCGCAAGTGAGGTGCCGGGCTTGCGCTAGTATCATGAGCTAGTAGTTTTCCAGCAATCATCCAACACATCAGGAGTTGCGTTGTTTTCTTTGATGGATATGTTCTTCGGTAGCTATGCGGGCGATCTTGCCATCGACCTCGGCACCGCAAATACGCTTGTCTCCGTGCGCGGCAAGGGCATTGTCATTCGGGAGCCCTCTGTTGTCGCCATCGACAAGAACGACGAGCGCATCCTGGCGGTCGGTATCGAGGCAAAGCGCATGCTCGGCCGTACGCCCGGCAACATCGTGGCCGTTCGTCCCCTGAAGGACGGCGTCATCGCCGACTTCGATGTTACCGAGGCCATGCTTCGCTACTTTATCGACAAGGCTTCCGAGAAGCGCTATCCGTGGACCCCGCGTCCGCGCGTTGTCGTTTGCGTTCCCTCCGGCGTCACGTCGGTCGAGAAGCGTGCCGTCTTTGAGGCTACGATCCAGGCCGGCGCTCGCCAGGCCTATCTGATCGAAGAGCCTATGGCCGCCGCTATCGGCGCCGACCTGCCCGTCGAGGAACCCACCGGCTCCATGGTCATCGACATCGGTGGCGGTACCACCGAGGTTGCCGTTATCGCTATGGGCGGCATCGTCGTCTCGCAGTCCATCCGTATTGCCGGCGACGAGTTCGATCAGGCCATCCTCACGCACGTTCGTGATGCCTATAACCTGGCCATCGGCGAGCGTACGGCAGAGGACATCAAGATCAAGGTCGGCTCCGCCGTGCCGCTCAAGGACGAGCTCGATGTCGAGGTCAACGGCCGCGACGTGATCACCGGTCTGCCCAAGACCGTGCGCATCGAGAGCGAGGAGATTCGTCGCGCGCTCAACAAGCCGCTCGACGAGATGGCCAAGGCCGTTAAGGACGCCCTCGATGCCACGCCGCCCGATCTTGCCTCGGACCTTATGTACTACGGCATTTTGCTGACTGGTGGCGGCGCGCTGCTGCGCGGTCTCGACGTGCGCCTGCGCGATGAGACCGGCGTTTCGGTCAACGTCAGCCCCACGGCGCTCGATAACGTCGTTAACGGCTGTGCCCGCGTGCTCGAGGCCAATGCGTTTGATGGCGGCTTCGTCCAGACCAATGCTTAATTTCCAAAAGGTGGATTCCATTTGGCACGATCTTCGGGTTTCTCCACAAATCTGAATACCAAGCGACAATCAACGGGTATGCGCCCGTTGATTGTTTTCAGCCTGATTTCGGTGTTGCTGCTCACGTTTTACATCCGCGAGGGCGAGGCAGGACCGATTCATGCCGTGCGTTCGGGCGTAACGACGATTACCTCGCCGGTGCGCTTCGTGGGCTCGGCCGTGGCGGCTCCTTTCAATGCGATCGGCAACGTGTTCTCTAACCTTACGGCGTCGCAGGACACGCTCGACGAGCTCAAGAAGCAAAACGAGGAACTGACCTCTAAAGTTGCTGAGCTCTCCGAGGCTCAAAAGACCGCCGAGCGTCTGGAGGGGCTGGTCGGCCTGCAGTCGACCTATAACCTCAAATCGACCGCAGCTCGTATCGTTGGTGCTTCCGGCGATGCCTGGACCTCGACCGTTACCATCGACAAGGGCTCTGCCGACGGCCTTACCATCAACATGCCCGTGACGAGCTCTGCCGGTGTTATCGGCCAGATTATCGAGGTATCGGCCAAGACCTCTACCGTGCGCCTGATTGGCGACGAGAACTCCGGCGTGTCCGCTATGGTGCAGGACACGCGCGCCCAAGGCATGCTGCAGGGTCAGGCTGACGGCACGCTGCGTCTTGAGTACGTGAGCGTTGACTCCGACGTTAAGGTTGGCGATATCATCGTGACCTCGGGCATCGGTGGCGTGTTCCCCAAGGGCCTTCCGCTTGGCACCGTCTCGTCGGTTGAGAAATCGGCAAACGACGTGTACTACACCATTGTGGTGCGCGCTCAGACCACGGCCGAGAACAACGAGGAAGTGCTGGTCATCACCTCGCTGACCGACGAACAGTCGGCTTCGGATGAGGACGTGAGCACCGCTAATAGCACGCCGCAGGGAACGTCGCGCGACGCTGCGACCAAGACGAAGGACGAGAGTTCGGATGACAGTTCCGACGCGTCCGAGACGACCGATTCCGGCTCGAGCGAATAGGGGGCATGTCCATGGATCTACACGAGCAGGGGATGAGCTCCCGTACGTTTGTAATCGCCGCCATCGTGTGCGTGCTGCTGCAGGCAGGCCTGGCACCGCAGATCTCCATTGCGGGCGGTCGCGTCAACTTCATGATTATCCTGGTGTGCCTAAGCGTGTTCTCGGGCGACCCGACCCGTGCCGTCGTGTGCGGTTTTTGCAGCGGCTTGTTCTATGACCTGTCCGCTGCCGTGCCGGTGGGCGTTATGTCGCTCCTGCTGACCGTGGGTTCTTTTGCCCTGGTGCACAGCGCCGTCGGTCAGACGGGCGGTACCCCGAGTGCGCGCGGCGTCACTGTGGGCGCCTTCGCGCTCGTCATTAATGTGATCTACAGCATCGTCTTGCTGTTTATGGGTTTGGAGACGAGCTTTATCGTGGCGATCTTCGGCCATGCGCTGCCGTCCTCGATCCTGACGGGTCTGGTTGCCATTCCGTTTTTGATGTCCGGCGTCGTGCCGCAGTCCGGCTATGGATTCTCCGCACGTGGCGGACGCCAGACGGGTATGCGCTTTAAGCCCAAGACCCGCAAGCTCAAATAGGGGAGGCCCGTAGATGTCTTCCCAGATGACGGTTATTATCGCCGGTATCGTGCTGGTTGTGGCCATCGTGGTCGCGCTGGTCATCATGCGTCGAGGCGATTCCCGTTTTACCTACGATACACAGCATGGAACGGCCCCGCGCGCCACCGAGGGCGAGGGCAATACCGCGGCGACCGCCTTTAAGGGCCGCTTTTCCATCCTCACCACGGGTGTGGGCGCGATGTTTGCGGCACTTGCCGTCAAGCTGTGGGGCATGCAGATGGTCTCGTCGGACTATTACGAGAAGCAGGCCAATAGTAATCAGACTCGCACCGTTACCACACCCGCTGTGCGCGGCCGCATCCTCGACCGCAATGGCGTGGCGCTTGTCCAGAACCGTCCCTCACTTGCTGTCGTGGCCTACCGCGACCTTGCCGAGGATGAGGTTCTGGTTCGCCATCTTGCCAACGTGCTTGGAATGCCTTATGTGGCGGTCCTTCGCAATATTCAGGACAATACAGAGGGCGCTCAGAGCCTGCATACCATCGCGACGGACGTCCGTCGCTCCACGGTTGCCTATATCAAGGAACACGCCGGCGAGTTCCCGGGCGTCAAGATTGCCGAGCGTACCGAGCGCCAGTATCCATACGGTGAGACGGCATGCCATATCTTGGGCTATACCGGCACCATTACCTCCGAGCAGCTCGAGGCCCAGAATAAGAAAACCTCTGGCGATGATGATGCTTCTGCTGGCAAGATTACGTACCAGTCGGGCGATATCGTGGGCCAGGCGGGCGTTGAGAGCTACTACGAAAACCTGCTGCAGGGTATTCGTGGCGAGCAGACCGTCAAGGTCGATGCCTCGGGCAATGTGACCGGTCAGGCCGGCGCCGTGCCCGCGAAGGCCGGCTCCGACATTAAGCTCACGCTCGACCTTAAGATCCAACAGGCCTGTGAGACGGCGCTGGCGAGCGCTATCGAGCTTGCCAAGACCACTGGCTACAGCAATGCCGGCAACGGCGCTGTGGTGTGTCTCGATCCCAACAATGGCGAGATCCTGGGCATGGCGAGCCAGCCCAAGTTCGATCCGTCCGTCTTTATCGGCGGCGTCTCAAATGACGTGTGGACCGAGCTCAATGATGACAAGGGTTCGCACCCGCTGCTCAACCGCGCCATTAGCGGACAGTACATGTCGGCCTCGACCATCAAGCCGCTCTCGGCACTGGCCGGTCTTGAGTTTGGAACCTACACTTCAACGCAGACAACCAACTGCACGGGTTATTGGACGGGTCTGGGCAAGGCTTGGGGCAAGCGCTGCTGGCTGACGTCTGGCCACGGCACCATGACGCTGCAGTCGGGTATCGCCAACTCGTGCGACCCCGTCTTCTACGACATGGGTAAGGCGTTCTTTTATGACGAGCAACATCCCGAGGGCCTGCAGGAGGTCTTTCGTCGCTGGGGCCTAGGCAAGACCTGCGGTATCGATCTGCCGAGTGAGGGCGCGGGTCGTATTCCCGATGCCGAGTGGAAAGAGTCATACTTCACCGACGCCTCTGCCGAGGACCGCAAGTGGAATGCCGGCGATATGACCAACATTGCTATCGGCCAGGGCGACATCCTGGTGACGCCCCTGCAGATGGCGTGCGCCTATATGGGTCTTGCCAACGGCGGCAAACAGTACGTGCCTCACGTATTTTTGTCTGCCGTGTCGCGCGATGGCGACGGCGATGCCTATAAGTACAATGGCAAGGGCAAGAAGAAGCGCCTGGAGGCCAAGATCAACAGCGATTCGGATTTGGCTCTTGTTCGCAACGGCATGCACGACGTGATTTACACGGCATCGACGTCCCTGGCGGCGCACTTTGGCACCCTGACGCCGCAGGTATACGGCAAGTCGGGCACGGGCGAGAAAAGTGGCGAGGACGAATACGCGTGGTTCTGCGCCTATGCACCGGCCGATGACCCCAAGTATGTCATCGCTACTGTCCTGGAGCAGGGCGGCGGCGGCTCAGATACCGCGATGCATGTCGTGCGCGACGTGCTCGGCGTGATTTATGACGAGCCCGATACCTCTTCGGCCTCGGGCGATTCTTCGGTTCGATAGGAGGTTGCGATGGATTTTTCTCCGGCGGATCTGTTCCGTTCAACCAAGACCGGCTCTCGCAGCAGCCTGGACCGCGTCAACAAGCAACTTTCGGCCTCGCGCGGCACGTTTCGCCAAAAGGTGCATATCGGTGTGCTCGTGGCTACTGTGGCGCTCGTCGCCTACGGTGCCATCATTATCTGGTCGGCTTCGCAGTTTAAGGCCGATGCATCGTTTTCACGCCATCTTCTGGGAATTGGCATCGGGGCGGTGCTGGCGGTGCTGGTCTGGCGTACCGACCTGCGCGGTATTTCCAATTTCTCGACGGCGTTGCTCGTCATCGACCTGATCGTGATCTTCTCGCCCAAGATTCCGGGTCTGTCCTATACGGGCGGTCTGGGCATGACGGGCTGGATCAAGATTCCCGGTATCGGCCTGACATTCCAGCCGGTTGAGCTTGCCAAGCTCATCACCATCTTCTTTATTGCTACGCTTGGCTCGCAGTATAACGGTCGCATCGATACCGTTCGCGACTACGTCAAGCTCTGCGGCATGCTGTCCATTCCGTTTTTGGCCGTCGTCGCCATGGGCGACCTGGGCTCGGGCCTGGTCGTGCTGGTTTCGGGCGCCATCGTCATTTGCATGAGCGGTGCACGCCGCGAATGGGTGCTGTCGACCCTGGCCCTGCTCGTGGGCCTGGTGGCCCTCGTCCTGGCGCTCGATTCGGTCTTTGATTCGCTGCTCGGCCACGATGTGCTCATCAAGCAGTATCAGATGAACCGTCTGACGGTCTTTATCGACCCCGATAATGCCGATTCGGACGATGCCTACAACCTGCAGCAGTCGCTTATCGCCGTTGGCTCGGGCGGCTTCTTTGGTAAGGGCCTGGGGCATGCGACGCAGTCGGCCGGCGGCTTTCTGCCTGAGTTCCACACCGACTTCGTCTTCGCCTTCCTGTCCGAGACCTTTGGCTTTTGCGGTTCCTTTTTGCTCCTGTGCCTCTACGTGCTGCTGATCTTTTCGACGATTCGCGTCGCCTTTAAGTGCGAGTCGCTGTTTTTGCGTCTTTCGTGTGTGGGCATCGTTGGCATGTGGGCGTTCCAGACTTTCGAAAACATCGGCATGTGCATCGGCATGATGCCGATTACCGGTATTCCGCTACCGTTTATTAGCTTCGGTTCGTCTTCGATGATGATTCAGCTGCTGACGGTGGGTATCGTACAATCCATATGGCGGCATCGTTCGGGCGCCGCGTAACCGCTGGAGGGGTTTGCTATGAAAATTCCCGTAGATAAGCTGACCCGCGCTTTTAAGATGGGCGCGTCCGTTAAGAAGGATTCCGATACGCCGGTGCGCGTCTCGGTCTATCTGGATTCGTCCGCCTCGCGCTTTCTGGCCGAGACGGTGCGTGACGCCTTTGTGCCGCAGACGACCTCGGGCATTGTGCGCGTCGAGCGTCTGGGGGAGGAGCGAATTGCTCCAAAGACCGATACCGATGTGGTGCTGGTGCTCTCGTGTGGTTCCGACCGCTTGGAGAGTGCCGTGCAGGAGCTCGTGATCGCCGGCGCGCCCGTGTGCGTGCTTGCCGAGTCTGCTGTGGAGGTGCCGTTTATCGAGGAGTCCACGCCCATGCTCGGCGTGGTAGCGGCAATCGATAAGACGTATCTGCTCGAGACGCTTGCCCGCTGGATTCTCGATCGCACCGACAAGGAAACGGCTTTTGCGGCGAACTTTGCCTTCATGCGCATCGCGGCGGCCAACCGTATCATCACCTCGTGCGCGCTCACCAATATGGCGACCGGTGCACTGGTGTTTTTGCCGGGCGCCGATTATCCCGTTATGGCGCTGGCGCAGGTGGGCATGCTCTTTGAGCTCGCTGCCGTCTTTGGACGCGGCATTAAACCCGAGCGTGGCTACGAGGTCGCGGGCGTGCTTGCCGGCGGTCTTGTGATTCGCGCGGTCACCCGCGCGCTCGTCAAGCAGACGCCGCATATTGGGTTTGCCGTCAAGGCGCTCACTGCTGCCGCGGGCACCTATGGCATGGGCCGTGCGCTCGTTTCGCTCTACGAGCGCGATGTCGACTACAGCCGTGCCAACGAGGTGGTCACTGCCACGTTCTCCCGCGTTCGCGATCTGGTGACCACGGTCGCGGGCGCTACCCGTCCTATGGCGTCCTACCAAGACGCATCCGATCTCGCTGCTTAGGGGTTTTCCGTTGCGCGTTCCGTATCAAGACTGCTTTCATTTAATTGAGCCGCTGCTCGCCAAGGTCGAGAAGCCGAGTCGCTATATCGATCACGAGTGGGGCACGCTTTCCAAGGCCGATGCCGACTACCGTTGCTGCCTGATCTACCCGGATGTGTACGAGGTTGGTCTGCCCAACCAGGGTATCGCCATCCTCTACAACATCCTTAACCAGGCCGAGGGCATCTCCTGCGAGCGTGGCTATGTGCCGTGGCCCGATATGGGTGACGCTATGCGCGAGGCGGGCATTCCGCTGCTCTCGCTCGAGGGTGCAGCGCCGGTCGCTTCGTTTGATATCGTCGGCCTGCATGTGCCGCACGAGATGGCGGTGACGAACTTCCTCGAGGCACTCGACCTCGCTGGCATTCCGCTGTTAGCGGCCGACCGAGGTGAAGACGACCCCATCATCATCGCCGGCGGCCCCTCGGTGTACAACCCCGAGCCGTACGCGGCCTTCTTCGATGTCATCCTCATCGGCGAGGGCGAGGAATCGCTGCTCGAGACCTGCCAGCTGCATCGCCGCCTGCGCGACGAAGGAGTCCCGCGCGCGCAGATTGTTGAGCAGCTTGCATCCATTGCCGGCAACTACGTGCCGTCGCTCTATGAGGTTCGTCACGACGAGCCCTGCTCGCCGCATGGCTACACCGTGCCGCGTGAGGGCAAGGATGCGCCGACCGTGGTCTACAAGCGCGTCGTCGAGGATTTCGGCGCCACGAATCCGCTGTCGCAGTCGTGCGTGCCCTATGCGCAGCTGGTCCACGACCGCCTGTCTATCGAGATCCTGCGCGGCTGCGCCCGCGGCTGTCGTTTTTGCCAGGCTGGCATGACGTATCGCCCGGTGCGCGAGCGCTCGGCCGACCAGATTGTCTCGTCGGTGATTCAGGGTCTGGAAAAGACTGGCTATGACGAGGTGTCGCTGACCTCGCTCTCCACGACCGACCACTCCTGCATTCGCGACGTGCTCGGCAGGCTCAACCGTCGCCTGGAGGATACGGGTATTCGCGTGTCTATTCCGTCGCAGCGCCTGGATTCGTTTGGCGTGGATATGGCCGAGTCGGTCGCCGGCGAAAAGAAGGGCGGACTGACGTTCGCGCCCGAGGCCGGCAGCCAGCGCATGCGCGACATCATTAACAAGAACGTGACCGAGGAGGACCTGGACCGTGCGGCCAAGGCGGCCTTCGAGGCCGGCTGGAACCGCATGAAGCTCTACTTTATGATGGGCCTTCCCGGCGAGCGCGACGAGGACATCGTGGCCATCGCCAATCTGGCCGATCACGTGCTGGAGCTCGGTCGTTCCGTGGTGCCCAAGGCTCGTCGCGGCTCGATCTCGGTGTCCATCTCGGTTTCGGTCTTTATCCCCAAGGCCGCCACGCCGTTCCAGTGGTGCCCGCAGCTCGACTACGACGACGTCAAGCGTCGCCAGAAGCTGCTTATCACGAGCGTTCGCAACCGTGCCGTCCGCGTGCATTACCACGATGCCGAGACTTCGCTCATCGAGGCCGCGCTGTCCCGCGCCGGGCGTGACATGACGCCCGTCATCATCGATGCTTGGCGCTCGGGCTCTCGCTTTGACGCCTGGGTAGAGCATTTCTCGCTCGATAACTGGAAGGAGGCTGCTGCCAAAAACGGCATCGACCTCAATGAGCTCGTGCACCTGCCCTACGAGTTGGACTGGCGCCTGCCGTGGGAGCATGTGAGCCCCGGCTGTACGCGCGGTTTCCTCGAGCGCGAGTACCGTCGCTCGCTCGAGGGCGTCACGACTCCCGACTGCACCCGTACGTCGTGCACCGGCTGCGGGATCTGCCCCACGCTCCACGCCAAGAATGTATTGATGGGTGATCGCGCATGAGTGAGCGCCTGACCGACAACCCCACGCTCTTTAGGCTTCGTGTTCGCTATGGCAAGCGCGATCGCCTTAAGTACCTGGGTCATCTCGAAGTAATCCATACCATTGAGCGCATCGTGCGCCGTGCGGGACTTCCCTATGCCGTCACGCAGGGCTTCTCTCCGCACATGCGCGTTGGCTTCTCTTCGGCGCTACCGGTGGGCACGTCGTCGACCTGCGAGTGGTATGACCTGTTTATGACCGAGTTCGTGGCGCTCGACGAGGCGTTTGGGCGCCTGGCTGCGGCGTCTCCGGCCGATCTGGCACCCATCGAGGCGGCGTACATCGACGTGCGCACGCCGGCCTTGACGGCGCAGCTCACGCGCTTGTCGTATTGCATCGACCTGCACTTGGATCCTGAGGCGCCCGTAAGTGTCGACGAGGTGCGTCGTGCGATCGACACGCTACGCGCGGACCATGGCATCGACTACGCGCGCGGCAAAAAGAGCAAGCGCTTGGATTTGGATCACACGCTCGTGGGCTATGAGCTCACGGCGGGGGAGCGCCCGGACCATTTGGTGCTCACGCTCGACACCCATGCCGACAACGAGGGCTCCATGCGTCCGGAAATTTTGCTTTCTGCTGCTGATGTTTTGTTGCAGGGCTTGACCCCGGGCGTGGATGCACCTATTGTTTCCACCGGTATGCAAGACCTCGTGACCATCTGCTCCTACGATGTCGAGCGTCAGAATCAAGCATGCGAGGACGACGAGGGCCGACTCGTCAGCCCCATACCTGTGCGAACTTGTGGATTTGCTCCACATACTCGTTGACGGGGGTATTTTCGCCTGCTACTATATTCGGCTGTTGCACTAACTGATGCATGAAGGGCAAGTAAACATGTACGCAATCGTTAACACGGGCGGCAAGCAGTACAAGGTCGCCACCGACGATGTCATCACCGTCGAGAAGATCGAGGGCAATGAGGGCGACAAGGTCACCCTGCCGGTCATCTTCCTCAACGATGGTAAGAAGATCGTCACCGATCCCGACAAGCTGGCCAAGGCCAAGGTTACCGCTCAGATCGTTGAGCAGTTCAAGGGCGAGAAGCAGCTGGTCTTCAAGTTCCACAAGCGTAAGCGCTATCGTCGTCTGAAGGGTCACCGTCAGCAGCTCACCAAGCTGAAGATCGTGAAGGTCCAGGCTACGTCCCGCGCCAAGAAGGCTGTCAAGGCAGAGGCCGAGGCTGTTGCCGAGGCTCCCGTCGCCGAGTAGATTACACTCGTAACGAAAGAGTAGGTATACACAATGGCACACAAAAAAGGACTCGGTTCCTCCCGTAATGGCCGTGACTCCCGCGGTCAGCGCCTTGGCACGAAGCGCTATGCCGGCCAGACGGTAACCACGGGCACGATTCTCGTCCGTCAGCACGGCACGCACATCCACCCGGGTGAGAACGTTGGCCGTGGCAAGGACGACACGCTGTTCGCGCTGGTCGACGGTACCGTTGAGTTCCACAAGGGTATCAAGCACAGGGTCAGCGTACGCCCGCTCGCGAACGCGTAATTCACCCTTCATAGAGCACATATGTGGGAGGCACTTGAGTTTTAGGATTCAAGGGTCTCCCTCTTTTTGTAGGAGGCGATTCTGTTGTCACAGTTCACCGATATCAGCCGCATTAACGTGTGCGGCGGCGACGGCGGAGCCGGATGCATGTCGTTTAGGCGCGAGGCATTTGTCCCCAAGGGCGGCCCCGATGGCGGCGACGGCGGTCGTGGCGGCAATGTCGTCATCCAGGCCGATGCTCAGCTGTCTTCGTTGATCGATTACCGCTTTAAGCATCACTTCCGCGCCGAACGCGGCACACACGGGCAGGGTGCCCGTCGTAACGGTAAGAGCGGCGAGGACCTGATCCTGAAGGTTCCCATGGGTACCGTGGTGCGCGAGCTCGACCCCGAGACGCAGACCCCGATGTTCGAGATTGCCGACTTGGTGCATGATGGCGAGCGCGTCGTTGTGGCGCCCGGCGGTGCCGGCGGTCTGGGCAATACGCACTTTGTGACGTCGGTGCGCCGCGCGCCCGCATTCGCCCAGCTGGGCGAGCCGGCCGAGGAGCACTGGATTGAGCTCGAGATGAAGCTCATGGCTGATGCCGCGCTCGTGGGCTTCCCCTCGGTGGGCAAGTCCTCGCTTATCGCGCGCATGAGTGCCGCCCGTCCCAAGATCGCCGACTATCCGTTTACCACGCTCGTGCCGAACCTCGGCATGGTGCGTGCCGGTGAGTATTCTTACGTCGTTGCCGACGTTCCTGGTTTGATCGAGGGCGCAAGCGAGGGCAAGGGCCTGGGCCATCAGTTCCTGCGTCACATTGAGCGCACGGCGCTCATCATGCATGTCGTTGACATGACGGGCGGGTTTGAGGATCGCGATCCGGTCGAGGATTACCGTATCATCAACCGTGAGCTCGAGCAGTATGGTGCCGAGCTTTCGGAGCGTCCGCAGATCGTCGTCGCCAACAAGTGCGATGCGCCGGGCACGGCCGACAAGATTGCCGACCTCAAGCGTGCGGCACTCGACGACGGTCATATGTTCTTTGCCGTGTCCGCCGTGACGGGTGCCGGTCTCAATACGCTGATGCTTGCCGTAGGCGAGCAGGTGGCTAAGCTTCGCGCCGAGCTGGCGGTCTCTGATGAGCCGGTCGATCTGCGCGACGAGGAGTGGGAGCGCCGCCGTCTGCAGCGCGAGAAGCGGTTCCGCATTGTCCAGGAAGAGCCCGGTGCCTTCCGCGTGGTCGGTCGTGCCATCGAGCGCATGGTCATCCAGACCGACTGGGAAAACGAGGAAGCCGTCATCTACCTGCAGCATAAGTTTGCGCGTATGGGTGTCGACGATGCGCTCGAGAAGGCCGGTTGCCGTGCGGGCGACGAGGTCCGCATTTGCCAGCGCGCCTTTGACTTTGAGGGCGCCGAGGACTTCTCGGAGTACGAGGAGCTCGAGGACGCTGGCGAGGACGTTGCCGTTGAGGCCCTTGACGTGGCCGATGCTGCGGATGAGGGCGTCGAGGCTATCGATGCGGCTGATGCCGCGGACGATGCCGAGACCTCGGAGGGCGAGTAAGCCATGTCGCTGCGCGGTGGAATCGGTTTGCCCGAGCTGCCCATAAAAGAGGGCAAAGAGTTTCGGCTTGGCATTATGGGCGGCACCTTCGACCCGATTCATTACGGGCACTTGGTGACTGCCGAGCAGGCGCGCGAGTCGCTCGACTTGGACGCTGTGCTCTTTATGCCGGCCGGCTCTCCTGCCTTTAAACTCGACAAACCGGTGACGCCTGCTGAGGACCGTTATGCCATGACGGTTCTCGCCACCGCCGCGAATCCGGCTTTTTTGGCGAGCCGTTTCGAGATCGACCGTCCGGGCGTGACCTATACTGCCGATACGCTTCATGCCCTTCGCGACTTTTACCCGCCGCAGGTAAAGCTCTACTTTATTACGGGCGCCGACGCGATTATCGATATTGTGACCTGGCATGATGCCGAGCGAATTGCTGAGCTTGCTACCTTTATTGCGGCGACGCGACCGGGTTTTGATATCGATACGGCGCGTGCCCGAATCAAAGAGTCGGGGCTGCCGTTCGATGTTCGCTATATTCAGATTCCCGCGCTGGCGATCAGCTCGACGAACATTCGTAAGCGAGTTGCCCGCGGCATGAGCGTGCGCTATCTTACGAGCGAGTCTGTGCTCGGCTACATTCGCAAGCGCAGTTTGTATGTCGATCTGGGTCAAGAAGATTTTGAGTGATGGGGGCTACGTTGTCGGTAGAGGATCAGTTTGAGGGCGATGAGCGCGCGCTGCTCAAGCGCATTCAAGAGCTGCTCGATGTCCGCATGAAAGATAAGCGCAAGCGCTATGTGCATTCGCTGGGTGTTGCCGAGACCGCACTTCATCTGGCCGAGGTCTACGGCGTTGACCGCTTTGATGCCGCTGCCGCCGGCTTAATTCACGACTGGGACAAGGTGCTTTCCGATGACGAGCTCGTGGCCCGCGCGCTTCACTATGGCATCAAGGTTGCCGGCTCTCCTTCCGCCGCGACGCCGCTTTTGCATGGCCCTGTTGCCGCCTATGAGCTTCCGCAGCTTTTTCCCGAGCTGTCGCCGGCAGTCTTTCAGGCTGTCGACCGTCACACCGTGGGTGCTTGCGACATGACGCCGCTCGATATGGTGGTCTTTGTGGCAGATGCCATCGAGCCCAACCGCCACGGCGACTATGCCCATGCGCTGCGCAAGATGGTGGGGAAGTCCTCGCTCGACGAGTTGTTCTTCTCCTGTTTTGCGCAGGGTCTGGTCTATGTGATCCAGTCCGGGCGCTATCTTTATCCCACGGCTATTACGATTTACAACCATTACGCCCAGCTGCGCTAGCTCGGGTGTGTCTAGAAAGAGGTATTCCATGGCCGACGAGACCATGACTGACGAGCAGATTCTTGAAGGTGTGGAGCACAAGAGTTTCGTTGCCACGTCCGACCGCACCGCCGCCTCGCTGTCCGCGAGCGGTGTCGCCGCCGAGGATGTCGCCCGCGCCGCCGTGCAGGCCGCCTACGACAAGAAGGGCGAGGACGTGCAGGTGCTCGACCTGACCGAGCTTTCCGACGTGTGCGACTACTTTGTGCTTGCCACCGGTACCAACAACCGCCAGGTCGATTCGATCGTCGACGAGATCGAGGAGAAGGTCGCCGAGGCTTGCGGCGAGCATCCGTTCTCCATCGAGGGCCGCGAGCAGAAGACCTGGATGCTCATGGACTACGGCTCGGTTGTCGTCCACGTCTTCACTCCCGAAGCCCGCGACTTCTACCGCCTCGAGAAACTCTGGGGCGACGCTCCCCAGCTTCCCCTCGACCTCCTCTAAATGATTTTTCTGGGACGGGGATAAAATAATCATTGCTACCGTTTGCCGAACCGCTCACCTTTGTCGGGCGGTTCGGCCTTTTTCTTCCTTTCCTTTTGTATGCTGTGACTACTGCATCCTTGGAAGGGAGGGTTTCGATGACTCGTGTTGCCCGTGCGTTGTCCGAACTCGGCCATTATCACGTCATGCTCAAGGGCTGTGCTGGCCAGCTGATCTTCGAAGACGATGACGATCGCCTTTATTTTCTCAATCTATTGAACAGACGATTTACGTCCGCTCATATTCGCCTTCTTGCCTGGTGCCTCATGGACAATCATGTTCACCTGCTATTTGATGATCTCGATAATCAGATGAGCGTTGCTATGCATGCGATTGATACGGCATATGCGAAACACTTCAATCAAAAAACCGGCCGCCGCGGACCGGTGTTCCAGGAACGATTCAAGAGTGTGATCATTTCTGACGACAAACAGCTGCTCCGTTGCGTCCGATACATACACGACAATCCTGCAAAAGCAGGTATTTCTTCTGCTCCTCTGTATCGCTGGAGCAGCTTCCATGAGTATTTCTCTCATCCCGAAATTTGTGATTGTGAAGGTATTCTCAATCTGTTTGGGGGTACGGAAGCGTTTTATCTTTCGAGTACCGACGGCAAGCCTAATCCCTATTTTATGCCCGAAGGTAAGCATATCTCCGATATGGATGCGCTGGAAGTTGCCCGGGCTCTTTTGGCTCCGCATGAGCCTTATCAGCTTAAAACTTTGCCGAAATCAGAGCGAAATCGTCTTCTGGCAGTGTTGAGGCATCGGGGGTTTACGATTGACCAGATTTCGCGTCTGACGGGAATTGGGACCAATATCATTCAAAGGGCGAAATGACGCTCCAAATGATTAAAAAATCCCCGTCCTAGAATAATCATTCGCAGCTGCCCGGCTTTCTTTTTGCCTCAGGGACTAATCGTTGAAGCGGGATTGGCGGCCGAAGGAAAGGGCGGTGTCGCCGAATTTGTCTCGGACGGCGTCGATAGCGACGGAGAGGTCGCGTCGGTCGCTGGATTGGGCTCCGCGGTCGTCGACTTCGCAGAACAGGTCGGTTTGGATCCCGCCTTGGTGGTCGAAATCGCTCATGCCGATGCCTGCTAAGCGAACATGCATGCCTTCCTGCCAGATGTTGTCGAGCAGTTCGAGCGCAACCGCCACGAAGATGTTCTCATCGTCGGTCGGATGAAGCAGTCGGCGCTGTGCCGAGCGACCGCTTCCATACGAATACTTAAGCTTGAGCGTTACCGTGGCACCCGTCAGCCCCTGACGGCGCAGACGGCGTCCCACTGACTCTCCCAACAGTGCAATCGCCGCCTCAATATCCCTACGCTCAGTCAAATCTTTCGCAAAGGTGCGTTCATTGCTGACCGACTTGACCTCGCGCTCTTCGTCGAGACTCGTGACTTCAGAGATTTCGAGTCCCAGCGCACGCTGGCGCATGCGTTCGCCGTTGACGCCAAAAATAGAGGCCAGTGTGGACTCAGGCGCGCGCGAAAGCTCGCCGAGGGTGTAGATGCGCATGCGGCGCAGTCGCTCCTCGGCCGAGCGTCCGATGCCGCTCATGGCAGATACCGGCAGCGCGGCCAAAAAGCGCTGCTCGGTTCCGGGGCGCACGATGGTCAGCCCAAACGGCTTATCCCGCTCGCTTGCGATCTTTGCGACCGTCTTGTTGCAGCCCACGCCAATGGAGCAGGTCACTCCCAGCCCTGCCACGCGGTCGCTTATACGCCGCGCAACCAGCAGCGGGTCTTCGGGCGCAAAGCGACCCGGTGTGATATCGATAAAGGCTTCGTCGATGGATACGCGCTCAACGCGCGGCGTCTCCTCGGCAAGAATTGCCATGACCTGCGCGCTCACCTCGCGGTAGCGATCAAAGTGCCCGTGCGTCCAAATGGCTTGCGGGCACAAGCGCCGCGCCTCGGCCGAGGCCATGGCAGAGTGCACGCCAAAGCGACGTGCCTCATACGAACATGTGGACACGACGCCACGCGAATCGGCGTCTCCGCCCACGATGAGCGGCTTTCCGCGCCATTCGGGATGATCGAGCATCTCCACGCTCGCAAAAAACGCATCGAGGTCCATGAGGCCCACCGCCGGACCCGTCCAGGGAGGCGGCGTGACGCCCATGGCATCCTCATAACCGTATGTATGTTCGCGTCTTTCCATGTCATGAGTATACCGCGCAGCTCATGTGGGGTGCGTGTATGTGCTTGCAAATCCCGAATTCTTGTCTAAGATATGGATTTGCCCTCGACTACACCGAAGAAGTTGGTCTCACGGACTTCACCTGCCCGCGTCGATGGCGTATTATGTTCAACTGTTTGTTTGTAGTTGCAGCCTAAAGCTGCTTGGTTGGAGGAGTTTCCTTTGGCAGTCAAGATTCGCCTTGCTCGTCACGGCGCTAAGAAGCGTCCGTACTACCGTGTCGTCGTCGCCGATTCCCGCGCCCCGCGTGACGGTCGTATCATCGAGGAGGTTGGCCGCTACAACCCGATGACCGCCCCCAAGACCATCAACCTCGACCTCGAGAAGATCGCCGACTGGCAGTCCAAGGGCGCTCAGCTCACCGACGCCGTCGCCGCTCTGGTCAAGGCCGCCAACGAGGGCGAGAAGACCGAGACCGTCGTCAAGAAGTCCAAGAAGCAGCTCGCCAAAGAGGCAGAGGCCGCTAAGGCTGCCGCTGAGGCCGCTGAGGGCGCCGAGGAGTAAATCGTGCCTGAGGTTGACGCTGCACAGCTCGAGGGTGAGGCAATGCTCTCAGATCGCATCGCCGATCTCGTCGAATATCTCGTTGTTCAGATCGTCGACGACCCGGATTCCGTGAGCCTTGAGGTCATCGATGGTGACGACGCCTCTACGATTGAGGTTTCGGTCGCCGAGGATGACGTCGCTAAGGTCATCGGCCGTCGTGGCCGTACCATCAAGGCCATTCGCACGCTCGCCCGTGCGCTGGCCGCTCGGCTCGACACTGCTGTCGAGGTAGAGGTTCTGGGCTAGGACCTTGAGGTCCCAGTACAAAAACATCGCCCGTGTGGTCAAGCCGCACGGAAGGAAGGGGGAGGTCCTCGCGCAGCCGCTGCGGGGGCTTCCTTCTGTATTAGAGCCGGGTATGCGCGTCGCCCTGACGCCGCCGGCGCTCAAGCGCGACCGCTTTTGCACGGTCGTGTCCGTCTCCGATACGGGCGATGGCGATCTGGTCTCGTTTGAGGGCATTGACGACTTGACGGCCGCCGAGGGCATCACGGGATGCTACGTGCTGGCAAATCGTGACGACTTTGAGCTCGATTCACTCGACGCCGCCTATACCGACCTGATGGGTCGCGAGGTGGTCGACGAGCGCTTCGGTTCGCTCGGCACGATCGTCGAGATCATGTCGACGCCCGCTAACGATGTTTGGGTTGTCGAGGGCGATCGGTACGGCGAGGTGCTGATTCCCGTGATCGAGCAGGTTGTGCTCGATCTTCCCGACACAGGAACAATTTCCGTCCACGTTATGGACGGCCTGATCGATATGGACAAGTAGGGAGGACAACATGCTGATTGAGACCCTTTCGGTCTTTCCCGAGATGTTTGAGCCCGTCATGTCCACATCGATTTTGGGCCGCGCCCGCAAGGCCGGCCTTTTTGATTTTAAGGCGTATAACCTGCGCGACTGGACGCACGACCGCCATCGTACCGTCGATGACGAGCCGTACGGCGGCGGGCAGGGCATGCTCATGAAGGTCGAGCCTATCGCCGAGGCCATCGAGGCCATTAGCGCGGAGGGCCCCAAGCCAACGGTGGTGTTCTTCACCCCGTGCGGCGAGCCCTTTACGCAGCATGTGGCCGAGCGTCTGCTCAAAAGCGAGCGCCTGCTGTTTGTGTGCAGCCGTTACGAAGGTGTCGACGAGCGTGCCTATGCGTATGCCGACGAGCGCCTGTCGATCGGCGATTACGTGCTCACGGGCGGCGAGCTTCCCGCTATGGTCGTTGCCGATGCCGTCGTACGCCTGATTCCCGGCGCCCTTGGTGACGAGATGAGCAACGTCGACGAGTCGTTCTCGACCGCCGAGGACGGAGGCCTGCTCGAGTACGCGCAGTATACCCGTCCTGCCGAGTTCAACGGCGAGGGCGTGCCTCCGGTGCTTGTGAGCGGCGATCACGCCAAGGTCGATGCCTGGCGTCGCAAGAACGCCATCGAGCGCACCTGCCGCTGGCGTCCCGACCTGATCGAGACTGCGCGGCTCACGCCCGAGGAGCGCGCTTACGCGCAGGAGATTTTGGACGCTTCGTATTCGCAGAGCGAGGAGTGAGAATGGTTCCATCGCAGCATTCTGCCCTGAGGGGCGCCTTTGAGTGGATCGCGGTCATCGCAATCGCGCTTGCCGCCACCTTCCTGATCCGTACATTTGTGGTTGAGCCCTTTGTGGTGCCCACCGGCTCCATGGAGTCCACGATCGAGATTGGCGATCAGATTCTGGCGCAAAAGGTAACGCTTGAGCTTGGACAGCCCGTCAGCCAAGGCGACATCGTGGTGTTCCACAACCCTGATGGTACCTCCGAGCATGATGTGCTTGTAAAGCGCGTTATCGCCACCGCCGGCCAGACGGTCGACCTCCAGGACGGCAAGGTCGTTGTCGACGGCCAGACGCTCGACGAGGACTATACGACCGGCATGAGCTGGCCGCTTTCGGTCCAGGCTCCCGGCGCTCAGGTGAGCTATCCCTACACCGTCTCCGACGGGTGCGTGTGGGTGATGGGTGATAACCGTGAGAACTCTGCCGACTCGCGCTACTTTGGTCCGGTCGACCGCTCCGATCTGATTGCCGTGGCGCTTGTTCGCTACTGGCCGCTCAACCGCATCGGCGCTATCGACTAAAAACCGCTATAGTACAGTACCTAACCGTGTAATCGTTTCGACGAGGGGATATTAGAGGCATGAACGCTTCATCGCTTTCCTTCCAAGACATCATCCTGCGCCTCCAGCAGTACTGGGGCGAGCAGGGCTGCGTCATTATGCAGCCCTATGACTCCGAGGTCGGTGCCGGTACCTTCCATACCGCGACCACGCTGCGCTCGCTCGGTCCCGCCGAGTGGCGCACCTGCTATGCGCAGCCCTGCCGCCGTCCTGCCGACGGCCGCTACGGCGAGAATCCCAACCGCATGCAGCACTACTATCAGTTTCAGGTGCTTATCAAGCCCTCGCCGGTCAACGCCCAGGAGCTCTACCTGGGTTCGCTGGCCGCCATTGGCCTGGACCCCAACGACCATGACGTCCGCTTTGTCGAGGACGACTGGGAGAGCCCGACGCTCGGCGCCTGGGGCCTTGGCTGGGAGGTCTGGCTCAACGGCATGGAGGTCACGCAGTTCACGTACTTCCAGCAGGTGGGCGGTATCGAGGTCGACCCCGTGCCCGTCGAGATCACCTATGGCCTGGAGCGTATCGCCATGTACGCCCAGGGCGTCAACTCCGTCTACGACCTGGTGTGGAGCTACCTGCCCGATGGCACGCCCATGACCTACGGAGACGTGTTCCTGGAGAACGAGCGCGAGTTCAGCGCCTATAACTTTGAGGTCGCCAACGTCGAGATGATGCGTCAGAAGTTTGACGACTACGAGGCCGAGTGCCACTCCTGCCTGGAGCGCAAGCTTCCGCTGCCGGCCTACGACTGCGTCATGAAGTGCAGCCATGCCTTCAACTTGCTCGATGCCCGCGGTGCGCTGTCCGCGGTCGAGCGCGCGAACTACATCCTGCGCGTCCGCGCCGTCGCCAAGGCGTGCTGCGAGGCCTATATGGCCGAGGTCGCCGGAATCAACGAGAATGCCGACCAGGAAGGCGAGGTGGCGTAAGCCATGGCAGACGCTAAGGATTTCCTGTTTGAGATCGGTACGGAGGAAATGCCCTCCGCACCGCTGAACAATGCCGTCAAGCAGCTTGGCACCATGATCGCCAAGGGACTCGACGAGGCCGGTCTGGCCCACGGCGAGGTCCGCGTGATCTCGAGCCCGCGTCGTCTTGCCGCGCTCGTTGCCGATGTCGCCACCGCGACCGATGAGGTCCACGAGGTCAAGCGCGGTCCCGCGGCAAACATCGCCTTCGACGCCGACGGTAACGCCACCAAGGCCGCCCAGGGCTTCGCCCGCAAGTGCGGTGTGGCTGCCGAGGATCTGGTCCGTCGCGAGGACACCGACGGCCGTGAGTACGTCTTTGCCGAGAAGAACATCCCTTCCGCCCCGGCCACCCCGATCCTGACGGCCCTGTGCGAGAAGACTATCGCTGGCCTGCAGTGGCCCAACTACCGCTCTCAGCGCTGGGGTCACGAGCATGCGACCTTTGTTCGTCCGGTCCGCTGGATCTGCTGCCTTCTGGGCGAGGACGTTGTGCCCGTGTCGTTTGCCGACGTGACGAGTGGCAACACCACGCGTGGTCATCGCGTGCTTGGCCCTGGCGACCATGTGGTTGCCAGCCCCGCCGTCTACGAGCAGGTGCTCGAGGACGCCGGTGTGCTTTCTGCCGAGCGTCGTCGTGAGGCCATCCTCGCCGGTATCGCCGAGGTCGAGGCTGCCCGTCCCGGCTGCCATGTCGATACGCCCAAGAAGGTCTTTGAGGAGGTCATTAACCTCTGCGAGTGGCCGACGGTGCTCGTCGGTACCTTCGATGAGGAGTTTCTCAAGGTCCCGCACGAGATTATCTGCGAGTCCATGCTCACCAACCAGCGCTACTTCCCGATCTATGACGGCGAGGGCAAGCTCACGCGTGAGTTCGTGGTCGTTTCCAACAGCAAGCCCGAGAATGCCGAGCGCGTGATTGACGGCAACGAGCGCGTCGTGCGCGCCCGTCTGGACGACGCCAAGTTCTTCTACGAGGAGGACCTGAAGATCTCCCTCGACGAGTTCCGCGAGCGTCTGGCCAAGGTCGCCTTCCAGGAGAAGCTCGGTAGCGTGCTCGCCAAGTCCGAGCGCATTGAGCAACTCGCGCTTGCCATCGCTCGCGAGGCCCATCTGGGCGCCCACCTGGCCGCCGAAGCTGCTCGCGCCGCGCACCTGTGCAAGGCCGACCTGGTGTCTAACGCCGTCGTCGAGTTTACGAGCCAGCAGGGCGTGATGGGCGGTTATTACGCGACCGCGATGGGGGAGAACGACGAGGTCGCCCACGCCATTCGCGATCACTATCGTCCCCGCTTTGCCGGTGACGAGCTGCCCGAGGGCACCGCTGGCTGCATCGTGGCCTGTGCCGACAAGCTCGATACCATTGCCGGTATCTTTGCCATCGGCGAGCCCCCGACCGGCTCCTCCGACCCCTATGCGCTGCGTCGTGCCGCTATCGGCATCATCAACATCCTGCGCGACCGTCTGCCGATCGACCCCACGTCGCTTATCGACTTCGCCCTCGAGCTCTATGGCGAGCAGGGCATTGAGTTCGACGCCGCCGAGGTCGCCCAGCAGGTTCTTGACTTCTTCCATGGCCGCCTGGTGAGCATGGCCCGCGACGAAAAGATCCCGGCCGATACCGTTGCCGCCGTCTCCGCGGTGCACATCATCGCTCCGTCCGTCTTCTTCGCCCGCTGCGCCGCCCTCGACGAGGCCCGCAAGAACGACGCCGAGACGTTCGACAACCTTGCGACCGCCTATGCTCGCGCCGCGCATATCTCCAAGCCCGAGCTGGGCGTGGAGTACGACCGCAGCCTGATGGGCGAGGTCGAGCTTGCGCTCGCCGACGCCTCCGAGGCTGCTCAGACCGCTGTCGATGCCGCCCTTGCTACCGAGGATTATCCGGCCGCATTTGCTGCCCTCGCCGCCCTGCGCGCGCCCATCGACCGTTTCTTCGACGAGGTCATGGTCATGGACAAGGACGAGCAGCTCCGCGATAATCGCCTTAAGCTGCTCAACCGCTTCGAGGCCGTTTTCTCCGGCATCGCCAACATCGGTGAGCTTGCTCGTAAAAAGTAAGCCAGCCTGCGCGTAAGCGCAAAAGGAGCCCCGCATGGATTGCCCGGTCACCGCTCGTCCCACCGTTATCGTTATCTCCGACTCGCTCGGTGATACCGCTTGTGAAGTGGTGCTTGCGGCGTCCGGGCAATTTGATGAAGGGGCTTTTCGTTTGTTGCGCCTGCCCAAGGTGACCTCGGTGGAGCAGGTGGAGTCGTTTGTGGGCCCGCGCGTCGATGCCGACCATCGCGATATTGCCGTGTTTCACACCATTGTCGATCCGGCGCTTCGCGCCCGCGTGCTCGATTACCTGGGCATGCTGCATATCCGTTCGGTCGACCTGATCGGTCCGACGCTCGCCGTGCTATCGTCGCTCATCGGTGTGCCGCCCAAAGGCGTCGCGGGCGTGATTCACAGGACCGATGACCGCTATTTCCATCGTATCGAGGCCATGGAATATTTCGTTGAGCACGATGACGGGCGCGGTTGCGACGATTTGTCGGGTGCCGATATCGTGCTGCTGGGCGTATCGCGCACGTCCAAGACGCCGCTGTCGATGTATCTGGCTTATCAGGGCTACAAGGTTGCCAATGTTCCGTTGGCCCATGGCATGGAGCCGCCGAAGTCGATTTACGAGGTCGACCCGATGCGCCTGTTCGGCCTGATTTCGACCGTCGATGTGATTTCCGAAATTCGCGATAGCCGCTTGGGCGATGACTACGCTCGTGCCGTTGCCGGCTCCTATGCCGAGCCCGAGAGCGTGCGCAGCGAGCTTGAGGAAGCTCGTGCCCTCATGAAACGCCTAGGCTGCTTTGTGGTGCGTACCGACGGCAAGGCCATCGAGGAAAGCGCTGCCGAGATCATTAGCCACTTGGAGGAAATCCAAGAAGCTCGCGCCCGCCGAGCCACCAGCCGCGCCTAATATTAGTAGCATTTTGATAAAGCGATTTAGCAAAAACATCGCATCTGACCTGCTTTTTTATTGTAGTGGTATCTTCATAAGGTAACCAACTTTACCTACCGTTTACCGCCAGTTTTAGCACGTTTACCAAACCGCGTATCCTCTGCTCAAGCCCGTTCAAATCCGGCCGTATAGTTCCCTCACGGCCCGCATCCGGCGGGTCGATTCGTTACCACGGTCGTGCGCGTAAGCGCATGGAAGGGGAAGTATCGTGAGCGATTGCAAGAGGGTTTACCGTTTTGGTACCGACGCCCAGGGCACCTGTGTCACCGAGGGCGACAAGTCCATGAACTTCGTGCTTGGCGGCAAAGGCGCTAACCTTGCCGAGATGAGCCGTATCGGCCTGCCGGTTCCCGGTGGCTTTACTATTACCTGCCAGACTTGCGTCGAGTACTCCGGTGCCGGCAACGTGTGGCCCGAGGGTGCACTCGATGAGATCGTTGCTGCCGAGGCGGACCTCGAGGCCCGCTGCGGCAAGAAGCTCGGCGACGCCTCCGATCCGCTGCTCGTGTCGGTTCGTTCGGGCGCTCCGTTCTCCATGCCCGGCATGATGGACACGGTCCTCAACTTAGGCCTCAACGACGACTCCGTTCAGGGGCTCATCGCCCAGACGCAAAATCCGCGTTTTGCTTGGGATAGCTACCGCCGCTTTATTCAGATGTTCTCCAACGTCGTTATGGGCGTTGACGCCGACCTGTTCGAGAACGCGCTGACCCAGGCACGCCTGGTCGCCGGCGTCCGCGTCGACTCCGAGCTTTCGGCCGAGGATCTGCAGGAGCTCGTCGAGACCTTTAAGGGCATCTTCTCCGAGAACGTCGATGCCTCCCTGTATCCCGAGCTCGAGGTCGCCGACGGCAAGCCCGTCTTCCCGCATGATCCGGAGCTCCAGTTGCGCCTTGCCATCCAGGCCGTCTTTGGCAGCTGGATGAATGAGCGCGCCTGCATCTACCGCAAGCAGCATGGAATCTCCGACGAGCTCGGCACCGCCGTCAACGTGCAGGCCATGGCCTTTGGCAACAAGGGCGAGACCTCTGCGACCGGTGTCGCCTTTACACGCAACCCGGCAGACGGCACCAAGGAGTTCTACGGTGACTTTTTGGTTAACGCCCAGGGCGAGGACGTTGTCGCCGGCATCCGCAACACCGAGCCCATCGCCGACCTCAAGGCCACCCCGGGCCTCGAGTCCGCAGGCAAGGAGCTCGAGCGCGTGTTCCTGACGCTCGAGGATCATTACCGCGATATGTGCGATATCGAGTTCACCATCGAGCAGGGCAAGCTCTGGATGCTCCAGACCCGCGTGGGCAAGCGTACCGCAACCGCCGCTCTGCGCATCGCTATCGAAATGGTCGAGGAAGGACTGATCACCCGCGAGGAGGCCGTAAACCGTATCGATCCCGCGCAGCTCGACCAGCTCCTGCACCCGCAGTTCGATGCTTCCAAGAAGTATGAGGCGCTGGCCTGCGGTCTTAATGCCAGCCCCGGTGCCGCCGTGGGCGAGGTCGTTTTCTCGAGCGATGACGCCGTCGCGCGCGCCAACGAGGGTCACAAGGTCATTTTGGTTCGCTGGGAGACTAACCCCGACGACCTGAAGGGCATGGTCGCCGCCGAGGGTATCCTGACCAGCCACGGTGGCAAGACGAGCCATGCCGCTGTTATCGCCCGCGGTATGGGTACGCCCTGCGTCTGCGGCGTTGAGTGCTTCCACATCGATGCCGCCGAGAAGGTCGTGCGCATCGAGGGCAGCGACCGCGTATTGCACGAGGGCGATGTCATCTCCATCGACGGCACCCAGGGCATCGTCGTCGACGGTCCCGTCGACTTGGTCTCCGCCGAGCTTACCGGCGACCTGGACACTATCCTGTCCTGGGCCGACGAGATTCGCCTGGACGAGACCTGTGGTCATGCCAACCATGTGCGCGTCAACGCCGACAATCCCGAGGATGCCGAGCTTGCCCTCGAGTTTGGCGCCGAGGCTATTGGCCTGTGCCGCACCGAGCACATGTTCCTGGGCGACCGTAAGAACATCATCCAGAGCTTTATACTGTCCGACGATGAGGCCGTGAAGCAGCGGGCCCTCGCCGATCTGCTCAAGGTTCAGACGGAGGACTTCCTGGCCATGTTCAAGACCATGTCCGGTCGCGATGTGGTCGTTCGTCTGCTCGATCCGCCGCTTCATGAGTTCCTGGATAATCCTCGCGAGTTCGAGGTTGCCATCACCAAGAAGGAGGCCGCTGGCGCCAGCGAGGAAGAGCTTGCCGCCCTGCGTGCCCGCCTGCGTCGCATCGACGGCATGGTCGAGTCCAACCCGATGCTCGGCCTGCGCGGCGTGCGCCTATCCGTCGTCTTTAGCGATCTGCCGCTCATGCAGGTTCGCGCCGTCGCCACGGCTGCTGCCTGCCTTATCAAGGAGGGCGTCGACCCGCGTCCCGAGATCATGGTTCCGCTCGTCTCCATCACGGCCGAGCACGTCCAGACCCGCGAGGTCATCGAGCGCGTGATCGCCGAGGTTTCCGTCGAAGAAGGCGTCGAGCTCAATATTCCCGTGGGCACGATGCTCGAGCTGCCGCGCGCCTGCATGGTCGCTGACGAGATCGCCCACCATGCCGACTTCTTCTGCTTTGGCACCAACGACCTCACCCAGACGACCTTCGGTTTCTCGCGTGACGACGCCGAGGCTAAGTTCATCCCGCTGTACATGCATAAGAAGATTCTGAAGGACAACCCCTTCGAGACCATCGATACGGCAGTACTCGAGCTGGTACGCATGGCCGTCGAGAAGGGCCGTGCCACCAACCCCGACATGCACTTTGGCGTGTGCGGCGAGCACGGCGGCGACCCCAAGTCCATCAAGGGCCTGTTTAACGTGGCCGACGTGGACTACGTGTCCTGCTCGCCCTATCGCGTGCCCCTCGCACGCCTGGCTGCCGCTCAGGCCAAGCTCGAGGCCAAGCGCAACGCCTAGCGCCCCGCACATCGACGTCTAGTGTAGCCCCCCTCATGCCGCCCGTCTCATTCGTGAGGCGGGCGGTTATCATGTGCGGGTTTTTGTCTTTTTGTCTGCGTAAAAAATTGTTCTTGCAGCAGAAACCCGCGCGTGTATACTCGAATACGTTTGTTCAACTACGTGCCGGCCAAGGTGGTACGGCACCTCTAGAAGAGTAAGGAATTGCACATGGATTACATCCGCGCAATCGAGCGTCAGCAGATCCGCGAGGACATTCCTCAGGTTCGCGTCGCCGACAACGTCAAGGTTCACTACCGCATTAAGGAAGGCGACCGCGAGCGCATCCAGGTCTTCCAGGGCGACGTCATCCGCATGGCCGGCGCCGGTGCCCGCGAGACCTTCACCGTCCGCAAGATGTCCTTCGGTGTCGGTGTTGAGCGTACCTTCCCGCTTCACAGCCCCAAGATCGCCAAGCTCGAGGTCGTTCGTCATGGTCGCGTCCGTCGCGCCAAGCTGTACTACCTCCGCGACAAGGTGGGCAAGGCTGCTCGCATCCCCGAGAAGCGCTAAGAAGATCGCAGCGTCTGTCCACTCGTTTGGACACAAGGGTCACCTTCGGGTGGCCCTTCTTTTTATCTGATTTGCATGCAAGGAGGGCCTGGTATGGCCAATATGACGAGCTCGGTTTCGGCATCGCAGGTTGCCGGAGAGCTGGCGAGCGCAACGTTTGAGGAGATCCCCGCCCTCGTGGAGCATTATCGCGAGGACCCGCGCCAGCAGGTGATCAAGGCTTGTGAACGCGCCCTCAAACGCCATTCCAAAGAGGTCGCCGAGCGCGAGCGCGTCAATGGCATGTACGAGCTTATGCATGAGCTTGGCGGCGATGGGGTGGTCGTTGGTGTCGACGAGGTGGGTCGCGGATCGGTGGCCGGTCCCCTGACGGTGTGTGCCGTGTGCCTTCCCATGGAGCCGCGCATCTGGGGCATCAACGATTCCAAAAAGCTCACGCCGGCGCGCCGCGAGCTGCTCTCCGTGAAGATTGCCGAGGTGGCGACGGCGATCGGTTTTTGCCATATCGCGCCGAAGGATATCGATGAGATGGGCATGGCCCGTGCTATCCGTACCGCCGTTGCGGGCGCCGTGGCCGATACGGGACTTGAACCCGACTGCGTGCTTATGGACGGTAACCCCTTGGGCGCCGTTCCCAACGAGCGCGACGTGGTGAAGGGCGATGCCAAGATCGCCTGCATCGCCGCGGCGTCCATCATGGCCAAGGTCACGCGTGACGAGATGATGGTCGAGTACGACGCCGAGTATCCCGAGTACCATCTGGCCGAGTCGAAGGGCTATGCGAGCCCCGAGCACATCGAGGCCATTCGCAAACATGGACTTTGTCCGCTGCACCGCGTGAGCTTTTGCGGAAACTTTCTGCAGACTGAGCGCCTTTTCTAGGCCAATTGTGGAGACATGGACCTCTGGGGTTTTATAAACCTGCTGGTAGCGGGCCGTATGCAACACCATTGTTGCGTACGGCCCGTTTTTTGACGGCATTTGGTCAGCTTTTGGTTTGCTTCCGGTACTTACCCGCATGAAAGGTGCCCTCATCATCGGGGCAATGCAGTGTGCGGGAAAGGAGACCCCATGAGTGCCGCAAGCAAAAAGAGCAAGACGCAGCAGCTCAAGGAGCGTTGGGAAAACGGCGAGCTCGACTCCGGGGCGATGACGCCCGAGTTTATCAAGGGACTCAGTCCCCGCGAGCTAGGCATGCTGGGCGAGCTGATCACCATCGACTACTTTAACGAGCGCGGCTACACCTTGCTGGAGCAGGGCTATCGTTGCACCGAGGGCGAGGCCGATCTGGTGCTGCTCGATGAGCTCGACGATGTCGTGGTGATGGCCGAGGTCAAGACCAGACGCGTTTCGCTGGATTGCACCACGCGGGTCTTTCCCGAGGAGGCCGTGGACGCCCAAAAGCAACGCCGCTACCGCCGCATCGCAAGTTGCTATCTCATGGAGCATTATCCGCTCAAGGCGATTCGCTTCGATGCTGTGGGTGTCACCATCCGCGGCGGGCATATCGCCGAGATTGAGCATCAGTACAACGCGTTCGATTGGCAGGTGTCGTGATGGCGTTCGAGACGTTTGCCGTTCACGCGGCCTGCATCCGCGGCGTCGAGGCGATTCACGTCACGGTCGAGGTCTCGCTTGCCGGTGGCGTTCCGGGCATCCAGATGCTCGGCATTCCGAGTATGGAGGTGATGGAGTCACGCGGTCGTATTCGCTGCGCGATGCGCTCCGCCGGGTTCGAGATCCCGCGCTCGGGCATTACCGTTAACCTGGCACCCGGCGATATCCGCAAGACCGGTAGCGGCTTTGACCTGCCCATCGCCATCGCGGTTCTAGCGGCCGATGAGCAGATTCCCCGTGACAACCTCGATCGCTGCCTTATCGCAGGTGAGCTTGGTCTGGACGGTACGGTGCTTCCCGTCAAGGGCGAGGTGGCGTTTCAGCTATTGGCTCGCGACATGGGGCTGTCTTTTATCGCCGGCAGGTCCGACCAGCATGTGCCACTCGCGGGCGTAGATTGCGGCTTTATCGACCATCTGTCTCAGCTTGCTCACGGCATGGGCGATGCCGCACGGCACTACTTGGATTCCGAGGGTGTCGAGGCGACCTTTGAGCCCGAGCTCGACTATGCAGACGTGCTGGGGCAGGAAGTCGCTAAACGCGGCATGGCGCTTGCGGCGGCAGGAGAACTCGGCTTGCTCATGATCGGGTCTCCGGGATCGGGCAAGACGATGCTCGCTCGCCGTATGACCGGCATCCTGCCCGAGCTTTCCGTTGAGGATCAGCAGGAGGCACTGTGCATCCATTCGGTTTTGGGTGAGAACATTGATGGCTTGTTGGCGGGGCACCGCCCCTTCCGCAGTCCCCACCACAGTATTTCGACCGCAGGCCTTATCGGCGGCGGGCGCCCGGTGCACCCGGGTGAGATCAGCCTTGCTCATGGCGGCGTGCTCTTTTTGGACGAGCTTGCCGAGTTTCCCACTGGCGTGCTGCAGACGCTGCGTCAGCCCATCGAGCGCGGCTACGTGAGGATCGTACGCGTCGACGGGGCTTTTACCTTCCCGTCGCGCTTTCAGCTGCTGGCTGCGAGCAATCCCTGCCCCTGCGGCTTTTTGGGCGATCGCGAGGTGCCGTGTCGCTGCTCGGCGGCGATGGTCGAGCGCTATCGGTCTAAACTGCGCGGTCCTTTGGCCGACCGTATCGACATGATGATCGATGTGACCCGTCCCGACCCTCAAGTGATTATCGAGGGTGCGGAGGGCATGTCGTCGGCCGAGTTACGTGACTACGTTGTGCGCGGTCGCGCCTTTCGCGCTTGGCGCGAATCCCGCATGGACGATGCGGATGCCGAGGCCGAGGATGACGAGACTCGGTCCATTGACGGCGTCGTTTCGACCTTTGAGCTCGATGATGCGGCGGAGAAGTGTGTGCTCGGCCTGTCGAAGCGCACGCATCTCACAGGGCGTGGCATCGTGCGCCTTGTTCGCATTGCGCGCACGATCGCAGATGTCGCCGAGAGCGAGCAGGTGACGCAGGACCACGTGCTCGAGGCGGCGATGTACCAGGGAAGGAGGGACCAATGATGGCTGAGGGGACCTTCGAGCTGCATCCAGGTGACGCGTTGTATCCCGAGACCGTTTTGGAGCTTTCTGATGTACCTCAGACGCTCTATGTGCGCGGCAACCCCGAGGCGCTTTCGACGCCCGCGCTCTCCATCATCGGTGCGCGAAAGGCCTCGCCGTATGGTCTTGCCGTGGCAGAGCTTGCGGCGAAGGTGGCGGTTGAGGCGGGAGTGACGGTAGTTTCGGGCGGTGCGGTCGGTTGTGACCAGGCCTCGGGTTGGGCTGCGGTCAACGCCGGCGGCAAACACGTCGTGGTGCTGGGGACGGGCGCCGACGTGGTCTACCCGCGTTCGAGCGCGGGGCTTATTACGCGCACGCTCGATACGGGCGGCGCGGTCGTGTCGATCTCTCCGTGGGGCATGGGTCCGCGCAAGTTTGCCTTTCCGCGTCGCAATCGCGTGATCGCGGCCCTGTCGCAAGCCCTCTTTGTATCCGAGGCGGGTATGCCTTCCGGGACGTTTTCTACAGCCGAGGCTGCTATGGATTTGGGGCGCGAACTTCTTGCCGTGCCGGGGTCGATCCTATCGCCCGAGTCGCGTGGCACGAATTACCTCATTGCGAACGGTGCCTGCTGCATTGTCGACGAGGAGTCCATCGAGATGGCTATCTCTCGCATATACGGCACCCTGCGCTACTCGCGCCCCGATGCTCCCGGCATTGCCGACCTGAATCCAACACAGCAGACCGTGATGCATGCGCTCATCGCCTCTCCGCTCAAGGTCGACGACATCGCGGCGCTCGTCTCACTCGATGCTGTCGGCGTACTCAAACTCTTGGGTTCGCTTGAACTCGAGGGCCTTATCGAGCGCATGATGGATGGAAGGTATGCGCCCTCCAAGTTTGCCCTTCACGCCCAGACGCCCTTCGGTCACAATGGAAAACGTGTCAATTAGAAAGGTGTTTGCAGATGCAGTTCGATCAGGTGACGGTTATCGGTGGCGGTCTGGCGGGTTCGGAATGCGCGATCCAGCTGGCAGACCGCGGGTTTGCCGTAAAGCTGTGCGAGATGCGCCCCCAGGTGAGCTCCCCGGCTCACCATACCGATCACCTGGCAGAGCTCGTCTGCTCCAATTCGTTTAAGTCGACCCGTCCGGATTCCGCGGCTGGTTTGCTGAAGGCCGAGCTTGAGCGCATGGGTTCAGTCCTGCTCGACTGCGCCCATCGCGCTGCTGTTCCCGCTGGTGGCGCCCTGGCGGTCGACCGTGTTACATTCTCCGAGCTCGTCGAGGCTGAGGTTGCCGCCCGCCCCAATATCGAGGTCGTTCACGGCGAGGTCACCCAGATCCCCGAGGGCCACGTGGTCATTGCCGCGGGCCCGCTGTGTTCACCGGCGCTGAGCGAAGAGGTCATGAAGCTCGTCGGTGGCGACGCCCTTGCGTTCTTCGATGCCGCGGCGCCGATCGTCGATGCCTCCACGCTCGATATGGACGTGCTGTTTTCGCAGTCGCGCTACGAGGAGCAGGGGAGCGGCGACTATCTCAACGCTCCGCTCAACAAGGAGGAGTACGAGGCCTTTATCGAGGCGCTCACCACGGCCGACCGCGTGGTGCTCAAGGACTTTGAGGGCGGCGATCTGTTCCAGGCCTGCCAGCCTGCCGAGGAGGTTGCGCGCACCGGCAAGGACGCCATTCGCTTTGGCGCCATGAAGCCCGTCGGCCTCACCGACCCGCGTACCGGACGTCGCCCTTGGGCGGCGATTCAGCTGCGTGCCGAGAACAAGGAGAAGACCGCCTATAACCTGGTGGGCTTCCAGACCAACCTGACCTTTGGCGAGCAGAAGCGCGTCTTCCATATGGTGCCGGGCCTGGAGAACGCTGAGTTCTTCCGCTACGGTGTCATGCACCGCAATACCTTTGTCGACGCCCCGCACGTGCTCGATGGCACCTTTGCCGTGCCCGGTACCGGCGTGCGCCTGGCCGGTCAGATCACCGGCACCGAGGGGTACATGGAAGCCGTGGCGACCGGTCTGCTCGCGGCGCTCAACACCTATGCAGAGGCTATCGGCGCCGATTCCGTCGAGTTGCCCCGCGTGGGCGCCCTGGGTGCGCTCGTGGGCTATGCGACCGATCCTGCCACCGTGGGCTATCAGCCCATGCATGTCAACTTTGGCCTGGTGCCGCCGCTCGAGGACGGTAAGCGCCGCAGCAAGCGCGACCGCTATCAGGCCTATGCGGACCGTGCGCTCGAGGCCCTCGATGCCTACTTGGCCACGCGTTCCGACTTGTTTGGAGGCGACCGGTCATAGCCTTTGACCTGTACGACACCGTCGACTCTTTTATCGCCTATATCGCACGCGTTGAGGGGCTTTCTCCCAACACGGTGACGGCCTATGGCTCGAGACTGGAACGCTTTGCTGCCTGGTGCGAGCGCGAGGATATTGATGCTTTCGCTGCCGACGTGCGCACCATTCGTCGCTATCTTGCTGAGCTTTCGCGTGAGCAGGTGGCTCCCCGAACGCTTGCGGCGCACCTGTCGGCTATCCGATCTCTCTATCGCTGGATGGCTGCCGAGGGGATTGTCGAGGGCGATGCGGTCTCGGCGATCGCGTCGCCCAAGCTGCCGCGTGACCTGCCGGGCGTCCTTACGACCCAGCAGGTCGAGGCGCTGCTCAAGACGCCTGATACCTCAACACCCGCGGGACTGCGCGATGCGGCGATGCTCGAGTTGCTCTATGCCTCGGGTGCCCGCATCTCAGAGCTTGCGGCGCTCAATGTGGAATCCATCTCATGGTCCGAGCGCACGCTGCGCCTGTGGGGCAAGGGGAGCAAGGAGCGTATCGTCCCTCTGTATCGTCGTGCGCTCGATGTGACGCGTCTCTATATTGAAGAGGGGAGGCCGGAGTTGCTCGCTCGGGCAAAGCGCCGCGACCTCGCTACCGGGCCGCATCCGCTGCTTATATCGGCGCGCGGCAATCGCATGAGCGCCGCGATGCTCCGGCGGCGGTTCCATACGCTGGCGACGCTCGCCGGCATTCCGGCTGACATCGCCCCGCATGCGATGCGCCATACCTTTGCGACCGACTTGCTCGAGGGCGGTGCGGACCTGCGCTCGGTTCAAGAGCTGCTAGGTCATGCGAGCCTGTCCACGACGCAGATCTACACGCATCTCACACCCGATCGGCTTAAACGTGCCGTGGCTCAAGCCCATCCCCGCGGCGAATAGTGGCTGGGACGTCCCGCGCCGCACTCAGGTGTGTGGTTTTGATTGCGGGTTGGCAGGAAGAGGCATTCCTGCTATCATTCATCGGGTTGCTTCACGGCAACATGTTTTTATCACGCACGCGCGGCTACTTCATACCGTGGTGCCCGGGCTTTGGTAGCACATGTCCGGGTTGGTTTTGGAGGATGACCCCGCGCGGAGGCAAACCACAGGAGGTTTAACATGGCTACCAAGATTAATATCCGCACCCTGCTCGAGGCCGGCTGCCACTTCGGTCACCAGACCCGTCGCTGGAACCCCAAGATGAAGCCGTTCATCTTCGGTGAGCGCAACGGCATCTACATCCTCGACCTCAAGCAGACCATCCTCGACGCCGACCAGGCCTACACCTTCGTCAAGAACGTCGCCAAGGGTGGCAACGTGCTGTTCGTCGGCACCAAGAAGCAGGCTCAGGAGGCCGTCAAGAACGCTGCTGAGCGCGCCAACATGCCTTACATCAACCAGCGTTGGCTCGGCGGTATGCTGACCAACTTCGTCACCATCCGCTCCCGCATCAACCGCATGGAGGAGCTCGAGGCCATGGTCGAGGACGGCCGCATGGCTGTTCTGCCCAAGAAGGAGCAGGCTGTTCTCGGCAAGGAGCTCACCAAGCTCCAGACCAACCTCGGTGGCGCCCGCGACATGAAGGGTCTGCCCCAGGCTCTCTTCGTCATCGACACCAAGCGCGAGGAGAACGCCATCAAGGAGGCTCAGCGCCTGAACATCCCCGTCGTCGCCCTGATCGACACCAACTCCGATCCCGACGAGGTCGAGTACGGCATCCCCTGCAACGATGACGCTATCTCCGCTGTCACCCTTATGTGCGAGCTCATGGCTGACGCCTGCCTCGCTGGCTCTGGTAAGGAGCAGGTCTCCGAGGCCGAGATGGCCGCTGAGCCCAAGGCCGAGTAAATCAGTCTTAGTTAATTCTTTTTCATCTCTTTGAAAGGAACCACAATGGCCCAGATTACCGCCGCTATGGTCAAGCAGCTCCGCGAGATGACCGACTCCCCGATGATGGAGTGCAAGAAGGCTCTCGTCGAGGCTGACGGCGACATGGACGCCGCTGTCGACGTTCTGCGTAAGAACGGCCTTGCCAAGGCTGCCAAGAAGGCTGGCCGTGAGACCAACGAGGGCGCTGTCGCCGCGTTCGTCTCCGAGGATGGCAAGACCGGCGCTCTGCTCGAGCTCTCCTGCGAGACCGACTTCGTTGGCTCTAACGCCAAGTTCACCGGCTTTGCTTCCAAGGTCGCTGAGGTTGTCGCTACCACCGAGCCTGCTGACGTCGACGCTCTGCTCGAGAAGCCGATGGGCGAGGAGACCGTTTCCTCCGAGCTCACCGAGATGATTCACATCATGGGCGAGAACATGAAGATCTCCCGCTTCGCTGCTCGCAAGGCTGAGAACGGCGCGCTCGCTTCTTACATCCACATGGGTGGTAAGATCGGCGTCCTCGTCGAGTTCGCCTTCGAGAAGGCTGAGACCGCTCAGGCTGAATCCTTCAAGACCTTCGCTCACGACGTTGCCCTTCAGGTTGCCGCCGTCGCCCCGATCTGCGCTACCCGCGATCAGGTTCCGGCCGAGACCGTCGAGCACGAGAAGCAGATCTACATGGCTCAGGCTGCCGAGTCCGGTAAGCCCGAGGCTATCCAGGAGAAGATGGCTGTCGGCCGTCTGGAGAAGTTCTACAAGCAGTCCGTGCTCACCGAGCAGGAGTTCATCAAGGACAGCTCCCTCACCATCAAGAAGTACGCTGAGCAGGTCTCCAAGGAGCTCGGCGACACCATTACCGTCGTTGCCTTTGACCGTCTGGTCCGTGGCGAGTAAATAAGCTCTTGTAGCTGGTAATGAGCAGGCTGTGGGTTTTACTCACAGCCTGCTTTTTCATGGCTCTTCTTAGAGCCTTTGATAGAATGTTGAGAGTTCAATCTAAAGGAGGATCGCTTTGTCCGACATCCGATATAAACGCGTGCTTCTTAAGCTTTCCGGCGAAGCGCTGATGGGCGACGGCCAATATGGCATCGACCCCAAGGTTACCGACCATCTTGCTAAGCAGGTCAAGGAGCTGCTCGCCGTTGGCCATGAGGTCGGCGTCGTTGTCGGCGGCGGCAATATTTTCCGCGGCATGGCAGGCGCTGCCGGTGGCATGGAGCGTGCTCAGGCCGACTACATGGGCATGCTGGCAACCGTTATGAACGCGCTCGCCCTGCAGGATGCCTTCGAGCATAACGATGTTCCCTGCCGCGTGATGAGCGCTATCCAGATGAACGAGATCTGCGAGCCCTATATTCGCCGTCGCGCCATCAACCACCTTTCCAAGGGCAACGTCGTTATTTTTGCCGCCGGTTCGGGCAATCCGTACTTTACGACCGACACCGCCGCGGCTCTTCGTGCGTGCGAGATCGGCGCCGAGATTCTGATTAAAGCCACCAAGGTTGACGGCATCTACGATAAGGATCCCGTCAAGTGCGCTGATGCCGTCCGTTTTGACAAGATTACCTATCACGAGGTTCTCGTCCGCGGTCTGCAGGTTATGGATTCCACGGCTACGGCACTGTGCCAGGACAACCGTATGCCGATTTTGGTCCTCAACATCGATGGCGAGGACACCGTCAAGCGCGCGCTTTCGGGTGAGCCCGTCGGCACGCTCGTCTATCAGGAGGATTAAGCATGGCAGAGAACATCACCGCCCATATGGACAAGTCGCTCGAGTCCCTCAAGCATAACTTCTCCAAGGTCCGTACCGGCCGCGCCAATGCCAACATTCTGTCCGACATCACCGTCGATTATTACGGTGTTCCCACGCCGGTCACGCAGGTTGCCGCCGTCAAGACCCCCGAGGCCCACATGCTGCTCATCGAGCCGTGGGACAAGGCACTCATCAATGCTATCGTCAAGGCCATCGGCGCTTCCGATCTGGGTATTACCCCCAACTCCGATGGCACCGTCGTTCGTCTTCCGTTCCCGGCTCCCACTGAGGAGCGCCGTCGCGAGCTCGTCAAGGAGTGCCGCGAGTACGCCGAGCAGGCCAAGGTGTCTATCCGTAACATCCGTCGCGACTTCAACAACAAGCTCGAGCGCGATGAGGAGCTAACCGAGGACGATGTTCGTCGCGAGCAGGCCAAGGTCCAGAAGCACACCGATGAGTATGTCGCCAAGGTCGAGGAGCTTCTGAAGGAAAAAGAAGCCGAGGTCATGGAGATCTAAGGTGCAATACGACGAGCATAAACTGGTCGAGTACTTTGCCGACGCCCCTGCGGGCGTCGGTTTTTCCGACCTTGACCTCAATAACATTCCGCACCATATCTCGTGCATCATGGACGGCAACGGTCGTTGGGCCACGTCGCGCGGTCTTGCACGCACCGAGGGCCACAAGGCGGGTATCGTCTCCCTTCGCGAGATTATTACCGCCTGCGTGCGTCTGGGCGTCGACGTGCTTTCTGCCTATGCGTTTTCTACCGAAAACTGGAACCGCCCGCAGCATGAGGTCAACGTCTTGATGCACCTGTTTGCCAAGACGTTTATCGACGAGCTGCCGCTTCTGAAGCGCGAAAACGTGCGCGTTGTCTTTTTGGGTGACATTTCCGCGCTGCCCAAGAAGACTCGCGACGTTTTTGAACGCGGCCTTGCCGAGTGCGCCGATCACACCGGAATGACGCTGGCGCTTGCCGTCAACTACGGCGCGCGTGCCGAGATTACCCGCGCTGTCCGTCAGATCGCACTCGACGCTGCCGCCGGTAAGATCGATCCTGGCGCAATTGATGACGACATGGTGGCTTCCCACCTCTATACCGCCGGCCTTCCCGATCCTGAGCTTGTGATTCGCACTTCTGGTGAGCTGCGCCTTTCGAACTATCTGCTGTGGCAGGTGGCTTATTCCGAATTCTATGTCACCGATACCTATTGGCCCGACTTTGACCGCTGGGGCCTTGTCGACGCCATTTTGGCCTACCAGGGCCGTGACCGTAGGTTTGGTGGACTGAGCAAGACCGAGGAGGCTTAATCGTGTCCGAACGTCCCAAGGCATCTGCTCCCAAGACGCCTGCGCGCAAAGCTGCCACTGCGGGAGCGCCTGCAGCGAAGAGCGGCACCGGTTCGTGGCTGGCGGGCTTTATTACCCGTGCCGCCGCCGGTATCGTCTACGCCGTTGTCTTTATCCTGTGCCTGGTTTTGGGTATCGTGCCCACGGCCATCTTTGTTTCTGTCATGAGCGGTCTGTGCTGCTATGAGTTTTTCCGTATGACAAGGCTCGATGGCAAGATGGCTAACGAGCGCATGGGTATCGCTGCCGCCGTGCTCTTTCCGCTGTCGGCGTTGGGCGATTCGATGCTGCTGAATGCCCTGCTTTTTGCCCTGATGCTCGCTGTGGGCATTTGGTATGTCTGGTCGCCGCGTACCCGCATATCCGATGTTGCCGTGACACTCATGGGTCCCATCTACACCGGTTTTATGCTGTCGGCTATCGTGCTGCTGCGCGATGCCGTGCCCGGTTTTGCCGGCGCCCTGCTTTCGGTGGGTGTTTGCGCGTCCCTTTGGGTCTCCGATTCGTTTGCCTACATCGTGGGCAGCCGTATCGGTAAACACAAGATGGTTCCCAAGATCTCTCCCAAAAAGAGCTGGGAGGGGTTTGTTGGCGGCATCCTGGGCTCGGTTTTGATTTGGCTCATCCTGTGGGCGACGCATTTCTTCAAGCTCAGCCTGCCCTATGCGCTGCTGTGCGGCGTGGTCGTGTCCATTCTGGGCGTTATCGGCGACCTTATCGAGTCGCGCATCAAGCGCGGTGTGGGCGTCAAAGATTCCGGCAACCTTATCCCGGGCCACGGCGGCATGCTCGATCGTAGCGATTCGCTTATCTTCGGCTGCATCACCGCGCAGCTGATGCTGATGATCGGAGGCGTGCTGTAATGTCATTCCAGACGACGTATGGCCCCGATGGACGCCTCCGTGTTGCCATCCTGGGTTGTACGGGCTCCATCGGCACCCAGGCGCTCGATGTGTGCCGCCAGCATGCCGATCGCCTGCAGGTGACGGCGCTGTCCGTTAACTCCAGCACCTCTGAGCTCGTTGCCGCTGCCCGCGAGTTCTCGGTTCCGGCGGTTGCCGTGGCCGATGTCGCTCACGGCGATGACGCCGTGCTGCAGGAGTTGCCCGAGGGAACGAAGCTTGGCGTTGGCGCGCAGGCGGTTTGCGAGCTCGCGCGTCGCGACGATGTCGACTGCGTGCTCGTTGCTATTGTGGGCGCCGCCGGTCTCGAGGCGAGCCATGCGGCCTTGACCTCTAATAAGCGCCTTGCCCTTGCCAACAAGGAGTCCCTCGTCGTCGGTGGCGACTTGCTTATGCCGTTGGCACAACCGGGCCAGCTTATTCCAGTCGACTCTGAGCACTCCGCCATTTACCAGTGCTATCTGGGGGAGGACCCGCGCGAGGCTCATTGTATTTGGCTTACCTGCTCGGGCGGTCCGTTCTTTGGCCGTACGCGCGACGAGCTCAATCGCGTGACGCGTGCCGATGCCCTCGCACATCCCACGTGGGCCATGGGTGCCAAGATCACCATCGACTCCGCCACCCTCATGAACAAGGGCCTGGAGCGCATTGAGGCCATGCATCTGTTTAACTGCGACCTCGATTTCATTAACGTGGTCGTGCAGCGTCAGTCCAAGATTCACTCTATGGTCGAGTTCTCCGACGGCTCCGTGATGGCGCATCTCGGTGCTTCCGACATGCGTATTCCCATCCAGTTCGCGTTCTCGTATCCCGAGCGTTGGGATACCCCGGCGCCTCGTATCGATTTCCGCGAGCTGGGGCAGCTCACGTTTGATGCTGCCGACATGGATACCTTCCGCTGCCTGGCGCTGGCCGAGCGTGCCGGCAAGACGGGTGGTACCATGCCGTGCGTGCTCAATGCCGCCAACGAGGTCGCCGTCGATGCCTTCCTGCACGATGGCTGCAGCTTTACCGATATCGATCGCATTGTGGAATCCTGCATGGACGCCCACGATATGCAGGCGGTCGATTCGTTTGAGCAGCTTCGCGACATCGATGCGTGGGCGCGTGAAAAGGCTGCGCAGGTGCTCGCCGCAACCCGTTCCTAACCCATAAGGATTGCTTTTTCGTTTTATGGATACTGTTCTGAGCGTTCTCTCATCGGTCTTTTGGGGCCTGCTGATGCTTTCCGTCCTCGTGTTTTTGCACGAGGGCGGCCACTTTTTGGCGGCGCGTGCCTGCGGCGTCCGTGTGACCGAGTTCTTTTTGGGTCTGCCGTGCCGCTTTGACATCCATTACACGTCGCGTCGCATTGGAACCAAGTTTGGCGTGACCCCGCTGCTGCTGGGTGGCTACGCTGCCATCTGCGGTATGGATCCGACCGATGTTTCGTGCGCCGATCGCGTGCTCGCGGCTATCTATCGTCATGGTCGCGTGACCGTGGCCGACCTTGCTGTCGAGCTCGAACTTTCCGAGGAGGATGTGCTCGAGGCATGCGCCCTTTTGCTGGGCTGGGGCTCCATCGCGCCCTGGTATGAGGAAGGGGAGAAGCCCTCGCCGAGCTACTATCCCACCAAATATCAGACGTTGCCACGAGACACGGCAGGCTATACCACCTTTGATGGTCGCCGTTTCGATCGCGAACATGCGACTGCCGAGGGCGATGTGTGGGAGCTGCCGTGCGGCGAGGCCGAGTTCCTTGCGCAAGAACGCTCGCACACCTATCTTGGCCAAGGCTTTCTCAAGCGCGCCTTTATGCTGCTCGCAGGCATTATCGTCAATATCTTGACGGGTTTTTTGCTCCTTATGAGCATCTATTCCATTGCGGGTGTCACCGTGCCGATGGATACCAACGTGATCGGTCAGGTTGACGAGGGATCTATTGCCGCCAAGGCGGGTATCGAGGCCGGTGATGCGATCCTTTCGGTTGACGGAGTATCGTGCTCTACCTGGATGGACGTTTACGATGCCATCGGCAAGGCCGCCGGTAAGGACGATATCGCCATCGAGTACGAGCATGACGGCAAGCAGCATTCGACCACGGTTGCGCTCAAAGAGGACGAGCGCCTAGGTGTGTATGCCTCTACGCAGGTGGTCCGTTTAGACCCGATCACCTCGGCGCGTCTGTCATTCTCCTATGTTGTACAGACGGCGGATGGCGTGATGCGCCTACTCCAGCCGCAGCATACGATGGAGATTCTCGATCAGTCTTCTTCGATCGTGGGTATTAGCGTTATGTCCTCACAGGCTGCTGCTGCCGGCCCCGTAACGTTCCTGTCGTTTGCCGCGCTCATTTCGTTCTCGCTTGGCTTTATGAACCTGCTGCCCATCCCACCACTCGATGGCGGCAAGCTGGTCATCGAGATCATTCAAAAGATTGCGGGCCGCGAGCTTCCGCTCAAGGTCCAGACGATTGTGAGCTATGTGGGCATCGCGCTCTTTGCGCTGCTGTTTGTCTATATGCTTCGTTCCGACATCCTTCGATTTATTCTGTAGGGGAGTGTTTGGATTGTCTTTATCCCATCCTTTGCCTCGCGAGTTGACGCGCCCCGTGCATGTGGGCGGTGTGCAGATCGGTGGCGGCGCGCCGGTGGTGGTCCAATCCATGACCTGCACCGATACCGCTGATGCCCAGGCAACGCTTGCGCAAGTGTGCGCGTTGGCGCAGGCTGGCTGCGATATCGTGCGTGTGAGCGTGCCCACTGAGGCCGCGCTTGAGGGTTTCCGCACCATCTGTGCCGAGTCTCCGGTGCCGATTGTCGCTGATATCCACTTTAACCATAAGCTCGCCATTGGTGCCGTTGAGGCCGGTGCCGCCAAGCTCCGCATCAATCCCGGCAACATTGGCGATTGGGCCAAGGTCGATGCCGTGATCGATGCCGCGGGCGCCGCTGGGTGCGCGATTCGCATTGGCGTGAACGCGGGCTCGCTTGAGCAGGATATCGCCGAGCGCGAAGACCTCACGCAGCCCGAAAAGCTCGTGATGTCGAGCGAGCGCTTCGTCAAGCACTTTGAGGACCGCGGCTTTACGAACATTGTGCTTTCGGCCAAGGCCCATAGCGTGCAAACGACGCTCGATACTTATCGAGCCCTGTCACGTGAGATTCCCCACGTTCCGCTTCACCTGGGCGTGACGGAGGCGGGGACCAAGCTCCAGGGCACCATCAAGAGCTCTGTAGGCTTGGGTATTTTGCTTTCCGAGGGCATTGGCGACACCATGCGTGTGTCGCTCACGGCCGATCCGGTCGAGGAGCCGCCGGTCGCCTGGGGAATTTTGCAGTCACTGGGCCTGCGTCGCCGTGGTCCCGAGATTGTCTCTTGCCCCACGTGCGCCCGCTGCCAGGTTAACCTGATTCCCATCGCCGAGGAAGTAACCGAGCGGCTTAAGAACTATGCCGCGCCGCTTTCGATTGCCGTCATGGGATGTGCCGTTAATGGCCCCGGTGAGGCTTCTGATGCCGACCTGGGCGTTGCTTGCGGACGTGGTCAGGCCTTGCTCTTTTCGCATGGCCAGATCATTGGTAAAGTAGCTGAGGACCAAATTGTCGACGCGCTTATGGCCGAGGTCGACAAGCTTATTGAGGAGAAGTAAATGACTCGAGCAATGTATATGTCTAAGCTCTATGCGCCGACGCTTAAAGAGGATCCGGCGGACGCTGAGCTCGCCAGCCACCGCCTGTTGCTCCGTGCCGGCATGATCCGCAAGGAGGCCGCCGGCCTGTATTCCTATCTGCCGCTCGCATGGCGCTCGATCCGCAAGATCGAGAACATCGTGCGCGACGAGATGGACGCTGCCGGCGCCCAGGAGCTTATGATGCCCATCATGGTCGATGCCGAGCTGTGGCGTGAGTCCGGCCGTATCGATGCCTATGGCAAGGAACTCGTGCGCTTTGACGACCGTCATGGCCGCGAGTTTGTGCTGGGCCCCACGCACGAGGAGACCGTCACGGCCCTGGTGCGCAACGAGCTGCGCTCCTACAAACAGCTGCCCGTTAACCTGTACCACATCCAGGATAAGTTCCGCGACGAGTTCCGCCCTCGCTTTGGCCTGATGCGCGGTCGCGAGTTCATCATGAAGGACGCCTACAGCTTCTCCGCCACGCAGGAGAGTCTGCAGGAGGAGTACGACAAGATGAAGCAGGCCTACGCTAACATTTGCGAGCGCTGCTACATCAAGGCCTTGCCCGTCGTTGCCGACTCCGGCGAGATCGGTGGCGATACCTCCGTCGAGTACATGGCTTTGGCCGATGCCGGCGAGGCTTCTCTCGTCTATTGCGATGACTGCGGTTTTGCCGCCGATGATGAGGCTGCAAGCACCAAGGTCGTCGTGACTGAGGGACCCGGTGACGGTACGCTTACCAAGGTTGAGACTCCGGGCATGGGCACCATTGAGGCTGTTGCTAAGTTCTTTGGGTTCCCCGAGAACGGCACGCGCAAGTCCCTGGCGCTCATCGATGCCGAGGGCAAGCCCGTCGTGGCCATCGTCCCGGGCGATCATGAGCTCAACGACTGCAAGGCCGAGCATGTCTTTGGCAAGGGCTATCGCATGATGACCGACGAGGAGCTCCAGACCTACGGTCTGCACAAGGGCTTTATCGGACCGGTTAACTTGCCCGAGGGCATCCGTCTGGTGTGCGACGAGAGCCTGCGCGAGTCCAAGCAGTGGGCCTGCGGTGCCAACGAGGTCGATTATCACTTTACCGGTGCTTGCCCCGAGCGCGACTTTACCGTCGATGAGTGGGCAGATCTGGTCACCGTCGTTGCCGGTGATCCCTGCCCGCACTGCGGCAAGCCGCTCTCTGCTGCCCGCGGCATCGAGGTCTCTCAGGTGTTCCAGCTGGGCACCAAGTACTCCGAGGCCATGGGTGCCACCTTTATGGACGAGGACGGCAAGGAGAAGCCGCTCATCATGGGTTGCTACGGCGTTGGTGTGTCCCGCTCGCTTGCTGCCGTCGTGGAGCAGCACAACGACGAGCACGGTATCGTCTGGCCGGTCTCCGTTGCCCCGTACGAGGTCGCGGTGATTCCGCTTGATCCCAAGAAGGAAGAGTGCGCTACCGTCTGCGAGCAGATTGTTGATGGCCTGTGTGCCGAGGGTATCGAGGTCGTCGTCGACGATCGCGATGAGCGTCCGGGCTTTAAGTTTGCCGATAACGACCTCATGGGCTTCCCGTATCAGGTGGTTCTGGGCAAGCGCGGCCTTAAGAATGGCACCGTTGAGCTCAAGGACCGTGCTACGGGCGAGCGCGAGGACGTGGCGATCGACGAGGTCGTTGCCAAGGTTGCCGAGCTTGTTAAGGCAGCCCGCCGTTAATCGACGATTTCGCTTGTAGTTCGATATGTGGGACGGCCCCGCATTTCTCCAATCGGGGAGATGCGGGGCCGTCCTATTATCTTGTAGCATCCTCGATATCTAAAAGGAAAACCCCACAGCCCATGCGAGCTGCGGGGTTTTCCATTGTGCCTCCGATGCGAAATAAATCGCTCAGATATTACTGATAATCGACGACGTCGATCCAGTTCTTCAGGAACTCATCGTTCACGTTGCGCTTACGAGCGAGCTCGGAAGCGGCGACGATGCTCGTCCACTGACGCACGACCTGCATGGGCATGTCGGCACGGTCGCAGTAGAGCTCCAGGTAGGCCTCGGCCTGGTCCTTGCTGTTGAGGGCAAAGAGCAGGTAGGTGGTGGCAACGTCGGCAGCAGGGGAGCCCTGGGTGGCGTGTGCCCAGTCGCACACATAGAGCTGGCCGTCGTCGCCGACGATGACGTTGGAGGGGTTGAAGTCGCCGTGGCAGACCTTGAACTCCTTGGTCATGCCGTCCAGACGCTCCTGAAGGTTGTAGCGCGTGGTGGCATTGAGCTGATCAAGGCTGTCGATCATGCGGGCGAACTTGTCGCGCTGACGGTTGAGCAGCGGGGAGGTGTAGCCGTGGATCTCGATCTGGAGGTCGACGAACATCTCGAGGTACTCACCAAAGCGCTGGGGCTCGGCAGTCATCTTCTCGGCAAGGGTGGTGCCCGGAACCTTCTCGGTCACGAGCGCCCAGCCGTTGGCGTTCTCGAGCTGGGAAACCTCGAGAGCCTTGGGGCTGCGGATGCCGCACTCATTGATGCGGGCAAGATTCAAAGCCTCGTTGAACACGTCGGAGACAGGCTTGGTCTCGTTAAAGACCTTGACGATCTTGTCGCCCAGGTCGTAAACGACCTTGTTGCCACGGCGGACGAGCTCGGTCTTGGAATCGGGTAGCAGCATGGTTGCATCCTTTCAACGATGCGATAGAAGCGACGGCGGGGGTGTGTGAAACACCCGTGCACCCCCGCCGCAAAAAACCGTGCTAAAAACTAGCAGACGGCGTAGTCCTGGGGCTCGCGGCCGTAGTAGGCGTCCAGGTAGAGCTCCTTGATCTCGCTCATGAGCGGGTAGCGCGGGTTAGCGCCGGTGCACTGGTCGTTGAATGCCTGCTCGGTCATCTCGTCGAGGGTGTCGAGGAAGTACTGCTCGTCAACACCGTAGTCGGCGATGGTCTTCTTGACGCCGATGAAGTCCTTGAGCTCCTCGAGCTTCGTGATGAAGTTCTCGAAGACCTCCTTGTCGTCCTTGCCCTCGATGCCGCAGTACTTGGCCATCTCGGCGTAGTTGTGCAGCGCGTTGGGGTAAGGATACTGGGAGAAGGTACCCATCTTGACGGGAGCCTCGGCGGCGTTGTAGCGCATGACGCGGGTCAGGATGACGGCGTTAGCGATGCCGTGGGGCAGGTGATGGAAAGCGCCGAGCTTGTGAGCCATGGAGTGGTTGAGGCCCAGGAAGGCGTTGGCGAAGGCCATACCGGCCATGCAGGAGGCGTTGTGCATCTCCTCGCGGGCGTGCGGGTCCTTGGCGCCGTTCGTGAAGCTGGAGGGCAGGTTCTCAAAGACGAGCTTGGCAGCGCGCTCGGAGAGGCCCTTGGTGTAGTCGGAAGCCATGATGGAGACGTAGGACTCGATGGCGTGGGTCATGACGTCGATGCCGGAGGCAGCGGTCAGGCCGCGCGGGGCGGTCATGCAGTTGTCGGCGTCGACGATAGCCATGTTGGGGAGCAGCGCGTAGTCGGCGAGCGGCCACTTGATGCCGGTCTCCTTGTCGGTGATGATGGCGAACGGCGTGCACTCGGAGCCGGTACCCGAGGAGGTCGGGACGGCGACGAAGTAGGCCTTCTTGCCCATCTCGGGGAAGGTGAAGATACGCTTGCGGATGTCCATGAAGTCCATGGCCATGTCCTCAAACTTGCACTCGGGGTGCTCGTACATCATCCACATGATCTTGCCGGCGTCCATAGCGGAGCCACCGCCGACGGCGATGATGACGTCCGGCTCAAAGAGAGCCATCTGCTTGGCGCCGCGACGTGCGCACTGCAGCGACGGATCGGGCTCGACGTCGTAGAAGCAGTCGTGGGCGATGCCCATCTCGTCGAGCTTGGCCTCGATGGCGCGGGTGTTGCCATTCTTGAAGAGGAACTGGTCGGTAACGATGAAGGCGCGCTTCTTGCCCATGACGTTGCCCAGCTCGTCGAGGGCGACGGGCGTGGAACCCTTCTTGAAGTAGACCTTCTCGGGAGCGCGGAACCACAGCATGTTCTCACGGCGCTCGGCCACAGTCTTAACGTTGATCAAGTGCTTCACCCCAACGTTCTCGGAGACGGAGTTGCCGCCCCAGGAGCCGCAGCCCAGGGTCAGAGACGGCTTCATGCCAAAGTTGTACAGGTCACCGATGCCACCGTGCGAGGACGGGGTGTTGATGACGATGCGGCAGGCCTTCATGACGTGCTCGAACAGGCTGATCTTCTCGGCCTGGGCGGGGTGCACGTACAGAGAGGCGGTGTGGCCCGGGCCACCGGCGAGCACCAGGTGCTCGGCCTTGTCGACGGCCTCCTGGAAGTCCTTGGCGTGGTACATGGCCAGGACCGGGGAGAGCTTCTCGTGGGAGAACTCCTCCTTGGCGGGGTCGGTGGAGGTGACCTCGGCGATCAGGATCTTAGTCTTGGCGGGAACCTCGATGCCGGCGAGCTCGGCGATCTTGGCGGCAGCCATGCCGGGGATGCGGTGATCGAGGGCGCCGTTCTTGAACATGGCGGCACGCAGGGCCTCCATCTCGGCACCCTGCTTGACGAAGTAGCAGCCGCGCTTCTGGAACTCGGCCTTGACCTGGTCGTAGATGGTGTCGATGACGGTCACGGACTGCTCGGAAGCGCAGATCATGCCGTTGTCGAAGGTCTTGGAGTGGATGATGGAGTTGACTGCGAGCAGAACGTCGGCGGTGTCGTCGATGACGACCGGGGTGTTACCGGCGCCAACGCCCAGGGCGGGCTTGCCCGAGGAGTAGGCGGCCTTGACCATGCCCGGGCCACCGGTGGCGAGGATGATGTCGACGTCGCGCATGACCATGTTGGTCAGCTCGATGGAGGGGACATCGACCCAGCCGATGATGCCCTCGGGGGCGCCGGCCTTGACGGCGGCGTCAAGCACGAGCTTGGCAGCGGCGATGGTGCACTTGGCGGCAGCCGGGTGCGGGGAGATGATGATGGCATTGCGGGTCTTCAGGCTGATCAGCGTCTTGAAGATTGCGGTGGAGGTGGGGTTGGTCGTCGGGATGACGGCGCCCACGATGCCGATGGGCTCGGCGATCTTGGTGATGCCGTAAGCCTCGTCGCGCTCCAGGACACCACAGGTCTTGGTGTTCTTGTAAGCGTTGTAGATGTACTCTGCGGCGTAGTGGTTCTTGATGACCTTGTCCTCAAGAACGCCGCGGCCGGTCTCCTCGATGGCCATCTTCGCCAACGGGATACGAGCCTTGTTGGCGGCCATGGCGGCCTCATAGAAGATCTTGTCGACCTGCTCCTGCGTGTACGTAGCAAAAAGCGCCTGGGCCTCTCGCATCTGAGCGAGCTTAGCCTCAAGCGCCTCTACGTTGTCCACAATTGCGGGAGTAGTGTTTTCCGGTGACTTTTTCACCATTTGTGTCTCCTTGCGATCGGAGATTTACCCTACGCCTTGCATGATAGCAAGAAATTATTCGGCGAACGGTAAGATTCCTTTAAAAGGCACACTAAAACGCTTCAATAAACTGAAACGTTTTAACTAAAACTATTTGCCTGCTCCACCGCCCCGCTCGTTGGGGACAGGCTTACATGAGTATTTCAATGGGAAAACGGGACATCTGTTTGATAATCGCTATTCGCGGGTCGCGGTTGAGTCGGACACACAGGCGGTGCAGCTACTCGATTACATCCATTTCAATCCCGTGTAAGGTGCGTCCGACTCGCTCGAGGCGTACCGTTAGTTACAAGGCATACCAGCTGCGCTATGATCCCTTTGACATCTGCAAACCCTCATATAAGTCTGTCCCCAATGAGTGCAAAAAGGCGCCCTCCGTAGGGGAGGGCGCCTTTGGTAAGTTCTATGTGAACGCGAGGTCTTTGACCCGGAGAGTCCGAGGTACTTGTTGGTAAGACCTTATTTAGGAGCGCGCAACCTTGCCGGACTTGAGGCAGGTGGAGCAAACGTTCATCTTGCGACGGTGACCATCGACGACGACGTAGACGCGCTGGATGTTGGGGCGGAACTTACGGTTGGTGACGCGGTGAGAGTGGCTGATGGAGCGACCGGCAACGGGGTGCTTACCGCAAACTTCGCAAACTTTGGACATAACTGACCCTCCTTGGGCGACAAACGAACATGTCGCGTTAACAAACAAGCCTGAACTATAGCACAGAAGCAGCTCCCTGTGCGTAATCTACACAGAGATATTTCTCTTTTGGCGATAGTGCCCACGCCACGGCCCTGGACGTAGATCCGATTTGCGTGCAGCAGAGGGGATTATGCCAGCTCGCAACAAGGTTTTCAAGCTCGTCCCACAAATATATATAGGTTTATTGAGCGTTGGGCTCCGTTTACGGATTGCTCCGTATTTATGTTCGCAATTAAGCTCGAGGTTGGCTACACTATCCCTTGACCATTAAAGGGGTACGAGATACCCACATGGAATTACATAGCTGCCATAGAGCAGCCCTTCCTTGTGGGTGTCTGGTCCGCTTTGAGCGGTCGGGCATCTATTTTTTTGACTGTGTCAGCAGTCAAGACATGTGAGGAAGGAGATCGATGGGCACGACTTCCCCCAAGGCGGTCATCATGGACGAGACTGCCGTCAACCGAGCGATGACCCGCATCGCGCACGAGATTCTCGAGCGCAACGAGGGCTGTGAAGACCTCGCTCTGGTCGGCATCGTCACGCGCGGCGACCTTCTGGCAAAGAAGCTCGCCGAAGAGATCAAGGAGATCGAGGGCGTCGAAGTTCCGCTCGGCAGCCTCGACATCAGCTTCTACCGCGATGACTATGCGACCAATTTCGCTCCCGCGATCCACGCTACCAACATTCCCTTTAGCGTCGACGGCAAGCGCGTCGTGCTGGTGGACGACATCCTGTACACGGGTCGTACCATCCGCGCCGCTCTGGACGCCGTCATGGACCTGGGCCGCCCGAGCCGCATTGAGCTGGCAGTTCTCGTTGACCGCGGTCACCGCGAGCTTCCCATCTCGCCGGACTTTGTCGGCAAGAACGTTCCCTCGTCGCACGAGGAGAACGTGCACCTATATATGAAGGAAGTCGACGGCCGTACCGCTGTCGAGATCAACGACGTCGCGCCGGGTTCCCACGTGGGCTCCGCGCCGCTGGGAGGTGAGTAGTACCGTGGCGTTCAACCATAAGCACCTGATCGACATTACCGAGTACTCCGAAGAGGATATTAAGCTCATCCTCGAGACCGCCAAGGCGTTCTCTGAGGTCAACGAGCGTGCGATCAAGAAGGTCCCCACGCTCAAGGGCAAGACCATCGTCAACATGTTCAACGAGCCCTCGACGCGCACCCGTAGCTCCTTCGAGCTCGCCGAGAAGCGTCTTTCGGCCGACAGCCTCAACTTTGGCGGCTCCTCGACCTCCACGGTCAAGGGCGAGAGCCTCGTCGACACCGTCGAGACCCTCAACGCCTATAAGATCGACTGCATCGTCGTGCGCGATAAGCACGCCGGTGCTCCCTACATCGTCACGCAGAACTCGCCCGCGAGCGTCATCTGCGCCGGCGACGGCAAGCACAACCATCCCACGCAGGCCCTGCTCGACCTGTACACCATCTGGGAGCACAAGGGTGACTTCCACGGTCTGAAGGTCGCTGTCGTCGGCGATATCGCGCACTCCCGTGTCTGCGGCTCGCTGATTCCCGCCCTTAAGATCATGGGCTGCGAGACCTACGCCGTCGCCCCCGGCACGCTGTTGCCGCCGGCGCCCGAGGTCGTGGGCTGCGACCACGTGACGAGCGACCTCGATTCCGTCCTGCCCGAGCTGGACGTCGTCTACATGCTGCGGGTGCAGCAGGAGCGCCTCGAGGGTGCCCCGTTCCCGACCATTCGTGAGTACCACAAGCTCTTCGGTCTGACCAAGGACCGCGAGAAGCTCATGAAGCCCGATGCGATCATCTGCCACCCGGGCCCCATCAACCGCGGCGTCGAGTTCGACTCCTATATGGCCGACCACCCGCAACGCTCCGTCATCCTGGAGCAGGTCTACGCCGGTATCTGCGTGCGTATGGCTATCCTGTATCTGCTGCTTGGAGGTGCCGATAATGGCCTTGCTTCTTAAGAATGCCCACGTCGTCGACCCGTCCGTCGAGCTTGACGGTGTCGTTGACGTCCTGATTGACGGCGACAAGATCGCCGAGGTCGGCGAGAATCTCGCCGTCGAGGGAGCCGAGGTCCGCGACCTTTCCGGCAAGTACCTCGTCCCTGGCCTGGTGGATATGCACGTTCACCTTCGCGAGCCCGGCTACGAGGTCAAAGAGGACATCGAGAGCGGCACCCGCGCAGCTGCCAAGGGCGGCTTTACCGGCGTGTGCGCCATGCCCAACACCGATCCCGTCACCGATAACGGCACCGTCGTGGAGTTCGTCAAGTCCCGCGCTGCCGAGGTCGGTCACTGCCGCGTCTATCCGTCGGGCGCCATGACCCGCGGTCTTAAGGGCGAGGCCATGTCCGAGATGGGCGATATGGTCGCCCACGGCGCCGTCGCCTTCACCGACGACGGTCGCGGCGTGCAGGGCGCGGGTATGCTCCGTCGCTGCATGGACTACGGCAAGATGTTCGGCAAGGTCTTTATGAGCCATTGCCAGGACGAGGACCTGGTCGGCCACGGCCAGATCAACGAGGGCAAGGTCTCGACCCGTCTGGCTCTCGAGGGCTGGCCGGCTGCCGGCGAGGAGCTCCAGATCGCCCGCGACATCGAGATCGCCAAGCTGACCGGTGCCAAGCTGCACATCCAGCACATCTCCACCGCTCACGGTCTCGAGCTCGTGCGTGCCGGTAAGGCCGCTGGCGTCCAGGTGACCTGCGAGGCCACCCCGCACCACATGTTTCTGACCGAGAACGACTTGGACGAGACCTACAACACCTCGCTCAAGGTCAATCCGCCGCTGCGCACCGAGGAGGATGCCGAGGCCATCCGTCAGGGCGTCATCGACGGCACCGTCGACGTTATCGTCACCGATCACGCTCCTCACACCCCGTGGGAGAAGGCCCGTGAGTTCGAGCTTGCGCCCTTTGGTATGATCGGCCTCGAGACCTCGCTGTCGCTCGTACTCACCGAGCTGGTCAACACGGGCAAGATGAGCATGGGCCGCATGGTCGAGCTCATGGCCATCAAGCCGCGTGAGATCCTGGGTCTCGACCAGGTTCAGGTCAAGGCGGGCTCCGTTGCCGACCTGACCGTGTTCGACGCGTCCGCCACCTGGACGGTTGGCGAGGACGGTTACGAGTCGCGCGCCGAGAACTCCGGTTTTGCCGGCCGCACGCTCACCGGTCGTGCCACCGATGTGTTTGTCGGCGGTAAGCAGACGCTTGCCGACGGCTGCATCTGCTAGCATAGCCTTATCGCTTTTGTGCGCGGCGCCCTTGCGGTGCCGCGCTTTCTGTTCGTTTGGACCATGCAACCGCATGGGGGATTGGAGCGTCTATGCCCACACCTTCCACTGCACGCATGCACGACTTCGAGGTCGTCTCGAACCGGGAGATTGCCGACGGCATCTTCTCGCTCGTCATCTCGGCCCCCAAGCTTGCAAGTGCCCTCAAGCCCGGTCAGTTTGTGAACATCGCCGTACCCGGCGATGCGTCCTCGCTGCTTCGCGTGCCCCTGAGCTACTACCGCGCCGACGCCGAGGCTGGCACCGTCGAGCTGTGGTACGCCGTCGTGGGCGACGATACCCGTCGTTTGTCCCAGATGGGCCCTGGCTCCACCTCTAACCTGCTGGGCCCCGGTGGCCGTGGCTGGATGGTACCCGAGGGCACCAGGAAGACCCTGCTCGTCGCCGGTGGCATCGGTGTTCCGCCCGTGCTGTGCCTTGCCGACAAGCTTGCCGAGCAGGGTGTAGCCGTCGACGTGTGCCTGGGCTTTGGCACCGCGTCCAAGGCCGTGGGCGTCGATGAGTTCCGCGCGCTGTGCGATACGGTTAACGTGTGCACCGATGATGGCACGCTGGGCACGCACGGTTTTTGCACCGACCCGGCAGCCGAGCTGCTCGGCGAGGGCGGCTACGACTATGTGGCCAGCTGCGGCCCCGCCGTCATGATGAAGAAGGTCGCCGCCGCTGCCGCCGAGGCCGGCGCGTACTGCGAGGTGTCGCTCGAGCGCATGATGAGCTGCGGCTTTGGCGCCTGCAACACCTGCAATGTCGAGACGGTCGACGGTATGAAGGGCGCCTGCATGTGCGGCCCCGTGTTCGATGCTTCCAAGGTGGTGGTCTTCTAGTGGGTACCGTGAACATGGCCGTCGATTTCGGCGGCGTCAAGATGCAAAACCCCATCAACACCGCAGCCGGTACCTTTGGCTACGGCTGGCAGTTCCAGAACTTCTTTGATGTCTCCCAGCTGGGTGCCATCACCACCAAGGGTTGCGCTGCCGAGCCCTGGCCCGGCAATCCCGCGCCCCGCATGGCCGAGATTCCCGGCGGTATGATCAACTCCGTGGGCCTTCAGAACCCCGGCGTGGCCGCCTTTGCCCGCGAGTCCGGTCCGTGGCTCGAACAGCTGTCCAAGGACGGCTGCCAGGTCATCTGTCAGGTTGCCGGCCACTCCGTTGACGAGTTTGTCCGCGCACTCGAGATGTATGTCGAGCTGTGCCCCTGGGCTGCCGGCTACGAGATCAACGTGAGCTGCCCTAATATCGCCGCCGGCGGTGCCGCCATGGGCTCCACGCCCGAGGGCGCCTCTTCCGTTATGGCTGCCTGCCGCAAGGTGACCGATAAGCCGCTGTTCGTAAAGATGGCTCCGGTCAACGTTGCCGAGATTGCCAAGGCCCTCGAGGCTGCCGGTGCCGACGGTCTTTCAGTCATCAACTCCATCCAGGGCATGGCCATCGACGTCCATACCCGCAAGTCCCGCGTGGCCAAGCCCAAGGGCGGCCTTTCGGGCCCGCTGTGCCACCACATCGCCGTGCGCATGGTCTGGGAGGTTGCCCAGGCCGTCGATATCCCCATCAACGGTGTCGGCGGTGTCATGACGGGCGAGGATGCGGCCGAGTTTATCCTGGCTGGCGCCACCTGCGTGTCGGTCGGTATGGCCAACTTCGTCGATCCGTGCGCTTCGCTCAAGATCGCGCACGAGCTCGAGGCCTGGGCGGAGTCCCAGGGCGTAAAGGACATCAACGAGCTGGTAGGTGCTTTCGAATGCTAGAGACCGATGCCCGCGACCGTGTGATCGTCGCCCTCGACTGCGACCGTGAGCGCGCACTCGAGCTCGCCTACGAGCTTTCTGGTCATGCCGCTTGGCTCAAAGTTGGCATGACGCTCTATTACGCTGAGGGCCCCGAGATCGTCAAGACCTTTAAGGACCTGGGCTTTAAGGTCTTCCTTGACCTTAAGTTCCATGATATTCCGCATCAGGTTCGCGGTGCCGCCCGCTCGGCCTCGCTTGCCGGTGCCGATCTGCTTTCGGTCCACGGCTTGGGTTCGGGCGCCATGCTCGCTGCCTGCCGCGAGGGCGCCGAGGAGGCGCGCGAGGACCGCGCCAAGCTCGTCGCCATCACCGTGCTCACGAGCATGAACCAGGATGCCTTGAGCGAGATCGGCGTCGAGTCGCCCGTGGCCGAGGAGGCCGCCCGCCTGGCAAAGCTCGCTCAGGCCAACGGCATCGACGGTATCGTGTGCTCGCCGATGGAGGCTCACGACATGCGTGAGCTGCTGGGCCCCGATGCCCTCATCGTGACTCCGGGTGTGCGTCCGGTGGGTGCCGCCCTTGGTGACCAGTCCCGCGTGGCGACGCCTTCCCAGGCTATCGAGCGTGGCGCAAGCCACATTGTGGTGGGCCGTCCCATCACCGGCGCCGACGATCCGGTTGCCGCCTTTGACGCTATTGTCGCTGAGCTGGTCGAAAACGTCGCCTAAAAGATTCCCCTAAGTCACCACTTTTGGGTCTCATTAGCACAAAATAGCCCCTGTGCCTGCGTAAACTTTCCCATCCTTTGTGTGGAATCGCAGGTCAGGGGCTTAACTTTGGGCGCAGTATATTGCACTTTTTGCGGGTATCGTCTAACCTATGGAGCCGCGATTGGGCATTTTGTACGTTCTACGTGCTAAAATGCCAATTATTGAATCAGATATAACCCAACTTTTTGGAGGTACGAATGGCACTCCCTCAGCTTACCGATGAGCAGCGCAAGCAGGCTCTTGAGAAGGCTGCTGCCGCACGTCACGCCCGCGCTGAGCTTCGCGAGCAGATCAAGAAGGGCGAGAAGTCCCTCGAGTCCGTGCTCAACTCCGATGACCCCATCGCTTCCCGCATGAAGGTTTCCACCCTCATCGAGTCTCTCCCTGGTTATGGCAAGGCCAAGGCCGCCAAGATCATGGAGGAGCTCGGTATCTCCGCTACCCGTCGCGTCCAGGGCCTCGGCGTCCGTCAGCGCGAGCAGCTCCTCGAGCAGCTGACCAAATAAGTGAGCGCTCAGGATTCCAAGCTCTTTGTGATTTCTGGACCGTCAGGCGCAGGCAAGGGTACGCTCGTCACTCGTGTGCGCGAGCGCCGCTCGAATCTGGGCCTGACGGTTTCGGCTACCACGCGAGCACCACGCAAAGGTGAGGTCGACGGCGTCAACTACTTTTTTCTGACGCGCGAGGAGTTCGACCGCCGCGTGGCAAACGGTGAGTTTGTTGAGTGGGCCGAGGTCCACGGTAACTGCTACGGCACGTTGGTGAGCGAGGTCCAGTCCAAGCTCGCCTCTGGCGCATCTCTGATTTTGGAGATCGATGTCCAGGGTGCCCTGCAGGTGAAGGAGCGTTTCCCCGAGGCCGTGCTGATCTTTATCAAGCCGCCTTCGCTTGAGGTACTCCGCGAGCGTCTGGTCGGTCGCGGTACCGAGACGCCCGAGACAATCGAGCTGCGTATGGCAAACGCCGCCGATGAGCTTGCCCTTGCCGACCGCTACGACGACGTCGTGGTGAATGACGATCTCGACCGCGCGACCGATGAGCTCGTTCGCGTTCTCGATATGCATGAAAGGATCTGAGGTCCGTGTCCGTTGTAAAGCCTTGCATTGACGATCTTCTGGAGAAGACCGATCACAACCGCTTCCTGCTCGCTTCGCTTGCCTCCAAGCGCGCCTGCGACATCAATAGCATGCTGCGTGGCCAGCACAACCGCGTGCTTGCCGTCCAGGATGTCGATGACATCACCATCGGGCTTTCCGGTGCCGATACCATCTCGATGGCTATGGACGAGATTGTCGACGGCGACATCTCTTACGACGAGGCCCGTTACGAGAAGGCGCTCGGCCACAAGGTTGCTGAAGCCTAAATGGCGGCTCGCGTCTGCCTGGTCCACTATCACGAGGTTGGACTGAAGGGTAAGAACCGCGCACATTTTGAGCATATCCTCATGGATAACATCAAGGCGGCCTTGGCCGCCTTTTCCGTGAATGCCGTGTCTCGAATTTCCGGTTATATTCTCGTGACCTTTAACGAGCATCAGGCCGATGAGGCGGCGCGTGTCATTCGCACCGTTCCCGGCGTTGCTCGTGTGTCTTTGGCGTATCACACCAACCGCGACCCGCAAGAGTACTGCGCCGCCGCCGTGAAGGCACTGCGCGAGTTTGGTCCTTTCGATTCGTTTAAGGTGCACGCCAAGCGCTCCAATACTGACTATGAGCTCACCTCGATTGATATCAATCGTCAGGTGGGCGAGGTACTGTGCGAGGCCTTCCCCGATAAAAAGGTTCAAATGCACGACCCCGATGCGATGGTGCACGTACTGGTGGTCCAGGGTAGCGTCTACGTGTATGCGCGCTCCGAGCGTGGCGTGGGCGGTCTGCCGGTGGGTTCTGCCGGCAAGGTCGTGACGCTGTTGTCGTCGGGTATCGATTCTCCGGTGGCGACCTGGATGCTCGCGCGTCGCGGCGCGGTGTGCGTGCCGGTACATTTCTCCGGTCGTCCGCAGACGCCCGATACGAGCGAGTATTTGGTGCAGGACATCATCCGTGCGCTTGAGCCAGGTGTCCAGATCGGCCGCCTGTACGTGGTGCCGTTTGGCGACTGCCAGCGTGAGATTTCGGTCACCTGTCCCAGCAACCTGCGCGTGATTATGTATCGCCGCATTATGTATTCGGTTGCCGAGCGCATTGCACACATCGAGGGTGCCAAGGCTATCGTTACGGGCGAATCACTTGGGCAGGTTGCCTCCCAAACGCTTGAGAACATCATGGCCGTCAACGAGGCCGTGAAGATTCCCGTGTTCCGTCCTCTCATCGGTTCGGACAAGCAGGAGATCATCGCGCGCGCCGAGGAGATCGGTACGTTCGATATCTCGACTGAGGCCGCTCCCGACTGCTGCACGCTGTTTATGCCGCGCCGTCCCGAGACGCACGCTAAACTCGATGCCGTGCATGAGGCCTGGGAGTTGTTCGATCACGAGGAGATGATCGAGCGCCTGCTCAAGCAGACCGAGTACATTGACTTCGAGAGCAACACGTATAAGGCCCCTAAGACCTTAAAACGCAAACATTCGGAGCTTGCTCCGCGTGAGATTTACCAAGATCACGAGTAAATTTGTGCATAGACCGACGATGCTCTTGCATCGTCGGTCTTTTGCTATCTGGGCATTTTGCGGCTAAGTGTTCATTTACTGACGTGTGCCTGAATAAATGGACAGATTTGTGCAAGGTTTTGGTCAGCTTTTGGTTTGACTGCGAAAACCGGTTTTGAAGCATGGCTGTTGCAGGGCTCTTTTCCTGACACGATGTTGTTGGGAGGTTTTGCTATGGCGCAGCGCGAACAACACGAACGGGTCAAAAAGATGGACCGCTGGGCGGGCAAGCTGCTCGGTCATAAGGCTGTGGTGGTGGCGATGCTGGGCGTCATTGCGATGGCGAGCGGCTTGGCGATGGCGAACCTTGGCGTTGGTGCCGGCGGTGTGTCGTTTGAGCGCACTGATGGTACGGGCTCGTTAGTGGAGCCGGGATCCGGCGATGCTTCGAGCGGAAAGACATCCGAAGGCTCTTCGACTAAGGCTTCTGCCGCGGCAGAGGTCTATGTCGATGTCGATGGCGCCGTTGTGTCGCCCGGTGTATACAGGCTCAAAGACGGGGCACGGGTATCCCAGGCGATCGACGCCGCCGGCGGGCTGGCGCCCGAGGCTGACGTTACGGGGCTTAATCGGGCATCTAAGGTCACTGATGGACAAAAAATCCATGTTCCAACGGTAGGGGAGCAGCAGGCGTCCATTGCGGAAGCCGGTGTTGATGGTGGGGCTTCCACATCATCGGGCGTGAGTGGCGCAACAGGCCTGGTAAACATCAATACGGCAAGCGCGGCAGAGCTGCAGACGCTCTCGGGCATCGGTCCCTCCATGGCCCAGTCGATTATCGATGAACGGACAAAGAACGGTGCTTTTGCCTCGGTTGACGATCTGATGCGTGTGTCGGGAATCGGCGAGAAGAAGCTTGCCAAAATCAAAGATTGCATCTGCGTATGAGTGCGACCGAGCGCGAGCGTGTGATGCCTCCGCGACCCCTGCTTCCGTGGACGATGGCCTTGTGTGCCGGCATGTGCATGAGCTGCGCCTTGGTGCTCAACGTGGCCGCTGATGCGCTGCTGAGGGAGCGGGCGCCGGCGGTCGGGCTGCTATGGGCCATTCCCGTTGCGGCGGCGGTATTCGTTGTGCTGGCTCAATCTTGTGCGCGGCTTGCCCCTTTGAAGCGGCGGTTGTATGCCGCGTCCGTCGGTCTCGTGGCGGGAGCGGTCGTCTCGGCGTGGTGGGCTGTGGGTGCGCTCAGCGCCTCGAAGGCGCTCGACGGTCGAGCGGCAAGCGGCCTCGAGTTTATCGTGCAGGGCGATCCATCCATAAACGACGACGTGTATTCCTATACCTGCGAGGCACGCGCGGACGGTAAGAACTTGGCAACGGTTCGCCTATCGTGCGACCGCGAGCTCAAGGTCGGGGCGCACGTGCGTGTTATCGGTCGCGTTTCGCGTTTTGAGAACGATGCGTATGGACGATCGCGCGTGCTCCGAGGCGAGGTATGCAAGGTAAAAGCCGTTCGGATTGTGTCGGTCGATGAGGGCTCTCCGGGGCCGCTGCTTCGGCTACGAAATGGGCTGCTTGCGTCCATCGCGCCTGCGACCGACCCGGCGCGTGCACTCATAGCCGGTGTCGTCTGCGGTCGTTCGGCCGAGCTGCGCGCCCAGTCGGCGGGCGACTGGTTTTCGGTGACGGGTACGGCGCATCTTATCGCCGTCTCCGGCAGCCATTTGTCTATCGTGGGGTTTGTAATTGAGGGCGTATTGCAAAAGACTCGGTGTTCACGTGGTCTTCGGCGGGTGATATTGGCGATAACGCTTCTGGGCTACGCTGCCTTTACGGGCGCGTCTCCCTCGGCCGTGCGCGCGTGCTGCATGGTGTTCGCTACGCTTGTTGTAAACGGCGCGGGGCGTCGCCGGCACGGCGCATCGGCACTCTTCGTAACCATGTCCATCTTTGTGCTACTGCGACCGACGGTGCTGTTCGAGATGGGCTTTCAGCTTTCATGTGCCAGCGTCTTAGCCATTCTGTGCTTTTGCCCCTATGCGACCTACGCTTTGGGTGAGCTGGGTGTGTCATCGGGCGTCGCCAGCATGCTTTCCGTCACGCTGTGCTCGCAATTGGCGACACTTCCCATTACCATTCCCGCCTTCGGTACGTTATCGCTCATTGCTCCGCTGGCAAATGCGGTCATCGGTCCGGTGGTGAGCGTACTGCTTGCTGTGTCGATTGTGCTGGTTCCCTTTTCGCTTGTGGCACCTTTGCGGACTTGGGCGCTCATTGTGCCCATGATTGCCGCCCGTTGCGCACTGTTCTTCGAGCAGCTGTTTGCCGCCGTGCCGGGTGCATCCGTGAGTTTGCCGCCCGATAGCATGTGGATTTACCTAGTGCCGTGTTTGCTGGCGGTTCTGCTGGTCTGGTGGCCGCGTCCCCGTGCACGTCCTATGGCGGTGGGGCTTGCATGCTTGGTACTCCTGGCTGCGATTCCGTACGTCTACTGGGATCGATTCGCTCCGCCTTCGGTGACGGTGCTCGATGTGGGTCAGGCCGATGCGATTCTTATCCGCCAGGGCGGCGCAGTAGCGCTCGTCGACTGCGGGCTCGACGAGCGCATGGTGGCGGCGTTGGTTCGCAATAACGTGCACCATATCGATGCCGTCTTTGTGACGCATTGGGATGAGGACCACTGGGGTGGTCTGCCTGCCGTGCTCGAGCAGTTTTCGGTTGGAACGATTGCCGTGGCGGCGGATGCGCTGGAGGATGCTCCTGCCGAGGTATTGAACCGACCTGGCGTGGAGTATCGGCAGGTGCGCCATGGGGATACGGTCGACATCGGCTCATTTTGCGCCCGCGTGATGTGGCCATTCGAGTCCGTGGATGGCGAGGGCAATGAGGACTCGCTTGTCCTGCTGCTCTCTTATGTTCAGGAAGACAAGGGCCTGCGCATGCTCCTCACCGGTGATGCCGAGATCGACCAAGAACGGGAATTCGTGCAGGAGGTGGGGGATATCGATGTCCTTAAACTCGGGCATCACGGCTCCAAGGTTTCGGTCGATGCCGCGCTGCTGGAGATTCTGAGACCCGAGCTTTCCCTCGCGAGCGCGGGCGAGGGGAATCGATACGGTCATCCGTCCGATGCCTGCATCGATGCCGTGAAGGAAGCGGGTGGCGCGTTCGCATGCACCATCGAACAGGGAGATATCACTGTCTCGCCGACTGCAACCGGTTTTGCCATGCGATGTCAGCGACCTTGATGCTGCCGTTGGCGTGGGACCAACCCGTGGGATAGAATGACACGGTACGAGCACGAGAGCCTGCGGGAGGGGAGCGCGATGTCCGAAACCGGTCTTTTGCCGGCGTATCTGATCGTCGGTACCGACGGAGTCAAACGCGACCACGCCGTCTCGCGTATGAAGGCTCGTCTGGAAAAGACGGGCATGGTCGAGTTCAACCTCGACGAGCGCGATATGACCAAAGACCCCGATATCGAGTCGATTATCGGGTCGCTTAACACCTTTCCCATGGGCAGCGAGTTTCGCCTGGTAATCCTTGACGGCTGCTCAAAACTCGTCAAAGCGATCTCCGAGCCGCTTGTCGAGTATCTGGCGAGTCCCAGCCCCACGACGGTTTGCCTCATCATCGCCGATTCGCTTGCCAAGAACACGCGCCTGTACAAGGCAATCGCCAAGATTGACAAGAAGGCCGTGATCGACTGTTCGGGCACCAAGCGCTGGGAGCTCCCGCGCCGCGTGCAGCAGATGGCGACGCAGCACGGAAAGTCCATCTCGACGGCGGCCGCCGAGGAGCTCGTTTCGCGCTCGGGTGAGAACACTCGCATGCTCGATAACGACTTGGCCAAGCTTGCCCAGATGGTCGAGGCGCCGCAAATTGAGCTTGCCGATGTGGAACGCTGGATCGTGCGCACGGCCGAAGTCCAGCCCTGGGATTTTCTCAACGCGGTCTCGGCTCGTGATATGCGCCGCTCGCTTGAGCTCTTTGGGCTGCTACCCGCCAAGAGCTATGTGTGGACCTACACGCTGCTGTGCGGACGCATTCGCGAGCTTATCGTCGCCAAGGCACTCGATGCGCGTGGACAGGGCCGCGAGCTTGCCGCGACGCTCAAGCTCCAGTCTTGGCAGGTCAAGAATCACCTGACCTGGGCGCGTCGTTTTTCGATGACCGAGCTCGTTGCCGCGCTCGAGGGCGCGGTCGATGTGGAGCTCGCATTGAAGGGTTCGGCCGATTCGGAGACCGCGCTTTTGCTCTGGATTACGAACATCTTGAGAAAATCGTGATGATACCTGCCTATTTGACAAATTCGTTCTATCCCTTTGAGGGGGAGCGTGCTATAGTAGGCGCTTGCATGACCTCACCGTGTCTCAGAGGTGTCATACATTTTTTGCAAGGAACTCGAAAGGAACTCCAGAAGTGGCAAACATCAAGTCTCAGAAGAAGCGTATCCGCACCAATGAGGCAGCTCGCATGCGTAACAAGGCTGTCAAGTCCGAGCTCAAGACGCTGACCAAGCACGTCCAGTCCGCCGTCGCCGAGGGCGACGCCGAGAAGGCCCAGGCTGCCCTCAAGACCGTCACCAAGCGTCTCGACATGGCTGCCGCCAAGCATGTTATCCACAAGAACCAGGCTTCCAACCGCAAGTCCGGTCTTGCCAAGCTCGTGAACAGCATCAACGCCTAAGTTGTAAATTTCACACCACACAGATTACGCGCATAAATGGAGCCTGTTTTATGGAACAGGCTCCATTTTTTGTACCGCTCGGGTAAGATAGTCTGCATGGATACTTCAATTGACATTTCCCACATCCGCAACTTCTCGATCGTTGCGCACATCGACCATGGCAAGTCCACGATTAGTGACCGCATCCTCGAGCTCACCCATACCGTCGACGAGCGCGACATGGAGTCGCAGCTGCTCGATACCATGGATATTGAGCGCGAGCGCGGCATCACGATCAAGTCCAATGCCGTTCGTGTCTCCTATGACGCCGACGATGGCGAGACGTATCAGTTCAACCTGATCGATACACCGGGCCACGTGGACTTTACCTATGAGGTCTCGCGCTCGCTGGCCGCCTGCGAGGGTGCGGTGCTCGTTGTCGACGCCACGCAGGGCGTCGAGGCGCAGACCGTCTCCAACGCGACGCTCGCCATGAACGCCAACCTGGATATCGTGCCCGCTATCAACAAGATCGACCTGCCATCGGCACACCCCGACGAGGTTAAGACCGAGATCGAGGATGACCTGGCGATTCCTGCCGACGATGCCGTATGCGTATCGGGCAAGACCGGCGAGGGCATCCACGATCTGCTGGAGTCCATCGTCTTTTTGATCTCTCCGCCCAAGGGCGATGCAAACGCGCCGCTCAAGGCGCTCATCCTGGACTCGTATTTTGATGAGTACCGCGGCGTCGTTGCCACGGTCCGCGTGTTTGACGGCTCCATCAAAAAGGGCGATACCCTCCTTATGATGCAGGCAAAGGGTGACTTTTTGGTCGATGGCGTGGGCGTCAAGCGTCCCGCCGAGACACCAGTTGACGCGCTGACGGTCGGTGAGGTGGGCTACGTGGTCACGGGCCTGAAGGACCCCGAGGCCGTGCGCGTGGGCGATACTCTTACGTGGGCGTCGAATCCCTGCCCCGAGCCGCTTCCCGGCTACCGTGAGGCCAAGCCCATGGTCTACACGGGCCTGTTCCCGATTGACAACAAGGATTACGAGAACCTGCGCGACGCTCTCGATAAGCTGCATGTCAACGACCCGTCGTTGGTGTGGGAGCCCGAGACCTCGGTGGCGCTCGGCTTTGGTTTCCGCGTTGGCTTCTTGGGCCTGCTGCATATGGAGGTCGTCAAGGAGCGCCTGGAGCGCGAGTTCAACCTGGACCTGATTGCCACGAGCCCTTCGGTGGACTATCACGTCTACAAGACCGACGGCGAGATGATTGATGTTCGCAGCCCGCAGGATCTGCCCGAGGCTACGCGCATCGAGCGCATCGAGGAGCCCTACCTCAAGGCCAAGATTATCTGTCCGCCCGAGTATACGGGTGCCGTCATGCAGCTCGCTATCGAGCATCGCGGCATTACAACCGACATGATCCATCTCACGAGCAAATCGGTCGAGATGCGTTTCGACATGCCGCTCGCCGAGCTCATCCTGGACTTCTTTGACCAGCTCAAGAGCCGCACCAAGGGCTATGCCTCGCTCGATTATGAGTTCAACGAGTATCGTCCCTCCGAGCTTGTCAAGCTCGATATCCTGCTTTCGGGCGACGAGGTGGATGCGCTTTCGTTTATCGTGCACAAGGACAAGGCCTATGGCCTGGCCCGCGGTCTGTGCGACAAGCTCAAGGAAATCATTCCACGTCAGCTGTTTGAGGTGCCTATTCAGGGCGCCATCGGCAACAAGATCATCGCCCGCTCTACCGTCAAGGCGCGCCGTAAGGACGTTTTGGCCAAGTGCTATGGCGGCGATATCTCGCGTAAGCGCAAGCTGCTCGAGAAGCAGAAAGAGGGCAAAAAGCGCATGAAGGCCATCGGCTCGGTCGAGGTCCCGCAGGAGGCCTTTATGGCGATTCTCAAGGTGGACGAGTAGGTTCATGGCGCTTTCTGAATACAGCAAGCGGCTGCTGGGCGCCTATGCCGAGCAGCCGTTCCTTATGGCTCCCATGGCCGGCGTGACCGACCCCGCCTATCGCATCATGTGTCGCCGCCGCGGTGCCAACCTTGCCTACAGCGAGATGGTAAGCGTTGCAGGCCTTGCCTATGCCAGCAATAAGACCTGGCGCCTGGTACTGCCGGCCGATGAGGAACAGCAGATTTGCGTGCAGCTCTTTGGCTCTAAGCCCGATCAGTTTGCGAGCGCCGTCGCTGCCGTCGAGGATCGCGTGGGCGATCGCCTGTCGCTCATTGATATCAATATGGCCTGTCCGGCTCGCAAGGTCGTCACCAAGGGCGAGGGCTCGGCGCTTATGCGCACGCCCGATCTGGCCGAGAAGATTGTCGAGGCGGCGGTGGGTGCGGCGCACGTGCCCGTGACCGTAAAGATTCGCAAGGGTTTTTACGCCGAAGACCGTAATGCCGCGACGTTTGCCCAGATGCTCGAGGGAGCAGGTGCATCTGCGGTGGCGGTGCATGGCCGTTGCGCCACACAGCTCTATACGGGCCAGGCCGATTGGTCGGTCGTCGATGAGGTGGCCGACGCCGTCGAGATTCCCGTTATCGGTTCGGGCGACGTGTTCTCGGCCGAGGATGCGGCGGAGCGTCTGCGCAGCTCCGGCGCCGGTGCCGTGTTCATCGCGCGCGGCATCTATGGCAACCCCTGGGTGTTCGGCGATGCTCGTGCCCTTGCGCTCGATGGCACGCCGGTACCGGTGCGTAGCTCGGTCGAGCGACTGGGCGCCCTGCGCGAGCACCTGACGCTCACGCACGAGCTGTTGCCGCTCATGTCACGTGCCCGTACGTACGCGAGCTGGTATTTAAAGGGCATGCCCCATGCTGCCGCCTGGCGTGCCCAAGTGGTGCGTTGCTCCACCTATGAGGAGTTCATGGCATTGGTCGATGATATCGAGCGCGATGTGGTGGCCTGCGAGGCTGCACTTGCCGCCGGCGAGTCGGTGCCCGCTCATCCGCTGGAGGCCTAACGGTGGCCGTTACCGCGCTGTACGTGCATGTGCCGTTTTGCGCTCAAAAGTGCCGGTATTGCGACTTTGACTCGCGCAGTTTTGCTCCGTGTGACCTGAGCGCTGCGCTTGATGCCTATTTTGAGCAGTTGTATGCACGCCTCGATGCCTTTGGCGACGCAGGCGCGCTTGCACAGATCCGCACCGTCTATGTTGGCGGAGGCACGCCGTCGCTTGCGGGGGAGCGTTTGGTAGAACTTGCCCGGCGTATCTCTGCGTGGTGTAAGCCCGTTGAGTTCACCTGCGAGGCCAATCCCGAATCGCTGACCGCCGAGCTTGCCGCTGCGCTTGCCGGGGTGGGCGTCACGCGCATTTCTCTGGGGGTCCAAACCCTCGACAACGCCGAGCTTGCTGCCATCGGCCGTATTCACGATGCCGATCGGGCGCTCGCCGCCATCACGACGGTTAAGGACGCTGGGCTCGATGTGTCGTGCGACCTGATGTGCGGCCTTCCCGGGCAAACCGCGCCAAGCTGGCAGCGCACGCTCGATGGCGTGTTGGCGGCGGCGCCGCATCATGTATCGGTGTATCCTCTCACGCTCGAGGAGGGCACGCCGCTCTATCGCATGGCGTGTCGCGACGAGTCGCTCGAGCCCGACGAAGATTTTCAGGCTTCGTGCATGGACGCGGCGCGTGAGCGTCTGGGTGCTGCCGGCTATCACCCGTATGAGGTTGCAAGCTACGCGCTCGACGGTCATGAGTGCGCCCACAACATTGCCTATTGGACCGGTCAGGGCTATCTGGGCTTGGGTCGCTCTGCCGCCGGTATGCTCGATGTCGGGGACTTCGATCGCTTGGCCGAGCTGTTTCCTGACGTGCCCGCTCGCGGCGAAGCGTATCGCGTGCGTCTGGTGCAACGCGACGACACCGCGACGAAGTTTGATGCCGAGTATCTGTCGCAGCGCGAGGCTGCGGCCGAGGATTTGATGCTCGCCTGCCGCATGACGCGTGGCATTGGGCCCGATCTATTGGTGCGCTCGACAAGCATTATTGCTGCAGACGAGTTGACGGCGGCCTGTGACCGTGCGCTCGAGTTGGGCCTTGCCACTTGGGTGCCCGATCATGTTGAAGGACTTGCGGGGCGCGTCACCTCAAAAGATGTTATCGCAGGTTGTGCTCGCGCCCGCTTAGCGCCCACCCACTTGGGCTGGCTCGATGGAAATGTGCTGTTCGAGCTGTTTTGGGGTCTAGCCTAGGCCGCTCGGGTAGAATTACCGCAATATATACGCTGCTGTGAGCAGGAGGTTGCCGCGCATGGCGACGATGAACGAAAAAGATTACTACGAGATTTTGGGTGTCTCCAAGGACGCCACCTCGCGTGATATTCAGAAGGCCTTCCAGCAAAAGGCCCGCAAGCTCCATCCGGACGTCAACAAAGAACCGGATGCCGAGGAAAAGTTTAAAGAGGTTTCCGAGGCCTACGCCGTGCTTTCGGACGAGCAGAAGCGTGCGCGCTACGACGCCATGCGTTCGGGTAACCCCTTCGCCGGTGCACCGACGGCTTCGCCCTATGGCGGTGGCTATGCCGGCAGCGCCGGTTACGGCAATCCCTTTGACGGCGGTTTCCCCTTCGGGGGCGCCTGGGGCCAGCCCCGTCGCGGCCAGGCGGCCTACAACCCCGAGAGTGGCGCCAACGTGGTCGTCGATATCAAGCTCGACGCCAAGGAGGCCAAGAGTGGTACCCGCAAGACCGTTCGCTACACCCGCTTTGACACCTGCGGACATTGTGGCGGATCGGGCTCCGTTTCGTCAGAGCATGCCCATACCTGTCCGAGCTGCGGTGGTCGCGGTCATATCGATGTCGACCTGTCCTTTCTGTTCGGTGCCGGCACGTTCCAGTCGGTCTGCCCCGAGTGCGGCGGTTCCGGTAAAGTCGTTGCCGACCCCTGCCCCGATTGCGGCGGCAGCGGTCGAACCCGTGTGACCTCCGAGCAGACAATTGAGTTTCCTGCCGGCACGCACGATGGCGACGAGGTCCGCGTTAGCGGCATGGGTCACGCCGGCACCAACGGTGCCTCGGGCGGCGATCTTGTCGGCCGTGCCCATGTTGAGGCCGAGCGTCTGGAAGGCAAGGCCCGTACCGGTTTTTACCTGATGGGCATCGTGGCGCCGTTTTTGGTGCTGTCGGCCATATCGGGCGTGTTCTCGGCCTTTGCCGTGATGTGCTTTATTCCGTTTGCCATGGGCCTTTTCATGGTGGTCTCGGACGGCGTGCTGCACCGCAGCCTGCTGTGGTGGAAGCGCGGCGCGATGCAGTTTGCCAACGGTTTTGCCAACGGGTTTATGTTCGCGCTCGTGTCGGTTTGGTTTGCGAGCTGCTCGCAACGTGCCATGCTTTCGCCCTACGCAATGCAATAACATCTAGCCCTCTGTTTGCGGCCGGCCCAGCTTGGGTATAGGACGCACTGTGACAATAATGAAAGTCGGAAGGATTCGGTCGTGTCGGAAAATAGGGATTACTACGAGGTACTTGGCGTCGACAAGGATGCCGATGCGCGGACGATTAAGCGCGCGTTTCTAAAGAAGGCCCGTACCGTACACCCGGACGTTTCGGACGACCCCGAGGCCGAGGCCAAGTTCAAAGAGCTCAACGAGGCTTATTCCGTTCTTTCCGACGAGCAGAAGCGTACTAACTACGACCGTTACGGCACCGCGGACGGCCCTGGTGGTTCGGGCTACGTCGATATCAACGATATCTTTGGCGGCATGGGCATGGACGACCTCTTCTCGTCGTTCTTTGGCGGCGGTGCCGGCGGTGGCGCCCGAAATCGCCGTGAGCGTCGTCGCGGCCGCGATATGGCGATCTCCCTTTCGGTGACCCTTGAGGAGGCGGCGCTCGGTTGCAAAAAGACGATCAGCTATGACCGCCTTGCCCCCTGCGAGGATTGTAACGGCACTGGTAGGGCCGAGGGCGCACAGGAAAAGCAGTGCAGCCGCTGCCACGGCACAGGCTATGTCACGACGGTCCAGCGCTCGTTCCTGGGCCAGGTTCAGTCCTCTTCGCCTTGCCCCGACTGCCACGGTGAGGGCACGGTCATCGACCATCCCTGCGAGACCTGCGACGGTCAGGGCCGCACACCTTCGCACGAAAAGATCGACATCGATATCCCCGCCGGCGTTTCGACCGGTCGCCAGCTGCGCGTGAGCGGCTTTGGCGAGGCAGGCCTTCGCGGTGAGCCCTCGGGCGACCTGATCGTCAACGTTCGTGTTGCCGACCACGAGCGTTTTAAGCGCAACGGTGACGACCTGTACCTCGTGAGCGATATCTCGATTGCGCAGGCTGCGCTTGGCTGCGAGATCGAGGTCGAGGGCATTATGCCCGACGAGGTCGTCAAGGTGACGGTCCCCGCCGGTGCGCAGTACGGCGACACCGTGAGCGTTGGCAACTATGGCATGCCCCGTATCGGCGGTGGCGGCTCGCGTGGCCGCCTGATCGTTCAGCTGCGCGTGCTCGTCCCCACCAATCTCTCCAACAAGCAGCGCGAGCTGCTTCGTGCCTTTGCCGACGAGATGGGCGATGACGTCGCATCCGGTAAGAAGTCGGTGACCGATCGTATCAAGAGTGCCCTCGACGACATCCTCGATTAAGGAGCCCGCGTGCTCGCACCTCATATCTCTGTCGTCAACCTCGGTTGCCGTGTCAACCGGGTTGAGTCCGACCGTATCACTGCCGATCTAATGCGCCTGGGCTTTGCGATGGTGGAGCCTCAGGATGCTGAGTTGATCGTCATTAACACCTGTGCCGTTACGGGCGAGGCCGAGGCCAAGACCCGTAAGGCCGTCCGCCATGCGCTGGCTCATCCAAACGAGCCCTATGTGGTCGTGACTGGATGTGTGGTCAATCTGCACCCCGAGGAGCTACTGGAGCTTTCGGACCGCGTGATCGCCGAGCCGTCCAAGATTGATGTCGCCGAACGCGTCTGCGAGGTGCTGAGCGTTGAGTCCGATAACGTTCCCGCCTGCAGCGACGGCGAGGTTGTCGACGCACTCGGTCGCTCGCGTCTGGGCGTGAAGATCCAGGACGGCTGCAACCATCGTTGCACCTATTGTATTGTGTGGAAGGCCCGCGGCCCCGAGCGCTCCGTGCCGGTCGAGTCCGTGCTCGAGCAGGTTCGCGAGGCTCAGGAGGCCGGCGTGCCCGAGGTGGTGCTGACGGGCGTGAACCTGGGCGCCTACGATGGCAAGAGCGCGACTGACGAACACGTCGAGATCGATGAGCTTCTCGAGGCTATCATGGAGCGCACGGCTATTCCGCATGTGCGCATTTCCTCGGTCGAGCCCATGGATATCTCCGAGCCCCTGCTTAAGGTCATGGCGCGCTATCCGCAGCGCATCGCCCCGTTTTTGCACCTGCCCGTGCAGTCCGGCTGCACAAGGACGCTGCATCGCATGGGCCGTCCCTATAGCGCCGAGACCTTCGAGGAGACGGTGCGCATGATTCGCGCCAACTTGCCCCAGGTGTCTCTTTCGTGTGATGTCATCGTCGGTTTTCCCGGCGAGACGGACGAGGATTTTGAGGAGTCGCTGGCGCTGTGCCGCCGCGTGGGCTTCTCGCGTATGCACGTGTTCCGCTACAGCAAGCGTCCCGGTACCCTTGCTGCCGATATGCCCGACCAGGTGCCGCCCGAGGTCATGGCCGAGCGCAGCCGCCGCATGCGAGCCGCGGCGCAGGAGCTCGCCATTGCCGACGCTCGCCGTCGCGTGGGAACCGTCGAGCGTGCCGTGCTCGAATATGGCGACAACCTGACGCTCGGTTCGTTCCATCATGCCCGTCTTGACGATACCTGTGGACTCACAGCCCCGTGCCTGCTCGATGTTGCTATCATCGGAGTCGATGATTCCGGCTTGGTCCATGCACGCAGGGAGGTTCATGGAAGCCTCGAAGATTAGACTTACCGTTCCCGAGGGTCTTGACCCCTCGCGCGTTTTGGGCGCCGGCGACGGCGTCCTTCGTGCGCTGGAGAGCTTGGTTCGCGCCCATGTGGTCGCCCGTGGCGACAGCATCGCCGTGAGCGGTGACCCTGACGAGGTCGAGCTCGTGGCGCGCTTTTTCGAGCATGCTTTTCGCGAGGCGGCTGCCGGACGCACGCTGTCTGCCGACGATGTCTCTCGCTGCCTTGCCGTCTTGCGCGACGGTGAGCACGAGGCTACGTCGCTTCGCGACGACGTGCTGCTTTCGTATCGCGGCCGTGCCATTCGCCCCAAGACGCTCGGCCAAAAGCGCTACGTGGATGCTATCCGCTCGCATACCATCACGTTTGGCCTGGGCCCCGCCGGTACCGGTAAGACCTATCTGGCCATGGCACTCGCCGTTGCCGCGCTCAAGCGTCACGAGGTGGGCCGTCTGATCTTGACGCGTCCGGTTGTCGAGGCGGGGGAGAACCTGGGCTTTTTGCCCGGAACCCTCGAGGAAAAGATCGACCCCTACATGCGTCCGCTCTACGACGCCCTTTTTGACATGATGGATCGCGAACGCACCGATGAGCTCATGGAGCGCGGCGTGATCGAGATCGCCCCGCTTGCCTACATGCGCGGCCGCACGCTGAGTGATGCCTTTGTGGTGCTCGACGAGGCTCAAAATACCACGCCCGAGCAGATGAAGATGTTCCTGACACGCCTGGGCTTTAACTCCAAGTTTGTGATTACCGGCGACCTGAGTCAGCGCGACCTGGTGGGTCGTCGTGGCGGTCTTGCCGACGTTGAGCAGATTTTGGGCCGTGTCGACGATGTCGCATTTTCGCACCTCGAGCGTGCCGACGTGGTGCGTCATGCCTTGGTGGGGCGTATCGTCGAGGCATACGACGCTTATGATGATGTACGCGAGAAACGCGTGCACGACCGAAAGGAGTCCCGTTGAGTGTATTGATCAGCAACGATGCCGAGCTCGATACGCTGCTCGACGCGCAGGAGGTAGAGCACATCTGCGAGGTCGTGCTTGCCGCCGAGGGCGTTGAGCGTGAAGTTGAGATTTCCCTTTCGTACGTCGATGAGGACGAGATGCACGAGCTCAACCACGAGTGGCGCGGTATCGACCGTACCACCGATGTCCTCTCGTTTGAATGCGACTCGGCCTTTGATGAGGATATTCCCGCCGATGAGACGCTCGAGCTCGGCGATATCATCTTGGCCCCGCAGGTCATTGCCCGTCAGGCTCCCGGCTTTGGCAATAGCCCTGCCGACGAGTGCCGCCTGATGCTCGTGCATGGCATGCTGCACCTGCTGGGATATGACCACATTGAGGACGACGAGGCCGAGGTTATGGAGACTCGCGAGGACGCCGTCTTGCGCGATCTGGCGCTCGAGCGCGGCGAGGACCCCAAGCTGGTCCACGTCGGCCCCATCACCAACCACGCCCACGACTAGGAGCCGTCTATGATTCCCGGATCGAACAAGGATCATCCGTCCTTTTTAAAGTCGTTCTCATACGCTATGGAGGGCTTCGTCACCGCCGTCAAGACCGAGCGTAATATCAAGGTCATGCTCGTGGCGGGTGTGTGTACCGTCATTGCTGGCTGCATCGTGGGGCTCGATATTGCCGAGTGGGCCACGATTATCATCTGTTATGGCCTGGTGATTCACGGCGAGCTGTGCAACACCGCCATGGAGGCGATTGTCGATCTGGCGACCCAGGAGCTCCATCCGCTGGCAAAGCGTGCGAAGGATATCGCCGCCGCCTCCGTATATGTACTTTCCATCACCGCCGCGATTGTGGGCTTGCTGGTATTTGCCCACGCGCTCGACTTTATTTAGAAAGGGATTTCCATGTCCGACAATAAGCAGCTTACCGATGAAGTTTTGGATGACGAGTCCCTGGATGCGGTGGATGCCGAAGCGACTGAGGCATACGAAGAGGTCGAGGAGTTCGACCCGTTTGAGGGCTTGAGTGACGAGGAACTCGATGCCCTGTGCGACGAGGATGACAGCCTCGCGGGCTTTGGCGACGTTGAACCCGGTTTCCGCAGCGGCTTCGTGGCCCTGGTCGGACGCCCCAACGCCGGAAAGTCCACGCTGCTCAACGCCTGCTACGGCAAGAAGGTCGCCATCACCTCTCCGGTGGCCCAGACGACCCGCCGCCGTATGCGCGCCGTGGTCAACCGCCCCGGTTACCAGCTGGTCTTCGTTGACACGCCGGGTATTCACAAGCCCAAGGACGGCCTGGGCTCCGAGCTTAATAAGAGTGCCCTGTTTGAGCTCAATGACGTAGACGTCGTCGCGTTTCTGATTGACGCCACCAAACCCATCGGCAGGGGAGATGCCTGGGTTGCCGAGCGCGTCAAAAACGCCCGTTCCAAAAAGGTCCTGGTGCTCACCAAGGCCGATGAGGCCGACCCTGCACAGGTCATGGAGCAGCTTAAGGCCGCCCACGAGCTCATGGAATATGATGACGAGATCGTGACGTCGTCCGTCAAGAACTTCAACGTCGATGCCTTCATCGAGACCGTTGCGCACTTTTTGCCCGAGGGTCCGCGTTGGTTCCCCGAGGACATGGGTACCGACGCTTCCGACGAGACGCTCGTTGCCGAGTTTGTGCGCGAGAAGGTCTTGCGCCGCACCCGTGATGAGATCCCGCACTCCGTTGGCGTGATCTGCGATGCGCTCGAGCAGACCAAGAAGGTGCTGCGCGTGCACGCCACCATTTACGTCGAGCGCGAGGGGCAAAAGGGCATCATCATCGGCAAGGGCGGCGAGATGATCAAGCATATCGGTATCGACGCCCGTCGCGATCTTGAGCGCATTTTTGGCACGCAGGTCTTTTTGGAGCTGGACGTGAAGGTCAAGGCCGGCTGGCGTGACGACGAGGCCCAGATTCGCCGCTTTGGCTACAACGCCGAGGAGTAAGGACTCGCGGCGCGCATGGCTGGCTCCCGGACATATCGCACGAAAGTGCTCGTCCTCGACAAGACGAAGCTCAAAGAGACGGACCTGATCCTGACGATGCTTGACGAGCGGGGTCGGCAGGTTCGTGCCGTGGCAAAGGGCGCCCGCAAACCCGGTGGGCGCCTGGCTGCGCGCTGCGAGCTGTTCTGTACTGTCGATATGCTGCTCGCGCATGGACGGTCGCTCGATGTGGTTTCCCAGGCCGAGCTTATGGAGGCGCCGCTCGGAGCTGCGCCCGATTACGAGACGACCTGCGCCGCAAGCGCGATCGCCGAGGTCGCGCGCGTGTGCTCGTTCGAGGACGCCGAGGACCCGTTTACCTTTGCCATCACGCAGCGGGCGCTTGCCCTGGTGGGCAGCGGGCTCGACACAGCGCACATGGATCTACTTGTGGCGGCATATGTGTTTAAGCTGCTATCGCACGTTGGCTATCGACCCGATTTTTCGGCCTGCGTGCTGTGCGGAGACCCCATGCTGTCGTATTTTTCGCCCCAGGCCGGCGGGCTCATGTGCGGCTCGTGCGCGTCGAGCGTTCCGGGTGCAGAGTTGGTATCGACCGGTGAGGTCGCATGGCTGCGCGCCCTCATGTCCATGACCTTCGATGCGCTTTTGGCTGAGAGGATCGATCCCCATACTGCCGCTTTTTTGTTGGGGCTTTCGCATGTCTGGGCGGCAACACATGCCGATCAGCGCCTCCGTGCGATGGAATTCATGTTGGGTCGGTGATGATGCGCGGGCGCGGGCTGCTTGTGGTAACATACCGACCTGTTGGTACCTCGACCTTGGTTGCTCGCTCCACCGGCGGCTTCCCAGTCCGAGGCGAATCGAGTCGCCCGCGGGCGACGTAAAACGAAAGGTGAAACAATGACTGTTTCCAAAGAGCGCAAGGCGGAGCTGACTGCCCAGTTCGGTAACACCCCGGTCGACACCGGTAACCCCAAGGTTCAGGTCGCCATCCTGTCCGAGCGCATCAAGGAGCTGACCGAGCACATGAAGTCCCACCAGAAGGACTTCCACACCCGTCGCGGTCTGCTCATGCTCGTCGGCCGTCGTCGTCGTCTTCTCTCCTACATCAAGAAGAACGACATCGTCGAGTACCGTGAGCTCATCAAGGCTCTGGGCATCCGCGACAACATCCAGTAGGATTTGTACATGCTAAGAGCGTCCTGCGCAGCGGGGCGCTCTTTTTGTGTAAGGGCGTGAACAATCACGCTCTGAAGCGTGGCGGGGGCAGGGGGCCCGCGTCACATGAGAAGCCCGCAGGCAAGGGGCCTGTGGGGTAAAGGAGAACAATGACACTCGTATCCAAGACCTTTGAGCTGTACGGCAAGACCTACACCTTTGAGTCGGGCGAGCTTGCCAAGCAGGCTACCGGCGCGTGCCTGGTCAAGCAGGGCGACACCACGATGCTCGACACCGTGGTCGTCTCCAAGGAGCGCAAGAACTACGACTTCTTCCCGCTGACCGTCGACTTCAACGAGAAGATGTACGCCGCCGGCCGCATCCCGGGTGGTTACCTCAAGCGTGAGGGCCGTCCCAGCGAGAAGGCCACGCTTACCGCGCGCATGATCGACCGTCCGATTCGCCCGAGCTTCCCGGACGGCTTCCGCAACGAGGTGCACATCGTCGCCACCTCGCTCGTCGCCGACCAGGTCAACCCCTTCGACGTCATCAACGTCATGGGTGCCTCTCTGGCCATGACGCTTGGCGGCGTGCCCTTCGAGGGCCCGCTTTCCTGCGTGCGCATCGGCCGCAACGTGGAGACCGGCGAGTTTATCGTCAACCCCACCTATGAGGAGCGCGAGAACTCCGACCTGGACCTGGAGCTGGGCGGCTCTGCCGACTTCATCTCGATGGTCGAGGCCGGCGCCGAGGAGATCTCCGAGGACGACATGCTCGCCGCCATGAAGTTTGGCCAGGAGGCCCTTGCTGCCTTCTGTCAGGCTCAGGACGAGTTCGTCGCCGAGTGGGAGCAGGTCAACGGCCCCATCGTCAAGAAGGAGTACCCGCTCGATCAGCCCGTCGAGGAGGTCCAGGAGCGCATCTTCGCCCACTACGACGAGATGGCAGCCGCCCTTCGCGACGCCGACAAGCTCTCCCGTATCGGCAAGGTCGAGGCTCTGAAGGAGTCCATCCGTGCCGAGTTCACCGAGGAGGAGCAGGCCGCTTGGGAGCGTGAGATCCCCGTGGCGCTCAAGAAGCTCGAGAAGAAGGCCATGCGCACCATGGTCGTCGAGACCGGTGAGCGCGTCGACGGCCGTGCCGCCGATGAGATTCGCCCCATCATGGTGAAGGACAACTACCTGCCGCTCGTTCACGGCTCCGGCCTGTTCCAGCGTGGCCAGACCCAGGTGCTCTCTGTCCTGTCGCTCGGCATGCTCAACGAGGGCCAGCGTTTGGATACCATCGAGCCCACCGAGGGCAAGCGCTACATGCACCACTACAACTTCCCGCCGTTCTGCACCGGCGAGACCGGCCGCATGGGCAGCCCCAAGCGCCGCGAGATCGGCCACGGCAACCTTGCCGAGCGCGCCCTGCTTCCGGTGCTTCCCGACGAGAACGAGTTCCCCTACGCCATCCGCGTCGTCTCCGAGGTCATGGAGTCCAACGGCTCCTCTTCGATGGCTTCGACCTGCGGCTCCACGCTCGCCCTTATGGACGGCGGCGTGCCCATTAAGCGCCCGGTCTCCGGTATCGCCATGGGCCTGATCCAGGAGGAGGGCAAGACCGTGGTCCTGTCCGACATCCAGGGTCTCGAGGACTTCCTGGGCGACATGGACTTTAAGGTCACCGGCACCACCGAGGGCATCACCGCTCTGCAGATGGACAACAAGGCCACCGGCCTCACCTTCGACATCCTGGCCCGCGCCCTGCAGCAGGCCAAGGAGGGTCGCGCCTTCATCCTGCAGAAGATGCTCGATGTGATCCCCGAGCCGCGCCACACCACGCGTAGCACCGCTCCGCGCATCGTTTCCATCCAGGTTCCGACCGACAAGATCCGCGACGTCATCGGTTCTGGCGGTAAGGTCATCCGCGGCATCCAGGACGAGACCGGCGCTTCGGTCGACATCCAGGAGGACGGCACCGTCTTTGTCGGCGGCACCGGCGAGTCCGTCGACCAGGCTGTCGAGCGTATCAAGCTCATCATCAAGGTTCCCGAGCCGGGCGAGGAGTACACCGGTCGCGTGGTCTCTATCCAGCCCTTCGGCGCCTTTGTGAACCTGCTGCCCGGTAAGGACGGCCTGCTGCACATCTCCCGCGTCGCCAAGGGCCGCGTGGAGAAGGTCGAGGACGTCCTCAACGTGGGCGACGAGGTCAAGGTCGTCGTCATCGAGGTCGACGATCGCGGCAAGATCTCGCTCGATCGTCTGGATAAGCCCGAGGCCCCGGCTCGCGCCGAGGGTGCCTCCGAGGGCGACGGCGAGCACTTCCAGCGCCGTGAGCGTCCGCGTCGCGAACGCTCCGAGCGCAGCGACCGTACGCGCCGCCCCGGTGACAACGGAGGCCGCAAGCCCCGCCGTCACCACGACGCCGAGTAACAGCCTCATATAAGCAGCTCAACAAGGGCGACTCCGGACAGGGGTCGCCCTTTTGCTTGCGCCCGGGAGGGCCGCATATGAAGTTTCCTGCTCTACAATCCTGCGCAAGACGGAAAGCACATTAAGTGCTTTCCTTTGCGTGCGGAACTCGCGATAAACTTCATATGCTTCCCTCCCGGGCGCAAGCAAAAGGGCTGGTTAGCGCTGTTGGTCGCTTGCTGGTCTTCTGTTCTTAGTTGATATACTTTTTCGCATCTAACGCTTAGCCTAGGGGGTTGGCATGACAAATAAGGTTGAATGGGACCGCATGATTGCCGGGGAGCTCTATAGCCCCTATCGGGTTAACGACCATTCGTTTAGTAGGGTGCATGCGGCTCAGAAGTTGTTTAATGAGTCGGAGTATTGGGCTGATTCGAGCGCCTTTGAGGAACTAAAGAAGTGTTTTCGCGTTGCTCCGGACGATATGGTCTTAACGGCTCCCGTTTATTTTGATCACGGTGACAGGGTTTCGTTTGGTAACCATTTCTATGCGAATACCGGTTTGACGATTCTGGACGAAAATTACGTGACCTTTGGCGACAACGTCTTTCTAGGACCCCATGTGAGTATATTTACTGCTGGGCATCCAATTGACGCCGATGTGCGCAATCTAGACCTCGAGTATGCTAAGCCTGTCGTAATCGGCAACAACGTCTGGATGGGCGGCGGCGTGATTATCAATCCGGGCGTATCAATCGGAGACGATGTGGTCATAGCTTCAGGTTCAGTTGTTGTTAAAGACGTTCCAAGCCACGTCATCATCGGCGGCAATCCAGCTCATATCATTCGAGAGATTACCGACAGCGATCGCAAGCTCTGGCAAGGCCAGCTGAATGCCTACAACGAGGCAATTGGATCATAGCCTCGGCATTCCCGCAGAGAAAACCTACTAAAACAAACCTGTCCCTTATTGGCAGGTCTCCCGTGGGGCGGGCACTGATGAAGTTTATCGCGAGTTCCGCACGAACAGGAGGCCACTTAATGTGGCCTCCGTCGTGAGCAGGACTGTAGAGCAGGAAACTTCATCAGTGCCCGCCCCACGGGAAACCGGCGGGATAGACCAGTTCAGATGGGGCTTTGATGCATGGGTGGTCTGCTGGTGGGCAATTGGGTATCATGCTTAGGTTATTGCATCGAATCTGCGATGCATTGTTGTACGTTCCCGGCGGTCGGTTTGCCAGAAGCGCCCCGTCGGTTGTTCCAGACCCGTTTCGAAGAAAGGAAACCACACGAACCTATGGCAGCTAAAAAATCATCTCCCTTGAAGATCATTCCGCTCGGCGGCCTTGATGGCATCGGCAAGAACATGACGGTCTTCGAGTGCGGCGACGACATGGTGCTCGTTGACGCTGGCCTCATGTTCCCTGACGATTCCCAGCCCGGTATCGACCTGGTGCTTCCCGACTACACCTATGTCCTGGAGAACGAGGAGAAGCTCCGCGGCATCATCGTCACCCACGGCCACGAGGACCACACCGGTTCGCTTCCGTATCTGCTGCAGGACCTCAACAACAAGGTGCCCATCTTCTCGAGCAAGCTGACGCTTGGTTTCATCGAGGGTAAGCTCTCTGAGTTTCGCATTCGTGCACCTAAGTTCCGCGAGGTCAAGGGCGGAAGCCACGTCAATCTCGGTGGCATCTCGCTCGACTTCTTCTCGATGACGCACTCCATTCCGGGTGCTCTGGGCGTGTTCATTCGCACCAACCAGGGCACCGTTATGCACACCGGTGACTTTAAGCTCGACCAGACGCCCATCGATGGCGTCACGCCCGATTATGCCGCCATCAGCCGCTTTGCCAAGCAGGGTATCGACCTGCTGCTTTCCGACTCCACTAACGCCACGGTTCCGGGCTTTACCAAGTCCGAGGCCGAGGTCGGTCCCAACTTGCTGCACGCCATCAAGAACGCCCCGGGCCGTGTGTTCGTCGCGTCGTTTTCGAGCCACATCCATCGCCTGCAGCAGATCTGCGACGCCGCCCGCAAGTGCGGCCGCAAGGTCGTCGTGACCGGACGTTCCATGCTCACCAACACCCGCGTGGCGCGCGAGCTGGGCTACCTCAACATCGACGATGCCGATATCCTCGATGCCTTCGATATCGATAACCTGCCCGACGATAAGATCGTCGTCATGTGCACCGGTTCGCAGGGCGAGCCGCTGTCGGCCCTGTCCCGCATGGCGAACGGCGAGCACAAGACGCTCTCCATCCACGAGGGCGATACCGTCATCCTCTCGGCAACTCCCGTTCCCGGCAACGAGAAGGCCGTCCAGCAGGTCGTCAACAGCCTGGCCAAGCTTGGCTGCGACGTCTGGGATAAGTCTCGCGCCCTCGTCCACGTCTCGGGTCACGGCAGCCAGGAGGAGCTCAAGCTCCTCATGGCCATGGCCAAGCCCACCTATTTTATGCCGGTTCACGGCGAAGCCGTGCACCTGCGCGCCCATGCCCAGCTCGCCCGTAAGATGGGCATTAAGGATGATCACATCTTTATCCTCGATAACGGCGACACGCTCGAGATGCGTGGCGGTATCGTCAAGCGCGGTACGCCCGTCGAGTCCGGCGTCGTCTACGTCGATGGCCTGCGCATCGGCGATACCGACCCCATCGTCCTGCGCGATCGCCAAAAGCTCGCCAACGACGGTATGGTCACGGCCGTTGCCATCGTCTCGCTCAAGCACAAGAAGATCGAGGCTATCGAGTTCTCGGGCCGCGGCGTTTCGTTTGCCATTGACGACCAGTTCTCCGAGGATGCTTCCGCGTCCATTATGAAGACGATTGAGAAGGGCAAGTTTAGCTTTACTAGCAGCGGCTCCGATGCCATTCGCAAGGCCGTGCGCGATTCGCTCTCCAACTTTATCTGGAGCCGTACGCGTACCCGTCCGATGATCATCCCGGTCGTCATGGAGGTTTAGTTTGGCGCGCGGATCTGCACAAAACGCCAAAGGCAATAAGGCCAACAACCAACCGGCATCTGCAAAGGGTGCCGGTTCCCATCTGCGTGCCAATAAGGGCCACGAGGCGGAGTTCGATGAGTTCGAGCCCCTGGTCGAGCCTTCGGCCAATCGCGATATCGCCGGCGTGATCATTGCCGTTTTGGCTATTGCGTCCTTCATTGCCGTGATTTCGCCGGCAACGGCGCCCGTGACGGCTGCGGTTGCCGGTTTCTACCACCTTGGCTTTGGCCTGGGCGCCTACGTGCTGCCGATCGTCATCTTGCTGCTTGCCGCCACGCTCTTTTTGGGTGAGGACTCGCCGCTCAACATTCGCTCGGTTGCGGGCGGCGCCGTGGTCTTTGTGGCCATTGTCTCTATCCTGTCGCTGATGGTGCCGGGTACGACCGACTCGTGCGACCTCATGTTTACGCCGCAGAACCTTTCCGCGTCGGGCGGCTACATTGGCGCCTTTATCGCAAGCACCTTGCAAAACGCCCTGGGTAAACCTATTGCCATGGTTGTCTTGCTGGGGCTTGTCGTCGTTGGCCTGGTCATTATCGGCTTCTCGGTGGGCGGCGTTTTGCGCTCCGCACGCGATCGCGCCGCCGATTTTGCCGAGCGCCGTCGTGCCGATGTCAATGCGAGCCCGTGGGGCGATGAAGAGGCCCTGTCGGTTCCCGGCGTTGTCCGTCCGCACCTGAGCATTCTGCGACAGAAGGGAACTGACGCCGCCGTGACCACGGTCATGGGTAGCAATGTTGATCCTGTTTTGGATGACGACGAGGACGATGACCCGTTTGTCGACGTTTCCGAGGCCGTGGAGGCCGAGCGAGCCAAGACCACGCTGCTGCCGCGTCGCCATGCCAAGAAGGGCAAGGCCGCGCCCAAGCTCAACACGAGCGAGCCCGACCCGTCTTGGTCCGATAGCGAAATCGAACTCACCGAGGGCGATGACGAGGACGACGAGACTCCGCTCGAGATCGCCAAGACAACCTTGCTGCCGCGTCGCCGTGCCAAGGCGGGACAGGTCACCGGACAGTTTTCGATGGAAGACGACCCGGACAAGGCTGACGAGTCGGAACCGCCATTTGCCGTGAATCCCGTTTCGGCAGCTCCGCAGATTCCCGACTTCCTAAAGCATCCCAAGGTTGCCGATGCCTCCAGCTCTACGGCTTCTGCTGCTCCTGTTGCAGCCGGCGATGGAGGAGCGGATGGCACCGCTGCCGATACCGAGGGCGAACAAGAAGACGGCCTCAAACTCCCGCCGCTCGAAATCCTGCACGCCAACCCTCAGTCGGCGTCCTCCGCGTCTTCTGATAAGGAGCTGGAACAGACTGCCGAATCGTTGCAGTCCACCTTGCTTGAGTTTGGCCGTAGCGCCCGCGTTGTCGGCTGGATTGCCGGCCCCACGGTCACGACCTTTAAGCTGCAGCCCGGTGAGGGCGAGCGCGTGAGCAAGATCTCGAGCCTCGAGGACGATATTGCGCTTTCGCTTGCTGCCCAGTCGGTGCGCATCTTTGCGCCGATCCCTGGCACCTCGCTCGTTGGTATCGAGATTCCCAATCGCAAGCGACAGAACGTCAACCTGGGCGATGTGCTTCCCTATGTGAAGGGCGGTCCGCTTGAGCTTGCCATCGGTCGCGATGCCGAGGGCACGCCGGTTGTCGCCGACCTCGCCAAGATGCCCCATCTGCTGATCGCCGGCACCACCGGTTCGGGTAAGTCGGTCATGATCAACTCCATCATCACGACCCTGCTCATGCGCGCTCTTCCCGAGGACGTTCGCCTGATCATGGTCGACCCCAAGCGCGTCGAGCTTGCGGGCTATAACGGCCTGCCGCATCTCTATGTGCCCGTGGTGACCGAGCCCAAGCAGGCGGCCAGTGCGCTGCAGTGGGCCGTGTCCGAGATGGAGCGTCGCCTGAAGGTCTTCGAGCGCCTCAACGTTCGCAAGATCTCGACGTATAACGAAAAGCAGGCCGCCGGCGAGTTTGAGCATTACGATAACCCGCCGCAAAAGATGCCCTATCTGGTCATCATCATCGACGAGCTTTCGGACCTGATGATGGTCGCCGGCAAGGATGTCGAGGCCTCGATCGTCCGTATCGCCCAGCTGGGCCGTGCCGCCGGTATTCACCTTATCGTGGCTACGCAGCGCCCCAGCTCCAACGTGGTGACGGGCCTCATTAAGGCCAACATCACCAACCGTATCGCCTTTAACGTGGCTACGGGCATCGATTCCCGCGTCATTATCGACCAGATGGGCGCCGAAAAGCTCACCGGTTTGGGCGATATGCTGTTCTCCAAGGTCGACTGGGGCAAGCCCCGCCGTATCCAGGGCTGTTTTGTCTCGGACGACGAGATCAACGAGATCGTCGAGTTCGTTAAGTCGCAAAGCGAGCCCGACTATCACGAGGAGATTCTGTCTGCCGTGGCGCCCGCCTCCATGTCCATGACTGGTGGCGGCGGCATTGTTCGCACGGGCGTTGCCGAGCCGCAGGATGACGATCCGCTTATCTGGGAAGCCGCCCATATTGTGGTGGAATCGCAGCTGGGCTCCACATCTGGCCTGCAACGCCGCCTTAAGGTTGGCTATGCGCGCGCCGGGCGTATTATGGACATGCTGGAAGAAAAGGGTGTCGTCGGCCCGCCCGACGGTTCCAAGCCGCGCGAGGTCCTGCTGGATGAGGAGGGGCTCGCCGCGTTGGAGTCTGTCGACGCCGAGATGGCACGTGAAGATCGTGAGTTTGGAGGATTCTGATGGCTGCACGCTTTGGTGACATGCTGCTCGAGCAGCGTCGCCGGATGGGCCTTTCCATCCAGCAGGTCGCCAACACCATCAAAATCAGGCCGCAGATCATCGAGTTTTTCGAGACCGGTAACTTTGCATCGATGCCCCCGCGTGGCTATGCGCAGGGCATGATTTCGAGCTACGCTCGCTTTTTGGGGCTTAACCCGCGCGAGGTCGTCAATGCTTATTTTGATGACCTCATGGCATATGAACGCGAGACCTCGCAGCAGGGCGGTCGTTTTCAGGATGCTGCCGGCTACGTTAACTCGCGTTCGTCGGTCGATAACGGACGCTTTCTGATGGTTCAGGGTGGTCGCTCGACGCGGTACGGTCAGCGTCCTCCGCAGGCGGGTTATATCACCGAGACGGGCTCCAGCGAGGAGATTCGTTCTCAGCGAGATCGCTTTCGCAGTACGCCCATGCCGGATGACCGTGCGCTTCCCGCCGCTCGCGGGTTGAGTCGCGATCCTCGCGCCGGTTACGGCGACGGAGGCTACTCCGGTCGTGGATATCGCGGAGTTTCTGCCGAGCGTTCCCGCGGTGGTTACGCCGACGCCGATACCACGCAGGTGACGCCGCGTCTTCGTTCGCAATCGCAGCCTTACGGCCAGCGCACTTCGGCGCCTCGCTCTGAACAGCGTGGCTATCAGAACCGTGGCGAGCTTGCGCCGCGTTCGGGCCAGCGTGGCTCGCAGCGCCAGGGCGGCTATCGTGGTCGTCCCGATAGCGGTCGCGGCCGTATGCCGCAGGGGAATGGCCGTGGCGGCTCCAATCGCGGACGCGGCGGTGGACGTGCTCCTCAGAACAATGGACTCGATCCGCGCATCATCTACGCCGGCATCGGTGCCGTGGCACTTTTGCTGATTTTGCTCATCCTGGTCCTCCTGCGTGGCTGCGGCTCTTCTGCACCCGAGTCGACGCCCGAGACGCCCGCGGCCACCAAGACGACGACCAAGAAGTCTTCCAAGAAGACCGAATCCGTTGACGAGGATGAAGGCACCGACGATGCGACGGATTCTGCCGATTCCGATGCCGCCAAGGCGACGGTAAAAAAGGAAGAGGACGAGGTCATCAAGGTCAAGGTTTCCGTTGCCAAGGGCAAGACCGCCTGGATTGAGGTCAAGGTCGACGGTAAATCGGTCTACGGCGCCCAGGCGACCGGCCCCTTTGAGCAGGAGTACACGCCTGAGTCCTCGATCGAGATCACCACGTCCAAGCCCTCCGATGTCACGGTTACCAAGAACGGCGAAAAGGTTCGCTATGACACCAAGACATCGGGCGTGGCGCGCGTGACCATTACCGTTCCCAAGAAGGAGACCACAGACTCCGAGGACGGCGAGAGTACCGACGGCACCGATGCTGTCGACGGCGCCGACGCCCAGTCTGCCGACGGCGCCGATGCTCAGTCTGCCGACGGCACCGACACGGCATCCGACGGCCAGGCAGCAAACGATTCAGATGACAATTCGTACGACAGCTATTAAGGCTCCCCGTACCGAAAGGAAGAACCATGGCTAAAGATTCCAGCTTCGACGTTGTGTCCGAGGTCAATATGCAGGAGGTCGATAACGCTTTCCAGCAGACCACTCGCGAGATCTCTCAGCGCTATGACCTCAAGGACTCTGGCGCCACCATCGAGCTTTCGAAGGGCGACAAGCTCTTTACAATCAATGCACCGGCCGATTTCGTCTCCAAGCAGATCATCGACGTGCTGAGCTCTAAGCTCATCAAGCGCGGCATCGACCTCAAGGCTGTCTCCTGGGACGCGCCGCAGGCGGCTTCGGGCGGTACCGTGCGCGTGCTCGGCCATATCGTCGAGGGCATCGACCAGGCGACCGCCAAGAAGATCAATAAGGACATCAAAGATCAAAAGCTCAAGGTCAAGGTGACCATCGAGGCCGATAAGCTGCGCGTTTCCTCGGCTTCTAAGGACGCGCTTCAGACGGTGATCCAGTTCCTGCGCGACCAGGACTACGGTCAGCCGCTGCAGTTTACCAACTACCGCTAATTTACTCGAAAGGACCGTTCTCCAACATGGATACTCCGTTGGGTTCCGTACTCTACATTACGCTTGGCTGCGCTAAGAACGAGGTCGATACCGACCGCATGCGTTCGCTGCTGACCGCCGCGGAATATGAGGAGGCATTCGATCCGCAGGATGCCGATATCGCTATCGTCAACACGTGCTCGTTTCTTGCGTCGGCGACGTCCGAGAGCATCGAGACCACGCTCGAGCTCGCTAACGAGGTGCAGGACGGCGTTCGCGCCTGCCCCATCGTCATGTGCGGTTGCTTGCCGTCTCGTTACGGCGATGACCTGCCCGACGAGCTTCCCGAGGTCGCGGCCTTTGTTAAGGCCGATGAGGAAGACGGTATCGTCTCTGTCATCGACGACGTTCTTGGTGTGGAGCGCGAGATCGCTGCCTATATCCCGCAGGTCAAGCGTACCGTTGAGGGTGCCGTTGCCTACGTCAAGATCTCCGATGGTTGCAATCGTTTTTGCAGCTTCTGCATGATCCCCTACATTCGCGGTCGCTATCATTCGCGCAATGCCGAAAGCATTATCTCCGAGGTTCGCGACCTGGTTGCCGGCGGTGTGCGCGAGATCGTGTTGATCGGTCAGGACACGGGCATTTGGGGTACCGACTTTGCCGACGAGGACGTCGCTGAGGGCTCGCCGCGCAATCTGGCGCAGCTGCTGCGCGCCGTCGCCGAGGCCGTGCGCCCGCACAACGTCTGGGTCCGCGTACTCTATCTGCAGCCCGAGGGCATGACCGACGAGCTTATCGAGACGATTCGCGATACGCCCGAGGTGCTGCCTTATATCGATATCCCCGTGCAGCACTGTGACGCGCGCATCCTCAAGGCCATGCGTCGCTCCGGTTCGCGCCAGGAGCTCGAGGATCTGTTCCGCGACCTTCGCGAGCGCATCCCCGGCATCGTGATTCGCTCTACGGCCATGGTCGGCTTCCCGACCGAGACCGACGACGAGTTCCGCGACCTTATCGACTTTATGGACACTGTCGGCTTTGACTACACGAGCGTCTTTGCCTACTCGCGTGAGGAGGGCAGCCTGGCCGCCAAGATGGAGGGCCAGGTCGATGAAGAGGTCAAGCTCGAGCGAGCCCAGGAGGCCATGGATCTGGCCGAGTCGCTCGGTTTTGCTGCCACGGCGGCCCATGTGGGCGAGCGCGCCCAGGTGATCGTCGATGGCATCGAGGAGACCGAGGACGGCGCCGAGCTGATCGGTCATGCCTGGTTCCAGGCGCCCGATTCCGATGGCGCGGTGCATCTGGACGCCAGCGAGGCGTCCGTGGGCGATATTTTGACCGTTGAGTTTACCGATAGCTTCTGCTATGAGCTTATCGGTCATGTTGTGGAGTAGGAGAGCATCGTGGCAAACGAGAGCAATAAGGAACTGTCGAGTGTTTGGACGCCCGCCAACATCGTGACGTGCGTTCGCATCGTCTTTATCCCGGTGTTCATGATCGTCTCGGCCCTGTCCCACGCGAGCGTTGCCGGTACGGACTGGAGTACCTTCGACGGCCCGCTCGCCGCCGCCGCCTTCATTTTGTATGTGATTCTGTCGTGCACCGATAAGGTCGACGGCTATCTGGCGCGCTCGCGCAACGAGATCACCGATTTCGGCAAGTTCTTGGACCCCATCGCCGACAAGCTGCTCGTGTTCTCGGCCCTGCTGCTGTTCCTGGATTTTGGTGCGGTGACCGTGTGGTCTGTGTTCATTATCTTGTTCCGCGAGCTGCTGGTGAGCGCCCTTCGCATGGTCGCGAGCGCTGCCGGCGTGGTCGTTGCCGCCGATAAGCTCGGCAAGTATAAGACGGCGACCACGATGGTCTCCATTTGCGGCTATCTGTGCGTCTTTGCGATGGCCGGCCTTCAGCTGGGTCCGGTGTCGCTGCTGCTCGGTGTCTATTCGGTGTCGCGCTTCCTGTACGTCATCGCCGTGATTTTGACCATTGTCTCGGGCGCCCAGTACTTCTGGAACTGCCGCAAGATCGTCTTTTCGGTCTAGGTCCTGGTGGGTATGACGGAGTCTTATTTGCAGATTGCCGCAAACAACGAGGAGCTGGCGCGCGATATTGTCGAGCGCGCGAGTGCCCGTGGTGAGACGGTGTCGACGGCGGAGTCGCTGACGGCGGGCATGATCGCCTCGACGATTGCCGATATCCCGGGTGCCTCGGCGGTGCTTCGTGGCGGTGCGGTGACCTACTGCGATGAGATCAAACATCGCGTGCTCGGCGTCGAGCAGGAAACGCTCGATCGGTTTAGCGCCGTGTCGCATCAGACGGCACGTGAGATGGCCGCGGGCTCGCTGGACCTCTATCAGAGCGATATAGCCGTAAGCGCAACGGGCTACGCTGGACCCGGTGGTGGCACCGAGCAAGACCCCGCCGGCACGTTCTATATTGGCTGGGCGTATCGCGCGGCCGATGGGGTAGCGCCGGTTGTCGAGTCTGCGCGCTGTTATTACGAGGGCGATCGGTCGTGCGTTCGTGCCCATGCGGTCGCGGAGGCTTTGGAACGCATTGTCCGTGTGCTCAATTCTATGGAATAGACGTGGTTTAAGGGGCCTTGGGGCCCCTTAATTGTGGAGATAGGGACCTTTGACCGGAATTACGTTTGCGCTGGTACATGGCATTAATTTGTTCGCGCACTCGCATTTGTGATTGGCGTGGTCAAGCGTTTGGTCGGTGATTGGTTGGCGTTTGGTCGGGTTTTGGAATGGTCGGGTGCATATGATGAATCTGAACGGTTGACCACGAACAGCCGTTCGTTTATTATCGTTTCAGGTTGTTAAGAGGAGGGCTATTCATGGCCAAGAATTCAGGTCCCGTACGTACCGTTCATGCACGCACGACGGGTAAAGAGCGCGACGAGATGATCGCCACCACCAAGGCCGAGATCGAGAAGAAGTTCGGCCAGGGCTCTATTATGAGGTATGGCGACGGCGGTCCCGAGCTCGAGGTTGAGGCTATTCCGACGGGCTCTCTGGCGCTCGATGCCGCCTTGGGTATCGGCGGCGTGCCGCGCGGCCGTATCGTCGAGATTTATGGCCCCGAGTCCTCCGGTAAGACGACGCTTTCGCTCGAGATTCTTGCAGAGGCGCAGGCCATGGGCGGTGTCGTGGCATTTATCGATGCAGAGCATGCGCTTGATCCCACCTATGCCGCGCGCATTGGCGTCGATATCGACGAGGTCCTGATTTCCCAGCCCGATACGGGCGAGCAGGCGCTCGAGATCGTCGATATGCTTGTGCGCTCCGGTGCCATCGACGCCATCGTCGTCGACTCTGTTGCCGCCTTGACTCCGCGTGCCGAGATCGAGGGCGAGATCGGTGACACGACGGTGGGTCTGCAGGCTCGTTTGATGAGCCAGGCACTCCGCAAGCTCGCCGGCTCGCTTGCCAAGTCCAACACGACCTGCATCTTCATTAACCAGCTGCGCGAGAAGATCGGCGTCATGTTCGGCAACCCCGAGACCACCACGGGCGGCCGTGCTCTCAAGTTCTTCTCTTCCGTGCGAATCGACATTCGCAAAATCGATACCATCAAGCTCAAGGACGAGGTTATCGGTAATCGCGTGCGTGCCAAGGTCGTTAAGAACAAGGTGGCGGCTCCGTTCCGTTCGGCCGAGTTTGACATCATGTACGGCACCGGCATCTCTAAAGAGGGCTCGATTCTGGATATGGCCGTCGAGTGCGGCATCTGCAAAAAGATGGGGTCCTGGTTTGCCTATGGCGAGGATAAGCTCGGCAACGGTCGCGAGGCCGCCAAGACATTCCTGCGGGAGCATCCCGATTGCGCCGACGAGATCGAGCACAAGGTTCGCCTTGCCTGCGGCCTTGAGTATGACGATGATGCCCCCTCCGAGGTTGAGTTGACCGACCAGCCCGCCCCCGAGGAGTTTGATGAGCTGTACGCCATCGATGGCTCCGCGATGCTCGACGATGACGACGAGTAGCGGATGCCGACATGTCGTATACGGTGACCGAGGCCACGGTCGTCTTTCCCGATAAGAAGGCGGCCTCCTCGTTCTCGAGCGGTTATGCGTCTAAAAAGCCCTGCGCGCTTATCGATTGCGATCTCGAGGGCGGTTTTGAACGTTCCATTTGGATTCCCGTGCGCGTGGCGCGCCTGTACGTTAAGAACCGCCCCGATCTTCCCTGTGATTGGGATGACTTTCGCGAGGCTGTGCAGCTTATCGAACGTAAATGTGCGCTCACCATGGTGACCGAGATGCTTTCGCGCCGCGATCATGCCACGGGCGAGGTGCGCGATAAGTTGGCGCGCTATGGCTTTCGACAGCCTGCGATCGATTTTGCAGTTGCTCGAGCGACCGAGTATCGTTTTTTGGATGAGAACCGCTTTTGTTCGTACTTTATTGAAGAGCGTAAGCGTCGCGGCTGGGGACAGCGTAAGATCGAGGCTGAACTCAAGCGCCGTCATGTCGTACTTGACGATATCCCCGGGTATCCAGAGGATTATTTTGCCGTGGATGACGACTTGGCTCGTGCGTCGGCCTTGCTCGCTAAACGTCGCGTTCCCGAAGCGCGTGCATTCGAAAAGCTCGTCAGATTTTTGATGGGTAAGGGCTTCTCGTATCACATCGCCGCCGATGCCGTTAAGGCGCGCCTCGATGCCTCAAGCGAGGAATGCGCCGTGTAAGCGTGCAACTGTTACGCCCCTGCCGTTCACCGCTCGATTGGCGCCGTGCCGGGTGCGTTTATTTGACAGTTGTTGCGGTTCAACGTAGGATAAATACTGTCATTTGCTTTGTGATATGTGCTCATCTGTGATGAGTTTGTTTATATGTTTATCTGTATCCGACCCGCATAAGCTGCGCCCATATTACTCAAATGTCGCGAGCCGTTCGTAAGGACGGTTCGCTTTGTTGTGTAACGAATCCATAAAAAGGAGTGAGCATGCCTATCATTGCAGCGCTCGTTGGCATCGTTTTGGGTGCCGTCGCCGCCATTTTCTACATGCGCACCGCCAAGCAGGGTAGTCTTCACGAGGCCGACGAAAAGATTCAGTCGGCACACGCACAGGCTGAGTCCCTGATCGGCGATGCAAAGCGTCAGGCCGAGACCCTCAAAAAAGAGGCTCTGCTCGAGGCCAAGGAAGAGATCATCAAGAACAAGCAGGCTGCCGAGGCCGAGGACAAGCAGCGTAAGAACGAGATCCGTACGCTCGAGAACCGTGTGATGCAGCGCGAGGAGTCCCTTGATCGTCGTAACGACGCCCTCGACAAGCGCGAGCACCAGCTGTCCAGCCAGGCCGGTCAGGTCGAGAAGCGCTCCCGTGAGCTCGAGGAGCTGTGCGCCAAGCAGACCTCCGAGCTTGAGCGCATCGCTGATCTGACCCGCGAGGACGCCCACAAGGAGCTGCTCGATAAGGTCCGTGGCGAGGTTACCCACGAGGCCGCCACGATCATCCGCGAGTCCGAGCAGCAGGTCCGCGCTGAGTGCCACAAGACCGCCCAGGAGATTCTCTCTCTGGCGATTCAGCGCTGCGCCGCCGACCATACCGCCGAGGTCACCGTTACCTCTGTGCACATTCCTTCTGATGACCTCAAGGGCCGCATCATTGGTCGTGAGGGTCGCAACATCCGCACCTTCGAGCAGGTTTCCGGCGTCAACCTCGTGATCGACGACACGCCCGAGACCGTCGTGCTTTCGAGCTTCGACCCGGTCCGTCGCGAGACTGCCCGCGTTGCCCTCGAGAACCTCATTGCCGACGGCCGCATTCACCCCGCCCGCATCGAGGAGATGTACCACAAGGCTGCCGACCTGGTTCAGCAGCGCGTGCGCGAGGCTGGCGAGCAGGCTGCCTTCGACACTGGCATCCATGACTTGCATCCTGAGATCGTTAAGACCCTGGGCGCCCTGCGTTACCGCACCTCGTTTGGCCAGAACGTGCTCCAGCACTCCCTCGAGGTCTCCGACCTTTGCGGCGTTATGGCATCCGAGCTTGGTCTGGACGTTGTGACCGCCAAGCGCGCTGGCCTGCTGCACGATCTGGGCAAGGCAATCGATCACGACGTCGAGGGCCCGCATGCCGTCGTCGGCGCCGAGCTTGCCCGCCGCTATGGTGAGAAGCCCGTTATCGTTCACGCTATCGAGGCTCACCACGCCGACGTCGATCCCAACACGGTGCTCGATGTTCTGGTCCAGGCCGCCGATGCCGTCTCTGCCTCTCGTCCCGGTGCCCGTCGTGAGTCGGCTGAGAACTACATCAAGCGCCTCGAGAAGCTCGAGGAGATCGCCAACTCCCATGACGGCGTCGAGCGCACCTATGCCATGCAGGCTGGTCGCGAGGTCCACGTCATGGTTCAGCCGGATAAGATTTCCGATGCCCAGTCCACGGTCCTGGCCCACGATATCGCCCATCAGATCGAGGAAGAGATGGAGTATCCCGGTCAGGTGCGCGTCGTCGTGATTCGCGAGAGCCGCGCTGTCGATATCGCTAAATAACATGAGCGACGCGAACGAGCTTATCTCATTTATCGCGTCGATGTCGGGGGAGGGCAGCCTTCGCGTCGAGGAGAACCTTGGCGAGGGGTATGTCCGCCTCCGCGTTTCGGAGGCCGAGCGGCGCCAGGCAAAGCACGACATTCAGCACGTCGAGGACATTGTTATCGAGATGCTGCGTAATGCTCGTGATGCCGGCGCCGACAAGGTCTATCTCGCCACGACTAAAGAGGATGGCGTCCGCACACTCGTCTTCTTGGACAATGGTTCGGGTGTTCCGCTGGATATGCAGGAGCGTATCTTTGATGCCCGCGTCACGTCTAAGCTCGAGAGCATGAAGATGGACCGTTGGGGCGTGCATGGTCGCGGCATGGCGCTGTTCTCGATTAAGCAGAACACTGATGAGGCCCGCGTGGTATCGTCCGGTGTCGATCTTGGTTCTGCCTTTAAGGTGAGGGTCGCCACCGACCGCCTAGGCGAGCGCGCCGATCAGTCGAGTTGGCCTCAGGCCGTCAAGGACGAGGACGGGCATTACGTCTGCGCTCGCGGGCCGCATAACATTATTCGCGCAGCGTGCGAGTTTGCCCTCGAGGAACTGCGTGGTTGCGATGTGTATTTGGGTTCTCCGTCCGAGATCGCTGCGACTCTCTATGCGCAGGCCTCAAGTCGGCTCGATACATCGCATCTTCTGTTTATCGATGACGAGAACGAGCTTCCCGTCGTCGACCGCCTAGGTCTTGCTTCGGATGCTGAGGACTTTATCCGTATCTGTTTGGGGCTGGGCCTTGAGATGTCCGAGCGCACGGCGCATCGTATCTTGGCTGGCCAGATTAAACCCGTTCGCGGCGTAACCGCACGCCTGTTGCGAGAGCGCGATTCGTCCTCACATGCGCCCGCTCCGGTCGATCTTGCCAAGGATCGCCGCGGACTGCGTATCGCCAAGGACGACATGGCGCAGTTCTCGCGAGCCGTTGAACGCGACTTCAACGACCTTGCCGCTCGTTATTACCTCAACCTCTGCGGTGACCCAAAAATCCGCGTTTCGCGTGATCGCATCACCGTAACGTTCGATCTTGCCAAAGAGGAATAGCATCTTTACCGAGTCCGCTCGGTACGATACAGTTGTTGCAGTTAAAACGTACTTTTAAACGCAGGAGTTTCTTCATGGATTGCCTGAAGGTATCAAGCAAATCATCGCCCGCGTCCGTTGCCGGCGCCATTGCCGGCATGGTCAAAGATGGCGTGCCGGTTAACATCCAGTGCGTCGGTGCCGGTGCTGTCAACCAAGCCATCAAGGCCGTTGCCATCGCGCGCGGTTTTCTGATTCCGACTGGTTTTGATATTTCCTGCGCGCCGGTGTTCTCGGACATCCTCATCAACGGAGAGTCGCGCACGGCTATCCGTCTTTCGATTTATGTTCACCAGATCAATCGAGCTGCCATGGATAACGTCGTCATGGATGACGTTAAGCCTGTGGCATAGACTGATTGCTCTGCGTCCGATCTTTTTCGTGATTCCGTCGATTCCACTCCGTTAGGACTAATTCACATGGACCAGCGTTCCGCACGCGATATTCTTGCCGGTAAAACCTACTTTATTCGCACCTTTGGCTGCCAGATGAATCAGCATGACTCTGAGCGTGTAAGCGGTCTGCTCGATTCGTATGGCTGCCTGATGGCGCTTGATCCCGAGCACGCCGACATCGTCGTCTTCATGACGTGTTGCGTGCGTGAGGCTGCCGATACCCGTCTGTACGGACAGTGCAATTCCTGCAAGAGCCTGCCGCCTTCGCCTTCGGGCAAGCGCGTGGTTGCCGTCGGTGGGTGTATTGCCCAGCGCGATGGCGAAGGTCTGCTCACCAACGTCGATAACGTCAACGTCATCTTTGGCACCCATTCCATTGCGCATGTTGCCGAGCTTATCGCCGAGGCATTCCTGGACGGCAAACGTCATATCCGCACGAACGAGTACGAGGACACGGATGCAATGAGCATGCCGTGGCATCGCGAGACGCAGTATCACGCCTGGGTGCCCATCATGACGGGCTGCAATAACTTCTGCACCTACTGCATCGTGCCGTATGTTCGCGGCCGCGAAAAGAGCCGTCCCTTCGAGGAAATCGTTGACGAGGTGACGGGCCTGGTCCGTCAGGGCGTGCGCGAGATTACGCTGCTGGGTCAAAACGTCAACTCCTACGGGCGTGACCTGTTTGGCAAGCCGCGCTTTGCCGATCTGCTGCGCGCCGTGGGCGACACGGGTGTTGAGCGCATCTTCTTTACGTCTTCGCATCCCAAGGACCTGTTGCCCGAGACCATCGACGCTATGGCCGAGACGCCCGCCGTTATGCCGCAGCTTCACCTGGCCGTTCAGTCGGGTTCCACGCGCATCCTTAAAGAGATGAATCGTCGTTATACACGTGAGGATTATCTGGGCCTGGTCGATCGTATTCGTAACCGTATGCCCGATATTGCGCTTTCGACCGACATCATCGTGGGCTTCCCGGGTGAGACTGAGGAAGACTTTGAGCAGACGCTCTCGCTTGCCGAGACGGTGCGCTATGCTCAGGCCTACACGTTTATTTACTCCAAGCGCGCCGGTACCCCGGCAGCTGAAATTTATGATCCCACCCCGCATGAGGTTATCCTTGAGCGCTTTAACCGTCTGGTCAAGGTTATCGAGACGACGGCACACGAGTATAACCAGGGCGAGCTTCACACCGTGGTGCCTGCACTTATTGAGGGTACGAGCAAGAAGAACGAGGCTGTCCTTCTGGGCAAGAGCCCCAAGAACCAGACGGTGCATGCGCCGATTCCTGCTGGCTATAGCATCGATCAACTTATCGGCAAAATTGTCGACATCGATGTTGATGTCGCCAAGACGTGGTATCTGTCTGGCTCCGTCGTGGGCGAGCCTCGCTAATGGTTTCTCCCGGTGCAAGCCTTTCTGCCGTAGCGATCGTCGGTCCGACGGCGGTTGGTAAAAGCGATGTTGCCGATCGCCTGGCTGCTCGCCTTTCGTCCGAAGTGTTGTCGTGTGACGCGATGCAAATCTATCGCGGTATGGACATTGGTACGGCCAAGATGATGCCCGAGGAGTGCTCGGCACCTCTGCGCCTTGTCGATATCGTGGATCCGGGCGTCGCGTATTCTGCCGCGCTCTACCAGTCGGACGCCCGGGCGCATATCGATCGTTTGCTTGGCGAGCAGTGTCTTCCGGTCTTTTGCGGCGGTACGGGTCTGTATCTCAAGGCCGCACTCGATGAAATGGATTTTCCTTCGGGAGAACTCGAGGACGAACGCCGCGCGGGCTATCAGGAGCTTGCCGAGCGCATTGGCGAGAAAGCATTGCATGCCCTGCTTGCCGAGCGCGACCCCGAATCGGCTGCTGTGATTCATCCCCATAACGTGCGTCGTGTGATTCGTGCGCTCGAGATGCACGATGACGGCTTGTCGTATGCCCAGCAGAAGTCGAAATTTAGTGTTCCGCGCGAGCGCTATCATGCCTTGTGGTTTGGCCTGACGCGTAGCCGTGAATTGCTCTATGAGCGCATTAACCTACGTGTCGACCTTATGTTTGAGCAGGGACTGGTTGATGAGGTCCGTGGCCTTATGGACCAGGGCTTGGGTGATGCACTGACGTCGATGCAGGCAATCGGTTACAAAGAGATTATTGATGCCTTGCGAGGCGCTATTACCATGGATGAGGCACGTGAGCTTATCAAGATGCGCTCGCGTCGCTATGCCAAACGCCAGCTTTCCTGGTTTAAGCGTGACGATCGCATCGTGTGGTTCGATATGGATGAGTTTACGATCGATGAGGTCGTTGCTGATATTTACCGTCGCATCGAGGCTGCCTAATGGCTCGTTTTCCTTTGGTCCCTACGGCGCCTGAACCTGAGCGCGCCATCTTGGTCGGTGTTGAGTGGCGCGATAACGTCTGGCCGCTCGACCGTTCGCTCGACGAGCTCGAGCGCTTGGCTCACACTGCTGGAGCCCAATGCGTGGCACGTTTGTCGCAGCGCCTGGTCAAGCCCTATCCCAAATCGTTTATCGGCTCCGGCAAGGTCGAGGAGCTGTGCGGTTTGGTGCATCGCATGGATGCGGCTGTTGTTATCTTCGATGACGACCTGACGCCTTCGCAGCAGTCCTATCTTGAGAAAGCCGTGGGCGAACCGGTTAAGATTATTGACCGTACCGCATTGATTCTGGATATCTTTGGTCTGCATGCCCAGACGCGTGAGGGCCGCTTGCAGGTGCAGCTGGCACAGTTGCAGTATCTGCTGCCTCGTCTGCGAGGTATGTGGAGCCATCTTGCTAAGGAACAGACACGTGGCGGTATTGGCTCACGCTTTGGCCAGGGCGAAAGCCAGCTCGAGGTCGACCGTCGCCTGATTCGCAATAAGATCGCTGCGCTTCGACGCGAACTGAAGCAGGTTGAACAACGTCGCGATGTGCAATCGAAAAGCCGTATTGAATCGCCGGCGTTTCGCGTGGCGTTGGCTGGCTACACCAATGCCGGTAAGTCGACGTTGCTTAATCGTTTGACGGGATCCACGGTACTTTCGCAGGATAAGCTGTTTGCCACGCTCGATCCTACAACGCGCTCGTACCGTTTGCCCGGTGGCCGTGGCATGACGATCACCGATACCGTCGGCTTTATTCAAAAGCTGCCACATGGCCTTGTCGACGCGTTTAAATCTACGCTTTCCGAGGTGCTCGGCGCCGATTTGATTCTTAAAGTTGTTGATGCTTCCGATGAGGATTACGAGCGTCAACTTGAGGCGGTTGATCGTGTCCTTGACGAGATCGGTGCCGGTGAGCGCTTGACGCTTACTGTGTTCAATAAAATTGATCTGCTCGATAGCGTCGATCGCTTGAGCTTTCGCCGGCGCTATCCTGAGGCGGTGCTGTTCTCGGCTCAGACGGGTGAGGGTCTTGATGACTTAGTCGACCGCATCGCTCGTGAAGCGGCCGCTACGGACGTGTTGCTCTCGGCCGATATCCCGTATCGAGAGGGCGCGTTAATCACGCTCGTGCATGAACAGGGAACCCTTCTGCACGAGGAATACCTCGAGGACGGCGTTCGTATTGTGGCAAAGCTTCCGGCCCGTATCGCACCACGTCTTGAGCGTTACCGAACGGAATAAATCAGCTCCAGTACACCCAAGATAATCGGTTGATGAAGCAGGTAGAACGGCAGTGCATGGCGTCCGAGGCTTGCGAGCGCCGGGATGGGATTTTCATAGGCCCATGCCGGTGTCTCGCAGCTTGCTTTCTGTGCCGTGCGGGCGGCAAAGAAGCCTGCAAGGTACATAAATAAGAATGGTATGAGCGGATAGTAATCACCGGAGACAAAGTCTGGACCTGGGAACCCCAGCCAAGCTAGATAGGGGATAGGGTAGACCGCTTTAGGAATGCTCCAGGTACAGGCAAAGAATATGAGGCAAATCGTTATACCCCATACTGCCGGCACCCTATCGAGAACCGGGCGCGCGAGTGCAACAATGGCAGTGCACGCCGCCATGCAGAAAATGATGCCGAAATTCACCGAGTCATCGACTGAGACAAGCGTCGTTGCGACCCATACAACTAAAGCGGCAGCGGCATATTTGGCGGCACGCTTGATGTTGTTGCGCGAGAGGGTGCACATCCAGCCGGCAATAAACAAAAATACCCAACTGATGCTGGCGCGCCAGATGTCTTGGAAGATGGTCTGTGTAAACCAGGGCATCTTCCAACCATATAGGTAGGCAAGGTCGTAGCAGGCATGAAATCCCGCCATCGAGAGCATGGTAAACCCGCGAATGGTATCAAAGACCGTGATGCGTTTTTGCATTACGAAAACCGGCGCATCAAACCGACGACCTTGCCCAGAATCGTGGGATTTGTCGCGTAGATAGGCTCCATGGTGTCGTTTTCGGGCTGCAGGCGAACGCGTCCCTGCTCCTTGTAGAACGTTTTGACCGTTGCGGAGCCATCGATCATGGCCACGACAATCTCGCCATTCATGGCGTTCTTCTGCTCGCGAACGATGATGTAGTCGCCGTTATAGATGCCGACGTTAATCATCGAATTGCCGTGGACCTCGAGGATAAAGGACCCCTGGTCCGTTGCGATCTCGGTTGGGATGGTAAAGGTGTCCTCGATATTCTGCTCGGCAAGGATGGGAATCCCTGCCGCGACACGGCCTACGAGAGGCAACGATACGGTGCCGCGCGGCGCCGTGGGCTCATCGGACTTTGAGATGGATACGGAAGATCCGTCCTCGTCAAAGAGCTCGAGAGCGCGAGGCTTGGTGGCGTCGCGCTTGAGCAGACCGCGTGCTTCGAGTGCGGAGAGATGCGCATGTACGGTGCTAGGGGAGGAAAGGCCCACAGCCGAAGCCATCTCGCGTACACTGGGCGGATAGCCCTTCTCCTGCTGATACTCCTTGATGAAGTCGTAAATTTGCTGCTGACGCTTGGTAATTTTGCGAGCCATCAGGGGATCCTCTCTGCCAATGTCAAACAAATGTTCGATTTTTGCTTGACAGGAACAACTGTTCGAAGATAATAATAACCGAACATTCGTTCTCGCGCTAGACATTTTTGTCCGCGCGGCTTGATAAAACTGTTCTCAGCAAAACACGCGAGAGGAGAACATGATGAACGCAACGGATATGGTCCAGGGAAACCTCGCCCTTAAGCTCGAGGCGCCCACTACGCCTGCCTTTACGGTCGTTAAGGGCGGACGCTCTCATTTTCAGGCCGTGACCACTAAGCCCGTTCGCACCCAGCGTGCGTCCGTTGCTTCGGCTCCTGTTGCCCTGAAGGCCTCGACGATCGTTGCTGTTGCCGTCGCGTTTGCCCTGTTCTTCGTGCTCGCCACGTCAGTCTTTTCTGCTCGTCAAGCAGCATATGCCAATTCCGTAGCCAACGTTACCTACGAGACGGTTCGCGTGCAGTCCGGCGATTCCCTGTGGTCGCTTGCACAGGAGCATCCTATCGATGGCCTTTCCACGCAGGAGACCTCAGACATGATTCGTAGTGTCAATCACCTCGACCACGGCTCTCTTGATGCTGGTGCAGTTCTGAAAGTTCCGACTCGTTCGTAAGATTTCGGCCCGGTCGCATGGTACCCTTGTTATCGTTTAGGAGGAGGTACCATGCGCTGTCCCAAATGCGGCAAGGCACATACCCGCGTTGTCGATTCCCGTATGCAGGAGTCGAACAACACTATCAAGCGTCGTCGCGAATGCTGTTCGTGCAATTATCGTTTTACGACGTTCGAGCGCTGCGAAGATCCCATCGAGGTCATTAAATCCGACGGTTCAAAGCAGCGGTTCGATCGCAACAAGCTGCTGGTCGGCCTGATGCGCGCCACGATTAAGCGTGATATCGACACGAAAAAGCTCAACGAGATCATCGATGATATCGAGGTGGAGCTGCGTTCGCGTACGCTGACGGCTGTAACGTCCCACGAACTGGGCGATATGGTGCTCAAGCGCTTGGCCAAGATCGATAAGGTGGCCTATATCCGTTTTGCCTCGGTCTACCGCGATTTCAAAGACGTCGATGAGTTTCTGCAAGAGCTCGACAAGCTAAGGTGATTTCATGTCCAACATTACCGTCAACATTAAACGTCTCGACCCCACCGTCGAGCTTCCCAAATACGCTCACCCCACAGACGCTGGCCTAGACCTGCGCTCCAACGAAGACTGCGTTCTGAAGCCTTTTGAGCGTCGTCTGGTCTCCACGGGCCTGGCCGTCGCTCTACCCGACGGCTACGCCGGCTTCGTCCAACCCCGCAGCGGCCTGGCCATCAAGCAAGGCCTGTCTATAGTCAATACGCCTGGCCTCATCGACGCCCACTACCGAGGAGAACTCAAGGTTATCCTCATCAACCTGGACCCCTCCAACAACATCCAAATCAACAAAGGTGACCGCATAGCCCAACTCGTCATCCAAGAAGTCCCCACGGTTAACCTCATAGAAGTAGAAGAACTAGACGAAACCGACCGAGGCAACGGAGGCTTCGGTTCTTCTGGTGTGGCTTAGCCCATTTTTTCGTTGAAAATGGGCGTCGTAATGCCCGCTCGCCCCTGGGAGGCCCCTATATATCATCCCGTGCTCAAACATTCTCGCTTCGCTGCGAAACTGCGCGCGGGACGATATATAGGGGCCTCCCAGGGGTGAGCTACGTTTACATGCTCGCAATCGGTTATGGCTTCCCATCTGAAGCCGAATGCTGTATCTAGAAACTGTGTCTAACAAGTAATCCGATCTGACAAAGAGACGGCTCCTTTGTCAGATCGGATTACTTTGATTACTTGTTTCCGAGTTCCCCTTCGCTGCTTTTCGTAGGGTAACCGATATGGCTGCTAGTGCGTACGTATAGCCGTGGCGCAGGGCGCCCACACATATCGTTCCACGCGCAGTTTCGCAGCGAGCGAAGCGAAGCGAGAATGTTTGAGCATGGAATGATATGTGTGGGCGGCCTGCGCCACGGCGGACAGTCCAATGTTAGCGGATATGCGCAGGCTTGCCGCCCCAGTAGAAGCGGCAGAAGGCTCGTTTGCGCTTTTGGGGCTTGCCTGCAAGCTCCATGGTTGCGATGGCGATGTCCTCGGCTGCGCGTGGACGGCGCAGCACTTCGCCGTTAATGAGTAGTGCCTTGAGCGACTCGGGATGATCGTGGAGATGACGCAACGTCACGATGAGCTCGCGTGCGGTGGTGACATGCATGCTGGCGCCCATGCCGGTGAGCATGGTGGTGTTGGCCTTTTCCTGACCGTATGACTTGCCCAGCAGAATCATCGGCAGGTGTGCGCATAGGCATTCGGTAACAGTGAGTCCGCCCGATTTGAGAATTGCCAGGTCGCAGCCGTGCATGAGCGCTGCCATGTCATCGACATAGTCAAGAACCGTGACGTTCTCGAGTTTCATGGCGTCGAAGAGCGTTTTGAGGCGGGTGGCATATTCGGCATCCATGCCCGGCAAAAAGACAAAGTGCATGTCCTCGAAGCTGCGCAGGAAGGGGAGGGTGCGGTCCATCTCCGCGCGAAAGCGAACATACGGTTGAGGCAAACTGGCGCCGGCCATCACCAGCACAACGAGCTTGTCTGTGGGGAGATTGAACTTTTCGAGTTCTTCCTCGCGGTTGTAGTCCGTATCAAACCCGGCGCGAATGGGGATGCCCGTAATGCGGATCTTGGTCTCGGGAACCTTGCGGGGACGGAGTGTCTCGGCCATAAACTCGTTTGCCACGCAGAATAGGTCGGTGTCCTTATGGGGCCACCAACCCTCGACCTCGTAATCGGTTGGTACGCAAATGACGGGATAATCGATGCCCGTAATGACGCGTGCGCCAACGGCAACGTTGGCTGCCGTGATGTGCGTGGCGACCACGGCAATGGGCCTGCGAGTCCGAACGTATTCGTTAAATGCGGGGAACATGATGCGCGACCATGCCGTGCCGCCGCCCCAAAGCAGGTGTCCTGTAAGGGTATAACGCCAGGTCAAGTCATAAATTGGGCGCGTAGCGCCGGTAAACGAGGCAGCCGTTTTGTTGCCGTCGAATTTTATGCGTCCAAAATCAAGGATATCGAGCACTTCAATCTCAACATCCTCGGGGATGCCATTGGCGCCGCGGATGAGGTCGAATGCCTGCGCAATTGCATTTGCGGCGGCCTTGTGGCCCGAGCCGACCGAGGCGTGCACAATGGTCACGAGAGGTTTTTGCTGAGCCAAGAGTGTGGTTTGCTCCGATTGGGGATTGCTGTGCGTGGGCAGGGGAGCGTCGTCGCTCGTCTGCGTCTGATCCATCGATATCTCCCCTTCGTCTTTGATTCGCAGAGAATCATTGTAGTGCATGAGTGTCACGTTCGCATAAATTTGGGTATGAGCGCAAAGAACGCCAATCTTTCGACAGGAGGTCTCTTCATGACTACTCATCAGCCGATCGATGTTGCGATTATCGGCGGCGGGCCTGCGGGTTATGCTGCAGCCATTTATGCGGCGCGCGCTAACCTAACGACGACCGTGATTGAACAGGGCATGTCGGGAGGACAGATCGCCACAACCAATGAGGTCGAGAACTATCCGGGCATTCCTCTCTTGAGTGGCGCCGAACTCGGCGAGCGTTTTCAGCAACATGCAGAGGGCCTGGGAGCACAGGTTGCATGGAGCATGGTTACGGGTATCGATTACGATGCGGATGCGGCGTTGTTTACGGTGCATCACGATACGGGCGATACACTGGCCTCGAGCGTTATCGCTTGCATGGGTGCCACGCCGCGATCTGCTGGTTTTGTTGGCGAGGATACGTATCGCGGTCGCGGCGTTTCGTATTGCGCGACGTGCGATGGTATGTTCTTTCGCGGTAAACAGGTCTTTGTCATCGGTGGCGGCAATGCCGCCTGCGAGGAAGCCCTGTTCTTGTCGGAAATCGCCAGCAGCGTGACCATCGTCTTGCGCCGCAATCAGTTCCGTGCCCCCGATGGCGTGGTTCAAAAGGTGGTCGCAAAAGATAATATTTCAGTTAGGTACCAAACTAGTATCGTGAAACTATCGGGCGAGGCCATGCCCACGACTATCACCTTTAAGGACAACGCTACAGGTGACACCTATTCTGAGTCCTTTGATCCTGGCTCTTTTGGCATCTTTGTCTTTGCCGGTACGCAGCCCCATACTGAGCTCGTAGAGCATCTGGTAGATCTTGCGCCCGACGGCGGTATTGTGACCGATGGATCGATGGCCACCCGCACGCCTGGCTTATTTGCTGCCGGCGATATTCGTTCCAAGCGTTTGCGCCAAGTTGTGACCGCTGTTTCTGATGGAGCCATAGCGGCAACCAGCGCATACGCTTTCTTACGCGAATAAGTACGATAATATATCTTATGTAAGGTTGCTATCTTTAAACAAAGTGGTTTGACGGTGCATCAATGTACAGCCAAACCACTTTTTCTTGGCGGCTATGTGGTATCCAAAACTAGATAACCTAGAATACAATATAGAAAATGAACGGAGGATCCTTATGAACCACGTCAAACATGTTATCCCGATGTCCGATACATCGGTCAGCATTAAGCCGGAGGATATTCAACCGACGGTGCTGCCGGACGCATTTATTCAGTCCGATATGGTGGGTAAACTTAACGCATTGAGCCTGCCACGCTATGACCAGCTACCCAACGTAACGCTCTATCGCGATCAGGTTATTGAATATGTTGCGCTGTGGATGGAGCCACTTTCGATTTGCGTAGAGCAGCCCGTTATCACGCCATCGATGATCAATAACTACGTGAAGGTTGGCCTCGTTCCCGCGCCGGTTAAAAAGCAGTATGGCCGTGAGCAGATTGCGCGTCTTATCGCCATTTGTATCTTTAAGCAGGTGCTGCCCATAGCTGCGGTTCAGGCGCTCTTTAATATTCAGCGCTTGAGTTATGACGCTCCGACGGCTTTCGATTATGTAGTCGATCAACTTGAGGCATCGATTCGTGCGGCGTTTTCCGTCGAGCAGACTCCCGTGCCCGATACCGCACACCAGGTTACGCGCGAATCGTTGCTCGTACGCAGTGCGGTTTCGTCTTTTGTATCGAAGGCGTACCTGATGAGCTATCTCAAGTTCAATGGGTTTAATAGCTAGTCAATGTATAAAACGGGCGGGACAAAGAGCCATCTGTCACTTTGTCCCGCCCGTGTTTTTGCTTGGTTGAACGTTATCGGCCCGAAGCCACGCCCATGCCGTAGCCGATAATGAGACCGTGCATCTCGGCGTAATAGGAATCTAGCCCGTTACAGGGCATGATGATAGTCTTGGAGCCTGGCCAGTGCTCCACAATGCGGTCGGCAAGCGCCTGGGCTCCAGCTTCGTTCTCAACGTGATCGATGATGACCTCGCCGCCAGTAAAGCCTTCGGCCTCCATGGTGTCAATAATCTTGGTGAACATCTTCTTTTCGCCACGCGTATGCCCAACGAGTTCAATTTCGCCCGCTTCGCTCGCCGTGCCTAAAATGCGGATATTGAGCTTGTTGGCAATGACGCCGGCTGCCTTAGGAATGCGTCCAGCCTTTGCAAGGTTCTCGTAATTACACAGGCTAAAGAGAATCTTGCTGTACTGCTCCAAGCTATCGAAGTAAGCGCAGGCGTCCTCAAAGGAAACGTCCGGGTTACTTGCAAGATAACGATCAAACAGTAAGAAGATCAGGTCCATTTTGCCGCCGGCTGCCCGCGAATTAACCAGGTGAATCTTACGGTTGGGCTCCTCGGCAAGCACCATGTCACGTGCGGTGGCCGCGGCATTGTAGCTTCCCGATACGCCCTCCGAGATGGGCATGCAGATCGTCTTGTCGGCAATCTTAAAAAGTTCAGCCCACTCCCCTACGCTTGGACAGGCGCTCGAAGAAGCGCTCGACTCCGCCTGCACGGCGCAATTGAGCTCGTGAACATCGAGCGAGAGGTCGTCGACAAATTCGCGCTCCCCCACTCGGATCTTAAGGGGTGCAAATGCAAAGGTGGTATGAGGTGCGGTTGGTTGCCAATCGCGAAGATTGCAGCTCGAATCGGAGATAAGTGCCCAGCTCATTGAGGGTCCTTTCTAATTGTTCCCCAACAATTATAGCCATCTTTCAGATCGATTGGATGGCTATCTAGTTTTGAATACTAGATAGCCATCCTGATTTTATGGCAAACGGTAGGGAAAAAAGAATGGGCCTCGTGACTCAAGATCGCGAGGCCCACGTTCGTTCGCTGCAGTAATAAATTAGTAGCGCACGAAAATGTAATTGTTGTTCATGCCAGCGGCGACGGAGCTGATGATGACGCCCGTTTTATAGTCGGAAGCATGAATCATCTGACCATTACCGATATAGATGCCTGTATGGTAGGAGTTAACCACAACATCGCCGGGTTGCGGATCGGACACACGGGTCCAACCCATGAAGGTGCCGGTGGTGCCCAGGCGGCAGTAGCGGCCCGTGAGGCAATAGCTTACAAAACCGGAGCAGTCAAAGCTGTTCGGTCCAATGCCGCCCCAGGAATAAGCGTATCCGAGCTTGCTGTAGGCGCGCGAAACAACGGTACCGCCGTCAACGGACTGGCTCGGTGCGGAAGGCGTCGGAGTCGGAGCGGGCGTCACGGGCTGCGGCGTGGGGGCAGGAGCGGGCGCGGGCGCAGGCGTGTTGCCGCCGCCGTTGTTGGTCGTACCGCCACCATTGTTTGTGTTCTCGGTCGTACCGGCGGTGTCGTTGCTCACCGTGGCCTTTTCGGCGGTGCTGGCATTGATGCCAGCCTGCAGCGCGGCGTTGGCCTCGGCCTCGGCAGCAAGCTCGGCCTGCAGCTGTGAATCCAAGGAGTTCACGACATTCTGGGCCTCAGCCTGCTGGGCGTTGAGCTCGTCGACCTTCTTCTGCGTCGCGGCGACGTTCTTCTCCTGCTCGGTCTGCTTATCGGTGAGCTGCTGCTTAAGGTCCTTGACCTCCTGAATGGTCTGGGCCTGCTTGTCGGAAACCTTGCCGTAGTAGAACAGACGGTTGAGCATATCGCCCAGATCGTCGACGCCTGTCAGAACCTGAAGGAGACTCAGACCGCCAGTCTTGTACTCACCGGCAACGTAGCTCGAAAGCTTTGCCTGGCCCTCGGCAATCTCTTGCTGCTTTTGCGTGATCTCGCCTGCAGTCTGATCAAGCTCCTGCGTCTGTGCGGAGAGTTCTTCATGAATTTGCTGGGTTTGGGTGCCAATCTGCTCGAGCTTGGTACGGGCAGCGGCAAGGTCGGATGCGGTATCGGCGTAGGCCGGAGCCACGAGGCCCAGGCCCAAAACACAAGCGAGGGTTGCCGTAGCAGCGCAGCGTGCCATGTTTCTGTGCGTGTTTGCTGTGCGCATGTAGCTTCCTTTCCGGTATCTAAGGGTAGCGGCTAGTCCACCGTTACCAGGCTAAAGAGTTCAACGTCCTCGTTAGAAGACGTGAGCTTCTTGCGCGGGTTGAGAAACGCAAGCTCAAGGATACAACCGTAGCCCACAAGCTTTGCGCCCATATCTCGCACCAGTTTACCTGTTGCCTCGACGGTTCCGCCCGTCGCGACCAAGTCGTCCAGAATCAACACGGTATCTTTAGAGCTGATGGCATCGGCGTGGATCTCGATAGAATCCGTTCCATACTCGAGCTCGTAGCTCTCGCTTACCGTCTTGCGCGGCAGTTTACCCGGCTTACGTGCGGGAGCAAAGCCGGCACCCAGGGCGACGGCCACGGGCACACCCACCATAAAGCCACGAGCCTCGGGGCCGACGACCTTGGTAATGCCCATACCAGCAAAATGCTCGGCGAGCGCATCGACCATGGCCTTCAGAGCCTCGGGATTGCCAAAGAGCGGCGTGATGTCCTTAAATACGACTCCGGGCTCGGGATAGTCGGGGATATCGACGATATGAGATTCGAAGTCGTACATGGCGTGACCTTTCATGGATTGCCGGGTGAACGGCGGTTATTTACCCGCGTTAGCAGACGAGCTATGCGAGGGGACGACGACCTTGGACGGCTGAACGAGCGACTCGTCGTGCGCGGCAACCGCGGGGACGCTTGCCCCATCGCTTTTAGCCTTGGTGGATTCGGAACGCGCGATCTCCTCATCGAGAGCATCGATGTCAGCGTCCTCGACCACGGCGTTGAGCGACTCAAAGACACGGTTCTTAAGGAGCGCGGTGTGCACACCCTCTGTGAGGTCGTGCAGCTTCTTAAAAGCACGCTCGAGCTTGGCGTCGCGCTCGTCATCGGAGGTATCCATGCCGAGCATGCTCACGAGAACCTGCTCAAACATCGAAGACTCGCGGTTTGCCGACGATACGTACTGACGCAGGTTGCGCGGCTCAATGTGGAAGCGCGAAAGCTCCGAGCAGTAACGGATAATCGGGAAATCTCGGCCATCGACGAGCTCGCGATTCTGCGGGCTCTTGATGATGCGGATAAGATCGTTCTCGGCAAGGGAGCGGATGAAAGAAATCTCAACACCGAGCATGTCGGGAATCGTCTCGATGGGATGCAGCTTTTGCTTGGTCTCTTTGGGCTCCGTTTTAAGCGGAACATCGGACAGAAGACCCACCTCGTAAGCCAAAGTGGACAGGTCCGTTGCGTTTTCCAAACGCTGCTTAATGACGTTGAGCGGCATGTAGCGGGTCTTCTGCAGGTGCAGGATGACCTCGAGACGGTCAACGTCTTCCTTGGAGTACTGGCGATACCCCTTAGGCGTACGATGAGGGGTGATGAGCCCCTCATCTTCTAGAAATCTAATTTTTGAGTTCGATAGATCGGGGTATGCGCCTCGAAGAAGGTTGACAACTTGGCCGATACTCAGATAGTTGCGTTCGGCCATTACCTACTCACCGGTTTCGATGCGCTCCGGCGTGCTCTCGTGGTAGATGAGCGTGAACGTACCGATCTGAACGGAAGAGCCGTCATGCAGCGGAGCACCGTTGACGATGGCGCCGTCGACCCAGGTTCCGTTGAGCGAGCCCAGATCCTCAATACGGGCGCCCAGGCCCTCACGAATAATGCGTGCGTGGCTGCGCGAGACAGTCATGTCGTTGAGGAAGATGCCGTTCGCGGGGTCGCGGCCGATGGTGGTCACGTCGTCCTCGAGCTCAAAGGCAGCTCCGGTCTGCGGACCCTTGACGATGGACAGAACAGGAGCGGTGATGTGCACGTTGGCCATAAGGTCGGGAACAGTGACATCGCTCGAAGGAACGCGGAAAACGCAGGTAGCGTCCGCAGTCTTATCGTTCTGAGGCATATTGTTAACCTTGTTGTCCATGACAACCCCTATCTAACGCGGCCACGCCGCAAAGAATGAACCGTACGTAATCATACCCCAATGAATCAGTCTTCGATTTCGGGGTTGAGAAAGTCGGTGTCCTCGTCCTCGGGATGCGCGATGGCCTGTTTAATGGCCGCCCCTCCCTTAATGGAATAGATGACAGCGGTGAGCATGGAGAAGATCACGCCGCCGTACACAAAGAAGATGCCGAGGGGCACCGAGCTGCCGTTGAGGCCCGGGAATGCCGTGAACGTGGCGGGCAGCAGATGCCAGCCGTCCACGACGGGAAAGCCCAGCAGCATGAGCGAGAAGCCGGTCATGAGCAGTGCCGTGGCAATTTTCCCGGGAAAGACGACGTCGATGGGGCGACGGTGGTAGTGGCGTACGATGAGCGATCCGATCCCTAAGTAAACATCGCGACCGATAATAAGTATGCAGACCCAGATGGGCAACTCGCCGCGGACCACGAGACCCAGCACGCCGGTAAACAGCAGCGCGCGGTCGCAGATGGGATCCATAACCTTGCCGAGCCACGAGACCGTTTTGGTCATGCGGGCAATCTGACCGTCCATCCAGTCGGTGGAGGCCGCGATGGCATAGATGACAATGGCGACCACACGGTTGTTGTCCGTCACGAACAGGTACAAAAAGACGAGCGTGAGGACCAGGCGCGTAAAGGTAATAAAATTGGAGATCGTGAAGATCTTATTCGACGGGTAATCGGAAGTGCCGATAAGCTCCTTTTTGATCTTCTTCTTGATGCCCACAGGACTCCCCCGCTGGTAAACGACAAAACTTTCGATACTATACCCGTTCTAGCGATGTCTATCCAGCGTAAGCATAGAGAGTCCAGACATGTGGAGGGTGGTATCGGGCGGGATGTCATTCGATTTTGTGTACATCAGCCTCCAAAAATGACATTTTATGTCTGACGTTGAACGAAGCTGGTTGATAACAAGCAGGTGGAATAAACATGGAGCCCGACACCTCTCGCGCAATCGACGCGCGGCAAGGGTCTGGCCCATCTCATATGTTGCCAACGCTAACGGTGAACCTGAGCGCCCGGGCACATTCTTTGTTGGCTGAAACCGGCATAGCAACTAGCGGAAGGCATCATCGAAGGAGTGTGCTGGAAAGCACCCGTCTCCTTAACTGTTAGAAATGCAAGTTAATAATCTATGTGGTCAATATAATACCGTTGAACCCGCATATCGATACCGCTCAGCCATTCGCCTCGCCCCCGTCGCACGTATCTTCATCCGGTCTGTTACTTTT
>DBGDFS010000011.1:0-2571 GCA_048342015.1 Collinsella sp. | reverse complement strand
CCGTTCCATCAACTGGGAAAACGGCGCCCCCGGGGCCCGGATGGGGCCTCGGGGGCGTTCGGGTAGCTGCGGGAACGTCCTATCCGCTCAATGTGTTCGGCTGAGATCGGAAATCAACCCTTACTTTATGCAGGAAAAGCACACAACTCCGATAGGTAAGAGTATTCGATAACAGGCGCAGCTCATTCACACCTTTATGCATTTTCAACGCCTGCATAATCTGCAGGCAGACTGGCATCTTTGAGTGACTCCATACAAGCTGTAGTCAATTTTGTGCATATGCAATATCGATTGGCTTTACCCTGCGACAGTGCCCGTCGCTTGTGATAGAGTGCTACAAACTCTGGCTTTTGCCCTACGAGTGACCAAGAGCTCGGGGGCTTTAACACAAGGAGGATCTATGCCCGAGAAGATTGAAGAGCTGGTACGCGCTGCGCTTGCTGCGGCCCAGGAGGCCGGCGACCTTTCCGCATTTGAACTTGACGATTGCGCTATCGAGCGACCGGCTGACACTTCTCATGGCGAGTGGACCTCCACCATGGCCCTGAAGTCCGCCAAGCTGGCTCACTGCGCCCCGCGCAAGATCGCCGAGGCCATCGTTGCCCATATGCCCGAGGACCCCGCGATCGAGAAGGTCGAGATCGCAGGCCCCGGCTTCATCAACTTCTACCTCTCCGTTGCCGTCAAGAATGCCATCTTTGGCGAGGCTCGCGAGAAGGGCATGGACTTCGCTAAGTCCAACGTCGGTGGTGGCCTGAAGACCCAGGTCGAGTTCGTTTCCGCCAACCCCGTCGGCCCCATGCACATCGGCCACGGCCGCTGGGCCGCTCTGGGCGACTCGCTCTGCCGCGTCATGGACCACGCCGGTTATGTCATCCAGCGTGAGTTCTACATCAACGACCACGGCTCTCAGATGAACACCTTCGGCAACTCTATCAGCACGCGCTATATGCAGCTTGCCGACATCATCGCCAAGCAGGGCGTGGATATCGACGAGGCTCACAAGCTGCTGATTGCCGACCGCGACGCCTTTGTTGCCGACGAGAACGACGAGCACCCCGAGACCCATCCGTATCAGGACAACTTTGCCGAGACTCTGGGCAAGGACTCCTACGGTGGCGACTATATCATCGACGAGGCCGCCGAGTTCTGGCGCACCGACGGCGATAAGTGGGTCAACGCCGATCCGCAGGAGCGTATGGAGAGCTTCCGCGAGCGCGGCTACGTGAAGATGGTCGACAACATGCGCGACCTTTGCCATGCCGTCAACTGCGACTTCGACCGTTGGTTCTCCGAGCGCTCGCTGTACGTGAAGGACACCGAGGGCGAGACCGCCGGCACCTCCGCCGTCGACCGCGCTTTTGAGAAGCTCGACAAGATGGGCTACCTCTACACCAAAGACGGCGCCCTGTGGTTCCGCTCCACCGACTTGGGCGACGACAAGGACCGCGTCCTGATCAAGTCCGATGGCGAGTACACCTACTTCGCCTCCGACGTTGCCTATCACTGGGATAAGTTCCAGCGCGTCGATCACGTCATCGACATCTGGGGCGCCGACCACCATGGCTACATCGACCGCGTCCGCTGCGTCTGCGACGCTCTTGGCTATCCCGGCAAGTTTGAGGTTCTGCTGGGCCAGCTCGTCAACCTGCTGCGCAACGGCAAGCCCGTCCGTATGTCCAAGCGCAAGGGCACCATGGTGACCCTGCAGGAGCTTGTTGACGAGGTCGGCTCCGACGCCGCCCGTTACACGCTCATCTCCAAGAGCTCCAACCAGATGGTCGACTTCGATATCGAGGCCGTCAAGAAGCGCGACAACTCCAACCCGGTGTACTACGTGCAGTACGCTCATGCTCGCGTGTGCTCCATCCTGCGCCGTGCCGCCGACGTTACCGCCGAGCAGGCCGCCGAGATGGGCATGAAGGCCGTCGCCGAGAAGGCTATTGGCGAGAACGTCGATTACTCGCTGCTGACCGACCCGACCGAGCTGGCTCTTTCGCGTAAGCTCAACGAGCTCACCGACCTCATCGCCAGCTGCGCTCGCGATCGCGCCCCGTTCCGTCTGACGCACTTTGCCGAGGAGCTCGCCGGCGACTTCCACAGCTTCTACGCCGCCTGCCAGGTTCTGCCGAGCGAGGGCCGTCCCGTCGACCCCGAGCTCTCGCGCGCCCGTCTGGCCGCTTGCGATGCCGTCCGCGTGACGCTCGCCCTGGTGCTCACCCTCGTTGGCGTTTCCGCGCCCGAGCAGATGTAATCTGTGAGTCATTTGACCGTGTAGGTTCGGCTTTGCTGAGCCCTATAAGCCCGATCTCCATGCGGAGGTCGGGCTTTTTGCATAAACGCCGGCGTGTTGACGAATTTGGAACTGCTGGAAATACGAAACTATGCCGGTTTACTACGATGAATTGAGATATTTCAACCACGCCGGCTTTTCGCTAAAAAGTGCAAGGCATCTACCTGCACTGATAATTGTTCTCGGGGGAAGCGGGCACTGCGGGGCGCGGCAACGGCGCGCGATTTCCGCGTCGCAGCGCTACCCTGATGCTGAATGCCGGGACGATGACCCACTGA
>DBGDFS010000010.1:0-29164 GCA_048342015.1 Collinsella sp. | reverse complement strand
CGGTATCCGCGGATATGAGACTGAGCCGAAGGCGTCGACGACATGCCGGGGGCGGACCGGGACGGGTTCAACGGCAGGCCCCGCCGACCGATTGCAAGCGGTCGGCGGGGCCATTGTGGCTCTTGACAGCGGATTGGGTCATATGAGCGAGCGACGTCCAGAGCGAACAAGTTGGCATGAAAAAGGCAAGGCATAGACCTTCTGGTCATGCCTTGCCTTTTGGATGACAAATTGTCGCTCTGGGCGGCGCGCAGCGTCGACCGGTCCGCCGTTCGTTAGAACGGCGGAACCTACAGATCCCCTCCGGCGCCCAGCAGTTTGCGCATGACTTGCTCGGGGTTGACCGAGCCATCGCGCGGGGCCAGAGCGGTGATCTTCTTCTGCATCTTGTACTCGTGCAGCTCGTCCTCGAGCTGGCGCACGCGAGCGCGGAGCTTCTCGTTCTCGCGCTCGCGCTCCTCGGCACGCTCCTTCATATCGAGAATGCGCACCACGCCGGCAAGGTTGATACCCTCGTCGGTCAGTTGATTGATGAGTTCCAGACGCTCGATATCGGCACGCGAATACAGGCGCGTGTTACCGCCCGAGCGCTGAGGATTCACCAGGCCCTTGGACTCGTAGACGCGCAGAGTCTGCGGATGCATGCCGGTCAGCTCGGCCGCCACGCTGATCATGTACAGCGGTTTGTTCCTATTGTCCTCGGCCATGCTACCTGACCCCTTTCCGTCTCGTTATCGTCCATCATAAGCCCGCGGGCGCGGGCGCGCGCCGCGACCGCCCTAGTACGTCGCCTTGTAACGGTTGACCTTCTCGCGATAGTCGCGCGTGTCGGTCTCCCGCAGCTTGGTCATGGCATCGCGCTCGTCATCGGATAGGTTCGTGGGGACCTGCACCTTGATCTCGACGAGCAGCGCGCCCGTACGGCCACGGTGCTTAACGTCGGGCGCTCCCATCTCCTTAAAGCGGAACTTCTTGCCCGTCTGGGTACCCGCGGGCACTTTCAAACGGACCGTCGCACCGCCGGGCGTAGGCACGTCCACCGTGCAGCCGAGCGCCGCCTCGTAGACCGAGACCGGTACCTCCATGGTCACGTCGGCGCCTTTGCGCTTAAACAGCGGGTGCTCCTCCACATGCGTGGTCACGACCAGGTCGCCGCGCTCGCCACCCGCAACGCCATACTCGCCGCGACGCTTGTAGCGTAACTTGCCGCCGTCGACCGCGCCCGCGGGCACCGAGACCGTAATGGTCTGCTGCTCGCCTGTCGAGGGAATGCGATAGGTGACCTTGTGCGTCACGCCGCGAAACGCGTCCTCGGCCGTCACATCGACGGTCAGCGATAGGTCGCCGCCCTTGCGAGCACGGCTGCGACCCGCGCCGGCACCGGCAGCGCCCGCAGCCCCGGCAAAGCCCGAGCCCCAATCGCTGCCCCAGGCGCCATTGCCGCTAAAGATGCTGTCGAAGATGTCGCCCCAGCCGCTGGCGCCCGCGCCGGCACCGTAGCCGCCGCCATACGCGCCGCCTGCGCCCGGCATGCCGCCAAACATGAGCATCTGGTCGTACTCTTTGCGCTTCTTCTCGTCCGAAAGCGTCTCGTAGGCCTCGCTGATCTCCTTGAACTTGGCCTCGTCGCCGCCGGCATCGGGGTGATATTTTTGCGCGAGCTTGCGAAACGCGCTCTTGATCTCTTTGTCGGAGGCGCTCTTGGATACGCCCAGGATGTCATAGAAGGTTTTGCCTGCAGCCATCGTAGCTCCTCTCCTGTTACGTCCGCCGCCCATGCAGACGACGGCTCATGCTTTCATATGGCACTAGGCCAGAAAGGGCCCCGGGTGTTGCCCCGGGGCCCTTCTCAATTACTCCTCGGTACTCTCGACCGTATCGGCCGTAGCATCCTCGGGCGCCGCTTCGGGCTCCGGTGCGGGGCGCTTCTCGCCACCGTAGGTCACCGTCACCATCGCGGAACGCAGGATGCGATCCGCCATGCGGTAACCCTTCTGGTACACATCGTTGACGGTCTCGTCGTACTGCGATGCGTCCTCGACGCGACCCACAGCCTGATGCTCGAGCGGATCGAACGCCTCGCCCTTGGGGTCGATGGGCTCAACGCCCTCATGCGCAAACACGTCGAGCAGCTTGGCATGTACCGCGTCAACGCCATCAACGAACTGCTTAAAGTCGTCGGAAAGCTCTTGACTGCGGGCATGGTCGATCGCGCGCTCGATATCGTCAATCACCGGCAACAGCGCGGTGACAAGCTTCTCGGTCGCGCGCTCGCGCTCGGCGATACGCTCATTGGCGGTGCGGCGACGGAAGTTCTCCCAGTCGGCCTGCAGACGGGCGGTACGCTCGGTGGCGTCCTTTGCTTTGTCCTCGGCGGCCTTCTGAGCCTCTGCCGCAGCATCGAGCTCATTGCGCACGTCGGCAAGCTCCTTCTGGGCCTGCTCGAACTTGAGCTTAAAGTCGTTGTCGGCGGCTTCTTCACCGGCGCGGATAGCGGCTTCCACCATCTCGTCCTCGGTCATCGTCGCCTCCTTGTTGGAATCCTCTACCTGGTTCTCGGCAGCCTCGGCGGCCGGGGCCTCGTTGGCCTCGGTATCGTCTGCGGCCTCTACGGGAATCTTCACGTCCTTCTCCTCAGAGTCAACGGGGGCGGCGCCAGCGGCGGCCGCCTCCGTGCGAGCTTTACGGGCGGACATGATTATTTGTCCTCGTCGTCCACAACCTCGTAGTCGGCGTCGACGACGTCATCGTCGGCAGGCTGGGCGCCAGCGGCACCGTCGGTCTGCTGCTGAGCGTCGGCGTAGACAACCTGGGCCAGCTCGTAGGCCACGGACTGCAGGGACTCGCCGGCGGCCTTGATAGCCTCGACGTCAGAGCCCTCGAGCGCCTTCTTGGCGTCGGCGATAGCGGCCTCGGCCTTGGACTTCACGTCGGCGGAAACCTTGTCGCCCAGCTCGTTAAGGGTCTGCTCGGTGGAGTAGCACAGGCTGTCGGTCTGGTTGCGGACCTCGACCTCTTCCTTCTGCTTCTTGTCCTCCTCGGCATGAGCCTCGGCGTCCTTGACCATGCGATCGACTTCGTCGTCGGAAAGCGCGGTGGAGCCGGAAATGGTGATCTGCTGCTCCTTGCCGGTGCCCTTGTCCTTAGCGGAGACCTTGACGATGCCGTTGGCGTCGATGTCGAAGGTGACCTCGATCTGCGGCACGCCGCGGCGGGCAGCCGGGATGCCGGTCAGCTGGAACTTACCGAGCGACTTGTTATCGCGAGCAAGCTCGCGCTCGCCCTGGAGCACGTTGATCTCGACGCTGGTCTGGTTGTCGGCAGCGGTGGAGTAGACCTCGGTCTTGGAGGTCGGGATCGTGGTGTTGCGGTCGATCATCTTGGTCATGATGCCGCCCATGGTCTCGACGCCCAGCGACAGCGGGGTAACGTCGAGCAGCAGGATGCCCTCGACGTCGCCGGTGAGCACGCCGCCCTGGACGGCAGCACCGTCGGCAACGACCTCGTCGGGGTTCACGGACATGTTGGGCTGCTTGCCGGTCATGGTCTTGACGAGCTCCTGGACAGCGGGCATACGGGTGGAGCCGCCGACGAGGATGACCTCGGTCAGATCGGAGAGCTTAAGCTTGGCGTCGCGCAGGGCGTTGGTGACAGGCTGCTTGCAGCGCTCGAGCAGGTCGCGGGTGATCTTCTCGAACTCGGCGCGGGTCAGCGTGTAGTTGAGGTGCAGCGGGCCGGACTGGTTCATGGTGATGAACGGCAGGTTGATGGTGGTCTGCTGGGCAGCGGAGAGCTCCTTCTTGGCGTTCTCGGCGGCCTCCTTCAGACGCTGCAGGGCCATGGGGTCCTGACGCAGGTCGACACCGTTCTCCTGCTGGAACTTATCGGCCATCCAGTCGATGACGCGCTGATCCCAGTCGTCGCCGCCCAGGTGGTTGTCGCCCGAGGTGGACAGAACCTCAAACACGCCGTCGGCGAGGTCGAGGATGGAGACGTCGAAGGTGCCGCCACCCAGGTCGAAGACCAGAATGCGCTGGTCAGTGCCCTGCTTGTCCAGGCCATAGGCCAGAGCAGCAGCGGTCGGCTCGTTGACGATACGCTTGACGTTGAGGCCGGCGATCTTACCGGCGTCTTTGGTGGCCTGACGCTGGGCGTCGTTGAAGTAGGCCGGGACGGTGATGACGGCGTCGGTGACGGTCTCGCCCAGATACTTCTCGGCGTCGGCCTTCATCTTTGCGAGCGTCATGGCGCTCACCTGCTCGGCGGTGTAATCCTTGCCCTCGATGTCGACGACGGCACGGCCACCCTGACCCTCCTTGACCTCATACGGCACGGTCTTGATCTCGGAGGTGCACTCGGAGTACTTGCGGCCCATGAAGCGCTTGATGGAGAACACGGTGTTCTTGGGGTTGGTGACAGCCTGGTTCTTAGCGGCCTTACCCACGACGCGGTCGCCGTCGGCACGGAAGCCCACGACGGACGGGGTGGTGCGGTCGCCCTCGGCGTTCACGATAATGGTCGGAGAACCGCCCTCGAGAACGGCCATTGCGGAGTTAGTAGTACCAAGGTCGATACCAAGAATCTTGCCCATTAGAAATTCCCTCTCTCTTGTGCGTTTGCACCGACTCGGCGGTCTGCCGCGCGGTGTTTCGGCCTGTCTTTCAGGATGTAGTGTATCCCCTTATGGGCCGGAATATACAAAATCTAAGTCAATTCATATAAGATTTCTTATTGCCAAGAGTTTAGGTTCTTAAATGCGCAGGTAGATGCGCTGTTTGAGTTCTAGGCAAATCTATCGAGATCTATGTAGAGATGGCTGAGGCTTGGGTCCGAGGGTGCCTGGGGCTGCCTTGCGGAAAGCTCGTCCCGTTTTGAGCGTGGATTCCGGGCCGCGGTTTCCGTCTGAAGGCTCAACCGGAAACCGTATCCCGTTTTGAGAGCTGATACCGGGTCGCAGTTTCCGCTAGCGGGCCCAACCGGAAACTGCGACCCGTTTTTCGACCAAATAACGGGATGCCCTTTCCGCAGGCGCGCTCAATAGCTCAATATTTCAAGTCACCTTTAGCTAACATTTGCGCAGCTCAACGGCCCCACCTGCGCGTTTTTTAGTAAACCTTGGCATACTCGGCGAACGGTATGAAGATGCCGGCCAGAGGGTATTGCAAACGGTCGCTCCCGTGGTATGTTTTTGCCCGAATCAAACCGGCGCGCATCGCCTGTAGCGTCGGTCAACAGAGAGGAAACTACCATGGCTCATCCCGTAATTGATGCCGACGAGTGCATCGCTTGTGGCGTTTGCGTCGACTCCTGCCCCGCTGGCGTTCTGGAGCTCCAGGACGTCGCTACCGTCGCTGACGAGGACTCCTGCGTCGCTTGTGGCGCCTGCCAGGACGCTTGCCCCGCTGGCGCGATCACCGAGATCGTCGAGGAGTAACAACTCCCCCACCTGCACACTCAAAAGTACACCGTGCACAAAAAAGGAGGCCTCCGCATCGCCGCGGAGGCCTCCTTTTGCATGTGTGGGCAGCTAATTTGGAGCGGGACCCTTGGCAGTTGCGGTGGAATAGTTCCTGTTATGGCTTAGATGCCGATTTTAGGAACTATTTCACCGCAACTTATAGATGCAGCGTCGGCTACGAGAGATCATCCTCGTAGGGCATTAAATCGGCAAGGTAGCCCTTCTCCTTGAGTATGGCCTCGATCTCGTCGAGAGTTTGCTCGTCTTCTGCCGCAATGCGATGGAAGTGATAGCCGCTCGTCACCGTTAGTAGCGGAAAGCTCTTGCCGCTCTCGATATCGTGCAGGTAGCGCTCAACATCGCGACGATTGCGGATGTCCAGGTCGGCCGTGATCTTGCCGTACACGCGGTGATTGACGATCACGTTGAGCACGGCGCCACCAGCGTCGACGATGCTCGTGAGCTCATCGCCCGCCTGCTCCACGCCGTGGCGCACCTTGACCAGACGCGTGGGCACAGCTGGGCTGCTCGCCGCCTCCTGTAGTACATAGCCGCGATTGGTGGCGACGATATCGTGCCCGTCGGCGCGCAGCAGGGCGATGTCTTGCACCACGACCTGGCGGCTCACACCCACCTCGCGGGCAAGTGCGCTGCCCGAAACGGGTTCCTTGGCTTCCTCGAGCACGCCCATAATGGCACGGCGACGCTCGCGGGCGTCCATTATTTACCGTCCAACAGACGCAGGTGCTTAAGCGAGAGGTCGAGGATCGGCGCGGAGTGCGTCAGGGCGCCCGAGCTAATGTAGTCGACACCCAGATCAGCCAGGGCGCGGATATTGTTGGCGGCCACGTTGCCCGAGCACTCGGTCTTGGCGCGACCGGCGATAAGCTCAATCGCAGCAGCCATGTCGTCGTGGGTCATGTTGTCGAACATGATGATGTCGGCGCCGGCCTCCACGGCCTCGCGCACCATGTCCAGGTTCTCGCACTCGATCTCGACCGTCGTAGTAAACGATGCATGGGCGCGCGCCATCTCGATCGCACGCGTCACGCCGCCGGCGGCATCGATGTGGTTGTCCTTGAGCATGACGGCCGTCGACAGGTTGTAACGGTGGTTGCTGCCGCCGCCGATCTCGACTGCCGCCTTTTCAAACACACGCATGCCCGGTGTGGTCTTGCGCGTGTCGACAAGCACGGTCTTAGTGCCCTCGAGCGCCGCGGCCATGCTGTGCGTGTAGGTAGCGATGCCGCTCATGCGCTGCAGGTAGTTGAGCGCCACGCGCTCGCCCGAAAGCAACACGCGCGCGTCGCCGCGCACCTGGCCCACGTGATCGCCGGCATGCACCTCGTCGCCATCCGAGACATCGAACAACACGGAGCTCTGCGGATCCAGCAGCTCAAAGGTGCGAGCAAACACATCCAAGCCGGCGATGATGCCATCGGCTTTGGCGATAAGCTCCACCGTGGCGGGGCGCGCCGTGGGGCACACGCTCGCCGTGCTCACGTCCTCAAAGGTAATGTCCTCGCGCAGAGCCTGCAGAATCAGATCATCGACGACGAGTTTCATGGTAATGGGATTCATGGTCTACTCCTCCACGGCCTGCGTGCTGGCGGCACGGGCCAATTCATCGATTGCCAGGGTGTCGGCGCTCAGGGCGCGATGACGGCCATCGAGCGCGGGCTCGCCCGCCTGCTCCACGGCCAGCGACTCGCCGGTGCGCATACGCCAAGCAGCGCGACGACCCCAGACTAGGGACTCGAGCAGGCTGTTGGAAGCTAGGCGGTTCTTGCCGTGAACGCCGTTGCAAGCCGTCTCGCCCGCGGCATAGAGCTCGGGCATCGAGGTGCGGCCATCCTTGTCGACCCACACGCCGCCCATAAAGTAGTGCTGCGTGGGCGTAACGGGAATGGGTTCGTCCAAGATGTCGCGGCCGTCCTCCAGGCAGCGCGCGCGGATGTTGGCGAAATGCCCGGTCACCACGTCGCGCTCGACGGGGGCAAAGCTCAGCCACTCGTGCTCGGTGCCGTCCTGCTTCATCTGCTCGCGAATAGCGGCGGCGACTACGTCGCGCGGCTGCAGCTCGTCGGTAAAGCGCTCGCCGGCAGCGTTGAGCAGAATCGCGCCCTCGCCGCGGCAGCTCTCGCTGATCAGGAAGGTGCGGCCCGGCTGCGGCGAGAACAGTCCCGTGGGGTGGATCTGCACGTAGTCCAGGTGCTCCATCTTAATGCCATGCTCCTGAGCGATGTAGCAGGCATCGCCCGTGAGCTGCGGATAGTTGGTCGAGTGGTCGTATACGCCGCCGATGCCGCCCGTTGCCCACAGCGTGTGGCGGGCATGGATCTTAAACAGCTCGCCGGCATGCACGCCCTCGGCGACATTTGCCAGCTCGTCGGCGGGACGAAGCGAGTTGTCCTCGTCCACGGGAACGGCGACGACGCCGGTGCACACCGTGGCGCCGTCACGCTCGCCCGTTAGAATGTCGGTCATGGCCACGTGCTCCAAAATCTGCACGTTATCCAGCTTGCGAACGGCCTGGAGCAGCTTGGTCGTGATCTCCTTGCCCGTAATGTCGGCATGGAAGGCAATTCGCGGACGGCTGTGCGCGCCCTCGCGGGTAAAGTCGAGGCTACCGTCGGCCTTGCGCTCAAAGTCCACGCCCATGGCCAGCAGGTCGTTGATGACCGAGCGGCTCGAGCGGATCATGATGTCGACGCTCTCGCGGCGGTTCTCGTAGTGGCCGGCGTGCATGGTGTCCTCAAAGAAGGCATCGTAGTCCGAGCCCTCGGGCAGCACGCAGATGCCGCCCTGCGCGAGCATCGAATCGCACTCGTCGACCGCGCCCTTGGAAAGCATGATCACGCGCGTGCTCGTCGGCAGATTGAGGGCCGCGTACAGGCCCGCCACGCCGCAGCCGGCAATGACGACGTCGCACTCCATATCGGGGTATTGCTTGGTTTCCACAGGAATCCTCTCCCTTGTAATGTGGCATAAGGGACTGCCCCTCATGTCACATTGTTCTAGCGCGCTGCGTACTCGAGCATACGGTCGAGCGTGAGCTTGGCCTGGTCTGCCGCCTCGTCCGAGACGCCGATCTGCACCTCGCCCTCGCCCGTCTCCAGGCAGCGCACGAGCTTTTCGAGCGTGATGAGGTCCATGTTGACGCAGGTGGGCTGCACCGCGGGGAAGTAGAACTTCTTGCCGGTGCCCTGGCAGCGGCGCTCGAGCTCGTAGAGCACGCCGCGAACCGTCACGATAATGAACTCGCTCGCGTCGGACTCCTCGGCATACTTGATGATGCCGGCGGTGGAGCCGATGTAGTCGGCCTCGGCCAGGACGTCGGCCTTGCACTCGGGGTGCGCCAGCACGAGCGCGTCGGGGTGGGCCTCCGTCGCGTCGACGATCTGCTCGACGGTGATGATGTGGTGGCGCGGGCAGTAGCCGTTGTTGAGGATGACGTGCTTTTGCGGCACCTGCTCGGCTACGAAGCGGCCCAAGTTTTGGTCGGGAATGAACAGGATATGCTGCTGCGGCAGCTCGGACACAATCTTAACGGCGTTGGAGCTGGTGACGCACACGTCGCTCCAGCTCTTGATCTCGACCGTGGAGTTGACGTAGCAGACCACGGCAAGGTCGTCACCGTACTCGGCGCGCGCTGCATCGACTGTCTCGCGCTTGACCATGTGCGCCATGGGGCAGTCCGCGCCCGGCTCGGGCAGCAGCACGGTCTTAGTGGGATTGAGCAGTTTGGCGCTCTCGCCCATAAACTCCACGCCGCACAGCACGATAGTCTGCTGCGGCAGGCTCTTGGCGAGCTTTGCCAGGTAGAAGCTGTCGCCGACGTAATCAGCCACGGCCTGCACCTCGGGCGCCACGTAATAGTGCGCCAGGATCACCGCGTCACGTTGGGTTTTTAGCTGCTGAATGGCCTCGACGAGCTCTGCGGGCACCAGTGCCGCGCGCTCCGTTGCCGTCGTTGCCGATGCTAGGCCGGCCGCGATATCGCGTGCAAGCTCCGACGCATCCATGTTCGCGCTCTGTGCCATCAAGGCCCCTCTCTTTTGGCGAATCTTGGGGCTTTAGTATGACACCTAGGTTTACAGCTGACAAGACAGCTGTAAACCTAGGTGTAAAGTTGAAATAAAGATTCAATCTTGGGTCGGGTCCATTTTCGAACTGGCAAGCTGAGGATAGCTGAGCTCTCGATGGCGCAGGAGGCATCTTTCGCCACCGCAACACCGCTTGGCGCGAGCTGCACGCCGTGGGGCGCAAACGGTCCGCACCCCCGCAAGCGGCGCGTGCCCGATGTGGCAAAATCGAACTACTTAAGGGGGCCGAATGCTCAAGATTATTGCCTGCGACGATGATGTCGCTTTTCTAGATAGACTGCACCGGATGATCGACCGTTGGTCGACCGAGACGGGCACGGCGGTCGATGTTGCGCTCGTCACGCGCGGCGAGGACCTGCTGGCCCGCCATGCCGCATCGCGCGCCGACATCATTCTGCTCGACATGATCATGCCGCTCGTCAACGGCATGGACACCGCACGCGAACTGCGCCAGGCCGACACCGCCGTGCGCCTGGTGTTCCTCACCTCGTCGCCCGAGTTCGCGCTGGAATCCTACGAGGTCCGCGCCTTCGACTATCTGCTCAAGCCCGTGACTTACGAACGCCTGGCGCAGTTACTTAACGAGCTTTCGAGCATGCGCCCGGCGGCAACCGACGAGCTCGTGATCAAAACTTCCTTTGGCTACCACGCCCTGCGCCTGTCCGACATCGAATATGCCGAGGCGCGCAACAAGCACGTGGTCTTCCACCTGCGCGACGGACGCGACATCGAGGCACTCGAGTCGTTCCGCAGCGTCGAGGACCGTTTGGCGCAAAATGCCACCTTCTTTAAATGCCACCGCAGCTACCAGGTCAACCTGCGCAACATCGATCACTTTGACCGCACGGACATCGTCATGCGCTCGGGCGCGTGCATCCCGCTTTCGCGCAGTTGCAAGCAGGGATTCCAAGACGCCTACTTTGCGGTGCGCTTTGAGGCTGGGAGACACTGATGGTCTCCTCGGTCGAAATGGTCCTTTGGGCAATCCACCACGCCACAACGCTACTCTTTGGCGTCTTTGCCTCGGCGGCGCTGTGCGGTATCGAGATCAACCGGCGTCATGCGCTTGAACTGGTGCTGGTCGGTGCCGTAACCGGATGCGCATTTGGCCTCGCCAATGCCGTCGGCGGAGAGCTTTTCGCCCGCCAGGTATATCCGCTCGTCGTGCATCTGCCGCTCATCATCTATTTGTGCGCGCGCTACCGCCTGAGCCCGCTGCTTGCCGTGCTCGGCATTACGAGTGCCTATCTGAGCTGCCAGTTCAGCAATTGGATGGGCATCGCCGCATTTGCCGCAACCGATTCTCAGATCGCGTACTATCTGGCGCGCATCGCGACCACACTCGCCGTCTTTGCCGTCCTGCTGCATTGGGCCGGCGACATCGGTCCGCGCTTGGCGATTAAAAGCACCACCGAGCTGGGCATCCTTTTAATCCTGCCGCTCGTCTATTACGTCTTTGACTATGCCACCAACGTCTACACCACGCTGTTCCACTCGGGCTCGGTGGTGACGGTTGAGTTTTTGGCATTTGCGCTCTGTGCCTTCTATCTTATGTTTCTTGCCGTTTATCTGCGCGAATACGAAGAAAAGGAAACCGCCGAGCGAGAGCGCTGGATGCTCGAAACCCGCGACAGCGCCGCCATCAAAGAGCTCGAGGCTTGGCGTCAATCTGGGCGCGAGCTGTCGATTCTGCGCCACGACATGCGCCACTTCCTACGCGGCCTGGCCGCTTTAATTGAGGAGGGCCACACCGACGAGGCGCTCGATCGCATCGACGAACTCTGCGAAGCCGGCGACCGCACCGCCGTACGCCGCTTCTGCGCCAACGAGACCGTAAACATCGCGCTTTCGTCATTTAACTCGGATATCAATAGAAACGGCATTACCGCCAACCTGCGCGCCGCCGTACCCGAAACCATCCACGTAGGTGACGCCGACCTGTTTAGCGTGCTCTCAAATGCCTTGGAAAACGCTATCACCGCCGCAAGCGCCGCACCCCAAGGAAAGCGATTCGTCGACTTTGACCTGCGATTAGAGGACGGCCAGCTGCTGCTGTTAGTTTCCAACACGTTTGACCGCGCGCCGCGCATGGTCGACGGCATGCCCGTGACCCGGCATGCGGGCCACGGCTTTGGCACCAGGAGCATCAAACTTGCCGTGGAGCGCATGAACGGCAACTGCCAGTTCCGCATTAACGGCGATCGGTTTGAGCTGCGCGCTGTGATGTAGGGGCTGCCGCCAGCCTCGCTACAGCGGAGCGGCTGCCGGGGTCAGCTGCTTGATGTATGCCCACATGCGCTGCTTGGCGGCTTTGTCAGTGAGCGCCGCCTCAAAACCGTCGAGCGCGAGCACGCGGCGACCCTGCACATGGGCGACCAAGCCGGGCTTGAGCATGGCGGTGTCGAAGTCATCGATCGCCACGAGCATATCGGCGTAGGTCTCGCGCATGGTATCGGCCGCGCGATCGTCCAGCAGCAAGACCGCCTCGGGGTCCAAGGCCTCGAGCGCCTCGCGGAACAGCTCGCACGGTAGGCCCTCGCCTGTCGCGACCGCCCCGTCACCCACGCCGGCGACGCTTGCCAGCACGCAAAAATCCTCGGGCGCGTAGCCGATGGCCCCAAGCGCCTTGCGCAACGCCGCGCCATCCGGGCCGGCGGCAAGCTCGCCACCCGAACGCTCGGCCTCGTCCAAATCGCCTTTGACTAGTACGATCGGCGAGCACGCGTTGCCCGCGATACGCACGCCGCGACCCGCGAGCGATGCGAGCTCCTGCTCGGCCGCCTGGGCGATGGCTTCTTTTTTCTGGCTTTGTGACGTGGGCATGCGCTCTCCAATCGTTTGCGTGCCCACCATTATATAAAAGAGCCGGCCGCGAGTGGTTGCTTTGCGGGCGGCTGGGTATAAGCACGGTCGTACTGAGTTTTACGCGGCCAAGCCGCGTCGCATTATGGAGGTCACCATGGCTGACATTAATCAGATTACCCCCGAGAACTTCGATTCCATCGTTAACGACAGCCTGCCCGTGCTGGTCGATTTTTGGGCACCGTGGTGCGGGCCCTGTCGATCCCTCTCGCCCATCGTTGACGAGGTTGCCGATGAGCTGGCGGGCAAGCTTGCCGTTGCCAAATGCAACGTCGACGACAACCAGGACCTGGCCATGAAGTATGGCGTCATGAGCATCCCCACGCTGGTTGTGTTTAAGAACGGCGAGGAGATTGACCGCTCGGTTGGCGCTCTGCCCAAGGCGAGGCTGCAGGCGCTGCTGGAGAAGTATCTGTAATACGCTTGTTACATGTTGCCGTCTGCCTGCCGTCCATGAGCGCTTTTGCACCGCTCGCCGGACTTCTGGATGCACCGAGTGCAACCACGGATAGTATGGTAGTCACAAACAGCCCCCAGTGAACGGGTGCGGGTCGCACAGACTCGCACCCGTTTTCTTATGCAGCTGCGCACAGAGCGGGCGTAGTAAAATCTGAACCACTGAACTGCCCCATACAAAAGGAGATTTTCCATGCATGACGTCGGAATGAACATGAGCCAGCTTGCCATGAGCGTCAAGCAGGTCGACGACACCATCGAGCTCGCTCACGAGTGGAGCCATCAGCTGCTGCATGCGACCGAGAATTTTGACATGGAGCGCATCGGCGCCAAGCTCGAGGCCGCCATGGCCGCGCTCCACGAGGCGCATGACGCGCTCGAGGGCTACGAGGAAGCCATCGAGGCCGACCACAACTCCGTCGGCTCCGTGAAGCTGGTGTAAGGTGGCCGAACACGAGCACAGCTGCGGGTACGAGCACGAGCATCCGCACGGGGCGGATGGTGACGCGGGCTGCCACTGTAGTGGTTCCGGCTCCGAGCTGGTCCGTTTTTCGGTTACCGCACCCGACGACCTGCTGCGCCGTTTTGACGAGCAGATCGCACGCCGCGGCGACGTGGCCAACCGATCCGAGGCCGTGCGCGACCTGATTCGCGCCTCGATCGCCAAGGAGCAGATGCGCACGCCCGATGAGCACGTTATCGGGTCGCTCACCATGATCTACGACCATCACACCGGCGATCTGACGCGCCGCCTGGACGAGGTGCAGCACGACTACACCGACGAGATCGTATCGACGATGCACGTGCATTTGGATCACCACAACTGCTTGGAGATTCTGGCACTCAAGGGTCGCGGCGAGCGCGTCTACGAACTAGCCGACCGCCTGCTGGGCCTGCGCGGCGTTAAGCACGGCGAGCTCACGTGCGCCGCCACCAAGCAGAGCCTGGGGCTGTAACGGGATTTCCCGCAGCGCACCTGCCAAATAGGGACAGGTTTGTTTTGGCAGGTTTAGAAGTTTTACCTACCAAAATAAACCTGTCCCTTTTTGGTCGGTTTTGATGAGGGGTGTCGCATGCGGCATGTGCATATTCATGTGACGGGCATTGTGCAGGGCGTTGGCATGCGACCGTTTGTGTATCGCGAGGCCATGGCACATGGCATTTGTGGATGGGTGCTCAATGCGGGCGACGGCGTGCATATCGAGGCGCACGCTCCGGCCGATGCGCTCGATGCTTTTGTTGCCGCGCTTTCTGAGCATGCGCCTGCGGCAGCCCGCGTAGAGCATGTCGAGGTTGTGGACTTGGCAGCCAACGGTTGGGATGCCGCCAACGAACAGGGTTTTCGCATCGTAGCATCGCAGGACCAGACCGCGCACACGACGCTCGTCTCGCCCGATATCGCCACCTGCAACGATTGCTTGCGCGAATTGTTCGATCCCGCCGACCGACGCTATCACTACCCCTTTATCAACTGCACTAACTGCGGGCCACGCTTTACCATCATCCGATCGTTGCCTTATGACCGAGCGGCCACGTCGATGGATTGTTTTTCCATGTGTCCCAGGTGTGCCGCGGAGTATGCCGACCCACTCGACCGGCGTTTTCACGCGCAACCCGATGCCTGCTTTGATTGCGGGCCGCATATTACGTGGCGCGAAGCGGGCGTGGGCGATGGGCCGGGCGAAGCCGCCGCGTCGCTGGCCGTCGGCACCACACGCGAGGCCAGCGACGCCATTATCGACCGCTGTGTTGAGCTGCTGGCCAGCGGTGGCATCGTCGCCATCAAGGGCCTGGGCGGATTCCACTTAGCATGCGACGCCTCCAACGAGCAGGCGGTGGCCGAGCTGCGCCGTCGCAAACGCCGCAGCAACAAACCGCTTGCCGTCATGGTGCGCAGTCTTGCCGATGCCGGGCGCCTGTGTCATATCGACGATGCTGAACGCGATCTGCTCGCCGGCAGCATCCGCCCCATTGTGCTGCTGCGCCGGCGCACTGTTGGCGAGGGCAACGGCGGTTCCCCCGACGCCCTCGCGCTCGCGCCGTCCGTCACGCGCGACCTTCCTGAGCTCGGCGTCATGCCCCCCTATACGCCGCTTCAACATCTGTTGCTTGCCGCGGCAGAAGCCTGCGGTATGCACGCGCTCGTCATGACCAGCGGAAACCTGAGCGAAGAACCCATCGAGACCGACGACGACCTCGCCTGGGAACACCTCGTTGCCGCCGGCATCGCCGACGCGCTGCTCGGTAACGACCGCGCGATTCTCTCGCGCTATGACGATTCCGTGGTGCGCGTGGTTGACGGCACCGTTATGCCCGTGCGCCGCGCTCGCGGATATGCACCCCAGCCGCTGCCGTTGCCGGCGCTCGACCGCGCTCCGTCCTGCGTGCTTGCCTGCGGGCCACAACAAAAGGCCACGATTGCGCTCACGCGTGAAGGGACGAACGGCGAGGCGACCTGTTTTGTGTCGCAGCATATCGGCGATGTTGAAAACGGCGGGACCTTCGATGCCTGGAACGCCGCGCGCACGCGCTTGGAAGATCTCTTTGACTTGGCGCCCGCCGCCTTGGCCTGCGATGTACACCCCAGTTATCTATCGGGCCAGTGGGCGCGCGAGCAGGCGCGAAAATGCAATCTGCCGCTCGTCGAGGTGCAGCACCATCATGCGCATATCGCGAGCGTAATGGCCGAGGCCATCGCCGCGGGCCAGCTTACAACCGACGCGCGCGTCCTTGGCATCGCCTTTGACGGCACCGGCGCCGGCACCGATGGGACCATTTGGGGCGGCGAGTTTCTTGTTGCCAGCCTTGGCGGCTTTGAGCGCGCCGCGCATTTGCGCACCTGGGCGCTCCCCGGCGGGGCGGCCTCCGTGCGCGACGCCCGCCGCAACGCCTTTGCCCTGCTCAGTGAGCTCGGCCTGCTCGAGCACCCAGGTGCCGCTCGGCTTTTGGACAGCCTCGACGAGCAAACGCGCAGCGTGACAGCCACCATGATCGAGCGCGGCATCAACAGCCCGCGTACCAGCAGCATGGGGCGTCTCTTTGATGCCGCGGCAGCAATTCTGGGCATCTGCGACAAGGCAACCTACGAGGGCGAACCCGCCATCGAGCTTGAGGCTGCCGCCTGGCGCGCGCTCGACAACGAAATCGCCCATTTTCCCGACAACAACGCCGGCTATTTCGCATCTGGCCCATCGTGGCTGGACGGCCCCTATGTTCTGGACCAGAAAGCACTCTTTGAGGCACTTTTGGGAGGAATTGAAGCCGGAGCGCCCGCCGACAGGCTCGCACTCGATTTCCATGTCTCCGTCGCGCGCTCCTCGGCGCGCATCGCCAGCGATATCTGCGTGCACGAGGGCATCGACACCGTCGCGCTCTCGGGCGGCGTCTTCATGAACCGACTTCTGCTTCAGCTCCTCGCCCGCGAGCTCAAAAGCGCAGGCCTTACTGTCCTTGTCCCCCACACCGTACCCGTCAATGACGGCTGCATCGCCTACGGTCAGGCGGCAGTCGCAAGCGCTCGTCTTGCGCAGGTTGCATCGCAGTAGGCTGTTCGGCCAGCCCGCAAGCCGCCGTCTCACAGGTGTAGCGCGTTTGCCCGCAGCGCCCGCGAGCGCTACCATCAACTGATGGATTATTGAGCGCCCGTCCAGCGCAAAGCGTATAAAAGGGGAACAATATGTGCCTTGCCGTTCCCGGTAAAGTAGTCAAACGCGACGACGACCTCAAGGCCACCGTCGACATGATGGGCATCGAGCGCCCCGTGTCGCTGCGACTCGTGCCGACGGCGCAGGTTGGCGACTATATTCTCGTACACGCCGGCTTTGGCATCCAGATTGTCGACGAGCAGGAAGCACAGGAAACGCTCGAGCTTGTTAATGCCATGTCCGAGCTGGTCGAAGAAGACCAGCTGACCACCAACCCGGCGGAGGCTTACTAGTGGCGCCCGAGCAGCCGGCGCGCTCCGGTATCGATTTCTCGGCATTCCGCGATCCCAAGCTGGCTCGCGAGCTCATCGAGCGCATTCATGAGCTTGTCGGCGACCGCACCATCAACCTTATGGAAGTCTGCGGCACGCATACCGTGAGCATCGGGCGCTATGGCTTTCGCTCCATTATGCCGGCCGGGCTCAAGCTGCTGAGCGGCCCGGGCTGCCCCGTCTGCGTCACCGCCAACCGCGACATCGACCACGCAATCGCGCTCGCCAACATAGACGGCGCCATCATCACCACCTTTGGCGACATGATGCGCGTGCCCGGATCGTCCACCTCGCTCGCTGCACAAAAGGCGGCAGGGCGTGACATTCGCATTGTGTACTCCCCGCTCGATGCACTCGACATTGCCGAGCAAAACCCCGATCGCCCGGTTATTTTTATGGGCGTGGGCTTTGAGACCACAACGCCCACCATCGCCGCCGCCATCTTGGAGGCCGAAGCGCGCGGGCTTTTGAACTTCTCGGTCTATTGCGCCCACAAGACCACGCCGCCGGCGTTGCGCGTCATCGCTAACGATCCCGAGACCGCCATCGACGGCTTTATCCTGCCGGGACACGTCGCCACCATCACGGGCTTGGCGCCCTTTAGCTTTTTGGTCGACGAATTCAATACCCCGGGCGTGGTCACGGGATTTGAGCCCGTCGATATCCTGCAGGGCATCTGCATGCTGGTCCAGATGGTTGTCGAGGACAGGCCGGCGATTGACAACGCCTACCGTCGCGGCGTCAATGCCGACGGCAATCCCGTAGCGCGCCAGCTGGTCGAGCAGGTATTTGAGCCGTGCGATACCACATGGCGCGGGCTGGGGCCGATTGCCAACTCGGGCCTTTCCATCCGCCCCGAGTTCTCGCGCTTTGATGCCCGCGCTCGCTTTGACGTGCCCGTTGAGGCGACGGTCGAGCCGCGCGGGTGCCGCTGCGGCGACGTGCTGCGCGGGGCCATTACGCCGAGCGACTGCCCCCTGTTCGGCCACGCTTGTACGCCCGAGCATCCCGTCGGCCCCTGCATGGTGAGCTCCGAGGGCAGCTGCGCAGCATATTTCCGCTACCGAGGCTAATAGGTTCCGCCGTTCTAACGAACGGCGGACCAGTCGACGCTGCGCCTCACCCATATAATTCCACCCACGATTGGAGTTTTCGATATGTCCCATAGCGTTACCGATAGCACCGTCCTGCTGGGCCACGGCTCCGGCGGACAGATGATGAAGCGCATCATCGATGAGGTCTTTTTGGATGCCTTTGGGTCGCCCGAGCTGCTCGAAGGCAACGACGCCGGCGTCGCCGCGCTGCCCGCGAGCGGGCGCATCGCCATGTCGACCGACAGCTTTGTAGTCTCGCCGCAGTTCTTCCCCGGTGGCAACATCGGCCGCCTCGCCGTGTGCGGAACCGTCAACGACGTCGCGACCTCGGGCGCCAACGTGCGCTACCTATCGTGCGGCTTTATCCTCGAAGAGGGCTATCCCATGGATAAGCTCCACCAGATTGTGCAGACGATGGCCGAAACGGCGCACGAAGCGGGCGTGTCCATAATCACGGGCGACACTAAGGTGGTCGAGCGCGGCGGGGCCGACGGCGTCTATATCAATACCGCCGGCGTGGGCGAGGTACCCGCGGGCGTGGCGCTCAGCGGCGCAAACTGCCGGCCCGGCGACGTCATCCTGGTGTCGGGCACACTGGGTGACCACGGCATCGCCATCATGAGCCAACGCGAGGGTCTGGCGTTTTCGAGCACCCTCGAAAGCGACGCCGCGCCGCTCAACCACCTGATTGCCGATGTACTTTCCGCAGCACCCGACACACGCTGCTTCCGCGACCCCACGCGCGGTGGCTTGGCGTCCACACTCAACGAGTTTGCCCAGGCCAGCAATGTTGCCATGGAGGTCGACGAGGATGCCGTGCCCGTGCGTCCCGACGTGCAGGCCGCCTGCGAGATGCTCGGCTACGATGTGCTGCAGGTGGCAAACGAGGGCAAGATGGTTGCCGTCGTGCCGGCCGAGCAAGCCGATGCGGCGCTGGCCGCCATGCGCGCCGCCCGCTACGGCGAGAACGCCGCGATTATCGGCCGCGTGCTGCCACTTGCCGAGGGCGCCCATCCCGCCGTGCGCGTGCGCACCGGCTGGGGCTCGACCCGCATCCTCGACATGCTCGTAGGAGAGCAGCTGCCGAGAATTTGCTAACGACAAAGGCTCAGGGCTATTAAAGATATTCAGATTCCAAACATACCCGGCACGCATGCCCAGTATCATGGGGTGCGTTTTACAACTCAAGCGGCAGGAGCACCCATGGCAGCAGCTTTTTCCCATGTGATCTTTGACCTGGACGGCACCATTCTCAACACGCTCGAGGACCTGGCGGCCGCCGGCAACCATACCTGCGAGGCGCACGGCTGGCCCACGTTTGCCGTTGACGAGTACCGCTACAAGGTGGGAAACGGCATGCTCAAGCTGGTTGAGCGCTTTATGCCCGCCGAGTACGCAGGCGACGGCCGCATGTTTGAGCAGACGCTTGCCGAGTTTAGGGCTTATTACGGCGAGCACAAGGAAGACCACACCGCTCCCTATGCCGGCACGATCGAGATGCTCGACCGCTTGCGCGCCGCGGGCGTTCAGCTTGCCGTGCTCACTAACAAGGACCACGTCTCGGCGGCTCCGCTTATCGAAAAGTATTTTGGTTCCGAGCGCTTTGCGCTGGTGCAGGGCCGTGTCGATGCGTTTCCGCCCAAGCCCGAAGCACCCGTCACGCTGCATGTGATGGAAGAGCTAGGCGCCGACCCGGCGACCACGCTCTACGTAGGCGATTCCAATGTCGATATCCTGACCGGCCACAACGCCGGCCTTAAGAGTGCGGGCGTCAGCTGGGGTTTCCGCGGCCGCGCAGAGCTGGAAGCCACCGGCGCCGACTACGTGGTGGACACCCAGGCAGAGCTCGCGGCGCTGGTGCTGGGCGAGTAACGAGCGACATTGCTTAACGCAGCTGCGGCAATTCTTCCGCGCGGAAAGCGCATCCCGTTTTGGAGCTCCGGAATGGGATATGCTTTCCGTTTGAGGCACATCAGGGAAACCGCATCCCGTTTCAGAACAATATTCCGGGTCGCACTTTCCGCAACCCACCCCATCCGGAAAATGCGACCCACTATTCGGCCAAAAACCGGGTCGCGGTTTCCCAAGCACTCGATGCAACGCTGGCACAAGGAGTGTCCCCAACTGCCGCCTGGTCATTTAAGAACGTCCTCAATGACTACAAGCGCCGCACCATGGCAACGACGCAGGTAGAGGATGGACAGCGAGCGACGTCCAGGACGAACAAGTTGGCATGAAAAAGGCGAGGCATAGACCTTCTGGTCATGCCTCGCCTTTTGAATGACAAATTGTCGTCCTGGGCGGCGCGCAGCGTCAACTGGTTACGCGGTTCGTAGAACCGCGTAACCCCCTAGCTCAGCATTGCATCCATCATCTCGGAGTTGACGGAGTCGTCGGCAGACCACTCGCCATCGTCGTTGCAGGTGTACTTGAAGATAACCGTGGTCTTCCTGGGCTCGGTGGCCTTGGTCACATCGACCATAACCTGACCGGCCATCTTGTACAGCTCGTCATCGGAAGGAACCGTGTCAAGCGCAGCGACCTTCTCCTGATACTGGGTGGAGAAGTCCTCGACGATCTTGTTCATAGATTTGCATGTAATAGAGACCTCGGCGGTCGCGACACCCTTGTCCTCGTCGACCGTCACGTCGCCGATCTTGTAGTCAAAGCCCTCAAGATAGGTCTTGGCGTACTCCTTGGGATCGATACCCAGCTGCTCGAACTCGTCGCCCGAAGCCTCCTCCAGACCAGAGAGGAAGTCGTCGCCACCGTTCTTGACCTCATCAAACTGCGTCGTAAGATCCTCGGTGATGAGCTCCTCAACCGAAGGACCTCCACAGCCGGAAAGCACGACCACGCATGCAACCAAGACGGCCATGAGGGGCGCAAGCAGCAGCTTCTTTTTCATGTTGTTCCTCCCAATGAGCGGCACCGCGCTTCCCGGACGCGGCACACGTTGTAATAAGTAAGCCCATACTATCCACTTATGAACACCCTCGGCAACGCGAAGGCGTGGTCGGTTCGTTTTAGCGTCCGAACGGTTTGCAAGCCCGCCCAACGTGCAATAAAACGCTTCCCCACGGTGCAATAAAAAAGGTGGCCGGAAAACCCGACCACCCTTGCACATCCTTTGGACGCCGCAGTTTACTTGCGGACGACCTTGACGATGGCGTCACCGGCGGCGACGGCGGACTCTGCCTCGACGGTGAGCTCGACATCGGCAAACTCGGCGGTGTTGGACACGGCCACGACGACGCAGTCCTTGTAACCGGCAGCGGCGATCTTGGCGCGGTCGATCTTGAGTATGGGCTGGCCAGCCTTCACAACGTCGTCGGCCTTGACGAAGCCCTCGAAGCCATCGCCGTTCATGTTGACGGTATCGACGCCAACATGCACCAGAACCTCGATGCCACTATCGGACTGCAGACCCACGGCGTGACCCATGGTGACGGTCACCTTACCGTCGCAGGGAGCGTAGACCAGATCGTCCTCGGGCCACACGGCACAGCCCTTGCCCAGAACCTCGCCACCAAAGACGGGATCGGGCACGTCGGCCATCTTGATGACCTTGCCCTTGACGGGCGAGCACAGCACGTCGGCGCCAGCAGAAGCAGAGATGGAGGCCGGAACAGCGGCAGCCGCGGGCTCAGCCTTCTTCTTGAACATGTCAAACAGACCCATACGTTTTCTCCTCTTGATTAAGCGCAACGTTGTGCGCATGCCTACGGTAATTATAGTGCCAAATGGTTCAAATGCTAAGGTGGGGACTCGAATCGCGAACCCCTCCAAAGCCTATGCTCCAGCGGCACTCGTTTTGACAATTATCCCTCGATAAGACCCAGGTGCACAAAGGCGTTCCAGATGCCGTCGTCGACGACGTCGGTGGTCACGTAATCGGCCGCCGCCTTGCACTCGTCGCCGCCCGACCCCATGGCCACGCTCGTGGCACACGCCTCGAACATAGGAATGTCGATCTTGGCGTCGCCGAAGGCGATCGTGTCGGCACGGTCGGCGCCCAGGTGCTCGAGCAGCGTGTTGACGGCGTGCGCCTTGGTAATACCGCGCACACCCATGTCGCCAAAGAGCGCCGTCTCGCCCGCGCCACCCCAGGTGTGGCACTCAAGGTCGGGGAACTCCTCGATGCTATCCAGGTGGTCTTGATAGCTCGACAGGATAAAGCTCACCTTGTTGAGGTCGTCGCGGTAGAGTGGCGCGCCGTAGACCATGCCGTGCATGACGTCGTCGGTCTCGAGCTCGTCGGCGCCCTCCACGCCCTTACGACCCATATAGGTCTGCAGCACCGGGCGCGCAGCTTCGCGGAAGTTTTCACTCGCGAACAGGCCGTTGTTGCTCTCGAGGTAGAACTCGAGGCCGCGACCGTGTAGCCAGTCGACAATGTGACGGCACTGGTCGGCGGTGATGAGCTGGTGCATGACCACCTCGCCCGCCGACTCGACATAGGAGCCGTTGCCGCCGAGCATGCCGTCAAAGCCGATAGCCTCGAGCTCGGGCGGTACCTCGGCCTTGCTGCGACCCGTACACATATAGGCCAGGTGCCCATTGGCGCGGGCGGCCTGGATGGCAGCCACGCAGGACGCGGGGATATTGTTCTCGTAGTCGGTGATCGTGCCGTCGACATCAAGGAACAAAATCTTACGAGCGGACATGATAGATTCCCTTACTCCAGACCTTCCGTGCCGTTGGACTTGATGATCCTCTGATATGCGTAGAAGCTGTCCTTGCGGCGGCGCTCGTAGGTGCCGGTGCCGTCGTCGTATTTGTCGACGTGAATGAAGCCGTAGCGTTTGCGCATCTCACCGGTGCCGGCAGACACCAGGTCGATGGGGCCCCACCAGGTGTAGGCAATCAGGTCGACGCCGTCGGCGACGGCCTCGCCCATGGCCTTGATGTGGCTGCGCAGGTAGGCGATGCGGTACGGATCGTGAATGGAGCCGTCCTCCTCGACCTCGTCGTAGGCGCCCATGCCGTTCTCGACCACCATCAGCGGAATCTCGTAGCGGGCATAGATCTCGTTGAGGGCGATGCGCAGGCCCAGCGGGTCGATCTGCCAACCCCAGTCGGTAGACTCCAGGTAGGGGTTCTTGCCGCCAAAGGTCATGTTGCCCTCGGTCATCTCGTGGTCCTTGTGGGTGCCCACGGTGCCGGACATGTAGTAGCTAAAGGTGTAGAAGTCGACCTTGCCGTCGGCGATATCCTGCAGGTCGCCGTCCTCCATCGCGAGCTCGACGTCGTTCTCGGCCCAGAAGCGCTTGGCATAGAACGGATACTTGCCGCGCACCTGCACGTCGGAGCAGTACCAGTTCATGGAGTTCATCTGCTGCTGCGTGGCGAACACGTCGACCGGATCGCACGTGGCGGCGTAGGAGAGGATGAAGCAATCCATGTTGCCCATCTTGAACTGCGGGTAGTGCTCGTGGGCGTAGCGCACGACGCGGCCACTGGCGACAAACTGATGATGCAGAGCCTGATAACGCTGCTGGGCGGTGGTCTTGATGGCGCTTGCCGGGCCCTCGAAGCCCTGGATCAGACCGGTCTCCATCATGGCGCCCATGTCCATGGTGCCGCAGTTGATCTCGTTGAAGGTGAGCCAGAACTTGACCTTGTCCTGATAGCGGTCGAAGACGGTCTGGCAATACTTCTCAAAGAAGCCGATGAGCTCGCGGCTCGCCCAGCCGTTGTACTTCTCGACCAGGTGATAGGGCATCTCGTAGTGCGAGAGCGTCACGAGCGGCTCGATATTGTGAGCGCGCAGGCAGTCGAAGACGCGATCGTAAAAGGCGAGGCCGGCCTCGTTGGGCTCGGCGTCGTCGCCGTTGGGGAAGATTCGGCTCCAAGAGATGGACATGCGGAACATGTTGAAGCCCATCTCGGCGAACAGCGCGATGTCCTCCTCGTAGTGATGGTAGAAATCGATGCCGTCATGGTTGGGGTAGAAGCGGTTGGGGTCGATGTCGATCGTGATCTGACGCGGCTCCTTGTAGCTGCCGCCCAGGAAGTGGTCGTCGACGGAAGCGCCGCGGCCGTCCACGTTCCAAGCGCCCTCAAACTGGTTGGCGGCGGTAGCGCCACCCCAATAGAAACCCTCGGGGAACTTGATGTTTGCCATGAGCATCTCCTTTGCATCGTGGGTCGATAAGCCGAGTATCGCCCACGCGCGGGGCATGCGGGAGCGGCCGCGCCAAACCCGACACTTCTTTTCGCAGCGGCGCCCCGCCGCCTGCCCGCCCCTGACACTTCCTGATACCTGTCAAAAAGGGACAGGTTTATTTTGGTCGGTTTTATCTGGGCAAACGCTGACGATAGGCAGCCGGCGTGCAGCCATAGCGCTCGGCAAACTTTTTGTAGAAGAAGCTCATGTTGGCATAGCCCGCCTCGTGCGCTGCGACCTCCGCGATGGCGCCGGCATCGAGCAGCGTCGCCGCGCGCGCTAGGCGGCTCTCTTGCACCAGCTGCATAAACGTGCGGCCTGTCTGACGCTTGAGCAGGGCGCTTGCGTAGTTGGGGCTCAGGTGCAGGTGGCGGGCTAGGTCCTCGAGGGTACAGTCGCGAGCGTGACGCTCGATGTAGCCCATGGCAGCCGCGACCTGCGCCGATGGCAGCGCGGGCGCGTCCGCTTGCAACAGCGTCGCCTCGTAGCTTTGCATAAGCTCGACCAGCAGCAGCTCAAACAGCCTCGAGACAATCTGGGGGCTCGCGGCGGTGGGATCCAAGCGCTCGCAGAGCATCTCCTGCATGTAGCGGCGCACGCGACGGCTGCCGCCCGTGTGGAAATGAACGTGGCCGCGGTGGTCGGTTTCATCGTTGAGGGCGTTGAGCAGGAACCGCGACACCGCGCTTGCGGGCGAAAGGCTTTGCTCCAGGCTGCAGCTAAGCATTGGCCGCGAGATGATGGCGCTCAGCATAATGTCGTGCTCGCCGAGCTCGCCTACAGCATGCGGGCAGGCGGCATCGAGCAAGAGGACCTCGTTTTGAGCAAGCGTGAGCGCCGCGCCATTGACGATTTGCGGCGCTCGACCTCGATAGACATAGCTGATTTCGACATAATCGTGCACGTGTTCCGGCACAGGATTGAAGCGCGAGTTGCGAACAATCGATAGACCCTCGGGCATGCCTTCTTGGTGCAGAGCGAGCGTTGGGTTGCCAATTTTTCGAATGCATCGGCCATCAATATCTGCCTGATTACCTTGACCGAGTGCATCGCTCCAGTCGTAATGGGCGCCCGCACGATAGGCGCGTTCACTGTCGGTCAGCTCGAGCAGCAGGTTATCCAGACGCGCGAGCTCCATAGTGCTCCCATCGTTGATTTGGTCATATTCTGCCGTGGTTTTGATATTAGCAGGGCGACGCGCTCGGCGTACCCTAACTTCAATGGATTTGAAAGGCTGGTTTTGGAGGAGCGTATATGGCAACGTATTTTGAGCAGGTGCTTGGCGGCACCTACGACAACCATGTGCTTCCGTTCTTGTGGCTCAAGGGCGAGGCGCGCGAGACGATCACCGAGTATCTGGAGCAGATCGCCGGGGCGGACATCCACGAGGTTTGCCTGGAATCGCGCACGCATCCCGATTTCTGTCGCGACGGCTGGTGGTCTGACCTGCGCTTTATCATCGGCGAGTGCAAGCGCCTGGGGTTAAAGATCTGGCTGCTCGACGACGCACACTTCCCCGCAGGCTATGCCAACGGCGCGCTTGCGGGCGATGACGTCGACCCCGCGCTCAAGAAGGCTGTGCTCAAGCATCGCACGATTACGGTCGTTGGCCCCCAACCGTTCACGACTATCAAGCTCGGCAATCTCATGGACCCCACCGAGCGCTTTGTGGGCGTGGCGGCTTTTGATGCCGCTGGTGCGCCGCTCGACCTTGCGCTCGCTGTTGAGCAAGGAGACGATGGCGCACCCGCCTGCCTGCGTTTTGATGCTCCCGCCGGCGTCACTACGATCGAGTTGTACGTCACCAGCCAAAAGACCGGCTTTCGCGATGAGTACATCAACATGGTCGATGGTGCCTCATGCCGCATGCTGATCGATGCCGTCTACGAGCCCACGTTTGAGCATCTGGGCGACGAGTTTGGCAAAACGATCTTGGGCTTCTTTACCGACGAGCCCGGCTTTATGAACGAGAAGGGCACCACGCTTGACGATGCCTCTACCAGCAGCTTTATCGGGCGAAGCGACTTGGCGCTGCCGTGGTCGGACGAGCTTGCCCGCTGCCTACACGATGCGCTTGGCGAGAATTGGCTTACCAAGTTGCACGGCCTTTGGACGCGCGAGGCAGACGGCGCCCAGGTCCGTCACGCCTACATGGATATTGCCACGCAGCTCTACCGCAGCTGCTTTGACGAGCAGATCGGCGATTGGTGCCGCACGCACGGCGTTATGCACATTGGCCACGTGATCGAGGACAAGAGTTGCCACACGCGCTTGGGCCAGGGCGCCGGACATTACTTCCGCGCGGTCGCAGGGCAGGACATGGCCGGCGTGGATGTGGTCATCAACCAGCTTGTCCCCGGAATTGACCGCGGGCGCTACAGCTACTTCCACGGCGCATGGAACATGGAGTTCTTTACGTACGCGCTTGCCAAGCTGGGCTCTTCGGCCGCGCGCCTCGACCCCAAAAAGCAGGGGCGCTGCATGGCCGAGGTCTTTGGCGCCTTTGGCTGGCACGAGGGCCTGAGCGAGATGAAATGGATTGCCGACCATATGCTCGTCCGCGGTATTAACTGGTTTACGCCGCACGCGTTTAGCATGGCGCCCTTCCCCGATTGGGACTGCCCGCCGCATTTTTACGCGCACGGCAACAACCCGCAGTGGCCGCACTTTGGCCAGCTCATGCGCTATATGAATCGCACGGCCGCATTGCTTTCAGGAGGCGCTGCCGCTCGCCCCGTCGCCATTCTGTACCATGCCGACGCCGAATGGGCCGGCAACGCCATGCCCGTCGAGCGCGTGGCGGCCGAGCTCACGCGCGCGCAGATCGATTTTGACTTTGTGCCTGCCGAGGCTTTTGAGGATGAGGGGCGTTACGAGGTTTCGATTGCCGATGGAATGCTGGCTGTTAACGGCTGTCGCTACCAGGCGTTTGTCATGCCAGGCGCCTCGTTTATTGGCGCGGCTACAGCGGAAGAGGTGAGGCGCATGATGGCCGCGGGTGTCACGGTGCTCGCTGCTGACGAAGTGCCCGGCGCTCTTTATGACGCGGATGGCGCAGCCGATCTGGACGGGCTTACGGCAACGCCACTTGCCGATGTGGCGGACGCGCTGGCAGACGCGGGGCTGCAGACCGTTGTGACCGATAGGCCACAGCCCTGGCTGCGCGCACTTCGCTACAAGCGTGCGGGCGAGACCTATGTGATGCTAGTCAACGAGCATCCGCGTGAAAGTATTTGCTGTACGGTTGCACTTGCTCGAGGCGAGCGCCTTTGCGGCACGCGCCTCGACCTGCTGAACGGCACCGAACCCGTTGCGTTTGATGGCGCGTTGGAGCTGGCGCCCTTCGAGAGCTGCGTTGTTGTTCTGGGAACGGGCGACGAGGTCGGACTCGATGACGGGGCGAACACGAATGCGGATGATGCGGTTTGCCTTAGCATCGACGGACCGTGGACCGTTGCCCTCTCCCCTGCCGGCAGCGATGGAACCTTTGGCGAGCCGCAAAAGCTCGAGCAGCTGTGCGACCTCACGGCCGAGCAGTTCGCCGGCATCTGCGGCACGTTCCACTATCGCACGTCGTTCGAGCTGACCGACGACCTCGCCCACACCGCCATTGACCTGGGGGATGTCTACGAAGTCGCAACACTCACGCTCGACGGACAAACGCTCGGCACGCGCATCTGCCCGCCCTATCGCTTTGCGACAGGCGCGCTTGCCGCCGGCACGCACGAGCTCACCATCGATGTCATCAACACACTCGACCATGCGATTCCCGACATCTTCGCCCTCACCGAGCCCGTCGCGCCCAGCGGTGTCCTCGACCCCGTTACCCTTCTCGGGCAAAACCTGCCAAAATAAACCTGTCCCTTTTTGGCAGGTTTGGCGAGTGCGGGAGTTCAAATGGATATCAAACGCAAGATTACCGAGGCGCAGGGCCTAACCCCTACCGAGCAGCAGCTCGGCATCTCGGCCCTTGCCATGGGCGAGGACATCCGCGGACTCTCCATTAAGGAGTTTGCCGCCCGCGCCAATGTTTCGGTCGCAAGCGTGCACCGTTTTTGCAAAAAGCTCGGCCTCGAGGGCTTTAAGGACCTCAAGGTCGAGCTTATCCGCCTGGCGACCGAAGCAGGCAACCGCCGCGACGTGGACATCAACTTTCCCTTCGATGCCACGTCCACGCCCGCGCAGGTTATGGAGCGCATGGAAGGGCTCTACCAGACCACGCTGGCCGAGACGCAGGAGCTGCTCGGCCCCGCACAGCTCGACCACGCCGCCAAACTGATCGCGAAGGCACGGCAGGTCGACATCTACACCGGCTCGCACAACCTCTATCCAGCGGGGATGTTCCGCGACCGCTTGCTTTCGTCCGGCAAGAGCGCCACATGCTACAGCAGCACCGAGGCCCAGGTGCGCACGGCGCTCGCCTCGGATTCCGGCAATGTGGCGATCGTAATCTCCTACAGCGGCCTTGCGCCCAACCTCAAGGAAATCTTGCCGATCCTCAGCAGCCGACATGTTCCCGTCATTGTCATCGGCACACCTTATTGTGCGCGCCTGCACCCCGGCTTTGCCGCCTACCTCACGGTGAGCGACCACGAGAGCATGACGCACCGCATCACGCAGTTCGCCAGCCACATCGCCGTGCAATACGTGCTCGATTCGCTCTACAGCAGCTACTTCGCCAAAGACTACGCCCGCTGCGCCGAGTTCCTAGAGCGCTCATTCCCCTACACCCGCCTCCCAGGCCTCAGGTAGCAACGAGCGCGGATTTTCGGACACTTATCAAATGAGCGTGGATAATCTCCCACTTTGAGCCCCCACACAGGCCAAAAACGGGAGATTATCCACGCTCATTCTGGATGGTACATTTTCCTCCGTCCCCAAGGGATCCAAGCACCAGCTAAGACAACGCCGATGTCTTGGCACCGACAGACACTATGACCCAATCCGAGGGCACGGAAACGACAGGAGCCCCCGCTCGTGACCGCGGGTCGGGGCTGCGACAATGTTGTTGAAGTGCCAGAGGCGCAGCCGCGCCGCAACGAG
>DBGDFS010000009.1:0-16184 GCA_048342015.1 Collinsella sp. | reverse complement strand
GAGGGCCTACGAGGCATGGGTCGAGGCCGGACTTCCGCTCGATTGGGACAGGCAAGCCTTCGAGGCCGAGCGCAAAATGGATTCTAAAAAACACCTTGCCAAATAGGAGCGTCAGGACGAAAGAACCCCCGCCGCACGTAGTGCGCAGCGGGGGTTCTTTCATGTCCGAGGACGTCCGCGAAGGTTAGCCCTCAGATCCTGCGGTGGGAGATCTAGGCCTCGTTGTACACCGTCTTGAGCTTCAGCAGGTGAGCGTAGCGGTCCATAGCGGCCTGCTCGTTCTCCTTGAAGAGCTCCTCGGCGCGCTCGGGGAAGGAACGCGTCAGCGAAGCGTAACGGGCCTCGTTCATCAGGAACTCCTGATAACCGCCCGCGGGCTCCTTGGAATCGAGCGAGAACTTCTTGCCGGCAGCAGCCTCGGGGTTGAAGCGGAAGAGGTTCCAGTAACCGCACTCGACAGCCTTCTTCATCTCGGCCTGGCAGTTCTGCATGCCGCCCTTCTTGATGGAGTGCATCTCGCAGGGGCTGTAGCCGATGATGAGGGACGGGCCGTCGTAGGCCTCGGCCTCGTGGATGGCCTTGAGGGTCTGAGCCGGGTTGGCGCCCATGGCGACCTGCGCCACGTAGACGTAGCCGTAGCTCATGGCAATCTCGGCCAGGGACTTCTTCTTGGTCACCTTACCGGCAGCGGCGAACTGAGCGACCTGGCCCAGGTTCGAGGCCTTGGAGGCCTGACCACCGGTGTTGGAGTAAACCTCGGTGTCGAAGACGAAGACGTTGACGTTGTGGCCGGAAGCCAGGACGTGGTCCAGGCCGCCGAAGCCGATGTCGTAGGCCCAACCGTCGCCGCCGAAGATCCAGAAGGACTTCTTGGTGAGGTAAGCCTTGTCGGCGAGGATCGCCTTGGAAGCGTCACAGCCGCACTTCTCGAGCTCGGCAACGTAGGCAGCGGCAGCGGTCTTGGAGGCCTCGGCGTCGTTGACGGAGTTGATCCAAGCCTGGCCGGCAGCCTTGAGCTCATCGGACGGACCATCGGCAGCGATGATGTCCTGGGTAGCGGCGATCAGCTTGTGCTGAACGGCCTCATAGCCAACGGCCATGCCCAGACCGTGCTCGGCATTGTCCTCGAACAGGGAGTTGTTCCACGCCGGGCCGTGACCGTCCTTGTCCTTGCAGTAAGGAGCGGTGGCAGCGGGGTTGCCCCAAATGGAGGAGCAGCCGGTGGCGTTGGAGATGAACATGCGGTCGCCGGCGACCTGGGTCACCAGACGTGCATAGGCGGTCTCGGCGCAGCCGGCGCAGGAGCCGGAGAACTCCAGGTAGGGCTGCTTGAACTGGCTGCCCTTGACGTTGGCCGCGATGAGCTCCTTCTTCTCGGAGACGTTCTCGACCATGTAGTCCCAAACAGGCTGCTGGTCCATCTCCTGCTCGGTGGGAACCATCTCGAGGGCGCCCTTGGGGCAGACCTTGACGCAGTTGGTGCAGCCCATGCAGTCGAGCGGGGACACGGCCATGGTGAACTTCATGCCCTTGGCCTTGGGGCCCATGGCGTCGAGCGTGCGGGTAGCCTCGGGCGCGGCGGCAGCCTCGTCCTCGGTCATCGCGAACGGACGGATGGTGGCATGCGGGCACACATAGGCGCACTGGTTGCACTGGATGCACTTGGTCTCGTCCCAGTGGGGAACGACCACGGCGACGCCGCGCTTCTCGTATGCGGAGGCGCCCAGCTCAAACTGGCCGTCGGCGCAACCGACGAAGGCGGAAACGGGCAGGCTGTCGCCATCCATGCGATCGATGGGCTCGAGCAGGTTCTTGACCTGCTGGGCGATGGCGGACTTGGTCTCCTCGGAGAGCTCGACGGGAGCGACATCCTCGGCAGTTGCCCAGTCGGCCGGAACCTCGAACTTGCGGAAGGCGGTAGCGCCGGCATCGATGGCCTTGTGGTTAGCGTCGACGATGGCCTGGCCCTTCTTCATGTAGGACTTGGTGGCCGCGTCCTTCATGTACTGCAGGGCGTCCTCGGCGGGCAGGACCTTGGCCAGCGCGAAGAAGGCAGACTGGAGCACCGTGTTGGTGCGCTTGCCCATGCCGACCTTGGCAGCCAGGTCGATAGCGTCGATCAGGTAGACGTTGACGTTGTTGTTCGCGATGTAGCGCTTGGCCACGGCGGGCATGCGCTCGGCGAACTCCTCGTCGCTCCACTGGCAGTTGACCAGGAAGGTGCCGCCCGGCTTGACGTCGCGGACCATCTTGAAGCCCTTGACGATGTAGCTGGGGTTGTGGCAAGCGACAAAGTCGGCCTTGGTCACGTAGTACGGCGAGCGGATCGGAGAATCACCAAAGCGCAGGTGCGAGACGGTGACGCCGCCGGTCTTCTTGGAGTCGTACTGGAAGTAGGCCTGGACGTACTTGTCGGTGTGGTCGCCGATGATCTTGATCGAGTTCTTGTTGGCGCCGACGGTACCGTCGCCACCCAGGCCCCAGAACTTGCACTCGATGGTGCCGGGGGCTGCGGTGTTGGGCGCATCCTCGGCCTCGGGCAGGCTCAGGTTGGTCACGTCATCGACGATGCCGATGGTGAACTCGCGCTTGGGCTCGTCCTTCTTAAGCTCCTCGAAGACAGCGAACGCGGACGCGGGAGGCGTGTCCTTGCTGCCAAGGCCGTAACGTCCGCCGACGACCTTGATGCCCGTCTTGCCGGCCTCGTAGAGAGCGGAGACAACGTCCTGGTAGAGCGGCTCGCCGATGGAACCCGGCTCCTTGGTGCGGTCCATGACGGCAATCTTCTTGACGGTCTCGGGGAGAACGTCGACAAAGTGCTTGATGGAGAACGGACGGAACAGGCGAACCTTGACCAGGCCGACCTTCTCGCCGTGAGCGTTGAGGTAGTCGATGACTTCCTCGAGCACGTCGCAGAAGGAGCCCATGCACACGACGACACGATCGGCATCGGGAGCGCCGTAGTAGTTGAACAGGCCGTAATCGGTGCCGAGCTTTTCGTTGATCTTCTTCATGTAGCCCTCGACGACGGCGGGAAGCTCGTCGTAGACCTTGTTGCAGGCCTCGCGGTTCTGGAAGAAGATGTCGCCGTTCTCGTGGCTGCCGCGGGTATGCGGGTGCTCAGGGTTGAGCGCGTGATCGCGGAAAGCCTGGACGGCGTCCATGTCGCACATCTCGGCAAGATCCTTGTAGTCCCACATGGCGACCTTCTGGATCTCGTGGCTGGTGCGGAAGCCGTCGAAGAAGTTAAGGAACGGGGTCTTGCCCTCGATGGCGGAAAGGTGAGCCACCGGCGAAAGGTCCATGACCTCCTGGACGTTGCCCTCGGCAAGCATGGCGAAACCGGTCTGGCGGCAGGCCATGACGTCGGAGTGATCGCCAAAAATGTTCAGGGCGTGCGAAGCCACGCAACGCGCGGAGACGTGGAAGACGCCCGGGAGCTGCTCGCCCGCGATCTTGTACATGTTCGGGATCATCAGGAGCAGGCCCTGGGAAGCCGTGTAGGTGGTGGTCAGAGCACCGGCGCCCAGCGAACCGTGAACGGTACCGGCTGCACCTGCCTCGGACTCCATCTCGACGACCTTGACCGGGGTGCCGAAGATGTTCTTGCGACCCTGGGCCGCCCACTGGTCGACATGGTCGGCCATCGGGCTGGACGGCGTAATGGGATAAATTCCCGCTACCTCGGTGTACGCATACGAAACATATGCGGCCGCCTCGTTGCCGTCCATAGACTTAAACTTACGCGCCATATACCCCTCTCCTCTCATATAGGTATACAGGCCCCGGCGATCGCCGGGATGTTGGCGTGATGGGATTTTCGCTGTTGCTTCCAATCATCTGGCAGGCGGACTCAGCAGCAGGTACATGGCGTGGAGAGAAGGCATGCCGAGGCGAGGAGGGCTGCACGCGCTCCACAAGCCCAGCTACCCGTCTTGCACATGACCGAGCGCCGCAAAGGCCGCATGTCGGATGCTCCCGGGCACGCCCCGGCGATGGGAAGCGCCCGCAACGGAAATCCGCATGCGGGTTTATTGTACCCCGCCGTCAAGTGTAATTTCGGCAAATATAGGCGGGCGGTAAAGGTTTACCTTGGGTCCTTGGGTGACTGCCAAGGGCCAAAATGGCCTCTCCATCCCCAGGCGACCGGCTCTGGCGCGCCAAGGAGTGTCCCCAAGTGCCGGCAGGAAAGGAACGTCCCTAACTGCCGGCTAGAGGGCGCCGAGCAGGATGGCGTAGGTGGTGGATTCGCCGAGTTTGAGCTCGTCGCCGGGGTTGAGCTGGGCGGAGCGGCCGGGCTCTACTTGAATACACACACTCGTGGCCCCGTTTACCACCACGGTGCCGTTAGTGGACGACAGGTCCTCGACAAACCATGCGCCAGACTCGTCGCACCAGATATGGGCATGGCGGGCCGAGACGTCGTCGGTGATGCCGCCCTCCCCCGTTGCCAGCGCGCCGATCTCAACGCCTTCCTCACTCGGCTGAATCCAGCGCGGGACGCTCACCACGTAGCCGTTTTGCACGCACAGCAGTCCCAGCGGATGCGCCGGCGCGACCTCGTGCTCGCCCGCGACCGAAGATGTGCTCAGCGAGCGCGGCGTCGACGTGTCGCCGCCACGGGTCGCATGAGCGCGGCGGCTCGCCCGACTTGGAACTAAGGCGGGCGTGAGAGCAAACGGCATAGGGAACGAATCTTGCGGATGTACTCCTCGACGTCAGGCAGGTAAGCCCCACGAAGTCACCGGGGAGGCCCAAGCGGCCCGGCACCACTTCCAGATTCTGACCAGGGCGAGTCGTTCGCCGGTGGCTGAAGGCTCGCTCCCACCCAAAAGGGGAGATTCGCGTTGTTCCCCAATCGCTCTCGCATCTTTCATTTTGCTCGAGGTGGGCTATAAAAACTTTCCTGGTGAAAGGCGGCGATTGGTTTCCTTTCTTTCTAGAGGAGCGCGCCTGTAATCTGTTTTCATCCTAAATCAAGTTAAGATCGGACCTTCCAGAGGCAAGTCGACTCAAACTGCGAGGCTCCATGTTGGAATAAAGAGCGCTGTCGAAGTGCCAACAACACAAAGCTTGCCAGTCTCAAATAGAACCTTTTGGGAGTCCGATTGGGCCGCACACCGAATCCCCGCTGGTGGTTTTTTATAGCTGCGCAACAATAAACAAGGTTAGTGCCAGTCCAGCATGAAATTGAGGAACGTATGCATTTTTTCTCAGTAAGTGATCGTCGTTACTGCTTCGATGAGGTCACTCGCAATTGCTTTCAGGTTGACCAAGCATCAGAAGATGCGCTTCGCATATTTGAAGCATCGGGAAGAACGGTCAACTCGAAGTTGCTAACAAAGTCACTTGCTGCGAAAGGCTACGACCAAACGACCATAGCAGAACTTGAAGACGACATTGATGAGTATCAACGATTGTCTGAGCGGACTTTCTTAACAAAAGACACGCCTCGAAAACTTAGATCCATCGAACTCCACGTTTCACATGCATGCAACCTTGGTTGTAGTTACTGTTTTGCCGGTAAAGGAGATTATGGAACGTCTCCTCTGCTGATGACAGACGAGATAGCCTTCAAGGCGGTCGACTACCTCGTCGCAAGTTCATCGGAAAACGAAACGCTTGCGATCGTCTTTTTTGGTGGGGAACCCATGATTAACGAGCCGCTGATATGGAAAACGGTCGACTATTCAAAAAGAATATACCCCAATAGAAACTTTACCTATTCTATTACGACCAACGGAACGCTTTTGAATGACACTGCTGTGAATTCTTTCAAGGAGCACGGGTTTTCTGTTCTGATTAGTCTCGATGGTACAGGATGCAAGCACGATGCATCGCGCCCGTATAAGACGGGAGGCGGCTCTTTCTCCGATATCGACAAAAACGTTCGTCGTTTTTCCGAGTCGTTCCCCTTCGGCGCAAGAGCGACCTTAACAAATAATAACTGTAACCTTGTTGAAGACTATCTTCAGTTTAAAGAGATGGGCTTCAGAAGGATTTACTTCTCGCCCGTGAGCTCATTCGATGAGAATATCAAACTCGACGAACACTCATTAAACAAAATCAGGGCGGGCCTAATAGATTTGGCGGATCAATATCTCAAACAGATTGATCAAGGGGAAAAGCCCTTGTTTAGAACATTGAAAACTGCAGTTGATTTGATTATGAGCAACAGGATCGCCTTTGTCGGATGCGGGGCTGGCAGGCGTTTTATTTCCGTGACTCCCGAAGGGGACGTATACCCCTGTCACAGGTTTGTCGGGATGATGCGATTCAAAATGGGCAACATCGTCACCGGAATTGACGAAACTAGGTATATTGAAAACTGGAGTCAGGGTGTCGAAAAAAGAATTGACTGTACGGACTGTTGGGCTCGGTCTTTCTGTGGTGGGGGCTGTAGCTGGGAGGCTGCAGACGAGCACGGCTACTTGCCCAAGAGTCTACACCCTGCATCATGTGAATATAGAAAAATGTGCTACGAGATGGCTTTTGACCTTATTTCCCGCCACTCATCTTCGCAGGAGAAAAATCAACGAGAAGCTACTGTATCGGAATAAGCGGTTCAGCGCATTGCTGTCACCATTGTGGAGGTGTTCGTTCTTCTGATTACCGTCTGCGAAGCTTATTGCTACGTTCGCCGAAACCATTCTAGAAATATGGTGAACTAGACATCTTGGTTTGTTATACACAATATTGAGGTTTTTCTGCACTCAAAGGGAGGTAGTCGTGAAGCATATTCATCCGATTAATCCAGGAAGTGGCGACGAGGCAGGCGTGAAGCCGATGTCTTTTGACTGCCTCTTGGGCATTACTGACATCTGTACTGTTTATGATAAAGCAGATGGCTGTGGTGCATACGATTACTGCGACTATGACATGGATGGCGGCAGCATCTGCGTTGTAGATCACTGTGGCATTGATCAAACGTAGTCTCTAATTGGATTAAGGTGAGGAGCTGTTATGAAGCATATCCATCCTGTTGGTTCAAATGAACATCCTCCCGTTGAGCCTTGTTGTCTTGGAGTTGATATATGCAATTTTTACGACATCGCCGAGTGCCCTGTTGCGGATTGGTGCTATGTCGATAAAGAATCAAGCTGTGTTTTGCCAGCAGATTGGTGCGATCCAGTTGACGAGTAGTTTTGTGGCTAGGAACTATTTGGTCCAATTCAGAATAAGATGGGAACAAATACCAAAATCTCGTGTCTGGGAGGAGTTATGCCATTATTGCAAGGTCTCGTTGGATTAGCCTTTATACTTGCGTTATATCTGGCACCTTTTTTAATTCTATTCTTCATTATCCGACTCTTTCTTCGGAGAAAATAGGAGTGTCACGCAAACATTAGCGTAGCTTTCTTCCAATATGAGCCGAGCATTGGCAAGTGGAATAAGAAGCCCGACCGTTCGCCACATGAAAGTGATCGGACGGGCTTCTCTATTTAACCCGGGCCGCCACCCATAGCGGCTTTCCAAGCGTATTCTCAGTGCAAAGCAATCGTCAGTTTAATCCTATGCGCTGATACCGCATTTCATTTGTTCGGCTCGAATTCTACGGCCTGGCAACCCTCGCACTCTCCGGCAAATGGATTAAACGCGAAGGCAGAGATGATGTGTGCGTGGACATCGAGGCTGCTGTAGGCAACATACTGGGACATGGACCCCCGCTGCGCGTGGTATGCGGCCCGGCATATTCATTGCCGTCCAACCCCGTGTAGTTGCAGCAAAGGGTGGAACCTCAATGCTCAGCTCATGTTGTCCGTGGGACACGAGAATCGTAAGTACACTTTGGTGCGATTCTCACGCTGATACTGAGCCACCTGGAATAAGATACGTCGCGACAACACTTCGCTTCACCTCTGTCTCGACAAAATGACGTAGACTAAAGTTTCCTTTAGTAAGAGAACGAGAACTATATCTGAAAGCGTTGCGATGGCGTGAAGGCACCGAGTCCGAACCGCCTGAATGCTACGTGCATCTGCATCGCCTTTTTGTTATCTCTGCCAGTTGGGTAGCACTACACTTGTCATCATTTACCCTGGTACATGCTGCCTAAATCCACTACCCCTTCTACCGCGCCGACCATCTCGTCATCGTGAGAGACAACGATGATCAGCTGGCTTTGCTTGTTGCGCTTAACATAGGCCGCAAGCTCGGCGCGGCTTACAGCGTCTAACCCAGTCGTGGGCTCGTCGAGTACCAAAACTGACGACTTGCGTGAAATCGCCGACCATAAGTACACTCGGCGCAGCTCACCGCCCGAAAGCGCGGAGCAACGTTTCCCGAGCAACTCCTTCACGCTGTTTTCCAGCGAAAGTAGGCCATCTACACCCCGGTGATAGGAAGAAAAGGGCGTGTCGAAATACTCTAACAGCTCTTTCACCGTTTCGTCCGGCGCGAAGCACGACTGTGGGCAGCACGATATCTCTCTCGCACGTATGTAATCCAAGTCGCATTCTTCGATTGGCACGCCGTTGTATTTTACTTTGCCTTTCGATGAGTATAGCCCGAGCATCAAGTAAAGAAGTGACGTCTTGCCTCTTCCGTTTTCCCCAACTATGCAATATGTACCAGGACCGGAAAACTTGAAAGAAAACCCGCCGAGGACCTCTCGGACAGATCCGTCTGGAAGGGCAACCGAGAATTCCAAATCAGATACCGAAATGTCATTTATTTCATCGAGTTTAGCTAAATCGGTCCGATTCCACCCCGATCTCTCCTTTTCTCTCGTCGCGATAGCCGTCCTATCCCATGATGCTTTGGCATCTTGATAGGATTTGAACAATGACATCATACTTTTCAAAGTCTTAAAGAGAACCGCGAAGTATGTACCGATGATAGTGTACTCGCCTATTGACATAGTTCCGTTAATGATTCGTACTCCGGAAACAACAAGTATCACCGCTTGAAACAACGCTGCGAAAAGACCATCGAGCGATGTCAGAGAATATGATAGCTTTCCGGAGCGCAAAACTTTGGGAAAATAGCTCTTAAACCCAGCGTCGAGCGCTTGTTCGCTCTTGCCGTACGAAGATGTCAGTTGAATGTTGAGAATCTGATTAAGCTGCGATGCAATTGCGGCGTAAAAGGCGCTGTCCGCCTCTTTCTTCTCATACGTGACCCTATACAAAAGTTTCCTCAACCCAGTAATTACACAGAAATACACGATGAGGAGAATGATGGAAAACACCGCGAGAGTTGAATCAATTGACCATATGATAAGCAATACGATGGGAATGGCTACAATGGACAGCGGCGCACTGATAAAATTCGCCAAAACGAAGGATGAGACCACGCTGGAGTCGGAAATAATCCGTTGCGTTGTATAGGCTGGATCGATGGTCCGACTCACCAAGTAATCGTCTCTTTCAAAACGCAAGACGGCCTCCCTGAGAAGATCAAAGGAAAGTCTCGTGGTTATGCGAATGGAAAGTGTTCCTGCAAAATAAGTAAAGAGGGTGGAGAAAACTCCTATTGACGCAACCAGGAGCGCGAAGAGTACGGCGTCTCTTTCGCTGCGGTTACCGAGAAGAAAATCTAAGAATTTCCCGTTCACGTATGGCATGGCATAGGAGAGAGCGGTTCCAATCACCGTGATAGCAATGAAGACGAAAGCCCCTTTTGCTCTGATGAACCTCGAGAGAACGCATCGAATCAAGGAAGGCCCCAATCTACCCGCCACAAAACATCAATCACTGATACCTTACACCTCAACACAACAGGAGCGAAGATTTGCCAATGAGACTGCTTTAAGATTGCCTTGGGCCAATACGATCTCAAGCTCTTCCTACAAGAGAGTCGGAATCGGACATCTCCTCCGACGAACCTGGCAATCGGGCGGTTGAAATATCTTTTTCAACCGCCCGATTGCCACAATAGATTTGAGCATCCGCCCACAAACGTCCGCGTTTTATACCCATCAAATCCTTTGCCTTTTGTCGTCTAGACTAGAAAAATCGCTCGAAATAACGCAACCGGCCTGCTCGCTTGAAGAAACCTAAGCCCGTAACGTAGATGTGCAAACTTCCGAAACGCCTTGCGCGGCATAGTGCGTATAAACTTCGTCAACCGCCTCAGAAATATCTGAGTATCGCGCCGGGTCAAAAGCATACGATGTCGCAGCTATACCCTGCACCCATTCGGAACGCGGATTAATTGAATAGCCACACAGCATCATCATACATGCATCTAGACCTGATTTCCCAAGTATCCGACGTATTGATGAGAGCATCGCGGGTCGCCCCTGCACCATCGTCGTCACCCCTATTAGCAGTATTTACCGTTTTTCTCTAAATGCGTATCGCCACCCTTAAGAATACGAAGTGTTTTATCCAGACCCGATTGTCCTCCATCTCAAACGAAGGGATAAGGAATCTCATCCGGAATCGGCAGTAACGGAGGATTCACAACGACAAGCGAAAAACATGAGTCATCTCTCAGAGGGGAGTAAAGGCTCCCCTCAAGCACCCTAGTTTCGTCATCCAAAGAGTTGATGGCAGTGTTTTTCTTACAAAGGTCGACAACAAAAGGGTTGATTTCTACAGATGTTACATCCATGCCACAGTTGGTAAGTATCAGGCCCTGTATTCTGGGGCCAGAACACAAATCGAGAGCCTTCCGTGCGCTCTGCGGTGTAAGGCGCCAATCTCAGCAAATCTGTCCCACAATACTGCGCTGAAGAACAAGACGGAACCCCTGAGCCAAACTCCCCTATACCTTATTAAGGCTAAGACAGGCAAGTTCACGCACCCGGCATATTCCAGAATAACATCCTATTGTTTTAGATGCTCTACAAGCATGAACAGCCGCGAATCGGAAAGATCTTCTAGTTTCGCCCCGACTGACCGCCAAGGGCCAAAATGGCCCCTCCATCCCCGGGCGACTGGCTCTGGCGCGCCGAGGAGTGTCCCCAAGTGCCGGCAGAAAAGAAACGTCCCTATCTGCCGGCTAGAGGGCACCGAAGAGGATGGCGTAGGTAGTGGATTCGCCGAGCTTGAGCTCGTCGCCGGGATTGAGTTGGGCGGAACGGCCGGGCTCGACCTGAATGCAGACGCGCGTGGCCCCGTTTACCACCACGGTTCCGTTGGTGGACGACAAGTCCTCGACGTGCCAGATATTTTGAGCATCGCACCAGATATGGGCATGGCGGGCCGAGACATCGTCGCCGACGTCGGTAATATCGCCCTCGCCAGTGGCCAGCGCGCCAATCTCAACACCCTGCTCACTCGGCTGAATCCAGCGCGGGGCGCTCACGACAAAACTGTTTTGTACGCGCAGCAAGCCCAAGGGGTGCGCCGGGGCGGGTTCGCGTTCGCCCGCGGTCATCGACATGCCAAGCGAACGCGGCGTGGATGTGCCTCCGCCACAGGTCGCGTGCGCGTAGTCGATGGCATAGTTCACCGAGGACCGCACATCCGCCGAACAACCGACGGCGACAAACAGCACCAGCACGGCCTCGGCGCGCTCGGCGGGCATGAGTTCCGCCGCCTGGGACAGGCGATCGAGCGCGTTGCGATAGAGATTCGTGTCCTGGTGGCACTCTTCGAGCGCGCGTACCATCGGTTCACCTGCAGGACCGCACACCATATTGATCACAGCCGTGGAGTCCATGGGATTGCGCTGGCGCAGGGCCAGTTGCGACATAATACGCGCAGCCGAGGTACCGTATTCGGCAAAGTAGCGCTGCTGAAGCGTGCCGACCGGCGCGCGAACGATAAAGCGGGAAACCCAAGAGCGATCGGCGGCTCGGCTCTGCGGGCTGCGGCCGTCGGCGAGCGGACGGGACGAAAGCACCAAGCCGCACAGCTCGATATGGCTCAGATGCGCCGCGCGCTTAAAGATGTCAAACATGGCCCCGCATGGGGTGAGCTCAACTTGAGATGCCATGACCTAGGCCTCCTTGGTCGTAGAAATAGAATCGGACGATACTTCGACAGGTCCGCCAAAAGTACGGGCAGCTGCGGCTCCACCGGCAAGCGGAGTCGCCATCTGGGCTTTTGTGCGTCGCGGTGCCGAAACGGGAAGTTCACAGGCAAAGCCCATCGCAAGCAAAAACCACGTAAGCGTATAGGTTGCAACCAGAGCGGCAACAAGGCCGCCCATCACAGCGCGTTGGGAAAATACGCTACATGCAGCCACAACCAGCACCGGAACCTCGCAGGCAGAAAGCGCAAGCACACCCTGCAGGAACCCCGAGCGCCGATCACGCGCAAGTGCCCCCGCGGCAACGCCGGCTATGCCTGGCAGCGCCAACGCCAGTGCGGCAATAATACCCGGTAGCGACCCAGACCACACGAGCGATCCCAAAGTCGCCGTCACGCGAGCGCCCGACGCCAGCAGCGCGGCCGAAACCACGACCACAGCCCAAACCACGCCACAGACGACCGCCGCACCGATCATCGCCGCGCGACGAACCGCGCGGCCAGACGCATCCATGGGGCACGGCGTGAGCGGCTCGCCGCGGAGCGAACGACCGACATTTTGCGCATAGTGGTCACAAAACGCCGAGAGCGCCGCCTCGACCGCCGCCGGCTCGGGACGATCTTTTTGATGGCTGGACAGACAGGCCATCACCACGTCGAACAGCTGGGCATCGACAAACGCCAGCGCATCGCGTAGCTCTTCGGAATCCGGCTCAAGCCCTAGCTGCTGGGCCTGCTCGGCCGCGGCGAGCGCCACATCGGGCTCACGACGAAGCAGCTGAGTCAAATCACAACCGGGCGCATGGGCACCAATGGGATAGTCGGGCCGTGTGTCCATCTTGAGACGGTAGGGGCTCGCGATGTCGCGCGTCTTTTTGCGCGAACCCGAGGTGCCCGAAGTGCTCGGCGCGGCTTCGTATGGCGCGACGCCGGCAATGAGCTCGTAAACCGTGCTTGCCGCGGCATAGACGTCAATCGCCGGCGACATACGCAAAGCGCGCAGATCGGGAATATCGTCGGTGAGCATCTCGGGCGGGGCATAGGCAACCGTCGCGCGACGCAGCGTGGCATAGCGCTCCGTAAACGACGCCTTGCCGCCGGTACCGGCCACGGCCGACGCAGGCTCGAGCGCCAGCGACGAGCCAAAGTCGATCAGGCACAGGTCAAAGGTGCCCTCGGCAAGCTGCCGGTCAAGCGGCAGACGCGCCGTACGCACCATAATATTAGCGGGCGAGATATCGCGATGGACAAAGCCCTCACCCACCAGGCTCATACGACAGAGCAGATCGAACAGGTCGCGACCCAGACGCGCCGCCACAAGCGGCGACAGGCGTCCGGCATCGTCCACGGCGAGTCGTGAACGCAAGCGGGCAAGCGTCTCGCCCTCGACCCATTCCATGACAATTGCAGGCACACCGTCGACCTCGCCCCAGCCATAGAGGCGGGGAAAGCCCTTAAGGCCCGAAAGGGCGCGATGGCATTCGTATTCCTCGCGAAACGCCGCCTTGAACTTGGCGACCAGCGCCTCGTGAGCGGCATCGTCATCAAACTCATCGCGCGTCGGCAAGATGAGCTGCTTGAGTGCCACGGCCTCGCCTTGGGCGTTGACGGCACGCGTCACGCGGCCGATACCGCCACGGCGCATGGTGGCATCGTCGGCAAACAGCATCGTAAAACGACGCAGATAGGCAGGCAGTTCGTCCTGACCGAGCGCAATGGCCGGCTCAAACCCGTCGACACGCGCCAGGCGCAGGCCGACCATGGGATCGCGACCGAGCGATTGTGGTGTGGTGGATGCAAGATCGATCATCATAGGGCAAGCGCCGCCACGTTATTGTTGAAGTTACCGAGCGCGACGTCATCATCGCCGTAATGGCCGACCCATTGGCATAGGTTGGTGTAACAGCCCCACAGATTGGCATACTGCTGATACCACTTTGACCGGGGCGAGAATGTCTGACGACCGAACTCGGCTCGAATGACAAACATCTCCCCGACCAGGCTGTCGCACGGCCTGGGATCTCCCGTAGAGTTATAGGTCGAGACCACGTCATTGGCACGAGAAACATAGCCGTCGAGCATGTTGTACTTGGTCACAAGCCAACTGTGAATGCTCTCTTCCTCAGCAGCGGAAAGGCCACCGGAGTTTGCATCGTTGTCAGTGTTGCCGCCCGTTGAGCCGCCGTTTCCAGACCCTCCGGTAGAGGAACCCGCCCCAGAGCCGCCGCCCGAACTCGATGAATCCGAGCCGGAGCCAGAAGTATCCGAGCTACCGGGCTTTCCGGACTGCTGGGCGTCCTGCTCCTTCTGCTGCTCGACCTTATTCACCGTTGCCGCCACGCTATTGTTGGACAACCGATCGATGATCTTGGTGTTGGTGAGCACGATGGTTTTGCCATTGGCAAGCGTGACTTCGTTGTCCGGGGCCTCGGCGCCATCCGCATCGTCGGTGCCAAACACAATATGCGCGACCACACTTGCCCAAGCATATCCAGTCGTGGTACCCAGATCACTTTTGACCTCATGCCCCACGTGCGGTTCGCGTGCGGCATGCGCCTGCATCATGGACGGCACGGTCATGCCATAGGCAGAAACGCCAGCTATGACCAGCACCAGCGAGCACGATAGCAGTGCGTACGCCCGCGGCGCCAAGCCCAGTCGGCGTCGCATGCGCACCGCGGCGCCGCGCTTTGTCTGAGTGCCACCGGGCCGCATGCGTTCTCCTCCAAGAAAAACACGCCGCTCAGAAGCGGCGCATTCATTCAAATCCATATTTGAGTGTATCAGCGAACCCAAAAGGTTGCGCAACGAATGGGCAAATTAAGGATGCGAGCGGAAGCATCCATGCGATAAGCGGATACGAAGCATCTTTGTTGCACAACAAACTCACAGTCGCACGGGGAAATTATGACTACCCCGTGCATCGCGAGGAAAACATACGGCAGGAGCAGGCTCGCCGCCTAAATCGCGCGACGGGCCTCGATGGCGCGGCCAAGCGTAAGCTCGTCGGCATACTCCAAGTCGCCGCCCACGGGAAGGCCGCTTGCCAGACGCGACACCTCGACGCCCAACGGCTTGATGGTACGGGCCAGATAGCTCGCCGTGGTCTCGCCCTCGATGTTGGGGTTGGTGGCGATGATGACCTCATGGATATCCTCGTGACCCAGACGCGCCAGCAGCTCGCGGATGTGCAACTGCTCGGGACCAATCTTGTCCATGGGGCTGATCACGCCGCCCAGCACATGGTACAGGCCGTGGTAGCTGCCCGTGCGCTCGATCGCCTGGACGTCGCGCGGCTCGCCCACCACGCAAATACGAGTGGTATCGCGCATCGGGTCCTGGCAGATGGAGCACTCGTCGGCCGTGGCGTAGTTAAAGCAGCGGCTGCAAAAGTGGACCTCCTGCTTGACCTCCAGGATGGCCTCGGCCAGGCGGCGGGCCTCCTCGGCGTCAGCCTCCAACAGGTAATAGGCGATGCGCTGGGCCGACTTGGGACCAATGCCCGGCAGACGGCCCAGCTCATCGAGCAGTTTTTGCAGACTGTGATTCGCACTCATATATATGCGTGTCTTAGAACGGCATGCCCGGGATGTTGAGGCCGCCGGTGATGGCGCCCATCTGCTTGTTGGCGAGCTCGTTGACGCCGCGGACGGCCTCGTTGACGGCAGCCATGATCATATCCTGCAGCATATCGACGTCCTCGGGATCGAGGGCATCGGGATCGATGGTGAGGTTGACGAGCTCCATCTCGCCGTTAACGGTCACCTTGACCATGCCGCCGCCGGCAGAGGCGTCGACGGTCTGGGACTTGAGGTTCTCCTGCGCGGCGGCAAGCTGCTCCTGCATCTTGCGAGCCTGCTTCATCATCTGCTGCATGTTCATACCGGCCATGATGGCTCCTTTACGTGCGGCCGCACGCCGAGCTGCAAGGGCAGCCGGAGCACGGCGGGACTTTCAAACTCAAAAATCGTACCACGGCGCGCGGCGAGAGAGCGGGGCGGACGTGTTACCTCAGTCGATATACATGTCCTCCAATACAAACCGCACTCAAAGATTATGCAAGGTCGAATTATGCAAGGTTGCATAATATCGCACACTCAATCTAGTAGAGCCGAATCCGGCATTTCATGTGCGCCACTAAATAGGTTGATTTCCGATCTCAGCCGAACACATTAAGCGAATAGGCCGTTCCCGCAGCTAGCCGAACGCCCCCGAGGTCCTATCCGGGACCCCGGGGCGGCATTTTCCCAGTTGATGGAACGG
>DBGDFS010000008.1:0-10154 GCA_048342015.1 Collinsella sp. | reverse complement strand
GAGGGCCTACGAGGCATGGGTCGAGGCCGGACTTCCGCTCGATTGGGACAGGCAAGCCTTCGAGGCCGAGCGCAAAATGGATTCTAAAAAACACCTTGCCAAATAGGAGCGTCAGGACGCAAAGAGGCTCCGCCGCGCAACGCGCGCAGCGGAGCCTCTTTGCATGTCCGAGGACGTTTTGGGAAATAACCCAAAACCGGCCCGGCGATCCTGCGGGAGTTAAACCCCTTTAGAACTTGTCGTGGAAGGTACGCGAAATGACCTCGTCCTGCTGCTCCTTGGTGAGCGTGTGGAAGTTCACGGCATAGCCGGAAACGCGGATGGTCAGCTGCGGGTACTTCTCGGGGTGAGCCTGAGCGTCGAGCAGCGTCTCACGGTTGAAAACGTTGATGTTCAGGTGGTGGCCACCCTTCTCGGCGTAAGCGTCGAGCATGTGGACCAGGTTATCGGCCTGAGTCTCGGAAACTTCAGAAACCTTCATAATGTGTCTCCTTCGATCGATAGGCGCCGGCCGAAACCGGCGCACTAATCAGTAATCGTTATTGTTAGTATAGCACTAACAATAGTTACTCGCCCAGCTGATCAAGGTCGATATCGCCAAAGAACACCTGGTCCTCCTTGCCGAGCGCACCCGGGATGATGGAGAAGGTGTTGGAGATGCCGTCCTGAGCATCGCGGAACGGGAGCTTGGAAACCGAAGACAGCGAAGCGATGGCGCCGTGGCTATCACGCTTGTGCATGGGGTTAGCACCCGGGGCGAACGGCTGGCCAGCCTTGCGGCCGTCGGGCGTGGAGCCGGTCTTCTTACCGTACACGACGTTGGAGGTAATGGTCAGAACCGAGGTCGTGGGCACGGAGTTGCGGTAGGTGTCGTTCATGCGGATGTACTCCATGAACTGGTGCACAACGTCGTGAGCGATCTGGTCGACGCGGTCGTCGTCGTTACCGTACTTGGGGAACTCGCCCTCGGTCTCGAAGTCGACGATGATGCCGTTCTCATCACGGACGGGGTGGACCTTAGCGTACTTGATGGCGGACAGGGAGTCAGCCACGACGGAAAGGCCAGCGATGCCCGTAGCGAACCAGCGGTGCACGTGCTTGTCGTGCAGAGCCATCTGGATGCGCTCGTAGCAATACTTGTCGTGCATGTAGTGAATGATGTTCAGCGAGTTGACGTACACGCCAGCGAGCCACTTCATCATGTCGTTGTACTTGGCCACAACGTCGTCGTAATCGAGCGTATCGCCCTCGACGGCGCGATACTTGGGGCCGACCTGCTTCTTGGAGACCTCGTCAACACCGCCGTTGAGCGCGTAGAGCAGGCACTTGGCCAGGTTGGCGCGGGCGCCGAAGAACTGCATCTCCTTGCCGATGCGCATGGAGGACACGCAGCAGGCGATGCCGTAGTCGTCGCCGTGGTAAACGCGCATGAGGTCGTCGTTCTCGTACTGGATCGAGGAGCTGGCGACAGAAGTCTTGGCGCAGAACTTCTTGAAGTTCTCGGGCAGACGGGTCGACCACAGAACGGTCATGTTGGGCTCGGGGCTGGTGCCCATGTTCTCGAGCGTGTGCAGGTAGCGGTAGCTCATCTTGGTAACGAGCGTACGGCCGTCGACACCCATGCCGCCGATGGACTCGGTGACCCACTGCGGGTCGCCGGTGAACAGGGCCTGGTACTCGGGGGTACGGGCAAACTTGACCATGCGGAGCTTCATGATGAAGTGATCCACGAACTCCTGGATCTGCTCCTCGGTGAAGGTACCGTTGGCAAGGTCGCGCTCAGCATAGATGTCGATGAACGTAGAGGTACGGCCGATGGACATAGCGGCGCCGTTCTGCTCCTTGACGGCAGCAAGGTAGGCGAAGTACATCCACTGGATGGCCTCCTGCGTGTTGGTAGCAGGGTTGGAAATATCGAAACCATAGGTCTCGGCCATCATCTTGAGCTCGCCGAGGGCGCGGATCTGCTCCTGCAGCTCCTCGCGATCGCGGATGTTGTCGGCGGTCATGACCGTCGGAGTGGAAGCCTTCTGGGCCTCCTTGTCCTTGATCAGGTAGTCGACGCCGTACAGGGCAACACGACGGTAGTCGCCGATGATGCGGCCGCGGCCGTAGCCATCGGGCAGACCGGTGATGATGTGAGCCGAGCGGCAAGCACGCATCTCGGGGGTGTAGACATCGAAGACGCCAGCGTTGTGGGTCTTGCGCTCGAAGGTGTAGCGCTCGACAACGTTCTCGTCGACCTTGTAGCCGTGCTGGCTGGCAGCCTGGCAAGCGATGCGGATACCACCGTTGACGTGCAGCGCGCGCTTGAGCGGCTTGTCGGTCTGGAGGCCAACAATGGTCTCCTTGTCGCGATGGGCATTATCGATGTAGCCAGCGGGGTGGCTCACGATACCCGTGACGGTCTTGGTGTCCATATCGAGGACACCACCCTGCTCGCGCTCCTTAAGCAGCAGGTCGAGAACCTCGCCCCACAGCTCCTTGGTACGCTCGGTCGGGCCGGCGAGGAACGACTCGTCGCCCTCGTAGGGGGTGTAGTTCTTCTGGATGAAGTCTCGGACGTCAACCTCTCCCGTCCAGATGCCTTCCTTGAAGCCTTCCCATGCCTCCTGCATTGTGTAACCACGCTCCTAGTTACGTGTAATGCGGCGCTCTCTCACACCGCTGCTTATTGAATTCTTGAATTATCGGCTTGCACTACCGGCTTCTTCCGTTCTTCACCGCACGTTGGTACAGGGAAAAACGTTTGTCCACCTTGGAACTGCAACCCAAAACCCAAGATTTCACCCGTTTGAGAAGGATAACATAGCTACCCCCTTCATCAGGGCTGTTATATGTTTCTTTTTTTATACCATTAGGGCGTTTTTAACAAATCCGCAGGAAATGCGAGCGCGAACAACTACCGTTCACCGATTTGTTTGGTATTTTTCCTTGCCTTTGTACGACGTTCACTCTAGCTGTTATGCCAGCTTTAGCAGGGTAAAGTGCCTCAGAGACCCTACAGAAACATGCAGGGCGACCACGGGATCCCCCGTGGCCGCCCTGTGGCGTAGCTAGTTTTTAGCTTTGATTGCCGCTTGGCATTAGGCGGCTGCGGCGGCCTTGTCGGTCGTTGCCTTGCTATCGCCGTTGCCCTGGCCCTCAAAATGCTTGTAGCACCAGCTGGTGACCAGCGGGGTCAAAATAGCCGTCACGATTGCGCAGGCAGCAACCTGTGCCGTAGCCGTCGCGAGCACCGCACCGCCGTACAAGGCCTCGTTGACGCTTGCCATGGCAGCAGGCGTGGCCACATTGGCTCCAGCGCAGCTCGAAATGGCCGCACCTGCGACACCCGTACCACCCGTGAGCTTATCGACCGCGATGACGGGAATTGCAAAGACCACCGAGCAGATCACGCCGAGCAGAATACCGGGGAGACCGCCATTAATGAGCTGGCCAAAGGTCATGGTCGAGCCCATGGCAAAGAAGACGAGCACGATGATGGCGGAAAGTGCCGGTGCCATCATCTTCTTAAAGCTGGGGAAGAGGTTACCCAGGATAATGCCGATGACGATCGGCAGAATGGCACCCACGAGCGACCAGCCGATCGGAGCCTGACCGGCAGCGCCGAGCACGATCATCGTGACCGGAGGGCCGACAACGAGCGTGGTGATGGCGACAGCGCCACGCTCGGCCTCGTTGCCCATGGTGCCCATCAGACCAGCGTACATAGCGTTGTTGGCGCCGGTGCAAGCCGCCAGCATCACCATGGCAGAGATGCCAAACAGGTTGTCGTTGAACACATAAAGGATGAGCAGCGACACGGCAACGACCACGATCTGCTTGACAGCGATGATGATGGCGCCGCGTGCAGCGGCGGCGGGAGCACTCTTAAACGAAATCGTCGTACCGACGATGAGCAAAAAGGCGCCAACGAGCGGGCCTGCACCCTGCTGGGTCATGCCAAGCGTAAAGCTACCGAGCGTTTTAAACAGGTCGGGGAATAGCGTGTTGAGCAGGCAGCCCAACAGAAGCGGCACCAAGATATTGGCGCCCGGGATGGAGGACATCTTAAAGAACGGCTCCTTTGCCGCCGGCGCCTCCACCGCAGTCGATTCACTCATATATATCTCCTTTGGATGCATGCGAATCGTAGCCGCACGCGCCTATGTCAGAAAGAAGGCGACAACCCCGAGTCGCCAGGGTCGCCGCCAAACGATCACCGCGGGGTATTACCCGTCCAGAACGATGCCGCCGTCGCAGTCACCAATCTCGCCGTTCACGAAGCTGGCGAGGTCGGAAGCGAAGAACAGCACCATCTGCGCAGGCTCGCTAGCCTGGGCGGCGCGGCCCAGAGGAATACCGTTGATGATGCGCTGAGAGTTCTCGTCAGAGAGAATCGAGGTCATATCGGTCAACGTGAGCGACGGGCACACAGCGTTGCAGCGGACGCCGAACTTGCCGCCTTCCTTGGCGACTGCCTTGGTTAGACCGTTAACACCGGCCTTGGAGCTCGCGTAGGCAGCGGTGCCGAGCAGGCCACCACCGATTTTGCCCGCAACGGAACTCACGTTGACGATAGTGCCGGCATGGGCCGCCTTAAAGTGCGGGTACACGGCGTTCATCATAGTGAAGGTACCGTTGAGGTTGATGTCGATGGTGCGACGCCACTCGGTGTCATCGATCTCGTCAAACTTCTTGGTGCTGATGACGCCAGCGCAGTTGATCAGGATGTTGGTTTGCGGCAGGTCCGTAAAAATCTGCTCGACGGTCTCGCGCGCCTTGGGCGCATCGGCGACATCGAGCTGATAGAACTTGTTGCCCTCGCCAAGCTCGGCCACAGCGGCCTCGCCCTTAGCAGCGTTCCTTGCGATGAGCGCGACATGTCCGCCGCCCGCGACGATGCCCTTGGCGATCTCGAGGCCAATGCCCTGAGTGCCGCCCGTGACAATCGCGGTCTTGCCCGTGAAGTCAAATGCCATGACTCCATCCCCCTTTATGTAAGGTGTCTCCTTGCGGGAAGTTGGAGCATCGCACGTGGCGATTATATGAGTCCCAGTCGTCATGGTGGTGACAACCCCTCGCCTAACCGCGGGCATGATAGTTCTTTGAAACGCTTTAGCAATTGAATGATTTTAAGTCTTAATGAGCTCTTAATATCGCCTAGCGGCCAAGTAGATTTTGGGACATGCCTAGAAATCCACCGAATGGGATGGTTGAGCGGGGGTATCATCTTTCACCGAAAATAGTTTCTAGTGTTAGGGGTTTTCGGTGGAAGATACCGATTTCCGTGAGCTTGGGCGTCAACTCCTTACCGAGTTCGGCAGCATGCATCAGCGCATTTCGCATTTTGCGGACAAAGCCCTCAGCGGCGAGATGGCCGTCATGCGCGCCCTCATACTCGCCGGCGGTTCGCTCACGCCGAGCGAACTCGCTGATCGCGCCTGGGTCTCGAGTGCCCGCATCGCCAATATCCTACGCGCTCTCGAAGCCAAGGGCTGGGTCGAGCGCGAGCACTCAAAGACCGACCGTCGTCGCGTACACGTCACGGTGACCGACAAAGGATTCCAGGATCTCGAAATCAAACGTCGGGAATTCGAGAACCGCACTGCGGCTTTCCTCGAGCAGCTCGGCAAAACAGATACCCAAGAGATGGTGCGCCTTCTAAGACGTGCCAACGAAATTATCGACCGCAATCAAGAAAGGAGAGATGCCGAGTGAGGATTCTCAAGCTCTTTAAAAAACATGTCCTGGCACTGTTTGCAGCTATCGTACTTATCGTAATCAGCTGCAACGCCGATCTGGCACTGCCTACCTATATGAGCGACATCGTCGACGTGGGCGTGCAGCAAGGCGGCATCGCCTCGCCCGTGCCCGACACCATTCGCGCCGAATCGCTCGACGACCTCGAACTCTTTATGAGCACCAAGGACGCCAAGGCTGTGGAGGCCGTGTTTAGCAAGGCGGACAATAACGGCATTCGAACGTACAAGGGCGCCGAGGAGGAGCGCGCCGACGGCGGCAAGATTGCCGACATCATGAGCCTGCCCGAGACTGTCGTCCTTTCGTTCAACCAGGGCATCGATGCCAACTCCATGGGCGACATGACCGGCGCATCTACCGAGGCAAGCGATGACGGCGCCGCTCAGGCCATGCCCACCCCCGAGCAGATGGCGGCGATGACGCCCGAGCAGCTCGCCGAGATGCAGCAGAAGGCCGCAGCGGCGCAAAACATGCAAAAGCAGATTGATGCCGACGGCGGTAAGATCACCATGAAGGGTCTGCGTCTAGGCGTTGAAGGCGGCCTAATCGACCAGGGCAAGCTCGTCGAGGGCGCCAACGATATGGCGGACAAAATGGGCTCCATGTCGGGCTCCATCGTGACCCAACGCGCCGTGAGCTATGTGCAAGACGAGTACAAGGCGCAGGGCATCGACCCCGCCGACGTGCAGAACGCCTACCTGGGCCGCATGGCGACCACGATGTTTGGTCTGTGCCTGATCTCGCTCGTCGCCACCATCCTGACCGGTGCCGTGGCCTCGCGCACCGCCTGCTCCATCGCCCGCGACCTGCGCCGCGAGACCTTCAACAAGGTTATGCACTTCTCGCCGGCCGAGGTGGGCAAGTTTAGCCAGGCCTCGCTCATCACCCGCTGCACCAACGACATTCAGCAGATCCAGATGGCCGCAACCCTGTTTATCCGCATGTGTCTGATGGCCCCCGTCATGGGCATCGTCGCCGTCATGCGCGTCCTGGCCAACCATACCGGCCTAGAGTGGACCATCGCCGTGGCCATCATCGCGGTCTCGGCCGTCGTCGGCGTGCTTATGGGCCTCACCATGCCCAAGTTCAAAAAGATGCAGAGCTTTGTGGACCGTGTGAACCTTACCGCCCGCGAGCTGCTCGACGGCCTTATGCCTATCCGTTCGTTCAACCGCGAAGAGCATGAGCTCGAGCGTTTTGACAAGGCTTCGCTCGACCTGATGACCACACAGCTCTACACCAACCGCGCCATGAGCTTTATGATGCCGCTCATGATGCTCGTCATGAACTGCATCACCGTGCTTATCGTCTGGTTTGGCGCGCAGGGCGTGTCCGACGGCGTGATGCAGGTCGGCAACATGATGGCGTTTATCTCCTACACCATGCAGATCGTCATGGCGTTTATGATCCTCACCATGGTTTCGGTCATCCTGCCCCGTGCCGAGGTCGCAGCCGAGCGCGTGGAAGAGGTCATCACCTGCCCCACGAGCATCAACGACCCCACCTCGCCCAAACTGCCCGCTGCCAGCGCGCCGCGCGGTGAGCTCACCTTCCGTGACGTGAGCTTCCAGTATCCCGATGCCCGCGCCGACGTCATTAGCGGCGTAAACTTCACCACGCACGCCGGCCAGATGCTCGGCATTATTGGCTCAACGGGCTCGGGCAAGTCCACGCTCGTGCAGCTGATTCCGCGCCTGTACGACGTCACAGGCGGCAGCATTTCGCTTGACGGCGTCGACGTGCGTGACATGACTCTCTCCGAGCTGCGTCGCCGCATTGGTTACATCCCGCAGCAGGGGCGCCTGTTCTCGGGCACTGTCGAGAGCAACCTCAAGTTTGCCGGCGACATGGTGAGCGATGATGACATGCACCAAGCAGCGCGCATCGCACAAGCCGAGGACTTTATCGCCGAGCGCGAGGGCGGCTACGACTCCCCCATCAGCCAGGGCGGCTCCAATGTCTCGGGCGGCCAGCGTCAGCGCCTGGCCATCGCCCGCGCGTTGGCCAAAAAGCCCGAGGTCGTGGTGTTCGATGACTCGTTTAGCGCCCTCGACTACAAGACCGACGCGCGCCTGCGCGAGGAGCTGGCCAAAAACGTCACCGACGCCGCACTCGTGGTCGTGGCCCAGCGCATCGCGACCATCATGCACGCCGACCAGATCATCGTGCTCGACGACGGCCACGTAGTGGGCACCGGCACGCACGAGGAGCTGCTGCGCAGCTGCCCGGCGTACCTGGAGATCGCACAGTCGCAGCTTTCCGCCGAGGAGCTGGGGCTTACCCAAGAAGAAATTGCAGCCGTTATGGAAGGAGGAGAGCACTAATGTCAGACGAGACCAAGACTCAGATTCCCAAGCCAACCCGCCGGCGCGGTCCTATGGGCCGTATGGGTGGCATGGGCCGCGGCGAAAAGGCCAAGGACTTTAAGGGCACCATGCGGCAGCTGCTCGGCTATATCGGCCAGCACAAGGTTGCCGTGTTTACCGCCGTCGCCTTTGCCGTGTGCTCGGTCATCTTTAACATTGTGGGACCCAAGGTGCTCGGCCAGGTTACGACCAAGCTGTTCGAAGGCCTGGTCGCCAAGGTCAACGGCACCGGCGACGTTGACTTTGACTGGATCGCCAAGACGCTCGGCTTTTTGCTCTGTCTGTATCTGGCGAGCTCTGTCTGCAGCCTCATCCAGGGCTGGCTCATGACCGGCGTCACGCAAAAGATTTGCTACCGCATGCGCAAGGAGATCGCCGCCAAGATCGCTGTCGTGCCGATGAGTTACTTCAACGGCCACAGCAAGGGAGACGTACTCAGCCGCATCACCAACGACGTCGATACGCTGGGTCAGTCGCTCAACCAGAGCGTGACGCAGCTCATCACGTCGGTGACGCAGATTATCGGCGTGCTCGTCATGATGCTTTCGATCAGCCTGCCGCTTACCGGCGTCACCGTGCTCACGCTGCCGGCCGCCGCGATTATCTTGACCGTGATGATTCACTTCTCGCAGCCGTACTTCCGCGAGCAACAGCAGGTTCTGGGCGCCGTCAACGGCATTATCGAGGAGGACTTTGCCGGCCAGAACGTCATCCAGGTGTTCGACCGCGCCGAGGCCTCAATCGAGGAGTTCGACCGTCAAAACGACCGCCTCTTTATTAGTGGCTGGCGCTCGCAGTTCCTGTCGGGCCTGATGATGCCGCTTATGAGCTTGGTGGGTAACATGGGTTACGTGGGCGTCGTCGTGGTGGGTGCGCAGCTCGCGCTGACCGGCAATGCCACGCCCGGCGACATCCAGAGCTTTATCCAGTACGTGCGCAACTTTACGCAGCCGGTGCAGCAGCTGGGCAACGTGAGCAACACGATGCAGTCGATGGCCGCCGCCACCGAGCGCGTGTTTGAGTTCCTGGCCGCGCCCGAGGAGGAGCAGAAGGCCGACGCACAGATTCCCGAAAAGCGCCCCGGCCACGTGGAGTTTGACCATGTCAAGTTTGGCTACACGCCCGACAAGACCATCATCCACGACTTTAGCTGCGAGGCGCAGCCCGGCCAGACCATCGCCATCGTCGGTCCCACCGGCGCTGGCAAGACCACGCTCATTAAGCTGCTGCAGCGCTTCTACGATGTGGACGGCGGTTCGCTGCGCGTCGAGGGTGTCGACGTGCGCGACTGGGACCGCGCGGCGCTGCGCGGCGAGTTTGCCATGGTGCTGCAGGATACCTGGCTGTTTAACGGCACCATCCGCGAGAACATCCGCTACGGACGCCCCGACGCGAGCAACGCCGAGGTCGAGGCCGCCGCGCGCGCCGCACGTTGCGATCACTTTATTCATACGCTCGCCGGTGGCTACGACTTTATGATCAACGAGGAGGGCACCAACCTGTCGCAGGGTCAGCGCCAGCTCGTGACCATCGCCCGTGCCATTTTGGCCGACCGCCCGGCACTGATTCTGGACGAGGCGACTTCCAACGTCGATACCCGTACCGAGGAGCTCATTCAGCGCGCCATGGATGCGCTGATGCAGGGCCGCACCAGCTTTGTCATCGCGCACCGCCTGTCCACGATCCGCAACGCCGACGTGATCTTGGTGATTCGCAACGGCGACATCGTCGAGAAGGGCACGCACGACGAGCTGCTCGCCCAGGGCGGCTTCTACGCCGACCTGTACAACTCGCAGTTCGACGAAGCGGCGTAAAAACCGGCGGCAAACAACCGCAATGCCAAGAAAACGGGGGCGCAGGACAACCTGTGCCCCCGTTTTGTGTCCTTCGAGCCTCGAAACGCCTTCCCTGAGACCTCACTGACGGTCGCGCGCGCAGACGTGGTGTAAGAGTGTCCTGAGGTCCGTCGCTGCAAGTCCCGATGTTACTCCTTCTTGAGACCGCGCTTCTCGACTATCTCGTCCACTATCTCCCTGGCGCGCC
>DBGDFS010000007.1:0-68831 GCA_048342015.1 Collinsella sp. | reverse complement strand
AGGCAAGCGTCGACTAAGCCATGCAGCGTGCGCGGGCTCTCCCGACGGGAAACGAAAAAGCCCGGTTTCAAACCGGGCTCGAACGAACATGCCTATTGACAATGGCTTTCTCATATTAGATTTAGGCCCGGTGACTTGAATCAGCGGTCATCCCGGGCCCATCAGAGCTCGTAGAGCTCTTGGTTGCTTTGGTCTCGCTCTTCACGGCGCTTATCGAACTTTCCGAGGCACTCAAGCAGCATTCGAAGCATAACAAGTCGCTGCCATTAAGGCACTGACCTCTTGACCAAGCAACGGCGCTGCCCAGCTATCACCCTTGGGCTGCCGTCAACTTTATTCTATCCGCGAGCATCTGGTTTACCAAATGGATTTTCGGTAAAGGAAGCACGGCACGCCCGCAAAACCACTACGCCCCAAGTGCCGCCATGGGAATCACCGCCACGCCGTCGTCGCGTGTGTAGGCAATGCTCCCCTTTCCAACCACGACCGCCAAAAACGCCGGCGCGGCATTCTGGGCGGCAGGATTGGAGAGCACTTTCCTCTCCAGCGCCTTGAGATTTCTCGCTCCATCGTCTGCTTTCGCATCACTCAGCTTGACCTCGATGGCTCCCCAGCGCCCGTCGTGCTCAACGATCAGATCGACCTCAAGGCCCTTCTCATCTCGGAAATAATGGACACTGTTGTCGACACCGCCGTAGGTGGAAAGGAACACGCGCACGTCGCGCAGGACGAGATTCTCAAAGAGCATCCCCAGCGTTTGCATATCGCCAAGCAGCCGCTCAGGGGTAGCCCCCAGCAACGCCGCCGCAAGTGACGGGTCACAGAAGTAGCGCTTGGGGCGCACGCGAACGCGGGCCTTCGAGCGCATGGGCGGCTCCCATCCGCACAGGTCCTCGGTCAGCTTGAGCCTGTTGAAGAGGTCCAAGTACGCAGCGATGGTCCTCTCGTCGGGGCCCGCCTCACCGTACGAGGCGTCCTTTACGAGCGTCTTGTACGTGACAGCCTGGCTCTCGTTCATGGCAAGAGCTCGCAAAAGGCCGTGTGCAAGCTCGGGCGACATGCCCTCGTCCAGCACGTTGACGTCGAGCACCGAGTGCACGTACTGGCTTGCCGTCTCTCGCGCAAGATCTTCCGAAAGCCCAAGATTTGCAGGCCAACCGCCCCTGCAGCACCAGCGGGCGACGTCATCCACCGTGCTCTCGCGACGCTGAGGGGCAAAATCCTCGCCCTTAAAGAGGCTTGCCAGTGACACGAGCGGCTCGCCGTCGCCCGACTCACACAGGGCCATGGGGCGCATTGACAGACGGGCGATCCTACCCGTGCCGGAATGACGAACATGGCTGCGCTCCTCGCTTTTGAGCGCGGTCGAGCCCGTGAGCAAAAGTGTCCCCCGTTCGTTGCCGCTCGCGTCCACGAAACGCCGGGCGGCATCCCAAACCTCGGGCACCTCCTGCCATTCATCGACCAGGTGTGGCGCATCGCCGATGAGCGCCAGGCTTGGGTCGACCTCTGCCGCCGCACGCTGCGCAGGCTCATCGAGCCTGGAGACGCTCGCCGAGCGAGAGAGCGCCGTCCAGGTCTTGCCGCACCATTTGGGGCCGTTGATCTCCACACAGCCAAACGCCCGCATAAGGGTGTCGAGGCGCTCCTCTATGAGCCGGGGCCTATATCCCTTTTGGGTCAATCTCTTTGGTGCATCCATAGACGGCCGTCCCTCTCTATCACGCGATATGCGAAATTACGCCATTCTCAATGCTGATTTTACGCTACTTTCAATGTAGTTTTTACGCCATGACAGATGTAGTTTTTACGCCATTTTCATTGAAGGTTTTACGCTTGGCATCCTTAGCGCGACCCATTCCGAGCATCACATCAGAGCGTGCTTGGTTATCTCCGCTCGCACATCTCGGCAAACGAAATCAGCTTGGCATCTCCCCTGCTCGCCGCAGCTTCCTGACATCCTTGCGTAAAGCCTCGCTTCGAGAAGATCGCATAGCTTTTGTGCTGCCGCCTAAAGAGCTCGCTTCGATGCACGAGCTTTTGCAGCACGTCTTCGCCCACCGGTTCATTGCGCCATTTGCACTCCGCAAACAGAGCAGTGCTCTCGCCATCGTCAACAATCAAGTCGATTTCTTCCTGCGTATGCGTGCGATTATCCGTCCCCCACCAGCGCCCGACGCTCGCCGGAACCACATCGAGCTGGCCCGCGCGCGCGAGTTCGTACACGTATTGTCTGCATATAAGCTCAAAGACCGTACCCATGTAATCCGATACGTGTGGCTCAATGCGCTTATACGCCATCTCGGCCATATCGTTTTGAATCAGCCCGATGTTCTGCGGAACAAACTTGTACCAGAACCTAAACATCTGATCGCTCAGCAGATACACGGCTCGCTTATTACTCGTCTCGTTTAGGGGCAGCTCGCGCTCGACAATCCCAAGCGACGCCAGCTTATCCACATAGCTCTTTACGTTGCTCGCAGGGATTCCCGTAGAGCTCGCAATCTCCGAGATCTTCGAGCGCCCCTGAGCAATTGCTTGCACGATCGCATCATATTGCTCGGGATTGCGGCACTCCTGCAATAGCAGGTTACTCGGCTCCTCAAAGAGATAGCCCGTAGGAGTAAGAAAAAGACGTTTGATGTTGTCCTTGAGCGGTGCGGCAGGATCGACTTTCTCGATATATGCAGGAATGCCACCCGTCATGCCATAGCAAACTGCAGCGTCTTCGCGACCCATGCTCTGCCACAGGCCGAGGGTCGTCATAAAATCGAGCGGCATGATCTTAAACTGGGCCGTACGCCTACCGTATAGTGGGCTCTCGTAGCCCAACACCTGTTCCTCCATAAACGAAAGAGACGAGCCACATAGGATCAGCATTAGCCTGGTCTCTTTGTATAAGTGGTCGATCTTGTCTTGCAGCAACGAGCTGATCTCGGGATTCGATTGGGCGAGATAGGGATACTCGTCGATCACGGCAATCAAACGTTCCGTGCGAGCCATGGTGGCCAATGCATCGAACGCTTCGTCAAAACTACGAAACGACACGCCTGCAGCACCAACCGAGCCTGCAAGTATCGCCTGGCTAAAGCCGTGCAGGTTTGCCTCCGCATTGGTACGACGAGCTTGAAAGTAAATAGCCTTCTTGCCTTGGATGAACTCTGTGATAAGGCGCGTTTTACCCACACGACGGCGGCCGTAAATCACAGGCATTTCAAAGGAGCCCGTGCCATACAGTCGATTGAGCTCGGACATTTCCGCTGTTCTTCCGATAAACATAGGGCCATCCTTCCTTTACGTTATAGCTAGCTATATTATATCTTCCTATAATATAGCTAGCTATAACGTAATTCGACAAGCGGGCCACGCAAGGGGGGGGGTACACCACCGCACGTGGACCGTTCCGGAAAATATATCCCGTTCTGGAGCCAAAAACTGGGCCGTAGTTTCCGCCAAGCATTCCATCCGGAAAGCGTGTCCCGTTCTGAGCCTGAATTCTGGGATGCACTTTCCGCTGAAGCTTCTACCGGAAAATGCATCCCATTCCGAGCGCTCATTCCGGGTCACGGTTTCCTCAGGTACAAGACGACGATCCTCCGCCCTTATCACATGCCTTCAAATATGCGATCCAGAAACACAAAACAGCAGATAGAATGCTCTTTTTCAAAAAGTACACGTCTCGAAACTTACCAAGACTTCATATCCAGCTACCGTTCAAGGTCGCCGATTACCGCCCACCGATTCAGCTTCAAAAAATGACGTCAAAACCAGGCCATCTACCTGCATGGTTAGATTTTGGTCAGCTTTTGGTCAGCTGAGCGGCAAGTTCCAGCTGATACGTTTTTGTTATCTAAAAGGAGGCGGTAGCTCATGACCCATTGCAATGACCAGCTCATCGACCAACTGCTCACTCAAGCCGAACAAGAGGGGCGCTGTCTGATTCCCCCGAGCGCGGCGATCCGAAAAGCGCTCCTTCGGCGCACCGGCGGCACGGTTGTCTCGCCCATTCCGGGGTTGTTTGCGCGAAAAACGCGCTGGGATGAACTCAACCGAGCGCAACGCCATTGCGAGATTATCCGCGCCCTTGCGATCATCCATCCCGATTGGACGTTCTGCTCGTTTTCGGCAGCTTGCCTGCTGGGGCTCGAGGTCTCGTGGCGACACCTGAACGTCGTGCATGTTTGCAGCTCGACAAAGCCGTCGGCTCGTCCGGGCGCACATATTCAGCGGCACCAGATTGAGCCGGCCGGAGCAATACGCAAAGCCGGCATATCGGTAACGCCGCCCATCCAAACGGCCACAGATTGCCTGCTGCAAACTGGTTTTGCCGACGGCATGCCCATTGCCGATTCGGCGATCTCAAAGCTCGGCCTTGCGCCGGAACAGCTGATGGAGGCCGTTGAGCAACGAGCGACTGCACGCAATGGTCGCGCGATTCGCACCGCCCTCACAACGCTTCGATATGCCGACGCCCGCGCCGAGAGCGGCGGGGAATCGGTCACCCGAGCCGTCATGATCGAGACGGGCTTTGCGCCCGACTGGCTTCAATACGAGTTGACGGACCCCTTCGATTCGGCCAAGCCCATACGAACGGACTTTGCCTGGGAGCGCCAGGCGCGGGAACTCACGCTGGGCGAGCTCGACGGGCTCATCAAATATACCGACCAGACCATGCTGGCCGGACGCACCACCGCCGAGGCGCTCGTTGCCGAACGACAGCGCGAGGCGCACCTATCGCTCTACGGCCACCCTCTGCTGCGCTTTACCATGAACGAGGTCCGCTCGGCAGGAATGCTCGCCAAAAAGCTGCAGACGGCAGGCATCCGGCAGACCGCTCTACCGACATGGCTCAACGAGGTGGACCTGTAGGAGCTGCTAGGCCGCGCATCGCCGGATCGCATCCCCCCCTATCTGGGCCGTGTTTTCCCAACGGCCACGCCAACGGAAAGCGCGTTCCATTCTGAGGCATGATTCCGGGACACAGCTTCCGGTTGAGGGGCGATCCGGAAAGCACGACCCGTTCCGAGACCGAATTCCGGGACGCAGTTTCCGCTTGAGGCTTCAACCGGAAAATGCATCCCAGGCTGGAGCCATATTCCGGGACACACTTTCCATTTGAGGCCTCTACCGGAAAACGCATCCCATTCTGAGCGTCGAATCCGGGATACAGTTTCCGTTTGAAGCCCCGTCCGGAAAGTACGTCCCATTCTGGAGCCGAAATCTGGGACGCAGCTTCCGCATGCGGAGGCGCTCCAAACAAAAGGCCCCGGCTCGCGATGGAGCTGGGGCCAAAGGTGCAGCATATGCAGTTGATGCTGAGCGCGAACAGCCCGTAAGCAATGACCGTCCGCGCTCTACCCTACCCGCGGTGACGGGCGCGGCTGTAGGGCGTATCCACCATGGGCAGATCCGGACGTAGTTTGCCGTCAAACGCGCGGTAGGCGTTCTGCACGGCGGGCGCCGTGGGGATCGTTGCGATCTCGCCGATGCCCTTGCCGCCGTATGCCACGGGCAACAGCTCGTCCTTCTCCACGTAGATAGCGTGGATATCCGGAATCTCGGGTGCACGGAACAGCCCGAGCGTACCGTACCTTGCCTGGGGCACGCAGTCCTTGAGCGGCCAGTCCTCGGTAAGTGCGTAACCCATACCCATGAGCACACCGCCTTCGATCTGACCCTGGATGGAGATGGGGTTGACCACCTTGCCGGAATCGTGCGCGGCGTAGACCTCGCTCACGCGGCCGTCATCATCCAGAATGACCACATGCGTGGCAAAGCCGTAGCAGATGTGGCTCTTGGGATTGGGAACGTCGGCGCCCAGTTTGTCGGTCGGCTCCAGGTACACGTAGCCAAACTCGCATCCCTCGAGCGCCTTGATGGCGGCCGCGGGATCCTGAGGGTGCATACCCTGGCCGGCGACGAGTTCCTGCGTGTGCAGCTGATAGGCGCGGCCGTCGTCATACTCGATCTTGACGCCGTCGCCATGCGCATTCACGGGAGCGGCGGGCGCAGACTTGCCGGCCTCGATATCAAGCATGGCATCGCGCAGCAGGAAGGCGGCACCGCGCACGGCCTCGCCGGTCACGACCGTCTGACGCGAGCCAGACGTGGTGCCGGAGTCGGGAGCGTTCTCGGTGGAGCACTCGCCGTTGGCGATGCAGCGAAGCGGCAGGCCGCATGCCTCGGCAACGTCTTGCAAAAAGACGGTGTTACAGCCCTGGCCAATGTCGGACGTGGCGGCATAGACCACGGCCGCGCCGTTCTCGATGCGAATCTTGCAGCGGCCGGCATCGGGCAGGCCCACGCCCACGCCGGCGTTCTTCATGGCGCAGGCAATGCCGGCGTGTCCGGGATGCGCATAGTAGGCATCCTTGACCTCGAGCAGTGTCTCCTTCAGCGCCGTGGAGCAGTCGGCAATCTGGCCGTTGGGCAGAACCTCGCCCGGCTCGATCGCATTACGGTAGCGAATCTCCCACGGATCCAGGCCAACCTTCTCTGCCAGCAGGTCGATCAGGCTCTCAAGCGCAAACTCGGACTGGCAAACGCCAAAGCCGCGGTACGCACCGGCGGGCGGGTTATTGGTGTAGTAGCCAAAGCCGCGGATGTCGGTGTTCTGGTACTTGTAGGGGCCGACGGCATGCGTACAGGCGCGTTCGAGCACCGGACCGCACAGCGACGCGTAGGCTCCGGTATCAAAATTAATCTCGCAATCCAGGCCGGTAAAGTTGCCCTCGGCGTCGCAACCCAGCGTAAAGGTGCCGTCCATGGCGTGGCGCTTGGGATGGAACGCGAGCGACTCGGCGCGCGTGAGCTTGCACTTCACAGGACGCTGGAACTTATAGGCAGCGAGCGCGGCCAGGTGCTGGATGGACACGTCCTCCTTGCCGCCAAAGCCGCCGCCCACGAGCATGGTCTCGACGACCACGCGCTCGGGCTCGTTGTCCCAGCCAAACATGTGGGCACACTCTTTGCGCGTATCGTAGGCACCCTGATCGGTCGACTGCACCTTGACGCCGTTCTTGTACGGGTAGGCGACGGCGCACTCGGGCTCCAAGAAGGCGTGCTCGGTAAAGGGCGTGGTAAAGCGCTGCGTCACGGTGAATGCGCTCTCCGCTAGCGCCTTGGCGGCGTCGCCGCGCGTCACGTGACGGCTCTGGCACACGTTGCCCTTGAGCTCCACCGTGTTGCCAAAAGCAAAGAAACTGTCATGCAGGCGCGGGGCGTCGGCGGCCTTGGCCTCGGCGATGTTGCGCACGGGCTCCAGCGGCTCGTAATCGATCTTTACGAGCTTCTTGGCCTTCTCGAGCGTCGCCTCGTCCTCGGCGACTACCAAAACGATGGCGTCGCCCACGCAGCGGGTGATATCGCCCTGGGCGATCATGACGTCCCAGTCCTGGATAAGGTGGCCGACCTGGTTGACCGGCACGTCCTCGGCTCGCAGGATGCCCACCACACCGGGCAGGGCCTCGGCCTTGGAGGTGTCGATGGAGAGCACGCGGGCGCGCGGATACTTGGAGCGAACGGCGCTGGCATAGGTCAGGCCCGGCTGATCGAGCTCGTCGATGTCGTCGGGATACTTGCCCTCGCCGAGCACCTTCTTGCGCACGTCGATACGGAAGGCGCGCTTGCCCACGCCGTAGTCATCGCCGCGCTCCAGATCCTCGTCGATCTGCTTTTCGCCACGGAGCACCGCAGCTGCCAGCGAGATGCCCTCGATAATCTTCTTGTAGCCGGTGCAACGGCAGACATTGCCGCGGATGGCGTACTTGATCTGCTCCTCGGTGGGCTCGGGGTCCTCGGCGATGAGCGCTGCACCCGCCATGACCATGCCGGGGATGCAAAAGCCGCACTGCACGGCGCCCACGGCGCCAAAGGCGTACACGAAGGCCTCGCGCACGTCCTCGGGCAGGCCCTCGACGGTCACGATGTTGCGGCCGGCGGCAAGCGCGGTGGTCAGTACGCACGCCTTGACGGCCGCACCGTCCACGTGAATGGTGCAGGTACCGCAGGCGCCCTCGGAGCAGCCGTCCTTGGCGGAGTGAATGTGCAGGTCGTCGCGCAGGTAGCGCAGCAGCGGTTTGTTTTGGGTCGTCGTGCGCTCAACGCCGTTAACGGTAAAAGTGAATTCCTGTGCCATGGTGATTCCCTTCTACACGCCGGCGGCGATGCCGGTGCGGTCGTGGATAGCGCCATGCGGGCAGACGACGGCGCACATGCCACACGACAGGCAGTCCGCACCGTCGATGTGGGCGCAGTTGTCCTCGATGCGGATAGCACCGGCAGGGCACTTTTTGGCGCACATGCCGCAACCGATGCAGCTGGTGTCGCAGATCTTGCGGGCGATGGCACCCTTATCGGTGTTGTTGCAGCGCACCAGAATGTTCTGGTAGCCGGGGACGAAGGCAATCACGCGCTGCGGGCACGCCATGCCGCACAGGCCACAACCCGTGCACTTAGAACGATCCACGCGGGCGATGCCATCGACCAGAGCAATGGCGCCGTGAGGGCAGGCCGTGACGCAGGCGCCACAGCCAATGCAGCCTTCGCTGCAGCGGGCGTCGCCGCCTGCGGAGGCACAACCGCTTCCGCAGGCAACGTAGGCCACGTTATGTTGAATGGATTTGGCCATAAGGGGTCCCTTATTTCTTAAGGAGATACGAATAGTTGTCGCGCACGGCCTTGATGGTCAGGCGGACGGCCTCGGGAAGGCCGGTGTTGACGGCATCGACCGAGACGGTGCGGACCGTGCCGGCGACGCGGACCTTAAAGTGATCCTCGCCCACGGCCAGGAAGCCCTCGTTCTCGGAGTTCTCCATGTCCTGCTCGCTCCAGAACAGGGTGAGCTTGTCCTTGTAGGGACGACCCTCCTGGTAGGGGCAGAACACGGCGCAGTTGCCGCACTCGTTGCACATGCCGTCGACATGAACGACCTGATGCTTGGCCAGGCCCGGCACCTTGATGGCAACGTTGGCGCGGTTGGGGCACACGTCGCAGCAGACCTCGCACACCGAACCGCAGCCCAGGCAGCGGGTCTTGGTGCAGTTGCGCTTGTCGCGGCACAGCGACCCCTTGCGCTCGTAGCAGGTGTCCTCGCGACCGGCCTGCTCGTTGCAGTCGGCGTACTTGTTAAAGTCCACGCCGGCGATGGCGCGAGCGACCTCGGCGGCGTCGGCAATAGCCTCGACCACGGTGGCCGGACCGCGACGACAGTCGCCCGCAGCCCAGACGCCCTCGACGCCGGTGGAGGTGGCGGCAAGGCGACCGCGACGGTCGTGCTCGACGCCCGCGGCATCGTACAGGCTGGCGTCGATGCCCTCGCCCACGGCGCAGATCACCGTGGTGGCGGGAAGCTCGACGGTCTCGCCCGTGGCGGCAGGGCTGCGACGGCCACTTGCATCCGGCTCGCCAAGCTCCATAACGTCGCAGGTCAGCACGGCGCCGTTGAGTGCCTTGGGCGCCAGCAGCTCGCAGAACTCAACGCCGTCGGCAAGAGCGAGATCGAGCTCTTCCTCGTCGGCGGGCATCTGCTTCTTGGTGCGGCGATACACCAGGCGCACGTTCTTCACACCAGCCAGGCGCTTGGCCACGCGAGCCGCGTCCATGGCGGTGTTGCCGGCGCCGATGACCACGACATCCTCGCCCAGCTCGAGCTTCTCGCCCTTCTTGGCAGCCTCGAGGAACTCCAGTACATCGAGCTCGGCACCCTCGCCCAGGCCCGCAGAGCCGGGCATCCAGGCACCGGTGGCCACGACAACGTCGGTAAAGCCCTGAGCCTTGAGCTCGTCGATGGACTCCACGCGAGCATTGAGCTGCACCTTGGCGCCAAAGGCCAGGCAGAGCTCGGCGTCGTGGGAGATATCGTCGCTGGCGATACGGAACTCGGGGATCACGTGACGGACCACGCCGCCGAGCGAGTCGCGGGCCTCGAAGATGGTGACGGGCACGCCGGCGCGCGTCAGGAAAAACGCCGTCGCTAGGCCGGCCGGGCCGCCGCCGATAACGGCTACGTTGTGCTCGCCGTCGTTGGCGATGGCCTGGGCGCGCAGCTTGGGCAGCACGGCGGTCATGGCCTCACGGGCGGCCTTGAGCTTGCTGGCGCGAATCTGGGCGCCCTCGGGCTCGTAGAACGCACGCTCGCAGGCACGGCCGCAGGGATGCGGGCAGATGGTGCCGGTAATGAACGGCAGGGCGTTGCGCTCGATGATGATGTTGAGTGCGTCCTCGTAGCGGCCCTCGTCAACGGCCGCCAGGTAGGCGGGAATATCCTGCTGGATGGGGCAGCTCGTGCGGCACGGCGTGGTAAAGCAGTCGGAAAGCGGGCTCTTGCCGGCGACCTTGCGGTCGGGCAGCGGGCGCAGCGGCTTCTTGTAGAGCGGGTTGGTGAGCGAGTCAGCCTGGATCGCGGTTACGGCCTCGAGCGAGACGCCCGCGAACGGCTTGCCATCCAGATCGGCAAACTCGCCGGCCATCTGGCTAAAGCGCTCGTAGCCACCGGGCTTGAGCACGTCGGTCGCCAAGGTGACGGGCCAAATGCCGGCATCGTACAGGGCGCGGATGTTGTAGACCGTGGCACCACCGGAGTAGCTGATGCGCAGCTTGCCATCGAACTGCTCGGTAATGCGACGGGCGGCCTCGATGGTCAGCGAGAACAGCGAACGGCCCGACATGTACATCTCGGTGGAGGGCAGCTCGTTTCTCGTCACGTCGACGGGGAACGTGTTGGTCAGCTTGACGCCGAACTCCAGGCCGCGCTCGGCGCACAGGGCAATCAGGCGCTCGAACATGGGCACGGCATCGGCCCACTGCAGGTCCTCGCGGAAGTGCGTGTCATCGAAGACGATGTAGTCAAAGCCCAGCTCGTTGAGGCGCTGACGTGCAAACTCATAGCCCAGCAGCGTGGGGTTGCACTTGATGTAGGTATTGAGGCCCTTCTCGGTGATGAGGTAGGTCGCGATGCGCTCAATCTCCGCCGGCGGGCAGCCGTGCAGGGTAGACTCGGTGATGGAGTTGGAAACGCGTGCCGGGATGGACTCGACAAACGCGGCGTCGACATGCTCAAACTTGTCCAGGTTGGCGAGAGCCCATGCGCGGCACTCGTTCCAGACGTCGGAGCCGCTGGCATCCTTCATGCCCTCGATGTAGGCATCGACCTTGGGGCTCTTAATACCCTCCAGGTCATAGCCCACGGACATGTTGAAGACAAAGCCGTCCGGGCTTCCCAGGCCGTACTCGCGAGCGATGAGGTGGCAGGCGAACCATGCCTTCACGTACTCGGCAAAGGCCTGCGGAACCTCGAGCTCGGTCGACCACTCGCAGTTGTAGCACTCGTCCTGCGCCACGATGCAGGGCTTGTTCACACACTTGGAGAGCTCCTCGCCGTCCATAACCTGAACGGTCTTGAGCTCAAAGAAGCGGGAACCGGCAACGTAGGATGCCACGATGTTTTGGGCAAGCTGCGTATTGGGGCCGGCGGCCGGGCCAAACGGGGTCTCGATGCGCTCGTCAAAAATGGGAAGCGCGCCCTCCTGGTTGGTCGTGACCATCTTGCGCACGCCAAAGACGGCGCCCTGGGTCTTGTGCTCCTCGATGATCCAGTTCATCAGCTGCGAAAACGGGATCGGCCTCATGATGTCGCTCATAATGAGCTCCTCTCTGTAACGCCCGGCGAGACCGCGCGGCGGGCGCAAATACGGTGTAGCGCTAGCACAGCGCCGGCGACCCCGCGGAGGCCGCCTATACGTGCGTCGGATGCGGCGAAACATCCGACGCACGCGAATCTACTTGTGAATTAGTAGGCGCGATCGTTGAGCGTGCTCCAGAGCTTCTTGGACTCAGCCATGGTCCACGCGTTGATCTTTTCCTCATCGATACCGACGAACTCGCGATCCTTGTACAGGACCTTGCCGTTGATGATGGTGGTGCGGCAGTTTTTGCCCATCATGCCAAAGAGCATGTGGCCGTCGATGTTCTCCTCGCTCAGCGGCGTAAAGGGCTTGTAGTCCATAACGATGACGTCGGCGGCAGCGCCGGCCTCGAGCACGCCGAGCTTGCGATCGAAGTACTTGCTCGCCATCTTGGCGTTGTTCTCGAACAGCATGGTCATGGCCTCGCACCAGCCCACGTTGGGCATGGCGGCGTTGTGGCGCTGAATGATCAGGAAGACCTTGAGGCTCTCGAGCATATCGTGGGTGTAGGCGTCGGTGCCCATGCACACGGGGATGCCGCGGCGGAAGAACTCGAGCACGGGGGCGCAGCCCACGGCGTTTCCCATATTGGATTCGGGGTTGTTGACCAGCCAGGTGCCGGACTCCTTGACGATGTCCATCTCGGCGGGCGTCACGTGGATGCAGTGGCCGAGCATGGTGTCGGGACCGAGCAGGTTGTGCTGCAGCAGGCGCTCGACGGGGCTGATGCCGCCGCGGTTGAGGCGGGAGTCCCACACATCGTTCATGCCCTCGCACACGTGGATGTGGAAGCCGGTCAGGCCATTGTTGGCCTCGGCCATCTTATCCATGGTCTCGTCCGACAGCGTAAAGGTGGCGTGACCGCCAAACATGGCGGCGATCATGTGATTGTCGTTATCGCGACGCTCCTTGGCGGCCCACTGGGCAAACTCGGCGTTCTCGGCAATAGCCTGATCGCACTTTTCCTGGCCACGGCGGTCGGAAACCTCGTAGCACAGGCATGAACGCATGCCCAGCTCCTGAGCGGCGTCCTTAATGGTAAAGAGGCTGCCCGGAATCTCGCAGAAGCTCGCATGGTGATCGAAGATCGTGGTGACGCCGTCGCGGATGGAATCCAGAATCGTGGCATAGGCGCTGGCCTTGGTGCCATCGAGCGTCAGGTTGTCGTCAATCTTCCACCACTGCTGCTCAAGATTCTCCAGGAAGTTGGTGGGGTTGCAGCCCTTAATGGCAAGGCCGCGGGCCAGACCCGAGTAGATGTGGGTGTGGCAGTTGATAAGTCCGGGCATGATGAGGTTGCCCTGGGCGTCGACGTACTCGGCATCCGGGTACTTGGCCTTGAGCTCGCGCTCGGGGCCCACTTCGACGATCGTATCTCCGTCAATAGCGACTGCACCGTTGGGAATGAACGGAGTCTGAGCGTTGCGGGTAAAGACGGAACCGTTAGCGACCAGAAGCATAAATGCTCCCTTCAACATCAGAGGCGGGGTTTGACACCTCTGACATGGCGGAAGTGCGAAGCGCCGGCCTACACCGGAAACGGGCCCTCTCCCGTCAACGCTTCACCAAAGGGACAAGCCCTTTGAAGTGCGGCTTGGCGCCGCATGGCGCCGGCGGACGAGGCGATGCGTCCGCCGGCGAATAGCACCGAATTGGTTACTTCTTGCTCTCGGGCAGGACCAGATCCACAGCGGCATCCTTGGCGGCATCGATGTGCTGAGCCACGACCGGCGTCTGCGGAAGGATCAGGTTAAGGACAATGGCCATGATGGCGGTGGGGGTCACGGCGTTGGAGCCGATGACGGTGGACACCCAGGTGGGCATGCCCTCGCCGGCGAGGCAGCCGCTGGCCATCCAAATACCCAGGCCAAAGACGACCGAGGTGCCGACGATGGTGGTGGTGCGCTGCGTGAGGCCCTCGCGGGTGAACATGCGCACACCGTTCATGGTGATGGTGCCAAAGACGCCGACGGTCGCGCCGCCGATGACGGGCTGCGGGATAGCGGAAAGGACGGCAGAGAGCTGCGGGAACAGACCGGCGATGGCAAAGACGGCCGCGATGATCACAAAGACCCACTTGTTGACGACCTTGTTGGAGCAGATGATGCCCACGTTCTGGCCAAGGGCGCTGGTGGGAAGACCGCCCAGCAGGCCGCCGACCATAGAGGTGAGGCCCTGGGACACAATAGCGCCGGAGAGCTCGCGCTCGGTGGGCATACGGTCGATGGAGCCCAGGCAGGCGGCGGAAACGTCACCGATAACCTGGATGGCAACCATGGGGAACACGACAGCGAGGGTAATGCAGACCTCGGGATCAAACTCGAGCGCGTAGGGCATGAGCTTGGGAAGGGCGAAGACCTGAGCGGTGGCGACGCTGGAGAAGTCGATCATGCCAAAGGGGATCGAAACGATCATGCCGACGATCATGCCAAAGAACACGGATCCCAGCTTGAGCGTGCCCTTGCCAAAGTTGGCGAGCGCAAAGACCACGGCGAAGGTGATAAGAGCGACGCACCAGGCCTGCGGGGTGCCCCACAGCGGCGTACCCATACCGCCGGCCATATACTTGACAGCCGTGGGATAGAGAGAGACGCCAATGGAGAAGATGACCGTACCGGTCACAACGGGCGGGAACAGCCACTTAATCTTGCTGTAGGCCAGACCAAAGAGGACCGCGACGGCACCGCCAACGATCTCGCCGCCCAGCAGCGCACCAAAGCTAAAGCCCGAGGCACCCATGGCCTGGAGGGCCGGGAGGAACGCGAACGAAACGCCCATGACGATGGGCAGGCCGCCGCCGATGCGACGGAAGGGAGCGAAGGCCTGAAGGGCCGTGTCGATTGCCGAAAGAATGAGCGCGACCTGGATGATGTCGGTGCTCTGCTGGCTATTAAAGCCGTAGACGCCGGCCATGATGACAGCCGGGGTGATGATACCGGCAAACGAAGCCAGTACGTGCTGAAGGGCACACGGGATCATTTCCTTAACGGGAGGCATGCCTTCACGAGTGAACAGGGCTTCAGTGCCGTTCTTAACCGTCTCCTGGGTCATTTGACCACCAATCCTCGAAATAGTTGTTTTCGCATCTAACGCTCTATTGTGACGCAGTGCGGGGTTGAGGTTGTGCCTTCGTTGCATATCGTATTAAAGATGATTCTCATTCTCAATAATAATTTTTTGTTATCAGACTATTCTTCAGCTGAGATAACGCATTTCCGCAGGTCAGGAATGTGTCTGTTCAAAATAACATCTAACTTTTCTTTTGGTCGACCGTTTACCGCTAAATTCCTACCGTTCGTCTGTATTACGCAATGTACCTGCGGATATACGAGATGATGAGCAGCGTGTTACCATGATAAAAAATTGTTATGAACACTTCGATAGAACCCAAAGGAGTTGCCCGTGAACGAGACCGTACGTCGCTTTTTGCCGATGGTCGATTTCCTGGAGCAGATACTCGGCAAAAACAGCGAGATCGTGCTGCACGATTTCTCGGATCCCGACCACGCCATCGTCGATATTCGCAACGGCATCGTGAGCGGCCGCAAGGTCGGCGGTCCCGCCACCGATCTGGCACTCAAGATCATGCACGACGCCAAGTATCGCGACCTGCCGTTTATTACGGGCTACGAGGGCCGCGGTGCCGGTGGCAAGACATTGGAGTCGGCGACGTACTTTATCCGCGAGAATGACGAGATCGTCGGCATGCTCTGCGTCAACACCGACCTCTCGACCGTGCGCTCCATCAACGCCATGGCGCAGCAGCTCATGGCGTGCTTCGACGCGGCGCCTAGACAGGCAGAGCCCGCGTCTATCGAGGTCGAAAGCCTTTCGGAGTCTACACAGGAGCTCATCGACCGCAGCATTGCCGAGTTGCTGAGCGCGCGCGGGCTGGATGTAGCATCGCTTGGTCAAAGCGACCGCGTGGACGTCATTCGCCACCTCAACGGCAACGGGGTGTTCATGCTCAAGGGTGCCGTGGCCTGCGCCGCCACCGCGCTGGGCATCTCGGAGCCCAGCGTCTACCGCTACCTGCAAAAAGTCCGCAAGGAAGGCTAAACGTTAACCCTTGGGGACGGAGGGAAACGGATCATTTTTGTCGCATCGCTTGACAAAAGACCCTGCAGTTCACACGCACTGCAGGGTCTTTTTGCATGTCATGTTTTGTTTTCGCCAACGTCTTAGAGAGCGGCGACGACCTCGATCTCGACCAGACCGCCGGCCGGAAGAGCGGCAACCTGGAAAGCGCTGCGCGCGGGGAACGGAGCCTCGAACTTGGAAGCGTAGATCTCGTTCACGGCAGCGAAGTCGGCGATGTCGGCCAGGTAGACCGTGGTCTTGACAACATCGGCAAAGGTGGCGCCGGCAGCGGTCAGCAGAGCCTCGACGTTAGCAAGGGACTGCTTAGCCTGGGCCTCGACACCCTCGGGCATCTTGCCGGTTGCGGGGTCGATGCCCAGCTGGCCGGACAGGAACACCATGTTGCCGGTCTGGATGCCGGGGGAATACGGGCCGATGGCTGCAGGTGCGTTATCGGAAGACACGACGGTCTTGCTCATGTTTTTCTCCTTACGATCAGATAGAGAGCGTGAGCGCGGCGTTCACACCGGGAGGCACAATTCGGTCTGAACACCGCGCTTGATTTGGGATAGTACTCAAGGTTTCCGCGCGATGCAAGATTATTATCACGTTGCGAGAATATTTTATCGCCCAACGGTGCCTGTCGGCCGCTGAACGGCACGACCGGACGGTGAAGCTCAAAATGATCCGTTTTCCTCCGTCACCTATGGATCACCTGATCCGATGGGAACGAAGGGAAACGGATCATTTTTGCTGCAAGGGCTGCTGAAGACTTTATCCTGCTTGGGCCACAGGGCTCGTCCGCCGCAACAGCACCACTATACTTTTGAATATCTGAGCATTTTGAAAGGCAGGATATGACCGCAACCGCCAGTCGAACCACCAACCGCAGACCCGAGCTCTTGGCCCCCGCCGGAGGCCCGGAGCCCTTTGCCGCCGCACTCGCTGCCGGGGCAGACGCCATCTACTGCGGCATGGGAAGCTTCAACGCCCGCCGCAAGGCCACCAACTTTACCGACGAGGCCTTTGAGCAGGCCTGCCGTGCTGCACACCTGGCCGGGTCGCGCGTCTACGTCACGGTCAACATCGTCATCAAGCAGTCCGAGATGGGCGATGCGCTGCAACTCATCCATCGCTGCTCCACGCTGGGCGCCGACGCCTTTATCATCCAGGACTGGGGCCTGTTCTTTGAGGTCAAGCGTACCATGCCCGGCATCGAGACACACATCTCGACCCAGGCGAACATCCACGATGACCGCGGAACCCTTTGGTGCCGCGAGCAGGGCGCCGACCGCGTGACCCTCTCGCGCGAGCTCTCCATTGACGAGATCGCTGCCATCCACGACGCCGCACCCGATGTCGACCTCGAGGTCTTTAGCCATGGTGCCATCTGCTTTTGCTACTCGGGCCTATGCCTGCTTTCGAGCTTTGCCATGGCGGGACGATCGGCCAACCGTGGCATGTGCGCCCAGCCCTGCCGCCTGCCCTACGAGCTGATCGACGAGAACGGTCTTGCGCTCTCCCCCGCCGGCCGCGAGCGTGCGTTATGCCCGCGTGACACCAACACCTCACAGCTTGTTCGCCGTCTGTATGACGCCGGCGCCGCGTCGCTCAAGCTCGAAGGCCGCATGAAGGCGCCCGATTACGTGTACTCCATCGTTGATGTGTATCGTCACGAAATTGACGACATGCTATCCGGAGCCACCGTTGCCAAGGACGAGGAAGCTGCCCGCCAGCGCCAGCTCAAGCGCTGCTTCAACCGCGACTTTACGCACGCCTATCAGGACGGTACCTCGGGCGACGAGATGATGAGCTATGAGCGTTCCAACAATCGCGGCCAGATCGTGGGCACGGTGCTGGGCAGCCGCCCGGCCAACCGCGATGTGCGCGGCCTCAAGCCCGACGACCGCCGTCGCCGTGCCGCCATCGCCCGCATTGAGCTGTTTGAGCCCGTGGGCAAGGGCGACCTGCTGGAGCTTCGCCACGATAACGAGTTTGACCAGTTCCTGACCACCATTGCCGCCGATGATGCCGCCGTGGGCGACATCATCGAGTGTCGCGTGCCCCGCAGCATGCCCGAGGGCTGCCGCGTCCGCGTGATTCGCAGTCAGCGTGCCATTGACGCCGCCGGCGCCGCGCTCAAGCGCGATGTGCTGCGCCGCCGCGCCGTAGATGTGTCCGTCGTGGCGCGTCTGGGCGAGCCGTTTACTGTCACACTCACCTGCTGTGACAACCCCGCGCTCACCGCCACCGCCACGGGCTTCACCGTCGAGGCCGCCAAGACCCGCGCCGTCGAGGCGGCAGACCTGGTTGAGCATGTGGGCCGCATGGGCTCCTCGCCCTTTGAGGCAGCGAGCTTTGATGTGGCGCTCGATGAGGGCTGCGGCATGGGCTTCTCCGCTGTGCACAAGGTGCGCGCCGCCGCCTGCAAAGCGCTGGAGGAGGCCATTCTGGCACCCTACGAGGAGCGTGCGAAAACGCTCGAGATTCCGGGGCTCGACAAATGTACGCACGCCATACCCGAGCATTACCGCGATGAGCCGCAGATCTGCGCCACCGTCACCTCGCTCGAGGCCGTCGAGGCAGCCCGCGCGGAGGGTGCAACGCGCCTCTACATGACCACCGACGTGCTCGAGGCTGTCGGACTCTCCCCTGCCGATGCATTTGAGCAGGGTATCGTGCCCGTACTCGACGAGGTCTGCCGTGCTGTTGACCACGAGCGCGTTGACCCCTGGATCAATGCCGGAGCCACCGTCGCCGTCGGCAATATCTCCGAGCTCGCCGTAGCCGCGCAGACCGGCGCCACGGCCGAGATTCGCTCTTGCCTGCCGGTGCACAACACGCCCTGCATGGAGGCGCTTGCCGAGCGTGGAGCCGGTGCGTTTTGGCTCTCGCCCGAGATCACGCTCGACGAGATTGTCTCGCTCGGCGCCGCCGCGCCCGCGGCTCTGGGCATCACCGTCTTTGGCCGCCCGCGCGTTATGACAAGCGAGCATTGCATTCTGCAGGTTGCCAACGGCTGCATCCACGATTGTGCCAACTGCCGCCTGCGTGCCCGCAAGCTGTCACTCAAGAATATCGACGGAAAGGTCATGCCCGTCCGCACCGACATCCACGGCCGCTCTCGCCTGTACGACGCCTACCCCATCGACCTCACGCCTCAGGTTCCTCAGCTGCTCGATGCCGGCGTGCGTCGTCTCATGGTGGACGGAACGCTGCTCGAGACGGATGAGGTGGGCCGTGCCGTCGCCCGCGCCCGTCGTGCCGTCGAAGCAGCGCAGGCCGGCCGCAAGCCCGCCGCCCGCCTACGCGGGGCGACCTCGGGCTGCATGTTTGTGGGAATCAGCTAACCGAAAGGCTAACACGTGAACGAAGAACCTCAAGTCCTCTACTGCGACGCCTGGCTCATGGCCATCGACAAGCCCGCCGGCATGATCGTCCACGGCGACGGCACCGGAGAGCGCACGCTCACCGACTACGCCAGCGACCTGCTGCTGGCGATGGGCGACGGCTTTGCCGCGACCGACATGCAGCCGCTCAACCGCTTGGACCGTGACACCACCGGCGTGGTGCTGTTTTCGCTCGACAAGCAGACGCAGCCCGCCTTTGACCAGATGGTCATCGACCACGCTTTCGAAAAGCACTACCTGGCGCTCGCCGAGGGCAAGATCGACTGGAACGAAAAGCTCATCGACAAGCCCATCGCCCGCGACCGTCACGACAGCCGAAAGATGCGCGTCGGCGCCAGCGGCAAGCCGTCTCAAACGCGCGTGAAGGTGCTCAAGCGTCTTAAGAGCCGTCGTGGCCTGCCCACGCGCTCATATATCGATGTCGAGCTGCTCACCGGCCGCAAGCATCAGATTCGCGTCCATCTGGCCAGCGAGCGCCATCCGCTGGTGGGCGACGACCTGTACGGCACGCCGCGCCCCTGCGGCCTGATGCTCCACGCCCACAGTGTGTCCTTTACGCATCCCGTAACCGGTGAGCACATCCACATCGAAGCCCCCTGCCCCTGGGAGCCCTAAACCACCACAATGGGGACAGGCACCTTTGTGGTGGTTTTGCCGCAATGGCTCGGCCGCGGCCCCAAAACGTCTCGATCTGTAACAGTTAGAACCCATTTTCTGGTCTATCTGTTACAGATCGAGACAAAGGGACGGCAAGGTTCGGAAGTATCTCAATCTGTAACACCTAGCCCACTTTTAACGGTCTAGTTGTTACAGATTTAGACAAAACGGCAGACAACAAAAGCGGCATCGCCCATCGAGGGTGTTGCCGCTTTTCTATTGAGGAACCTAAATGGTTTTGACCTTGCCCTGTCGCTAGACCGTGATGACGTTGTCCATCGACTGGTACTTGGCGGGCACCTCGCCCGTAGTGATAATCGTTGCGTCGCGGAAGTCCGCGAACTTGACGGGCGCCACCATGCCAAATTTACTGGCGTCCGAGATTACAAAGCGTTTGGCGGTATGGCGCATCGAGATACGCTTGACCTGTGCTTCCTCGATATCCGGTGTGGTGAGACCTTGCTCGGCGGCGATGCCGTTGGATCCCCAAAAGCCGCAGTTGAAGTTATAGCGGTCCAGGGTTGCCAAGGCATCGGGGCCAACGAGCGCCTCGGTCTCGGGTTTGAGCTCGCCGCCCAGCACCACGGTACGCATGCCGCGCAAAGCAAGGTGCTGAGCATGGAGCACGGAATCGGTCACATAGGTGACGCCGTCGAGACGCGGAAGATGCTCGATGAGCTTGAGGGTCGTTGAGCCCGAATCGATATACACAAAGCTATCGGGCTCCACCAGGGCCGCGGCACGAGCACAGATGCGCTCCTTGTCATCGTTATGGAGATCGCTGCGCTCGCTGATCGTCAAGTCGCGCGTCACGTGCGCGCGCTCCAGACTCGTCGCACCTCCGTGCACCTTGGCGATACGGTGCGCGCGGTCGAGCGTTTGCAAGTCACGGCGAATGGTGGACGGTGTCACGCCCAGGGCCTCGGCAAGTTCCGGCACGGTAACCGAGCCGGCCTGCTGCACCATCGACACGATCGCATTGAGCCTATCTTCCGCAAGCATCGCTTACTCCTCCTCGGGGTACACGACTCCCCAATCGGCGCGGAGCTTGGTCATAAGCTCCATAACATCAGAAGCATAATCCAGCAGCTCGCGCTTGGAGTCGTCGCCGGCAACGGCCTTCTCAAGATCGGCCATCTCATAGCAAAGGGCGTAAGCTTCGGTGCCGGCGTGGACCTCCTCGCGGTGGCCGTCCACAGTCCACACGATGGTCGCGTGATCGGCGCGCGGATACTCGTTGACCTCGATATAGCACTTGTCGAAGCTGATAACCGAACGCTTGGGCTGCTTGGAGTGGAGCGTAAGGCTCACCACGCCCAGCTGCTGCTCGGCGTTACGGCAGACAATGCCACTCGCGACGTCAACGCCGGTCTCACAGGTGTTGCTCAGAGAGACGATCTCAGCGGGCTGGCTTGCCATAAAGAGACGCATGACGGACAGGGCATACACGCCAATATCGAGCATGGCACCGCCGGCGAGACTACGGTTGTAGAACCGGTTGGTCAGGTCCCCGTACTCCTTATAGCTGCCAAAGTTGAGCTGAGCGAGGTTCATACGGCCAAAGTCGCCCGCATCCATGCGACGGCGCAGCTCCTGATACAGCGGCATGTGGAGCACCGTGGTGGCATCCATAAGAACCACGTTGTGCTCGTCAGCGATGGCACGGGCCTCGTCGAGCTCGGCAGAGTTGAGGGTAATGGCCTTCTCGCAGAGCACGTGCTTGCCGGCGGCCAGCGCAGCACGCAGATAGGTGATATGCGTGTTGTGCGGCGTGGTGATATAGACAGCGTCGATGTCCGGATCGGCGTAGAGGTCCTCGACCGTCTCGTACACCTTCTCGACGCCATACTGCTCGGCAAAAGCCTGGGCTTTGGAAAGCGTACGGTTGGCGACACCCGCGAGCTTGCGGCCGGCCAGCGCGAGGGACTGGGCCATTTGGTTGGCGATAACACCGCACCCGATCACTGCCCAGCGAAGCTCGGGAGCCGTAAAAATGTCGTTTGGGAACGGCTTATCCTGGACCGAAGCGAACGCTGCTTTTGCGGCTGCCGCGGAGTCGAGTGGAGCCTGCTTGGAATCTGCCATATGTGCCTCCTGAGTCATCGGAAGTTCTTCATTTCCAACAGCCTTATATTCGCACAAATGCGCGCGCATTTGCTTGTATTTGCGTGTTTATTTGTTTATCGGTCATTATTTAGCCATATTTTGCACATTTTTACGCGGTCATACGCATTAACACGCAATGCTATGCGCGATAATGCGCATGCGAGGATCCTTGTAAAGGATAAAGAAGCGGAACACCAAAGCCCAAAAAGGCAGAGCAGGCTGTCTTACTCTTCCCCTCTAGGGGCATCAGGCATCAATGGACCGTCCCAAACTGCCGACACATGGGGACTGTCCCCAACTGCCGGGACTACTCATTTAAGTCTGTCCCCAATGAGCACAATCACTCATTTAAGTCTGTCCCAAATGAGTGGGGATAGAAAAAGGCCCGGGTGCCGTGGCATCCGGGCCTTTGCTAGCAACTTGATGTTGCGGGCAGCTTAGAACTTGTGGCCGCACTTCTTGCAGACGCGCAGCTTGTTCTTGCCGTCCTTCTCGTGACCGACGCGGGTAACCTTACCGCACTCGGGGCAAACGAGATTGACGTTGGAGGCGTCGATGGGAGCCTCCTGCGAAACGATGCCGCCCTGCTGGTTGGCAGCGTTGGGCTTGACGGCCTTCTTGACGACCGAAACGCCCTCGACAACGACCTTGTTCTCGGCGGGGAGAGCACGCAGGACAACGCCCTGCTTGCCGCGATCCTTACCAGAGAGAACCTGGACCTTATCGCCCTTCTTGATATACATATATCTCCCCTAACTACAGGGTCTCGGGAGCGAGCGAGACGATCTTCATGTACTTCTTGTCACGAAGCTCGCGAGCGACGGGCCCGAAGATACGGGTGCCGACGGGCGAACCATCGTTGTTGATGACAACGCAGGCGTTCTCATCAAAGCGAATGTAGGAGCCATCCTTGCGGCGGATCTCCTTAACGGTGCGAACGACGACGCAACGGACAACGTCCTTCTTCTTGACGTTGGCGCCAGGGGTAGCCTCCTGGACAGCACCGATGAACACATCGCCGATGCCTGCATAACGACGCTTGGAACCGCCAAGCACCTTGATGCAGCGAATCTTGCGAGCGCCGGAGTTGTCGGCGACGTTCAGCATGGTTTGCATCTGAATCATGGTAGATGTTCCTCCGAACTAAGAACCGAAGAGAGGTGCGCAGCCTTTATACGGCCCGTGGTATGCAAGCCAGGCATACGCACATCTTCGGAAACGTACAAGTCGTAAGAGCGACTGCTTATTTAGCGCGCTCGACGACCTCGATGAGGCGCCAACGCTTCATCTTGGACATAGGACGGGTCTCCATAACGCGGACGGTATCGCCCACGCCAGCCGTGCACTCCTCGTCGTGAGCGTGCAGCTTCTTGGAGCTGGTCATCATCTTGCCGTACTTGGGGTGACGCTTGCGCTCGGTGATGGTGACAACAATGGTCTTGGCACCGGAGACGGAGGTAACGACACCCGTACGGACCTTACGCGAGTTACGCGAATCAGTCATGTTCTCTCCTTAGGTCCTACTCGGCGACAGCGGACTTCTCCGCTGCGATCTCGCGGGCGCGCTGCTCCGTGAGGACGCGAGCGATGTCCTTCTTCACGGTGTTGACGCGAGCGGTGTTGTCCAGCTGGCTGGTGGCCATCTGGAAACGAAGGTTAAAGAGCTCGGCGCGCATTTCCTTCAGCTTCTCAACGAGCTGAGCGTCCGAGAGCTCACGAATCTCTGCGGGCTTCATTAGTTCTCCTCCTTGGCGGCGGCGGCGTCCTCAGCAGCCCACTTGGCCTCGAGAGCGGCCTCCTCAGCCATCTCCTTCTCGATGCGCTGCTCAGCGTTCTTGGCAGCAACAATCTTGGTCTTGATGGGAAGCTTGTGCTGTGCAAGACGCAGAGCCTCGCGAGCGACCTCCTCGGGCACGCCCTTGACCTCGAACATGATGCGGCCGGGCTTGACGACGGCCACCCACTCCTCGGGGTTACCCTTACCAGAACCCATGCGAGTCTCGGCAGGCTTCTTGGTGATGGGCTTATCGGGGAAGATCGTGATGTAAACACGACCGCCACGCTTCATGTAGCGGGTCATGGCAATACGAGCGGCCTCGATCTGACGGTTGGTGATCCAATGGGCCTCGAGAGCCTGGATACCAAACTCGCCGAAATGCAGCTCGGTATTACCCTTGGCCTGGCCCTTCATGGAGCCACGCTGCACCTTGCGGTGAAGAATACGCTTAGGGGCAAGCACTACTGACCCCTCCTCTCGGAGTTACGACGACGAGGACGGGAAGAGCCCTCGAGTGCAGGGTTGGGAACAGGCTGGCCCGGGAGCTTCTCGCCCAGGTAGATCCAGACCTTCACGCCGCAAGCGCCCATGGTGGTGCTGGCGACAGCCGTGCCGTAGTCGATCTTGGCACGGAGGGTGTGCAGAGGCACGCGACCCTCGCGGTACCACTCACGACGGCCCATCTCGGCACCACCGAGACGACCGGAGCACTGGATACGGATGCCCTTAGCGCCGGCCTTGCGGGCGGACTGGACAGCCTTGCGCATAGCGCGACGGAAGGCAACGCGGCCCTCGAGCTGCTCGGCAATGGACTGAGCAACGAGGTTGGCGTCGAGCTCGGGGCGCTTGATCTCGACAACGTCGACGGAGAGCTGGCCCTTGGAGACGCCAGCGACCTTCTCGAGCTCGGTGCGGAGGGTATCGATCTCGGCACCCTTCTTACCGATGACAACGCCGGGGCGAGCGGTGAGGATGATGACCTTCACCTTGTCGCCAGCGCGCTCGATCTCGACGCGGGAGACAGCTGCGCGGGAAAGACGCTTCTCGAGGTACTTGCGAATCTCGAGATCGTTACCGAGGGTCTTAGCGTAATCCTTCTCTGCGAACCAGCGGGAGCGCCAGTTCTCGGTGATGCCAAGACGGAAGCCGGTGGGGTAGACTTTCTGACCCATACAGCTTTACGCCTCCTTTCGAGGAGCAACGACGACGGTGATGTGGGAAGTACGCTTCAGAATGCGAGAAGCGGAACCCTTGGCGCGGGGACGGATGCGCTTAAGCGTCGGACCCTCGTCAACATAGGCAGCGGCGACAACCAGGTTGTCGGCACGCAGACCGTTGTTGTTCTCGGCGTTCGCAACGGCAGAACGGAGAACCTTCTCGACATCCACGGCGACGGCGCGGTCGCAGAAGTGGAGGATGTCGAAGGCCTGAGCGACAGGCTTGCGGCGGATCAGATCGACCACCAGGCGGGCCTTGCTGGGGGAAACACGCACGTACTTAGCGACGGCGCGAACCTCGGTGGCCTCAGTTTCAATAGACTTAGTTGCCATTTACGGTTAACCCCCTATTTGGCCTTGTGGCCACGGAACGTACGAGTCGGCGCGAACTCGCCGAGCTTGTGACCAACCATGGACTCGGTAACATACACGGGCACATGCTTGCGGCCGTCGTGGACGGCGATGGTGTGACCAACCATCTCGGGGAAGATGGTGGACGCGCGGGACCAGGTCTTCACGACGTCCTTCTTGCCAGCCTCGTTCATCGCGGTGATACGCGAGAGAAGGCGAGTCTCCACGAACGGGCCCTTTTTGAGACTTCTGCTCATAAGTGCTTTCTCCTAAAACTCGGTATCCGAAATTACTTCTTACGGCGACGAATGATGTGCTGGTTCGAGACCTTCTTCTTCTTGCGCGTACGAAGGCCCTTCGTCGGCTTACCCCAGGGGGTAACAGAGGGACGACCAGAGGTGTGGTTCTTGCCCTCGCCACCGCCGTGCGGGTGGTCGACAGGGTTCATGACGGTACCGCGGACGGTCGGGCGCACGTTCATGTGACGCTTACGGCCGGCCTTGCCGATGACGATGTTGGAGTGATCGGCGTTGCCGACCTCACCGACGGTGGCGCGGCAGGTAACGAGGATGCGGCGCATCTCGGAGGAAGGCATACGGACGATAGCGTACTTGCCCTCCTTACCCATCAGCTGGCAGGAGTTACCGGCGGAACGGGCGATAGCAGCGCCCTTGCCCGGCTGGAACTCGACGGCGTGGATGAGCGTACCGACGGGGATGTCGGCGAGGGGCAGAGCGTTGCCCGGCTTGATGTCGGCGTCAGAACCGGACATGATGGTCTGACCGACCTCGAGGCCCTTGGGGGCCAAGATGTAGCGCTTCTCACCGTCAGCGTAGTGAAGCAGGGCGATGCGAGCGGAACGGTTCGGATCGTACTCAATCGTGGCAACCTTGGCGGGCACGCCGTCCTTGTTGCGCTTGAAGTCGATCACGCGGTAACGACGCTTCACGCCGCCGCCCTGGTGGCGGGTGGTGATGCGGCCGTTGTTGTTACGACCGGCCTTCTTGGGCAGGGGCTCGAGAAGAGACTTCTCGGGCTTGGTGCAGGTGATCTCGGAGAAGTCGGAGATCGTCTGCCAACGCCTACCAGCGGAGGTCGGCTTAAGGTGCTTTACAGCCATTACAATCCCTTTCAATAGGAATCCGTTAGCCATCGCAGACAGGGATTCGAGGTTCTGCCTCGGGTGCGATGACACCGGACGTATACACGGTTCCGGGCGTGTCCATTTAATACGCCCAAAACCTTGAGCTCTCGCCTCCCCTATTTGGGAGGCATGAGCTCACTCAACAGCAGCGAGTCTTAGGCCTGGTTGCCAAAGACCTCGATGGTGTCGCCCTCGGCCAGCGTGACGATGGCCTTCTTCCAAGAACGGGTCTTGCCGGCGACATAGCGCACGCGCTTGGTCTTGGGCTTGACCGTCAGGGTGTTCACGCGAACGACCTTGACGCCGAAGATCTCCTCGACAGCGTCCTTGATCTGATACTTGTTAGCATCCTTGGCGACCTCGAACGTGTACTTGTTCAGCTCCATGCCGGAGAAGGAACGCTCGGACACGATCGGACGGATGATGATCTCGTGGGCGGTCATTTATGCAAGCACCTCCCCGAAGTGAGCGGCGATGTCGGCGGGCATCAGCACGGCGTTGTTGTTGACGAGATCGTAGGTGTTGGCCTCGTCGGCAGTGATGATGAACGTCTTGGGAATGTTGCGGAACGACAGGTAGGCGTTGACGTCCTCATCGCGAACGATGATGGTCAGACGCTTGCCCTCAAGGCCGAGAGCCTTGAGCATGGCGACGGCAGCCTTGGTGGAAGGCTTCTCGAAGCCGTAGTCGTCGACGAGCACGAGCTCGCCATCGGCCAGCTTGGCGGACAGCGCGGAGCGCATAGCCAGCTTGACCTCCTTGTTGTTCATACGCTTAGCGTAGGAACGGGGCTTGGGGGCGAAGACAACGCCACCGTGACGCCACTGGGCAGCACGGATGGAACCCTGGCGGGCACGGCCGGTGCCCTTCTGACGCCAAGGCTTCTTGCCGCCACCGGAAACCTCAGAGCGGCCCTTAGCGGACTGGGTGCCCTGACGCCAAGAGGCCATCTGGCACTTGACGATGTGGTGCATAACGTGGATGTTCGGCTCGATGCCGTACACCTCAGCGGCGAGCTCGGCCTCGGCGACCTTCTTGCCCTCGCTGTTCTTTACTTCAAACTTTGCCATTTAAGTGTTCTCCTTGGTATGACGCTGGGCTAAATGGGCTGGGCCCTTAGGCCATACGGATGGCGACGAGACCATTCTTGGCACCCGGGACAGCGCCCTTGACCAAGATGAGGTTCTGCTCGGCATCGATGCGGACAACGGAAAGGTTCTTGACGGTAACGCGCTCGTTACCCATGTGACCGGCCATCTTGACGCCCTTGAGGACGCGCGCAGGATAGGCGCACTGACCGATAGAACCGGGGTGACGCTGGAAGTGAGAACCATGCGTCATAGGACCGCGGCGCTGACCCCAGCGCTTGATGCGACCCTGGAAGCCCTTACCCTTGGAGGTACCGATGACGTCGACCTTCTCGACATCAGCGAAATCAGCGACGGTGACGACCTCGCCGACCTTGTGCTCCTCGCCGTTCTCGACGCGGACCTCACGAAGGAAACGGACAGGCTCGACGCCAGCCTTGGCGAAGTGACCAGCCATGGGCTTGTTCACGTTCTTGGCCTTGATGTCGCCGAAACCGATCTGGACGGCGTCATAGCCGTCGGTTGCCTGAGTTTTAACCTGCGAGACAGCGCAGGGGCCAGCCTGGATGACCGTGACGGGAACGACGTTGTCGTCCTCGTCCCAAACCTGGGTCATGCCAATCTTGCGGCCGAGAATCATGCTGATCAAGATATGATCCCAACTCTCGCGTGGTCTTGGGACAATGCGTACACCACCGAGCGTACGCCCCTAGAGGACCACTACTTACACGACGTGCTCCCCAGCCTTGTATTTCGCCCGGACTACCTGACAACCCTATTAAGCAGGCATTTTGTCCAGCCAGAATACTCCCCTGGTTTCACACAGCTGTTTAGTATACACGGCTGCGGGCGTATCCATCGAGATTCATATTTCACTCACATTGTTTACGCAGGTAAAGTGCGTGGCACGTTCCCAGTGTGCGGCGGAGGGGGCGGGCCTGAGACATATTAAGGTTGCTGCTCTACAGTCCTGCTCACGACGGAGAGCACATTAAGTGCTCTCCTGTTCGTGCGGAACTCGCGACAACCTTAATATGTCTCAGGCCCGCCCCCTCCGCCGCACACTGGGAACGCCACGTTGACGTCTACTAAACCTTGCTCGCTCAGCTAATTACTTTGTTGGGGATCGATAATTTGCCGCAAGGTGAACTTGGATTGAGACGTGTCGCCCTCTTCTCCCGACTCTTCCTCGTCAAAATCGAAGATCATGATGGCGCAGTTGGGGAGTTTTGTTGGAAGCTCGAAGCCCTCTGGGGCTGCAGCCTTAATGAATTGGCGGCTGGCGCTGCCGTGGCTTACTGCTAGGAGGGCTTCGATGCCCTCGGAGTCCATGAGATTAGTGAGGGTGCCTACCATGCGTTCTTGCAGTGCGCGGCTTCCTTCTCCTCCGAAGGGGACCAGGTCCTCGCCCGGATCCCAGACGTCGGTGGGTAGCGCGTCGTGCGGGCCTTCTTCGAAGGTGCCGTAGCAGCGCTCGATAATGCCTTCGCAGGGCTCGGCTGCTGCGTCCGGGCCGAGGAGCTCGCATGCGACGAGCTGAGCTGTGTCCATGGCTCGGCCTAAGGGCGAAGAGACCACTTTGTCGGGGACGACGCCGTGGGCTTTGAGCCATGCGGCTGCCATCCCGGCTTGCTGACGGCCTAAGTCGGTGAGCGGTGAATCGCAGCGGCCCTGGACCAGCTTTTTGACGTTGAACTCCGTCTGACCGTGACGGAGTAGATACAGCTTCTTCATGCTCTCCCCTTCTGCATAACTTGCTTTGCCGGCACAGCCTTACTCGTGGGTATGCCCTACGTAGTCTTCGTCGATCGTAATCTTGGCAATCGACTTGGGATATTCCGATTCGACCCGTTGTGCCAGCGCGTGCTTTACGTCTTCGGCACTCATCTGCAGATCCGAGGGACGCACGCAGTCAAAGATCACGTTGGTGTGCGTAGGACCCGGCACACAGCGTAGATCATGAATCGAGAGGCGGTTATCGATCTCCTGAGCCATTGCGTTGATACGCAGGCGCATGCTCGCCAGCTTGGGGTCATCGGTCACGATGGGGTCGTAGTGAAGTGTGACAATCATGCCGTCTTCGTTCCTAAACGACTGCTCGATGTTATCGAGCGTGTCGTGACTTTCCAGCGGACTGGCCTCGGCCGCCATCTCGGCGTGCGCACTTGCGAACTTCCTGCCCGGGCCATAGTCGTGAACCATTAGGTCATGAACGCCCAAAACGCCGGGATAGCTCATGATCTTGTCTCGGATGTGCTTGACCAACTTGGGATCGGGCGCCTGGCCCAAAAGCGGGCTCACCGTATCTTGAATAAGCTCAAAGCCGCTCCAGCCAATATAGGCGCCAACGGCAAGGCCAACCCATGCGTCAAGATTGATGTGCGTCACCTGCGAAACAATTGCACATGCCAGCACGGCGCCTGTGGCAAGAACATCGTTCTTGGAATCCTGGGCAGTCGCATGCAGTGTCTCGGACTCGATACGGTCGCCGAGCTTTTGGTTGAGCGCCGCCATCCACAGCTTAACAACCATCGAAAGCGCCAGGACTGCCACCAGGGCAAGCGAGAACTCGACAGGTTCGGGGTGGATGATACGCTCAAACGAGGACTTCACCAGTTCAAGGCCAATGAGAAGCACGAGCGCCGCCACGACAAGACCCGAGAGGTACTCGTAGCGACCATGGCCGTATGGATGCTCGGGGTCGGCGGGCTTGCTCGCCAGCTTAAAGCCCAGCACGCTCACGATATTCGAGCTGGCATCGGACAGGTTGTTCATGGCATCCGCCACAATCGAAACCGATCCCGAAACCACACCGATTGCGCCCTTCGCAGCACAAAGCGCCACATTGGCGACAATACACACCATGCCCGCTAACGTGCCCACACGCGCACGATCGCCCTGCGCGCGCTTAACTATCCACTCGACCATCTGCATCCGCCCCCACGGTACTACCTATATATCTATTGCTCAAACGGATTGTAGTGTAGCCACTTTGTCTCCCAGATACAAAGAGGCCGCAGCCCGCACGGGCCACGGCCTTGGAGCATGACAAAAGAATCGTCCTTTTGTCGCACAGGTTTATGCGCTTACTTCAGCAGCGCTCGCCACTGTTTCGGGTGAATCGGCCCCGTCTTCTGCCGCCTGTCCCTGCGCCGGCACCACGCCAAAGCAGTAGCTCAGCGCCGCAGACACCGCAAATGCCACACCGCCGGCAGCGCAGCACCACAGCAGGTTCGAGATGCCGCCCGTGGCAAAGCCAATGACCATGAGGACATTCGTCATGCCGATGGTATAGGCCGTAACGTGGCCCACGGCCGCAACAAGGCCTCCGACGGCGCCGCCAATGGCCATGCACGTCAGGCACCTGCCATATTTAAAGCCGCAACCGTACAGCGCCGGCTCGCTTACGCCGCCAAGAACACCCGAGATCGAATAGCCCAGCATGAGCGCCTTCTCGTCCTTATCCGCAACGCGAAGCGACACGCCAAAGGGCATGCCCCAAACGGCGAACGTTGCCATCGTCGCGGCGATCAGGATGCACGAATCCGTTCCCACACTCATAAACTGCGCATAGGCGAGCGATAGGACAACGTTGCTGACGCCGGCGATCTTTAGGAACTCCCAGCCCGCGGCAAGCCCCATGAGCGTGAGCAGCGACACGATGCCACCGGAATTGCCAAGCATAAACATAAGCTGGCCCAACAGCATGCCCAGATAGCTGCCCGCCGGCGCCGTAATGCGCAGCGAAACCGGAACCATGACAAGCATGGTTGCAAACGGAACGAACGAAAACGCCACGGCCTTAGGGATAACGCGCTTAAAGAAACACTCCACTCGCCATAGCACGGGCACCGAGATGAGAACCGGAATAACGGTCGTCGTGTAATCGTTGACCGGCGCGGGAAGCAGGCCATACACGGAAGTCATCGATGCCCCCGTCGTCGGTGCGGCATCGACGAGCTTAAGCAAATCGGGCGCAATCAATACGCCACCCAGCATCATGCCCAGCTGCTCCGAGCAACCGAGCTGGCGAGCGGCCGCCCAACCAAGATAAATGGGCAAAAAGTAGTAGCCGGCGTTATAGAGCCAACTGTAGAACAGGCGATAGATTTCGGAATCGGCAGACCACAGGCCCAGCATGCCTTCGCCCATAATGACGGCGACGGTGCGGAACAACGCCGCGCAGACAATAAACGGCAGCGCCGACATCATGCTTTTGGACAGATAGTCCACCACGGCCATGGCGTTTGATGAAACCGTCGTTGTAAACGAGGTGTTAGAAACTTGTGACATGGAACGCCTTTCTCAATGTGACATGCGGACTGACCCTTTGTCACATCGTGCGGTACTGACCGATTGCGCGGTACTTTTCGTAGCGGAGGTTTGTGAGGGTCGCGTCGTCGAGCCGCCCAAGCGTATCGAAGGCAGCAAATGCCGAGGACATGACGGCGCCGGCGATCTCCTCATGCGACAGGCCCCTATCGTCGACAACGTCGTCGATGATGCCGAGCGCCAACAGATCGGGGGCTGTGAGCTTAAGCGCCTCGGCGGCCTCATTCGCGCGCTCGGTATCCTTCCACAGGATCGACGCACAGGCCTCGGGGCTCACGACCGAATAGGCCGAGCTCGAGAGCATCAGGATGCGGTCGGCCACGGATAGCGCCAGCGCGCCACCAGAGCCGCCCTCGCCTGTCACCACCGAGACAATCGGCGTCTTAAGGCCGCTCATCTCCACGAGATTCTGGGCAATCGCCTCGCCCTGACCGCGCTCCTCGGCACCGATGCCGCAAAACGCGCCCGAAGTATCGACCAGGCACAGAACCGGTCGACCAAACTTTTCGGCCTGGCGCATAAGGCGACGCGCTTTGCGGTAGCCCTCGGGATGCGCCATGCCAAAGTTGCGGCGCATACGCTCTTTGGTCGTGGTGCCGCGCTCGATGGCGATGACCGTTACGGGGCGTCCGTCTTTCCAGCCAATGCCAGCCACCACAGCGGCGTCGTCGCCAAAGTAACGGTCGCCGTGCAGCTCCACAAATCCATCCAGGCCCAGCGAGATCATCTCACCCGCCGTGGCGCGATCTGCCGAGCGGGTCTGCTTGACAATCTCGAGCGCGGTTTTTGGTGCCGGCGAGCGCTTAAACAAGTGTCCCAGCTTTTTGCCGCGGCGACCCGCATGCACGATCTCATGCGGTGCCCCCAGGCCGGGCGCGTGCCCTTCGTGCAGCGCCAGCAGCTCGCCTACCGTGAGCGCAATCTCGCCACGCGGAACAACGGCATCGCAAAAGCCGTGCTCCATCAAAAACTCGGAGCGCTGGAATCCCTTGGGCAGTCGCTTGTGCATGTTCTGCTCGATCACGCGCGGGCCGGCAAATGCCGTCAGGGCATCGGGCTCGGCCAGGATAATGTCACCCTCCATGGCAAAGCTCGCGGTTACACCTCCGGTCGTGGGGTCGGTGAGCACCGTGATATACAGGCCGCCCGCCTCGCTGTGGCGCCTAACCGCCGCAGAAATCTTGGCCATCTGCATAAGCGAGGTCACGCCCTCTTGCATGCGCGCACCGCCCGAAACGGTAAAGCCGACAACTGGCAATCCCAGCTCGGTCGCACGCTCAAATGCGCGACAGATCTTCTCGCCCACCACGGAGCCCATCGAGCCCATCATAAAGTTAGCGTCCATAAAGAAGAGCGCCGTATCGCAACCGCAGATTTTGCCCCTGCCGCACACAACGGCATCGCGCTCGCCCGAACGCTCGCTCACGCTCTTGAGCTTATCGGCATAGCCGGGAAACGAGAGGAAGTCCTCCGACGCCAGATTGGCATCCCATTCCTCAAACGTGCCCTCGTCGACCGTCATGCGCATGCGCGCGCGACCGCTCACGCGAAAGTGTTTGCCGCAACGAGGGCAGACCTCGAGGTTGTCGTGTAGGCGTGCCTCATCGATCACACGGCGGCACTCCGGGCACTTGATAAACACGTGGCGCGCGGGAAACTCGGCGCACGACTCGGTTATCGGCCCCTCAAGGACATTGACCGTCTTCGCTTTTCTATTCATCAGCATAGAGATGCCCCATCAGATCGGTGTGATACATGCCCGACAAGAACTCGTCGTTTGCCAGCACGTCGAGCTGAAGCTCGCTGTTTTCGCTCACGCCCTCAATCACGAGCTCGCCCAGGGCCGAGCGCATCTTGCGAATGGCGCCGTCACGCGTGGGCGCACACACGATGAGCTTGCCGAGCATGGAGTCGTAGTACGGCGGAACTGTCGCACCGGTAAACATGGCGGAATCCCAGCGCACGCGCGGACCACCCGGCACACGCAACGCGGTGACCGTTCCGCATGACGGCAGAAAGTCCGGCGTCTCGGCATTGATGCGGCACTCCATGGCGTGGTTGCGGACCGGCATGTCCTCCTGCTCAAAGGGCAGAGGCTGGCCTGCTGCCACGCGCAGCTGCCACTTGACCAGGTCGGTATCGGTCACAAACTCCGTAACCGGATGCTCCACCTGCAAGCGCGTGTTCATTTCCATAAAGTAGAAATTGCCGTCGTCCGAATACAGGAACTCGATGGTACCGGCTCCTTCGTAGCCGACGGCACGAGCCAGGTCACGCGCTGCCTTGTGCATGCGAGCACGAATGTCGTCGTGTCCGTCGAGGCACGGCGCGGGGCTCTCCTCGATTAGCTTTTGGTTGCGGCGCTGCACCGAGCACTCACGCTCGCCAAGCGAAAACACATGGCCCTGCTTATCGGCCATAATCTGCACCTCAACGTGATGCGCCGGCGCGACAAACTTCTCCATGTAGCACTCGCCGTCGCCAAAAACGGCCTCGCCCTCGGCACGCGCCTCGATAAACGCCTTTGCCGCATCTTCCACGCGCTCGACCTTACGAATACCGCGACCGCCGCCGCCCGCACGCGCCTTAATAAGCACGGGGCAGCCAATGCGCTCAGCCTCGGCCGTTGCCTCCTCGGGACTTTTGAGCAAATCGCAGCCCGGCACGATGGGCACGCCCGCCGCGGCAGCCGTTCGACGTGCGGCGTCCTTGTCGCCCATGCTGTCGATCACCTTGGCCGAAGGACCAACAAACGCCAGGCCATACTTGTCGCAGTCGCGCACGAAGCTCGCCTTCTCGGAGAAAAAGCCATAGCCGGGATGAATTGCCTTAGCTCCCGACTTTACGGCACAGGTGAGCACAGCATCGTCGTTGAGGTAGCTCTCGGCAAGACGCGGACCGCCGATGCAATACGCCTCGTCGGCAAGCTGCACGTGCAGCGCGTCCGCATCGGCCGTGGAATAAACGGCGACGGTCTTGATGCCCATATCGCGGCACGCGCGGATAACACGGACCGCGACTTCGCCGCGGTTGGCGATGAGCACTTTGTCGAACATGAAGCCTTCCTTAACTTTCGTGCATGAGTGCAAAAGACATATCGGCGCGGCAGCAAACCTCACCGTTGACGCTCGCAGTACCCGTCGCAAAGCGGAACGGCCCGCGCGCACGCGTGATGGTGCACACCAGATCAACCGTGTCGCCCGGGCGCACCGGACGCTTAAAGCGCACCTTGTCCAGACTCGTGTAGAACGGCGTCGCGCCGCGCGCTTCCTCATCGCCCATCAGCAGCACGCAACAGTTTTGGGCGAGCATCTCGCACTGAATCACGCCGGGGACCACCGGGTTTCCCGGAAAATGCCCCTGCAAAAAGTACTCGTCGCCCGTAATCGTGATCTTGCCGTGGGCCTCGTCGCCCACCAGCTCGGCCTCGTCGAGCAAAAGCATCGGTTCGCGATGCGGCAACAGTTCCTTAAGCTCTTCTTTGTTCATGGATATCACCTATCCGATCCTCATGAGGCAGCTGCCAAACTCCACGAGGTCGCCGTCGGCCACGCAGATCTCGAGCACCTCGCCGTCTGCCTCTGCCGTTACCTCGTTGAGAACCTTCATGGCCTCGATGATGCAGAGCGTCTCGCCGGCCTTGACCTTAGAGCCCACGTGCACAAACGGCTCGTCGCCCGGCGCCGGGGCAGCATAGAAAACGCCGACCATGGGAGCGGTCACCTCGGTGCCCTTGGGCTCCGGTGCGGCGGCAGGTGTCTGCGCGGCGGGCTCCGGTGCGGCAGGCGCGACTGTGGGAGCTGCAACTGGAGCGGCCATAGCGCTCGGCATGGGCATGGGCACGGCAACCGGCTGTGCGGCGCTCGCGCGCTCGAGTTCGACCGCGGTGCCATCGGGCTCCTCAACGCGTACGCGCGTGAGGCCGCGGTCCTCCATAACATCGGCTATCTCGGCAAGTCTTTTGGAATCCATGCTCTAGCTCCTCGTATATCTACGCAGCGCGATGGCGGCGTTGTGTCCGCCAAAGCCCAGGTTGGTCGAAAGCGCCCAGGTAAGGTCAGCGCGAACCGCGCGATTGGGCGTGTAGTCAAGATCGCAGGCGGGATCGGGCGTGTGGTAGTTAATGGTCGGCGGCACCACGCCCTGCTCGAGCGCCATGGCGCAGGCCATGACCTCGATGGCGCCCGTGGCACCGATCATGTGGCCGGTCATCGACTTAGTCGACGAGACGTGCGCGGCGCGCGCCGCGTCCTCGCCGAGCGCACGCTTAATGCCCGCCGTCTCGGACGAATCGTTGAGCTTGGTCGATGTGCCGTGGGCATTGATGTAGAGGCCCTCGGAAGGCCTGACGTCGCCCTCGGTCACCGCCAGCGATATCGCGCGGGCAATGCCGGCAGCCTCGGGATCAGGGCTCGTGATGTGATAGGCATCATCGGTGTTGCCGTAGCCCACGACCTCGGCATAAATGTGCGCACCGCGCGCCTGCGCATGTTCCATGCTCTCGAGCACGAGCACGCAGGCGCCCTCGCCCATCACAAAGCCATCGCGGTCTGCATCGAACGGGCGGCAAGCCGTCGCGGGATCAGGGTTGGTGGTCAATGCGCGGCAGGACGTAAAGCCCGCAACGGCATCGGGGATAATTGCGGCCTCGGCGCCGCCCGCGAGGATCGCGTCGGCATAGCCGTGCTTGATGGCGCGGAACGCCTCGCCCACCTCATGGGCCGAGGTTGCGCACGCGGTCACCACGGGCAGGGTCGGGCCCTTTGCCTTGTGGCGGATTGCGATATTGCCCGATGCCATGTTGGGGATCATCATCGCGATCATATAGGGCGATGCGCGGCGGGGCCCACGTTCGGCAATCGTATGGACGTTGTCGACGAGCGTCGTCATGCCGCCCACGCCCGAGCCCACGTAGACGCCCAGGCGCTCGCGATCGATGGCGCCTTCGACATCAAAGCCCGCATCGTGCATGGCTTCGTCCGAAGCCGCCATCGCAAACTGAACGCAGGGGTCGAGATGCTTGGCGTCACGCTTGCCAAAGTACTCGTTGCCGTCAAAGCCCTTGACCTCGGCTGCCACCTTGACGGCAAACGCATCGGTATCGAAGTGCGTGATCGGGCCGATGCCGCACGTGCCAGCACACATTGCCGCCCAGGTGGCAAGCGCGGTGTTGCCGAGCGGCGACACGGCACCGATACCGGTGATTGCAACTCTCTGTTCCATCATGGTCTCCTCATCCAAGCCGTTCTTCGGCCCTGGTTTCTACATCGCCATTCCGCCGTCGACGCGCACGACCTCACCCGTAATGTAGGCAGCCGCATCACTCGCCAGAAAGCGCACTACGCCGGCCACCTCCTCGGGGCGCGCCATACGCTTAAGGGGAATCTGCTCCTCGGTTACCGTACGCACCTTCTCCGAGAGCTTTGCCGTCATATCCGTCTCGACAAACCCGGGGGCAACCGCGTTCACTCGTACGCCGCGGGGCGCAAGCTCGCGCGCCACCGCCTTGGTCAGGCCGATCACGCCCGCCTTGGAGGCAGCGTAGTTGGCTTGCCCGGCATTGCCCATCAGGCCCACGACCGAGCTCATGTTGACGACGCAGCCGCCGCGCTGGCGCATAAAGGTCTTGGTGAGCGCGCGCGTCGTGTTAAACGTTCCTTTAAGATTGACATCGAGCACGCGATCGAAGGCGTCATCGCCCATGCGCATGAGCAGGCCATCGCGGGTGATGCCAGCGTTGTTGACGAGCGCCCAAATGGAGCCAAAGTCGTTGAGGACCGCTTCCACGCACGCGTTGACGGCAGCGGGGTCGGCCACGTCGCATTGATATGAGCGCGCCGTGGCGCCAGCCGCCTCGCAGGCGTCGCACGTCTCGCGCGCCGCATCGACGCTGCCGGCATAGACGACGGCGATATCGTAGCCATCCTCCGCCAGACCGATAGCGCAGGCGCGGCCGATACCCCGCGAGCCGCCCGTGACCAGTGCCACGCGACGTGAGTCGTTGCGCTCGAGCGCGCCATTGTTCAAGTTGCCCATGTCATTCCTTTCGGGTTACAGCCCTGTGGACTATGCGAGCTCGTCGGCAATAGCTGCGACCTGCTCGGCCGTCTCGCACGAATACACACGAACGTCGCTCAGCGTACGCTTGACCAGGCCGGACAGCGTTTTGCCGGGGCCGACCTCAATAAATGTGTCGATGCCTTGATCCTGCAGAGCATGCAGCGTATCGACCCAGCGTACGGCATGGCTCACCTGATTGGCCAAGACATCCGATGCCGTCTGGGGATCCGCCGGATAGGGCGCCGCTGTCATATTTGCCAAAACAGGAATGAGCAACGGGGACGGCGCGTGACCGGCCTCAATATATGCGGCAAGGCCACAGGTCGCCTCGGCCATATAGGGGCTATGAAATGCACCCGACACCGCGACCTTCATGGCGCGGCCGCCAGCCTCTTTTACTAGGACGTCGAGCTCCTGCAGCGCCTCGGGCGCTCCGGCCACAACCGTCTGCTGTGGGCTGTTGTAGTTGACTGGCCAGCAGTCCTCGCCGGCCTGTTTTGCCAGGCCCTCGACTTGCGCCGCATCGAGCTTGATGACGGCGCGCATGCCGCCCGGATGGCGCTCGGCAGCCGCGGCCATCAGCGCCGCGCGCTCGCACACGAGCTCAAAGCCCGCTCGCGTATCGAACGCCCCCGCAAAGGTGAGCGCGGCGACCTCGCCCAGCGAGAATCCCGCACAGGCGGCAGGTACCACGCCGCGCTCACGCAGGGCGGCAGCCGCTGCTAGGTCGTGAACGAACACGCACGGCTGCGTGTTCTCGGTCTGCGAGAGCTCCTCCTTGGAGGCACTCCGGCATTGCTCGCTGGTCCCCGGGCGCACCTCGTCGGCAATGGCGAACACCTCGGCGGCCGCCGGCGATGTCTCGATCAAGTCGACGCCCATCGCGGGGTGCTGGGCACCCTGGCCGGCAAACAAAAACGCTACGCCACCCATGCGCACGCACCCTTCAGGACGTGCTCGGCGCCATCGACCAGGTCGTCAACGATTTCGCGTGCGCTCTGGCGCTCGTTGACCATGCCGGCAATCTGTCCACACAAAAACGAACCCTCTTCGTAGTTGCCGTCCTTGGCGGCCTTACGCAGCGCACCGGTTCCCATAGCACCGAGCTCCTCGGCACTCGCGCCGGAACCCTCGCTCTTGGCATAGGCGTTGGTGAAGGGGCTCTTGAGGGCGCGCACTGGATGTCCCGTCGAGCGACCGGTCGCACGCGTTGAAGTGTCGTTGGCCTTCAGGACCATCTCTTTGTACTGCTCCGAGACGGTGCACTCGTCTGCGACCAGAAAGCGCGTACCCACTTGCACGCCTTCGGCGCCCAGCATAAAGGCGGCCGCCACGCCGCGGCCGTCGGCAATACCGCCGGCGGCCACGACGGGAATGTCAACCGCATCGACGACCTGCGGCACCAGTGCCATCGTCGAGGTCTCGCCAATATGGCCGCCCGATTCGGTACCCTCGGCAACAACCGCCGTGGCTCCACGACGTGCCACGAGGCGCGCCAGCGCCACCGAGGCAACGACCGGGATGACCTTGATGCCCGCCTCGTTCCACGCCTTCATGTACTTGGCGGGATTGCCGGCGCCCGTCACGACGACCGGCACTCGCTCGTCAATCACGACCTGTGCAACCTCGTCGGCAAACGGGCTCATGAGCATGACGTTCACGCCAAAGGGCTTATCCGTCTTGGCGCGCAGCTCATGAATCTGGTCGCGAAGCCAGTTGGCGTCGGCGTTCATGGCCGCGATGATGCCTAAGCCACCCGCCTCGGACACTGCGGACGCCAGCGAGGCATCGGCAATCCAGGCCATACCGCCCTGGAACACGGGCTTTTCGATGCCGAGCAGATCGCAGAGAGGAGTCTTGAGCATCTCTACTTCTCCAATGCCGCCTCGACCGTATCGGCGAACTCGCCGACCGTCTTGGGGTTCTCCTCGGTATCGAGCTGGATGCCAAACTCGTCCTCGACGGCAACGAGGATCTCGACGGTGCCCAGGCTGTCGAGACCAATCTCCTCGAGCGTGGACTCGGGCTTCATCTCGACATCGTCAAGACCGGCGGTCTCGCGGATAACGTCGCAAACGCGCTCGAAGGTCTTCTGATCTGCCATGGTAGTTCTCCTTTGTTTGTGCCCTAGGGGCGTTTTTATTTCCTATGTGCGACTACTTCCAACGAAGCAGATAGCCACCTATATCCAGACCGGCGCCAAATCCAACCAAGGCGATGGTGTCGCCTGTGTGAAGTGCACCGGCGTTTGCCAGCCGGTCGAGGGCAAACGGAATGCATGCGCTCGAAATGTTGCCGGTCTCGTGCAACGTGCGAACCACGCGCTCGTCCGGCACGCCCAGGCGCTTGACCGCCTGGCTCAGGATTCGTTCGTTAGCCTGATGGAATACAAAATGATCGATGTCTTCGACCAAAATGCCCGCATCGATCGCAAGATTATGGACCGTGTCGCAGATGGCGTTGACGCCGAACTTGAACACGCGGCGGCCGTTCATGGACAGCACGCTCGCGCTATCTGCGGAAGCCTTAAACGGCGAGGTACCGACCAGACCGGGAACGCGCAACGTCTCGACGTCGGGCGCCGTCGAAAGCTCAACGGCAAGGGGGTTGTCTCCCCCAGCTTCAATCACTGCGGCGCCTGCCCCATCGCCAAAAAGCACGCAGGTGGCACGGTCGGTCCAGTCGAGCGCGCGCGTCATCTGCTCGGCAGCAACTACAAGCACGCGCTCGGCACGGCTGCGGGCGATATAGCCCTCGGCGATATCGAGCGCAAATACGAAGCCGGCACAAGCCGCCGAGACATCGAAGGCAGGGCACGTCGCGCCAAGTCGCTCAGCAACGGCACACGCCTCAGCGGGAACAAGGTGGTCACCCGTCGTCGTCGAGCAGACGATCAGATCCAGCTGGCTCGCGTCGATTCCGGACACCTGGAGTGCCCGCTCACTCGCCGCTACGGCAAGGTCGTCAAGTGACTCGGTGGTGCAGACGTGGCGGCTCTTGATACCCGTGCGGGTAAAAATCCACTCATCCGAGGTATCGAGGAACTCAGACAGCTCGTCATTGGAAACACTGCGTTCAGGAAGCGCCGAGCCTGTTCCAAGAATCGTGAAACCCATCACTAACCTCCTTTGAGTTGTTGACGTGTTTACATCGACCAAGAGAGGATAACGCATTTCAGTCTTTGTTGACGTGTTAACATTAAATTGTCCAAATGCGACAAAGGCTTCACATTGTGTCTATCTCTCGACACCATTGCGTCATTCACTTATTCAATAAGGAGGTAGCAGCCGCTATGGATGCCCAATTAACGATTGTCGACGTAACCGGATCGACCAACGATGACCTGCTCGAGGCAGGAAAACAGGGTGCGCCGCACGGCACAGGACTTGCCGCCCGCGCGCAAACGGCAGGACGCGGCCGGCGCGGCCACAAGTGGGATTCAACCGCCGGCAACCTATTGCTTTCGATTGTCCTGCGTCCATGCGTTAATCCCGCAAAGTACTCTGGTCTTGCCGCCGTCAGCGGCCTAGTGGTGCTCGAAGCACTCGAAAAGCAAGGTCTTGCAAACGAGATTGGCCTCAAATGGCCCAACGACCTGGTCGCGCGAGGACGCAAACTCGGCGGCATTCTGGTCGAGGCCGCACGCGATAACGAAGGCAAACCTTTCGCCGTCTGCGGCATTGGCGTCAATGTGAACTATGCGCCCCAAGAGGTGCCCGATGGCGGCCTGCCGGCAATCGGTCTCTCGGACCTTAACGAAAACGTTCCTGCCGTCGACATGCTCCTCGATGAGGTCTATCACGCAGTTATAGACGCTGTAGATACCTGGGCAGAGCTCCTCAACGCCAAGGAAGAAGACGCCGGTCCGCTCGCGCCCGTCCACGACGAATATATCGCTCACCTCAATTGGATCGGGAAGCACGTTATCGCCCGCTCCCCCGCTGGAGACGAGCTGGCACGAGGCATATTTAGAACGGTCGACGATTGCGGCCGCGTATGCATTGAGACCGAGAGCGGCTTGTGCGTCTTCCACTTCGAAGAAGCATCCTTGCGCCCCCTGAGCGAATAGGGCGCCGCAGCCGTCGGCTCGGCAGACGAATTCGCTATCCCAAAATCTAAACTCAAAACAAAAGGGCCCCGCTACCGTAACGGCAGCGGGGCCCTTTAAGCTATGAGCGATATCGCTTAGAGCTTGATGTCGATGTCGACGCCAGCGGGGAGGTCGAGACGCATGAGCGAATCAACGGTGCCCGAGGTGGGGTCGAGGATGTCGATGAGGCGCTTGTGGGTGCGCATCTCGAACTGCTCACGGGAGTCCTTGTTCACGTGCGGCGAGCGGATAACCGTGTACAGGTTGCGCTCGGTGGGCAGGGGGACAGGACCGGAAACGCGAGCGCCGGTCTTCTGAGCGGTCTCGACGATGAGCTTCGCGGACTGATCGACGACCTCGTGATCATAGCCCTTGAGGCGAATGCGGATCTTCTGGGTAGCCAACTTAAACCTCCAAAGAGTGCGAGAGATGTTCTCGCGGATTACGTAACAGGGAGCTCGAACTTAGGCGTTCTTGCTCATGACCTCGTCCACGATGGACTTGGGCGCGGGCTCATAAGAGTCGAACTGCATCGTGTAGGATGCACGGCCCTGGGTCTGGGAGCGAAGGTCGGTAGCGTAACCGAACATCTCGCCCAGCGGCACCTTGGCACGGATGAGCTTGCTGTTCTTGCGATCCTCCATGCCCTCGATCTTGCCGCGGCGACCGGAGAGGTTGCCCATAACGTCGCCCATGTACTGCTCGGGGGTCTCGACCTCGACAGCCATGATCGGCTCGAGCAGCTGCGGATCGGACTTCTTGAGGGCGTCCTTGATAGCCATGGAACCGGCGATCTTGAAGGCGGCCTCAGAGGAGTCGACCTCGTGGTAAGAACCGTCGAACAGGGTGACCTTAACGTCGAGGACCGGGAAGCCGGCGATAACACCGGTGTTCAGGGCCTCCTGGATGCCCTTGTCGATGGACGGGATGTACTCCTTAGGCACGACGCCGCCGACGATAGCGTTGACGAACTCGTAGCCGAAGCCCTCCTCCATCTTCTCGAGCTTGATGACGGCGTGACCGTACTGACCGCGACCGCCGGACTGACGGACGAACTTGCCCTCAGCCTTCTCGACGTCGTGACCAGCGGTCTCGCGGTAGGCAACCTGGGGCTTACCAACGTTAGCGTCAACCTTGAACTCGCGGAGCAGACGGTCGACGATGATCTCGAGGTGCAGCTCGCCCATGCCGGCGATGATGGTCTGGCCGGTCTCGTGGTTGGTGGACACCTGGAAGGTCGGGTCCTCCTCGGCGAGCTTGGTCAGAGCCAGGGACATCTTGTCCTGCTCGGCCTTGGTCTTGGGCTCGATGGCAACGTCGATAACGGGCTTAGCGAACTCGATCTTCTCGAGGACGATCTCCTTGCCCTCGGCGCACAGGGTGTCACCGGTGGTGGAGTTCTTGAAGCCGACGCAAGCGACGATGTCGCCGGCGGCAGCGTCGTCACGGTCGATACGCTCGGCGGCGTTCATCTCGAGGATGCGGCCGAGGCGCTCGCGCTGACCGTTGGAAGCGTTGACCACGTAGGAGCCGGACTCGGCGCGGCCGGAGTAAACGCGGACGTAGGTGAGCTTACCGACGAACGGGTCGGTCATGATCTTGAAGACCAGGCCGGAGAAAGGCTCGTCGAAGGAAGGATGACGCTGGATCTCCTCGCCGGTATCCGGATCGGTACCGGTGACGGCCTCAACGTCGAGCGGGCTGGGCAGGTAGTCGACGACAGCGTCGAGCAGCTCCTGAACGCCCTTGTTCTTGTAGGCGGAGCCCACGAAGACGAGGTTGAGCTCGTTGGCCAGAACGCCCTTACGCAGGGCAGCCTTGAGCTCCTCGACGGTGAAGTCCTCCTCCATGAGGATCTTCTCCATGAGCTCGTCGTCAAAGCTGGCAGCAGCGTCGAGGAGCTCCTCGCGCTTGGTGGCAGCGATGTCAGCAAACTCAGCCGGGATCTCGTCCATCGGCTCGGGGTAGGTCATGCCCTTGTCGTCGGCCTTGAAGTCCCAAGCAGTCATGGTGACGAGGTCGATGACGCCCCAGAAGTTGTCCTCGGCGCCCATCGGGACCTGAGCGGCCACGGCGTTGGCGTCGAGACGATCCTTCATGGTCTCGATAGCGTTGAAGAAGTCTGCGCCCACGCGGTCATACTTGTTGATGAAGGCGATGCGGGGGACGTTGAAGGTAGAAGCCTGACGCCAAACGGTCTCAGACTGGGGCTGAACGCCGGCAACGGCGTCGAAGACGGCGACAGCGCCATCGAGGACGCGCAGGCAGCGCTCGACCTCGGCGGTGAAGTCAACGTGGCCCGGGGTGTCGATGATCTGGATGCGGTAGTCGGTACCGTCCTTCTTCCAGAAGCACGTGGTAGCAGCGGAGGTAATGGTTACGCCGCGCTCCTGCTCCTGAACCATCCAGTCCATGGTGGCAGCGCCCTCATGGACCTCACCGATCTTGTGGGTCTTACCGGTGTAGTAAAGAATACGCTCGGTCGTGGTGGTCTTACCGGCATCGATGTGGGCCATGATGCCGATGTTACGGGTATCGGAAAGCTTGTACTTAGGCTTAGCCATGTTAGTTCCTTACCTTAAACTTACCAACGATAGTGAGAGAACGCGCGGTTGGCCTCGGCCATCTTGAAGACGTCCTCACGCTTCTTGACGGAAGCGCCCAGGCCGTTGGAAGCGTCGAGGATCTCGTTGGCGAGACGCTCGGCCATGGTCTTCTCCTTGCGAGCGCGGGAGAAGTTGACGATCCAGCGGATACCCAGAGCGGTGGAACGACGGGAGTTGACCTCCATCGGGACCTGATAGGTAGCGCCACCGACACGCTTGGGCTTAACCTCGAGCGTGGGCTTGACGTTGTCCATAGCCTTCTTGAAGGTAGCGAGAGCGTCGCCACCCTCGGACTTCTCGGCAACGATCTCGAAAGCGGTGTAAACGATGCGCTCAGCGGTGGCCTTCTTGCCGTCAAGAAGGACCTTGTTGATGAGCTGAGTCACCAGGCGGTTGTTGTAAACGGCGTCAGGCTGAACCTCACGACGATTAGCTGCTGCACGACGCGGCATGTGAAATCTCCTTAAGTGTCTACCGTGCGGCGCTTAGGCGGCACACGGCGAAAGTATCAAAACGTTATCTGGCTTATTTAGCCTTAGGGCGCTTAGCACCGTACTTGGAACGGGCCTGCATACGGTTCTGGACCGGAGCAGCGTCGTAGGCGCCACGGATGACGTGATAACGGACACCAGGGAGGTCACGGACACGACCGCCGCGGACGAGCACGATAGAGTGCTCCTGCAGGTTGTGGCCCTCACCCGGGATGTAAGCAGTAACTTCGATGCCGTTGACGAGGCGAACACGGGCAACCTTACGAAGAGCCGAGTTCGGCTTCTTGGGGCTCGTGGTGAAGACGCGGGTGCACACGCCGCGCTTCTGGGAGTTGTGCTGCAGAGCAGCGTTCTTGGACTTCTTGGGCACGGAACGACGGCCCTGGCGAACCAGCTGGTTAATAGTAGGCAAAGCGTACTCCTTCTCGAATGATTCCAGCTTTCTGTAAAGTGCAACGGCTTGAATCGAGGGGTCAGCATCCCCCTACGAAACACGCAGTTCGATAGGATACGTGGCGTTAGCTGTGCCGTCAACAGACCACGCCGCCGGGCGTATCCCAAAATAGCCATATTTCCGCAAAGCCTACACAAAAGGAATCCCCTCCTGTGCGCGGGGGCGGATTCCCGGCCCGGGCGGCCCGCTGTTTAAGTTTGCTGCTCTACAGTCCTGCGCAAGACGGAAAGCACATTAAGTGCTTTCCTTTGCGTGCGGAACTCGCGACAAACTTAAACAGCGGGCCGCCCGGACCGGGAATCCGACGTGCTTGTCGGGGCAACGTTCCCTTCCAAATAGGGACAGGTTTATTTTGGTCGGTTTTATCTGGGGAAACGTCGCGCTTCAGCGGTGATCTGCTCTCATCTGTCGCATGGAAATCGGCGGCGTTTCCATTTAACGCAAAAGAGGCCGCTTCCCCTAGTAGGAAGCGACCCCAAATCTTACGAATAGACGATGGTAAAGGGCTCTTTCGTTTCGGTCTCCCCTGTTGATGTATACCTCACAATTTCAAGGGTTACCGAGACAACTTGATCGACATCAATCAACTTCGTTGGCACCCAGATGTTCTCTCCGCTATTGCGCCCATAAGAAAAATATAAGTTGAACACCCCTGCGTCGTCATCTTCGATAATCTGCTCCGATCCATCCTTGTAGCTGACGGTCAGCTTATTATCAACTGCTTCATAGCCCAAATCATCGATGTGCGTCTGGATGGAAAACGGGCTAATCTCAAGAGGCGAGTCACCGGAGCGGAGTTCCTTTGTATCGACGTACGCTCCAATATTGAACTCGGGTGTCGACGCCTCAAACCGCCTCGCACTCTCACCTTCACCCTCGGTCCAATGGATATTCCAGGTGACAGCATGTTGCAAATCTCGCTCGCGATCCATAGCGGCAAAGTACATCGTGCCATTAATGACAGTATCGCTTGATGTGTCCTTATCAATTGTGCTGCGTGTGTCAGGCCATTCCTCGCCGAACTTCATATCGGGCGTGCCGATGCCCTGCTCTTCTTCACCATAGAGAACAAGTTCGCCAATCTCTGCTGCTGGCTTGTAGTAGTTAACTCCATTTGGATTGGACAACGTAAACGTCACGGCTCCGCAGCCGTTTTGGTCGATTGCCATCTCATGGATATCAAGCGTATAGCCGTTGCCCTCGACGGACAGATTAACCTCCTGGACTGCGCCTTCCAGGCTTTGGGGCGCGATGCCATCGCCAAACTCTCTGGTGTAGGTATATTTAGTTCCCGATGAGCCGCCGTTGGTCCAGGTAATGGAATCCCCGTTGCCGTGGTTTCCCCAGGCAGAGGCAAAATAGCTGGAATTGACGAAGGCGTAGGCGACCCCTCCGGTCGCCAGCACTCCGGCAAGGCATCCGATCACGGCAACATACAGAGGCTTCGCGTGACCCTTTCGGCGAAGCGGCTCACCAGCAGCGGCATAAAGAACACGGTCAGCAAGATCGCTATCGGCTTGGACGGACTCGAAGGCCTGCTTGATTTGATTGGATTTCACGGTCGCCCTCCTCTAGGATGAATTTGAGCTTCGATCGACCACGGGCTAAACGCGTTCGAACGGTCGCGGCTGGTACATGCAACAACTCGGCAATCTCTGAGGTCGAAAAGCCCAGATAGTAATAGAGCACGATGGGAACGCGGAATCGCTCCGGAAGTCGCATAACGTCTGACAAGACCGCCTTGGTCTCATCCTGCGCCGCCGAAAGCGAATCGGCCAGGTTCTCAATATCCTCCACACGCCTCCATGGCTTTCGAAAGAGCGATTTGCATTCATTGATCGTGACCCGGATAAGCCAGCGGCGAAGATGCTCCCAACTCTCAAAATGTCCATCGCTTTTAAGCAGCTTAAGGAAGACATCCTGGGCAACATCGTCGGCGTCGGCACAATCGCGCAGGTACGTCAATGCGATTCGAAACACGACATCACGGTGATCCTCGACCGCCTGTCTAAATGCTTGTTCTTCCATAATCACCTCCCGGTGATGCTGATGTTTCTTGCTGAGGCCCTCACCATAGATACGCTCTGGCCGAACGAAATGTTTCAAATTCAAGCAGGAATAACCTACCAAAATAAACCTATCCCCTTTTGGCAGGTTTTCTTCACCAAAAAAGACCCGCTCCCCTGTTGAGAAGCGGGTCTTTGGAAGGGCGGTTAACGTACTAGGAAATTACTCCTCGTCGTTGTCCTTGGCCTCTTCGGCGTCGTCGGTGTCCACGAGCTGGTTGAGCAGCTCGTCGAGGGAAGCCATGTCCTCGTTGATGGCACCGTTGGCGGGAGCCTTCTTGTCGTCGATCGGGGCGCCCAGGAGCTCCTCGTCGGCGTCGGCGTGATGCGTCGGCGCAGCGGAGGTGCCCAGCAGGATGTCGTCCGGACCGTCGGGGCTAAAGACCATCTGCAGCAGCTGCGAGAGGTCTTCCTCGTCGGCAACGTCGTCGTTGTTCTCGAGGATGTAGAGCAGGTCGTGGGCCTCCAGACCGTCACGGAGCTCCTCGATCGCCTTGGCACCGATGCCATCGATGCGCAGCAGATCCTCCTCGGACTTGCCGACCAGGTCGCCGACCGTCTCGATGCCGACCTCGCTGAACTTGTTGGTCCAGCGCTGCGACACGCCCAGGTCGTCGAACAGGTACAGGCGAGCCTTCTCGGCGGAGATGGTGTGGCCGTTGCGGGTGAACGAACCGTCAGCACCACCGAACTCGTCGTAGCCGGCCCAGTCGAGCTGCTGCGGGAGCTGCTCGTCCAGGTCCTTGAGCTCCACAGGAGCCCACTCGGGCAGCGACTTGGCGTTGGGCGAAGCCGGGCCGTCGATGTCCACGTAGCCGTCGGCCGTACGATACGTCAGCTTGGCGTTAGCGTACGGCTTGAGGCCGGTACCAGCCGGGATCTTCTTACCGACGATGACGTTGGACTTAAGGTCGAGCAGGTGGTCGACCTTGCCCTCAATGGCAGCCTCGGTAAGGACGCCGGCAGTACGGATGAACGAAGCGCTCGACAGCCAGGAGTCGATGTTGGACGCGACCTTGAGCGTACCCAGGATGACGGGCTCGGCCACGGGAGCCTGACCGCCCAGACGGGCAACGCGCTCGACCTCGTCGGCGAACTCGTAGCGGTCGACGTACTGACCAAGCAGGTACTTGGAGTCGCCGGGGTTGGTGATCTGAACGCGACGCAGCATCTGACGTGCGAGCACCTCGATGTGCTTGTCGTTCAGGTCGACGCCCTGGCTGGTGTAGACGTCCTTGACGCTCTCGACGAAGGTGTGCATCGTCGACTCGATGTCGGTCAGCTTGCGCAGGTTGCGGAAGTTGACGAAGCCCTTGGTGATCTGGTCGCCGGCGCGAACCTCGCAGCCGTCCTCGATCTCGGGCATGAAGCGCACCGAAGCGGGAACGCGACGCTCGTCGAGGACACGGGTGTGATCCTCGGAGTCGGTGAGCGTCAGCACGTACTCGGACTTCTCGGGCTTAATCGAGAGGTGGCCGGAGTACGGGGCCAGCTCGGCCTCGCGACCCAGAATCTTCTCGTTGACGTTGCCGACGATATCGAACATACGGCTGACCGTAGGCAGACCCTGCGTAATATCGTCGACGCCAGCGACGCCGCCGGAGTGAATGGTACGCATCGTAAGCTGCGTACCGGGCTCGCCGATGGACTGGGCGGCAATAATGCCGACCGCGGTACCGATGGCGACCGGACGACGGGTGGAAAGATCCCAGCCGTAGCACTTCTGGCACACGCCGTACTTGGAGCGGCAGGTGAGCAGCGCGCGAAGCTTGACCTTCTTAAGGCCCGCATCGACCATCTTCTGGATGTCGGCGACCTTCTCGATGTAGCCGTCCTGCTCAAAGAGCACGGTGCCATCGGGAGCCACGACGTCCTCAATGAAGCAACGGCCGACGAGGTCGGTGTTGAGGTCGGTGGTGCCGGGGATGATGAGGTTGTAGGTGACGCCCTCGTGCGTACCGCAGTCCTCCTCGCGGACGATGACGTCCTGGGCCACGTCGACCAGACGACGGGTCAGGTAACCAGAGTCCGAGGTGTGGGATGCGGTATCGACCAGGCCCTTACGGGCGCCGTAGGTCGAAATGAAGTACTCGAGCGGCAGCAGGCCCTCGCGGAAGTTCGCCTTAATGGGAAGGTCGATCGTCTCGCCGGACATGTCTGCCATCAGGCCACGCATACCGCCGAGCTGACGCAGCTGGGTCTTAGAACCACGGGCGCCGGAGTCGGCCATCATGTACAGCGGGTTCTCCTCGTCGAACATGTCGAGCATGAGCGCTGCAACCTTATCGGTACAAGCGGTCCACTCGTTAACGACTTCGATGTGGCGCTCCGTCTCGTTGATGAAGCCCTCCTCGAAGTACTCGTTGATCTGGTCGACGTTGGCCTGGGCGCGGTCGAGCAGCTCCTGCTTCTCGGCAGGGATGAGAGCGTCCCACACCGAGATGGTGAGGCCGGCGCGGGTAGCGTAGTGGAAGCCGGAGTACTTGATGGCGTCGAGGATCGGGCCGACCTTGGCCTCGGGATAGCGATCGCAGCAGTCCGCAACCAGCTTGGCCACGTCGCCCTTGACCATCTTGTAGTTCATGAACTCGTAATCTTCGGGCAGGCACTGGCGGTTGAAGATGATGCGGCCGATAGAGGTCTCGAAGCGCGCGGTCTTGTTGCCGGTGACGTCGTAGTCGACAAACTCGTTCTTGCCGTTCTTGACGCGGAAGATACGGGTGCCGTCCTCGTTGATGACGTTGGCATCGGCAGCGGACACGCGGACCTGGATCTTGGCCTGCATGTCGACCTCGGAGCGGCAGTCATAGGCGTGCAGCGCGTCGTCGAAGCTCGAGAACACGTGGTTCTCGCCCGGCAGACCCTCGCGAACCTGGGTGAGGTAGTACACACCGATGATCATGTCCTGCGAAGGGATGTTGACCGGCTTGCCGGATGCCGGCGAGCGCAGGTTGTTCGCAGAGAGCATGAGCACGCGGGCCTCGGCCTGAGCCTGGCTGGACAGCGGCACGTGGACAGACATCTGGTCGCCGTCGAAGTCGGCGTTGAAGGGCGAGCAGACCAGCGGGTGCAGGTGGATAGCCTTGCCCTCGACCAGCAGCGGCTCAAAGGCCTGGATGGACAGACGGTGCAGGGTCGGTGCACGGTTGAGCAGCACGACGCGGCCGTCGATGACCTCTTCGAGGATATCCCACACAAAGGTGGCACCGCGGTCGATAGCGCGCTTGGCGCCCTTGATGTTCTCGACCTTGCCAAGCTCGACCAGGCGCTTCATGACGAAGGGCTTGAAGAGCTCCAGCGCCATGGTCTTGGGCAGACCGCACTGGTGCAGCAGCAGCTTGGGGTCGGTAACGATTACCGAACGGCCGGAGTAGTCGACACGCTTGCCCAGCAGGTTCTGACGGAAACGACCCTGCTTGCCCTTGAGGGCCTCGGCGAGCGACTTGAGCGGGCGACCGCCACGGCCAGAGACCGGGCGACCACGACGGCCGTTGTCGAACAGGGCGTCCACGGACTCCTGGAGCATGCGCTTCTCGTTATTCACGATGATCGCAGGGGCGTCCAGGTCGAGCAGGCGCTTGAGTCGGTTGTTACGGTTGATCACGCGACGGTACAGGTCGTTGAGGTCGGACGCGGCGAAACGGCCACCGTCAAGCTGGACCATCGGGCGCAAATCGGGCGGAATGACCGGAATGACGTCCAGGATCATGTTCGCGGGGCTGTTGCCGCCCTTCAGGAAGGCGTCAACGACCTCGAGGCGCTTAACGGCCTTCTCGCGCTTCTGCTTCTGGGAGTCCTCGTCGGCGATGATGGCCTTGAGCTTCTCGGCCTCGGAGGGGAGGTCGATGGCAGCGAGCAGGTCGCGGACGGCCTCGGCACCCATGCCGCCCTTGAAGTACATCGAGTAGTAGCGGGTCATCTCGCGGAACAGCGGCTCATCGGAAATGAGGTCGCGCTCGCTGAGCTTCATGAAGGCGTTGAAGGCGTCCGTGCGGAGCTGCTTCTCGTCCTTGCACTCTTCCTCGATGTCGACGATGCCAGAGGCGATCTCCTCGGGGGTCAGCGGCTCCTCGTCGGAGAACTCGTCAAAGTTCTCGGGGTTGCCCTGCTCCTTGAGGGACTCGATCTGGCGGGCGCACTCGGCATCGATCTCTTCCAGATCGGCGGCGAGCTCCTCGCGCAGGTCGTCGGCGTCGGCCTCGCGAGCCTCGTAGTCAACCTCGGTGATGATGTAGCTGGCGAAGTACAGAACCTTCTCGAGGTCCTTGGACTTGATGTCGAGCATACGGCTCATCGGGAAGCTCGTGGGGCTCTTGAAGTACCAGATGTGGGACACGGGAGCGGCGAGCTCGATGTGGCCCATGCGGTCGCGACGCACCTTGGCCGAGGTGACCTCGACGCCGCAGCGCTCGCAGACGATGCCCTTAAAGCGGATGCCCTTGTACTTGCCGCAGGAGCACTCCCAGTCCTTGGCGGGACCGAAGATCTTCTCGCAGAACAGGCCGTCCTTCTCGGGCTTGAGGGTACGGTAATTGATGGTCTCCGGCTTCTTGACCTCACCGTGCGACCAGGAACGGATCTGGTCGGCGGAGGCAAGGGAGATCTTTACCGAGTCAAAATCAGTAGCTTCGAAATCTGCCACAGTCAACTACTCCTTATCAGTGGTCGTGGCGGCGACAGCCTCGGGTGCCTCGGCGGTCTCGGCATCCTCGGCCTCGACGTCGGCGTCAACGCCGGCGAGCGCAGCCAGGTCGTCGAGAGCAGAGGTCTCCTCGGCGGTCACAGGGGCGGAGGCGTCCTCGTCGGCATCGTGCATGGGCTCGATGTCCAGTGCGAGGGAGCGAATCTCCTTGACGAGAACCTTGAAGGACTCGGGGATACCCGGGACAGGAACGTTCTCGCCCTTGACGATGGACTCGTAGGTCTTGACACGGCCCACGGTATCGTCGGACTTGACGGTCAGGATCTCCTGCAGGACGTTGGAAGCACCGTAAGCGTACAGTGCCCAAACTTCCATCTCGCCGAAGCGCTGGCCGCCGAACTGAGCCTTGCCGCCCAGAGGCTGCTGGGTAACCAGGCTGTAAGGGCCGGTCGAACGGGCGTGGATCTTGTCGTCGACCATGTGGCCGAGCTTGAGGATGTAGGACGTACCCACGGTAATGGGCTCGCGGAACTCCTCGCCGGTGCGGCCGTCGAACAGGCGGGTCTTGCCGCGCTCGTCAAGCTGGGTGACGAACTCGGGGCGCATGTGATCGCCAAAGGCAGCGGTAGCCTTGTTGAGCATGTTCTTGTTGGCACGACGGATGACCTCGGCGATCTCGTCCTCCTTGGCGCCGTCGAAGACGGGCGTCGCGGTGAAGAACGGACCGGGGACGTACTTGTCGGAGTCGGCCTGCTCGGTATCCCAACCGCAGGCAGCAGCCCAGCCAAGGTGGCACTCGAGCAGCTGGCCGACGTTCATACGCGAAGGAACGCCCAGCGGGTTGAGGATAACGTCGATCGGGGTACCGTCAGCCATGTAGGGCATGTCCTCGACCGGCAGAACGTTACAGATAACACCCTTGTTGCCGTGGCGACCGGCGATCTTATCGCCCTGCTGGATCTTACGACGCTGGGCGACGTAGACGCGCACCTGCTCGTTGACGCCGGGGGCCAGATCGTCGCCGTTCTCGCGGCTAAAGCGGACGACGTCGATGACGCGGCCGTAAGCGCCGTGAGGCATCTTAAGGGAGGTGTCGCGAACGTCGTGGGCCTTGGCACCAAAGATGGCGCGCAGCAGGCGCTCCTCGGCGGTCAGAGCGCTCTCGCCCTTAGGCGTGACCTTGCCGACCAGGATGTCGCCAGGGCCGACCTCGGCGCCGATGCGGATGATGCCGTCCTCGTCGAGGTTGGCAAGCATGTCCTCGGAGAGGTTCGGGATCTCGCGGGTGATCTCCTCGGGACCGAGCTTGGTGTCGCGGGCGTCGATCTCGTGACGGGTGATGTTGATGGTCGTCAGCAGGTCCTCGGCCACCAGGCGCTCGGACACGACGATACCGTCCTCGTAGTTGAAGCCTTCCCACGGCATGTATGCCACGGTGAGGTTCTGACCCAGTGCGAGCTCGCCATGATCAGTCGAAGGACCGTCAGCCAGGGGCTCGCCCTGCTCAACGGTGTCACCGACGCGCACGAGCGGACGGTGGTTGATGCAGGTGGACTGGTTGGAGCGCTGGTACTTGGCCAGGTGATACTCGTCCATGCCGCCGGCATGCTTGACGATGATCTTGGCGGCGTCGGCAAAGATGACCTCGCCGGCGTTCTTGGCCAGAGTGACCTCGCCGGAGTCCAGGGCGGCGCGACGCTCCATGCCGGTACCGACATAGGGAGCGGCAGGGTGAACCAGCGGCACGGCCTGACGCTGCATGTTAGCGCCCATCAGCGTACGCTTGGCGTCGTCGTGCTCCAGGAACGGGATCAGCGTGGCTGCGACGGAGAGCATCTGACGCGGCGAGACGTCCATGTAGTCGACGTCCTCGACGGGCACGTCGGCGGGAGCGCCGAAGGAACCGTCGAAGTCGCGGGTACGGGCGATCACAGTGTGCGGACGGACGATCTTGCCCTCGGCATCGGTCGTGATGAACTCGTTGGTCTTGGGATCGAGCGGCGTGTTGGCCGGCGCGATGACGTGCTTCTCTTCCTCGTCAGCGGTCATCCAGTCGATCTGGTCGGTGGCAACGCCGTTCTCGACGCGACGGAACGGGGCCTCGATGAAGCCGTACTCGTTGACGCGGGCGTAGAGGGCGAGCGAGCCGATCAGGCCGATGTTGGGGCCTTCGGGGGTCTCGATCGGGCACATGCGGCTGTAGTGCGAGTTGTGAACGTCGCGGACGGCCGTCGGCACGTTGGTGCGGCGGCTGGAGCCGGACTTGTGGCCGGCAAGACCGCCAGGGCCGAGTGCGGACAGACGGCGCTTGTGGGTCAGACCGGTCAGGGGGTTCGCCTGGTCCATGAACTGCGAGAGCTGCGAGGAACCGAAGAACTCCTTGATGGAGGCCACGATCGGGCGGATGTTGATGAGCGACTGCGGGGTGATCTCGTCGATGTCCTGGGAGCTCATGCGCTCACGGACGACGCGCTCCATACGGCTCATGCCGATACGGAACTGGTTGGCGACGAGCTCGCCGACGGTACGGATGCGGCGGTTGCCAAAGTGGTCGATGTCGTCGACCTTGAAGCCCTGCTCGCCGGCAGCGAGGGACAGGAGGTAGCGCAGCGTCGCGACGATATCCTCGTCGGTGAGCACCGTGACCTCTTCCTCGGTGGTGAGGTTGAGCTTCTTGTTGACCTTGTAACGACCGACGCGGGCCAAATCGTAGCGCTGCGGGTTAAAGAGCAGGCCCTCGAGCAGGCTGCGGGAAGCGTCCACGGTGGGAGGCTCGCCCGGGCGCAGGCGACGGTAGATCTCGATAAGGGCATCCTCGCGGGTGAGAGCGGTATCGCGCTCCAGGGTGCGCTTAATCACATCGGAGTTGCCGAGCAGCTCGATGATGTCGTCGTTGGTGACGGCGATGCCAAGGGCGCGCAGGAACATCGTGGCGCTCTGCTTGCGCTTACGGTCGATGGAGACCATGAGCTGGTCGCGCTTGTCGACCTCAAACTCAAGCCAGGCACCGCGGGACGGGATGATCTGGGCCTTGTAGATCTGCTTGCCCGAATCCATCTCGGAGCTGTAGTACACGCCCGGGGAGCGGACGAGCTGCGAGACGACGATACGCTCGGTACCGTTGATGATGAAGGTGCCCTGATCGGTCATCATGGGGAAGTCGCCCATAAAGACGAGCTGCTCCTTGATCTCGCCGGTCTCCTTGTTGGTGAGACGGACGTCGGTCAGAAGCGGGGCCTGATAGGTCATATCCTTCTCGCGGCACTCCTCGACGGTGTGCGCGGGGTCGCCGAACTGATGCTCGCCGAAGGTAACCTCGAGAACATGGTTCTGGCTCTGGATGGGGCTGGATTCCTTGAATGCCTCACGAAGGCCCTCGTCCTTAAAACGCTCAAAGGATTCCCTTTGAACAGAGATAAGGTTGGGGAGCTCCATGGCCTCCGGGATTTTCCCGAAGCTGACGCGCTTGCGCTCAGTGGCAGTGTATGCGTAGGTCACCAGGTTTTTCCTCCTTCACGGAAATGCTCGGTGGATTGGCGAGGCATAGCTTCGCCAGTTATCGCAACCTAATAGTTTATCAGGTACCGACCGTTGGGCAAGAAAAGCCTTGACGCGATTGAGTTTTTGGAGTAGCAAAGTTTTTCGACAGAAAACATGCAGGTAGATGTATGTGCATCGAACATATGTTCATATATTTTCTGTGAACAGAGGGCCGGCAATCGCAGCTCTTATAAAAAACGGGCGCGAACCGAGGTCCGCACCCGTAAATATCGTTACCCGAAGGCCTACTTGCGCATCAAGCCGCCGCGCTCGTCGATGGCATCCCAGAAGGCGCCTGCAAAACGAGGATCGCTTGCAGCCATGAGGGCGTTGGTGGCCATCCAGCCAGACGGGGTACCGGTGTCGTAGCCCGACAGCGGGTTGATGACGACGGCATACATGGCCTCGCGATCGAGCGAACGGGCCATGGCGTCGGTCAGCTGGATCTCGCCGCCCTTACCGGCCTGCTGGTCGGCAAGAAGGTCCATGACCAGCGGGCTCAGCAGGTAGCGGCCGACGATGTACAGGTTGGACGGAGCCGCCTCGGGAGCGGGCTTCTCCACCAGGCCGCCGATGCGCCACACGGCACCCGGCTCGCCATCGGCAACATCCTCGGCGCCCTCGAGCGAGCCCACGCGCTCACCGGCGATAACACCGTAGCGGCTAACCTCCTCGGGAGCACACGCGGCAACGGCGATAACCGAAGCGCCACCGTGCTCCTTGGAGACGGCAAGCATCTTGTCGCAGATATCACGGTTGGGCACAACGTAGTCGCCCAGAAGAACCAGGAAGTTCTCCCCTGCCACAGCGTCGGCGGCAGAGCGAATGGCGTGACCGAGACCCTTGGGCTCGTACTGATAGCGGAAGTCGACCGGCATACCGCCCGCATGGGCGACAGCGTCGGCGTAGGCGTCCTTACCGCGCTCGCGCAGCAGGTTCTCGAGCGAACGGTCGGGCTGGAAGTAGTTCAGCAACTCGGGCTTGCCGGGCGAGGTAACGATGATGGCGTCGTCGACCTCCTCGGGGTCGAGCGCCTCCTCGACGACATACTGGATGACCGGCTTATCGAGAACCGGCAGCATTTCTTTGGGCGTGCACTTGGTGCCAGGCAGAAAACGCGTGCCAAGACCGGCGGCGGGGATGATTGCCTTCATATTATTCAAGGATCCTTTCGCAGGCGCAGAATGCGCCCTGTGCGTGCGGCACGGCGGCCGCAGACCAAATTGCGATACCGAAGTATCTTACCGCCGGAGACATACGTCGCCGTAAGGCAAACGCAATTCTTCAGCAGGTCAACGCAAATTATTGCTCGAATGGTGCAATTTTACGCCCCAGCGGTAACGAGATTGGCACGGCGAAGACAACGGTGTTCTGCGCGCCGAGCAATGGGAATGAAGGGCCAAAACAAAAAAGACGGGGCTCGCAATGCGAGCCCCGTCTGCAAAGAAATCTGGCGAGAAAGCCTGATTACTTGAGGGTGACAGCAGCGCCAGCAGCCTCGAGCTTCTCCTTGGCAGCCTCGGCGTCCTCCTTCTTGGCACCCTCGAGAACAGCCTTGGGAGCGCCCTCGACGACCTCCTTGGCCTCCTTCAGGCCAAGGTTGGTGAGCTCACGGACGGCCTTGATGACCTGGATCTTGTTGTCGCCGAAGCCCTCGAGCACGACGTCAAACTCGGTCTTCTCCTCGGCCTCAGCAGCGCCAGCAGCGGGAGCGGCGACAACAGCGGCAGGAGCAGCGGCGGAAACGCCGAAGGTGTCCTCGATAGCCTTGACGAGCTCGGAAGCCTCGAGAAGGGTCATTTCCTTAAGAGCATCGATGATCTCATCGGTGGTAAGCTTAGCCATTTCTAAGTCCTTTCGGTTTCCGTGCGGATGCACGGAGATCAGTTAAAACACGGCGCGAATGCGCCAGGGGTGCGGCGTTGCCGCCGCGGGTGAAAACAGCAACTAGGCTGCCTTCTGCTCGGAGACCTGCTGGATCGAACGAGCGAGACCAGAGGAAACGCCGTTGACGCAGACAGCGATGTCGCGAGCGAAACCGGAGATGAGACCGGCAATCTGGCCGAGAAGCTGATCCTTGGTGGGCAGCTCGGCGATAGCCTTAACATCATCAGCGGAAACGGCCTTGCCGTCGGAGATACCGCCCTTGATCTCAAGGACGCCCTTGGACTTAGCGGAGAAGTCCTTAAGGGTCTTAGCGGCCTCGACCGGCTCGGTCTCGTAGAACACATAAGCGACGGGGCCGGCGAGGATCTCGTCGAGCTCGGGCTGCTCCTGGTTCTTGAGAGCGATCTTGACCAGGTTGTTCTTGTAGACCTTCATCTCGGCGCCGCACTCGCGAAGCTGATGACGCAGCTCCTGAGCCTGCTTAACCGTCAGACCATTGTAGTTGACGACGAACAGACCGGCGTTCTCGGCGATACGGGACTCGATCTCTGCAACCTTGTCGATTTTGTACTGCTGGGGCATGAATTACACCTCCTCGAATTCTTTCCGGGCACGGTCCGCCACAAGGACGTGACGGGGGCATGTCCAAAAAGAAAGCCCCCGCGCTGCATGAGCGACGGGGGCGAGAAGACATATCTACTCGACCACCTCGGCTGGCGGGATATCCCATTAAGCTCGCGGGCGATGCCCGTTTGCACCGGCTGTCTCTGGCAGCGGATTCGTGCGTGAACCGAAATTATTATGGCGGGGACCCCGGCGTCGGTCAACGGAAAACCGGGCTGTACACAATTCCACCATCCGGCCGCGCAGCCAAAGGCCAGGCGCAAGGTTTTCGCTCGGTCAAGTCCTGGCTCGCACGAAGAGCACATTAAGTGCTCTTCGGCTCGTGCAGAATCTACGAAAACCTTGCGCCTGGCCTTCGGCGGCGCGTGCCTGCGTTGACTTTGGGCAGCCCGGGTTTTCGTTGGCTGACGCCCCCATTCATAATGCTTGGGTCGGTGGGCTGATGTTTTGGGTCCCGTTGGGCTACAGGGTTGAAACGAAGGTGGACAGGCGGCGGAGGCCTTCGTCCAGATCTTGGTCGGAGACGCAGTAGCTTAGGCGGATGTGGCCTTCGGTTCCGAAGCAGTCGCCTGGGACTAGGGCTACGTTTGCTTCTTTGATGGCTTTGATGCAGAAGGCTTCGCTTGTTAGGCCGAATTGTTTGATGCTCGGGAAAGTGTAGAAGGCTCCTGCGGGCTCTACTGCGTCGAGGCCCATAGCGTTTAAGGCTGCGAGCACGCGTTTGCGGCGGGCTCGGTAGACTTTGAGCATGGGGGTTGGGTCGACGGTCAGGGCTCGCGCTGCTGCGTCCATCTCAAATGAAACGGCACTCGATACTAGGTATTGGTGTGCTTTTGCGATCTCGGCGATGACGGGGGCTGCCGCTGCGAGCCAACCCAAGCGCCAGCCGGTCATGGCCCAGGGCTTGGAGAAACTCTCGATGATCACTGTCTGCTCGCGCAGCTCCGGGTGTCGCTGGGCGAAGCGCTCGTAGCCATCCACATAGACGAGACGGTTGTAGACGTCGTCGCAGACTACGTAGATGCCCGCCCGCTCTGCCACGCGTGCCACGGCGTCGAGCGATGCCGCGTTGAGGATGCAGCCCGTGGGGTTGTTGGGCGAGCAGATGACGATGGCCTTGGTCGCCGGCGTCACGCAGGCACGAAGCGCTTCCTCGTCGATCTGGAATTGCGCGGGCTCCGTATCCAAAAAGACCGCCTTGGCGTGGTTGGCCACGACGATGCTCTCGTACAGGCCAAAAGCCGGCGTGGGGATAATGACCTCGTCGCCAGGATTGAGCATGGCCATAAACGTGGCCGACAGGGCCTCGGTCGCGCCATCGGTCAGGATGACCTCGTCAGCCGAAAACGAAAGACCCGCGTCGCCCATATATGCGGACAGTGCCTCGCGCAGGACAGGGCGTCCGTTGTTGGGCGGATAGTGTGTGTCGCCGCGGTCGAGCGAGGCGGTCACCTCGGCGCTGATCACGTCGGGCGTGGGAAAATCGGGCTCGCCGAGCGCAAGCGCAATGCACCCCGGATGCTGGGCGGCAAGTGCGTTAATCCGGCGGATGCCGGAGGGCTTGAGCGTGGCAAGCGAAGTATTCATGGGCAGGCGCATGGCGTTCCTTTCGTAAGGGTTGCACTAGGATAGCGCGGCGAGGCGTCACCAGACGGTGTAACCTAAACGGAAACCAACCGGAAAGGAGGCGGCATGGAGACGACCGCACGCGGCGATGCACCAAAAACGTTGCAAACCATTGCGTATATCAGCATTCCCAATAGCGCCGATCTTGAGTTTTTGCTCTGGGACCTGCAGGATGCCATCGCCGCCTATGCTCAGCTTTCTGGCACCGCGCTCCCCCGCCCGATCAATTTGGAGGCGGATGATGCCGGTGCAGTCGATGGCATGGTGCTGGCCATTGAAGATATGGCTGACGATGAGACGTTGACAGCTATCGAGCAGGCGCTTGAACGCTTTGGCGGTACGGGAACGCGCGTCTATGCCGCGATTCGAGCCGCACAAGAGGGCGCTAAGCAGGCGCGCGGGACCGCCGTTCGTCTGCACAAGGCATGTGAGCGCCATGACCAATTGTGGTGTGGCGGCGTTGTCGTCTGTGCCGGCAGCGGTATTGCGGCGCTTCGCCACTCCCCGCGTATGGGCCTCTTGCGCCGGCCATTTTCCGAAGCGATGGATAAGCTTGTGGGCGCTGTGCGCATGGGCTGCTCCGTCGAGCATGCGCAGCGACTTGGCGGCGGCAATGCCGTCAACGTCAACGTCGACGGCATGGTTTGCGCCGAGCCAGCCGTGCCCGCGCCAATCTGGCGAGGCGTTCTGAAACGCCTCGGCGCCCGCGCCCAATCAGATATCTAAATTAGAGAGCGGCCCAGTCAACGGCTTCGTGCCAACGCTCAACAAGACGCTCCAGACGCCAGGCGGCATTGGCGGGACTCGTCGAGGGCAGGACGATGGCGGGCAGCCCGGTGCGTTCTTGTAGATAGCGCTTGTAGAGCCGGCCAGCTGTACCTCCGTTGCATACCACCTGCTCAATAGGCGCATTGCCCGCAATGCGCTCGATATGTGCCGGCACAACGTTGCGAATGCTCGCGTCACTCGAGCCCTTAATGTCACAGCTCTCGATCACGTCCCACAGGGCCACGCCGCCGTTCAGCAGCATGGAGCGCTTGGCGACAATCGAGGCGTCGAGCGTCGCAGGCTCACCGCTTGCCAAAGGGTCGCCCTCGTTGGGCGGCACGGGCACACCGAGGCATGCGGCCATCACGCGCCAAAAGCGATTCTGAGGGTTACCGTAATAAAAGGCATTGGCACGCGAAAGCACCGAGGGAAACGACCCGAGCACCAAAACGCGCGAGTGCTCGTCAAACACGGGTTCAAACCCATGCTCAATATGTTGATAGCCCTCGTCCGGCGCGGCCACGAGCTAGGCCCTCAGCAGATAGTGCACCTCGTAGGGTGCAAGCTCAAGGGTACCCGTCGGCTCGACCGTGGGAGCATCGTCGGCAAGTAGGTCGACGAAGGAGCCGTTGAGTTCGCCGGCTCCAAAGGTATAGGGCTCGTTCACGGCATTGACCGCCACAAGCACCGTCGCGTCGTCGCAGGCGCGCTCGAACAGCAGCTGCTTGTTCTGGATCACCACGTTGCGATAGGCACCGTAGTTGAGAGCACGGGCCGCCGCGTCGTCGGCCGAGCGCAGGTGCGTGAGCTGCTTGATGAAGGCCGTCAGCTCGTTGGGCGCAGGCTCATCGAGCGCAGGTCGCAGCGCCCAGTCGCCATCGGGGCCGCCCTTTTCGCCAGCAATTCCCCACTCGCTACCGTAATAGACGCACGGAATGCCTGGCATGCCAAACAGCATGCCATAGGCGGGGCGTAGGCAAGACTTGTCGGTAAGGATGCTCGCCAGGCGCGGCACATCGTGGTTGTCGACAAACGACAGCAGGTGTTTGCCGCGGTAGATGCACCACGGATCGCCGCCAAACTGGCGATGCAACGAATGTGCAATCTCGAACATGTTGACCGAATTAAAGCTGGAGTAAAGGCCCTTGTAACACTCGTAGTTGGTGCAGGAGTCGAGCATCTCGTCGTTGACGATCTGGTTGTAGTCGCCGTGGAGCGTCTCACCAATCAGCACAAAGTCGGACTTGAGCTCACGGGTAAAAGTATGCAGGCGGCGCATAAAATCGCGATCGAGCATATAGGCGACGTCCAGGCGCAGACCGTCGACGCCAAAGACTTCGGCCCAGCGGCGCACGGACTCAAGCAGGTAATCGACCACAGCGGGATTTTGCAGGTTGAGCTTCACAAGCTCAAAATGGCCTTCCCAACCCTCGTACCAAAAGCCGTCACCATAGCAGGAGTCGCCATCAAAGCTAATGTGGAACCAGTCCTTGTAGGGCGAGTCCCACTTGCGCTCCTGCACATCGCGGAAGGCCCAAAAGCCGCGACCGACGTGGTTGAAGACGGCATCGAGCACCACGCGGATGCCATGGGCGTGCAGCGTCTCGCATACGGCGGCAAAATCGGCATCCCCACCCAGGCGGCGGTCGATATGGCGCAGGCTGCGCGTATCATAGCCGTGGCTATCAGACTCGAGCGTCGGGTTGATCAGCACAGCGCCAATACCGAGCTCTTGCAGGTAGTCGGCCCATTGGGCGATTTTCATGATGGGCGCATCGGGGTTGGGCGCGGCGTTGGCAGCCTGGGCGAGCTCATCCTCGGCAACGGGTGCAGCGTTTTCGCGCGGAGCCCCGCAAAAGCCCAGCGGATAGATCTGATAGAACGTCGTCTCGTATGCCCACATAACAGCCTCCCGGTAAGCTCAACACAACGACATCCATTGTATGCCCAACAGGGTAGCTAATTTGGGACGGGGCTTTTTTAGCTGCCCCGCAGGTGGGGCAGCTAAAAAAGCCCCGTCCCAAATTAGCTACCCCAGTCCGTATTTCACCGCAACTGATGAGGGAACGTGATTAGGCGACGACCTTGGCGCGGCGAATGGCCGGGAACATCACCGTGATAGCGAGGATGACGCCCACGGCGGCGATTGCGCCACCTGCGCAGCCGATCCAGGCGATACCGGGACCCGAAACCACGGCGCCGCCGATCGCGGTACCCGTGCCGATACCCAGATTAAACAGGCCCGAGAAGATCGACATGGCGACGGCCGACGAGTCCGCCGGCGTGTGCTTGATGAGCTCGGCCTGAAACGCCACGTTAAAGGCCGTGGCGCAGCAACCCCACAGTGCGCAAACAGCGAGAACCGCGGCGAGCGACGATGCGGCCGGGCCCATGAGCAGCAGGGCCACCGGCACGCCGGAGAGCGTAATCGCGAGAAACGGGAACCGGTGCCCATCGAACAGCCGGCCGAACAGCCAGCTTCCGAGCAGACCAGAGCAGCCGAACGCCGTCAGCGTCATGGTGATGGCGCTTGCGTCGACATGCGCGACCTGAGCCAGGAAAGGCTCGATATAGCTATAGCCCGCGTAATAGCCGGTCGCCATGAACACCGTGACCACATAGAGCGCGATGAGGAACGGGTTCTTGAGCAGCTCGGGCAGCTGTTTGACGGTAAAGCGCTCACCCGCCGGCATGGCCGGGAACACCGCTGCCTGGTAAACGGCCGCGATGGCTGAGAGGCCCCCGACCACGGCAAACGTCATGCGCCAACCCACGGCCAAGCCAATGGCGCGGCCGATCGGCAGGCCAAAGATCTGCGCGATGGACGAGCCTGTGGCGATCATGCTGATGGCAAGAGCCCCGTGACGGGTGTCAACCAGGCGCGACGCCATGATCGAGGCGACCGACCAGAACACGGCATGTGCGCAGGCAACCACCAAGCGTGCGCAGACCAGGATGGGATAAGTCGGCGCCACAGCGGACAGAAACTGGCCCAACGAAAACACGGCCAGCACGCCCAGCAACATCCGCTTGAACTCAAAGCGCGAGGCAAACACCATAAGCGGCAGCGACAGCAGCATGACGCCCCAGGCGTAGACCGAAATCATGATGCCTGCCTGGGCCTCGGTGAGCGAGAACGATGCGGCGATATCAGTCAGAAGGCCGATGGGCATAAACTCCGACGTGTTGAACACGAACGCGCAGCAGGCGAGCCCGATGAGCGGGAGCCACTGCCTGAGCGTAATGCCGTCTTGCCTTGCCTGACTCATATATAACGTCTCCAATCATTTTGAGCGGAGGCGATTATATAGCAACGGCCCCGCATCCGTCAGTACAGATGCGGGGCCGCAATCAACTCAATACACAGAGGTTGCGCCGCCAATAAATAACTAAGCCAACCCCAGCAATATGCCCGCCGAATGCACGACAAACGCCACGATCCAGGCGACCGTCACCTGAAACGCGAATACAGCCACGGCATAGCGCGCGCCCAACTCGCTCTTGACGGCGCCGATGGACGCCACGCAGGGCGGGTACAGCAGCGTAAAGACCAGGAACACGTAAGCGGTAAACGGCGAAAACATGGTCGACAGCGCCGCGGGCGACGTTGCGCCCAAAAGCACCGTGAGCGTCGAGATGACGCTCTCCTTGGCAATGAGCCCCGTGACGAGCGCCGTCGAGGCGCGCCAGTCGCCAAAGCCGAGCGGGGCCAACACCGGCGCGATGATGCTACCCAGACCGGCAAGCAGGCTTTGCGACTGGTCGGCGACCACGTTAAAGCGGATGTCGAACGTCTGAAGGAACCAGATGACCACGGTCGCGGCAAAGATAATGGTAAAGGCCTTGGTGATGAAGTCCTTGGCCTTATCCCATGCCAGCATCACCGTCGTCTTAACGCTCGGCAGGCGGTAATTGGGGAGCTCCATGATAAACGGCACCGGGTCGCCCTTAAATGCCGTGCGGTTGAGCACCAAAGCCGCGACGCAGCCGACCACGATACCGATCAGATAGAGCGAGACCATGGCGGGGACCGTCGCCTGCGGGAAAAACGCCCCGCACAGCAGGCCGTAGACCGGCAACTTGGCCGAACAGCTCATGAACGGCGTGAGCATGACCGTCATCTTGCGGTCGTGCTCGGATGGGAGCGTACGGGTCGACATGATAGCCGGCACGGTGCAGCCAAAACCGACGAGCATAGGCACAAAGCTGCGGCCCGACAGGCCAAAGCGACGCAGCACCTTATCCATGACAAAGGCAACGCGCGCCATGTAGCCCGAGTCTTCCAGAATGGAGAGGAACAAAAAGAGCACGACGATAATCGGCAGGAAGGTCAGCACGCTGCCCACGCCCGTAAGCACGCCGTCGACAGCCAGCGAGCGCACTACGTCGTTGGTGCCGAACGCCTTGAGGCCCGCATCGGCCGAGGCGATGATGGCAGCGATACCGTCCTCCATGAGTCCCTGCAACGCCGCGCCGATCACGCCAAACGTCAGCCAAAAGACGAGGCCCATGATCACCAGAAACGCCGGAATGGCTGTGTAACGACCTGTCAGGATGCGGTCAATCTTGACGGAGCGCACGTGCTCGCGGCTCTCGTGCGGCTTGACGACGCAACGCCCACACACGTCGCCGATAAAGCTAAAACGCATATCGGCCAGCGCAGACAGGCGGTCGGTGCCGGCCTCGCCCTCCATCTGGGTAATAATGTGCTCGATAGCGTCGAGCTCATTGCGATCCAGGTGAAGCGCCTCGGTTACCAGCTCATCGCCCTCGACCAGCTTGGTCGCCGCAAAGCGCACCGGGATGTGCGCCGTCACGGCATGGTCCTCGATCAGGTTAGCAATACCGTGGATGCAGCGATGCAGCGCACCGCCGTCCGGACCGTCGGGCGCACAGAAGTCCAGGCGACCGGGGCGCTCGCGGAACCGCGCCACGTGCAAGGCATGATCCACCAGCTCGCCGATGCCCTCGTTGCGGGCAGCGCTAATGGGGACAACAGGCACGCCCAACAGGCTCTCGAGCAAGTTGACGTCTACGGCGCCGCCGTTGGCCGTCACCTCGTCCATCATGTTGAGCGCGATGACCATGGGGCGGTCAAGCTCCATAAGCTGCAACGTCAGGTACAGATTGCGCTCGATGTTGGTTGCGTCGATGATATCGATGATGGCGTCCGGGCGCTCGTCGAGGATGAACTGACGGCTCACGACCTCTTCACCTGTGTACGGCGACAGCGAATAAATACCAGGCAGGTCGGTAACGTTCGCCTCGGGGTGGTTGCGGATGGTGCCATCTTTGCGGTCGACCGTCACGCCGGGAAAGTTACCGACGTGCTGGTTGGAGCCCGTCAGCTGGTTGAATAACGTGGTCTTGCCGCAGTTTTGGTTGCCGGCGAGGGCAAAGTGCAGCGGCGCGCCCTCGGGCACGGCCGTCTTTGCCGCACGGGGCGAATACGTCCCCTCGCCCAGGGCCGGATGCTCCGTCGTGCCGATTGCGGCGTTAGCGCGCGGACCCGTATCGGTGTCGTGAATACCCACGAGCTCGATGCGAGCGGCATCGTCCTTGCGCAGTGTCAACTCGTAGCCACGCAGGCGGATCTCGAGCGGATCGCCCATGGGGGCGTACTTCATCATGGTGACTTCGGTGCCCGGCGTTAGACCCATGTCCAAAATATGCTGTCGAAGTGCCTGATCGTCCGATGCCACCGATGCGACAACGGCGTCCTTTCCAATCTCGAGTGTATCGAGCTTCACGTCCGTGTTCCTCCCCCGGCGCCCACAGGGCGTTGTATTTATGTTCACCAAGGCTAACCGTTTGCCATGGCTAACCAATTTTATCCATGCATGATAGCGCGAACATGCAACGATGTTCAATCAGCAAATTGGCGCAATGGGGACAGGCAGGAGAGTTCAGGGCCATAGTTTCCCGATGAGGCCTCTCGGGGAAACTACATCCCAGAATTCCGGCCCGAAACGGGATATGGTTTCCCAAACAGGCCTCTTACGGAAAATGCATCCCGGAATCCCCGCTCGAAATGGGACGCGCTTTCCCAGTCGAGGCCCTATGGGAAACTGCGTCCCACCTTGAAAGGCAAAACTGGGGCGCAGTTTCCGGGCGGGGCATCAAAAACGAAGTTGCGGTGGAATAGTTCCTGGATGGGCTGGTTGATGCCCCAGATAGGAACTATTTCACCGCAAGTTATTGAAGGGCTTGGATGCCGGGACTCTTACAGATGGCGCTCGAGGAAGCGGAAGGCCAGGCGGATCCAGGGACGGACGGAAACCTGCTTGTCCTCGTTGTCGACCGCGGTGTTGGCGTTGCCGAGCGAAAGGCCGTGACCACCCTGGTCGAAGACGTGCATCTCGCATGCAACGCCCTCCTCGGCCATGCGCTGCGCAAACGGGTAGACCTGCGCGATCGGCGCCGTCTTGTCGTCGGACACGCCCCACACAAAGGTCGGTGGCATCTGACGCGAAACATGCGTGGTGGGGCAGATGTCGGCCAGATGCTCGTCAGTTGCCTCGCCGCCCGTCACCATCGACAGGTAGTCGTTGAGCAAATCGCGCCCCGTCTTGCCGCCCGTCTTGGGCACACGCAAGTCAATGCGCGGATCGCGCGTCTGCATGTCACGCACATAGGCAAAGTCGAGCAATGGATAGCCCAGCACCACGGCATCGGGACGAATGTCGTCCGGACGCGCCCCGGCAAGTGCCGCGAAGGGGCCGGTCTTCCACTGTGTTGCCAGCGAGGCGCAAATCATGCCGCCAGCAGAAAAGCCCACGACGCACACGCGCTTAGGATCGACATGCCACTCGTCGGCGTTGGCGCGCACCGTGGCGACCATCTTGGCAAGATCTGCCTGGGGGTGCGGAAAGCTCACGTCACCCGTAGAACTCGTGACATAGTTGAGCACAAAGGCCTGGTAGCCGCGATCCAAAAATGCAAACGCCACCGGGTCCTGCTCGTGCGGAGCGATATGCGTAAACCCGCCTCCGCCGCAGATGATCACCGCGGGGCGGCGGCCATTCGGTTTATCGGGCAGCGGCTCGGCACCCAAATACGTAAACGTCGCCGGATAATCCTCGGTCGGCTCCTCGCCCCACAGCGCATGGTTCTCGACAATCATATGTGCTCCCTTCGCGCAAATTATGCGCCCTTGTTTTTCGCCTTCAAGCGTACCCCACTTGAACCCGTGGCGCAGAAACACTCCGGCAATAAGTTTCCCTTCAACTGATATATCACATAATCCCAGTTCAGAGGTATCATTGAGCAGCGTAGAATAGGGGCGTTGACCAAGCCGCGAAACACATGTGAAATGTTTCCGGCAAACCAAACGCGCGATATGCGCCTATTTAAGTTGGAGGCAACTATGGGTCTGCTCGATTCGCTTAAGTCCACCTTCACCTCGACCGGCGAGGCGTCCGTTCCGCCCGCAGCAAGCTTCGCTACCCGCGAAGGCGTCATCTACGCCCCCGTCAACGGCGTGCTCGTCAACCTGGACGAGGTTCCCGACGAGACGATCGCCTCGGGCATGCTTGGCCAGGGCTATGGCATCGAGCCCATTACCGGCACCATCTATGCGCCCGCCAACGGCCGCATCGGCGCCACCACTGTCACCAACCACTCCATTGGCATGATCACCGAGGACGGTCTTCGCGTGTTTATCCATGTCGGCCTGGGCACCGTGGAAATGAACGGCAAGGGTTTTGCCCGCTTTGTCGAGATGGGCGATGTGGTCAAGGCAGGCCAGCCGCTCATCAGCTTCGACCGCGAGGCCATTAAGGCCGCTGGTCACGAGGACATCGTGACCGTCATCGTTTCCGAGCTCGATCGTCTTAAGAGCATCGACCATGTCGGCGAATCTGGAACGCTTATCGGCGGCAACCCGCTCGTCAAGCTGGGCGACCCGCTGCTGGTAGCCAAGACCAAGTAGCCAGGCCCCGCGCCATACAGCCAAAAGGCACCTCGTCAAGCGCCCGCGACCATTTGGCCGCGGGCGCTTTTCGTTTGAAAAAGGTTGATTTCCGATCTCAGCCGAACACATTGAGCGGATAGGACGTTCCCGCAGCTACCCGAACGCCCCCGAGGCCCCATCCGGGCCCCGGGGGCGCCGTTTTCCCAGTTGATGGAACGG
>DBGDFS010000006.1:0-2553 GCA_048342015.1 Collinsella sp. | reverse complement strand
GCAGGTGCGGTAAGGGCTACCGCACGGGCCGATACTCAAAGCCCATTGTGGCACCCCGAGCCCGCGGAAAGAAGCTGCGCCGCGGGGGAGGCGGCCCCAATGGCTTTCTCATATCGTCTTTTTCATGCATTTGAATAGAGCGGGCGACTCTCTTGGGGCCGTCTGCATGGCGTGTGCCTGGCGCGCGTGGCACAGCATCCCATTTTTGTGTCCGCACGGGCGGCTACGCTTACCGCAACGTAGCCATTCGTGGAAAGGACGGATGTCATGTCGATGGATAAAGCTGGGTTCGTGAGCGTTGGCGCCGAGATCGAGGACGAGGTGATGCCCGATCGCGTCGTGTTTAGCATCTGCTTTGGAGGAAGCTTCGATACCAAGGAGGCGTGCCTGGACGACTACAACGCCGATCGCGTTAAGGTCGCTACGGCATTGGCGCCCTTTGGTTTGGATGGCGAGCTAACGTGTCGCGGTTACGCCTGCTACGCGCGAACGACACGCAGAAAGGCGACGATCACTGGCTATAGCTACCATGCCTACGGCACAGTCGCCGCGTTGATTGACGCCGTCGATGTCGCCGCTATATGGACGGCTCTTAACACCTGCGGTTCGCGCGCCGACATGAGCGTAGGTTTTGATCTAGTCGACCGGCGTGCTGCCGAGGATGCCCTCATCGCCCGCGTCGTCGAGCGAGCCCGCAACAATGCGCAGGCGCTTGCGGCGGCATCGGGTTCTAAGCTGGATGGCGTCAAGCATATCTCCTACAACAGTCAGCTTGGCAGCATGGATCGGCTTTGCTATGCAAGTGCGGCCGATTTTGCGCTCGGAGCTCCTGCGGGATCGGCTGATTCCAAGGTGACGGTGCTGGAGCCAGAGCCTATCGAGGTCGAGTGCTCCGTGGATGTGGAATGGTGGCTGGAGTAGAGGGGCGAGCCCCGGACTTCGTAACCGAAATTCCATTTGTTAAACCTGGCGCTCGTGGGTAGAATAAGGTCGACGGCAGCTCAAGTGGTGGAATGCTGGGCAGCGCCGTTACTTCGATTAAGGGGTCATCGCCTTAGTGGCGTCGACCCCTCTAATATGAGAAAGCCATTGTCAATAGGCGTGTTTGTTCGAGCCCGGTTTTAAACCGGGCTTTTTCGTTTCCCGTCGGGAGGGCCCGCGCACGCTGCACGTTTAGTCGACGCTTGCCTGGCAAGCTAATATCCGCGGGCTCTTGCGGGCGCGCTGCCGGCGGTCAGCCCGGTATGTCCGCGCACCCCACCGCATTTCGATTCTCCGTCCGGCGCGCTCGTCCGAAACCAGTCTTGTTCACGGGCGCGGCCCTTGGGCTGCCCAAAAAGGGCTCGTGAACGCGCGCCGGCGATGCGTCGAGGCGCGGGCCCTCCCGGCGGGAGGCTTGTTGTCCGACGGGGTCAGCCGAGGGTCCCCTCCGCCCGGCGCCCGATCTCCCAGACCCAGCAGGCGAGCTCGCGCGCGACGGCGGCGTTTGCCTTGCACGAGCTCTTGCCCGCCGCCGCCAGCGCCTCGCGGCGGCGGCAGAGCCTGGCGGTGCAGTCGTCGGCGCGCGCCCGGATCGCCGCGGGGACGTCCGCGCCGGGCGCCGGGGCCTTCGGGCGGGGCGTGCACGTCAGGTAGTGCCACGCCGACTCCACCAGTGCCGTCCTGGCGAGCCGGTTGCCCGTCTTGGTTATCCCGCCGCGCCGCTCGGTCTCGCCGCTCGAGCGCTCCGACGGGACCAGCCCGCACCAGCTCGCGAAGGCCGGGGCCGTCCGGAACCTCGTGAAGGAGCCCGCCTCGGCTGCGAGCCTGAAGGCCGTCAGGGTGTCGATTCCCTTGATGCAGGAGAGCGCCTCGACGGCCGGGCGCCACCGGTCGGTCCGGGCGAGGGCGAGCACCTTCTTCTCGAGCTGCCGGCGGTCCGACTCCGCGCACCTCGCGGCCGTGACGTAGTACTCGAGCACGTCGCGCTGGGGCCCCTCGAGCCTGATCCCGGATATCCACCTCCAGTGGGCGCGCGTCCAAGATCCCTTCCTCGCCCCGTCGGCGTTGCGCTCGTCCCAGACGTGGCCCAGCCTGATCAGGAACATGTTGAGGCGCTGCCTGGCGCGGCGGTACTCCACCGTGGCGTCGTCGAGGGCGCGGTCGAGGTCCCGGGCGGCCTCGACGGCCGCATCGGGCAGCGGGACCTCCACGATGTTGTGGGTGGCGAGCATGCGGGCGATGAACTCGGCGTCGCGCCGGTCGTTCTTGCGGCGCGCGTCCGCCGCCGGCCTCTGCATCTTGGAGACGGCGGCCACGGCGCAGTCGAGGCCGAGCGCGCGCAGCTCGCGCGCCATGTGGAAGCCGGTGGGGCCGCTCTCGTAGCAGGCCCTGGGCTCCTCGAACCCGAGGGCCCACTCCGCGATCTCGGCGGCGTCCGTCCCGAAGTCACGGTGCACCACCTCGCCGGTGAAGGGGTTGAACGCCGCGGCGGCGACCGATCGCGCGTGGACGTCCAGGCCGATGGAGGTAACATGGGGCATGGGAAGCCTCCTCCCCGCAGGTGCGGTAAGG
>DBGDFS010000005.1:0-88624 GCA_048342015.1 Collinsella sp. | reverse complement strand
CCTTACCGCACCTGCGGGGAGGAGGCTTCCCATGCCCCATGTTACCTCCATCGGCCTGGACGTCCACGCGCGATCGGTCGCCGCCGCGGCGTTCAACCCCTTCACCGGCGAGGTGGTGCGCCGCAGCTTCGGCACCGACGCCTCCGAGATCGCGGAGTGGGCCCTCGGCTTCGAGGACCCGAGGGCGTGCTACGAGAGCGGCCCCACCGGGTTCCACATGGCGCGCGAGCTGCGCGCGCTCGGCCTCGACTGCGCCGTGGCCGCCGTCTCCAAGATGCAGAGGCCGGCGGCGGACGCCCGGCGCAAGAACGACCGGCGCGACGCCGAGTTCATCGCCCGCATGCTCGCCACCCACAACATCGTCGAGGTCCCGCTGCCCGACATGGCGGTCGAGGCCGCCCGGGACCTCGACCGCGCCCTCGACGACGCGACCCGCGAGCTCCGCCGCTCGAGGCAGCGCCTCAACATGTTCCTGATCAGGCTGGGCCACGTCTGGGACGAGCGCAACGCCGACGGGGCGAGGAAGAAGGCCTGGACGAGGGCCCACTGGAGGTGGGTCTCGGAGATCAGGCTCGAGGGGCCGCAGCGCGACGCGCTGGAGTACTACGTCACGGCCGCCCGCTGCGCGGAGTCGGACAGGCGGCAGCTCGAGAGGAGGGTCGTCGCGCTGGCGGGCACCGACCGCTGGCGGGCGACGGTGGAGGCGCTGTCCTGCATCAAGGGGGTCGACACCCTGACGGCCTTCAGGCTCGCGGCGGAGGCTGGGTCCTTCAGCAGGTTCCGCTCGGCGCCGGCCTTCGCGAGCTGGTGCGGGCTGACCCCGTCGGAGCACTCGAGCGGCGAGTCCGAGCGGCGCGGCGGGATAACCAAGGCCGGCAACGCGCTCGCGCGCACGGCGCTCATAGAGTCCGCATGGCACTACTCCACGTGCTCCCCGAGGCCAAAGGCCCCAGCCCCCGGCACCGACGTGCCCCCGGCGATACGCTCGAGGGCGGACGACTGCACCGCCAGGCTCCACCGCCGCCGCGAGGCGCTGGCCGCGGCGGGCAAGAGCGCGTGCAAGGCCAACGCCGCCGTGGCGCGCGAGCTCGCCTGCTGGGTCTGGGAGATCGGGTGCAGGTCTGAGGGGACCGTCCTCTAGCGGCCGGCTACAACCGACTCCCGCCGGGAGGGCCCGCGCCTCGACGCATCGCCGGCGCGAGTTCACGACCTTTTTGATGGGCAGCCCCCGGGCCGCGCTCGACAAAAGACTGGATTCGTACGATAGCGCCGGACGGAGAATCGAAATGCGGTGGGGTGCGCGGACATACCGGGCTGACCGCCGGAAGCGCACCCGCAAGAGCCCGCGGATATTAGCTTGCCAGGCAAGCGTCGACTAAGCCATGCAGCGTGCGCGGGCTCTCCCGACGGGAAACGAAAAAGCCCGGTTTCAAACCGGGCTCGAACGAACATGCCTATTGACAATGGCTTTCTCATATTAAAATAGGCACAGCTGGATGCAATCGGCAAATAATGGATTTCGGTCGTGCTTTTGACCGTGGACTGCTTATCGGACATGGTAGCCGAAATCGAAGCCACCGCAAAAGCCAAAACCCCAAAACCAAGCGACATAGCAAAGACGATAGGGTTCATCAGCGCGTTTTTGCAGACAAACATGATTACAAGCCACGCCACCAAGACGATTGCCTCGCCCAAAATGACACGTTTAACAGAACCGTTCATCTTTGTTTCTCCTTATTGGATCTTAGTTCCACAATCGGGGCAGAATTTGGTCCCTTCCGGCAACTCGGCTCCGCAGCTCGGGCACCTTGGCGAGGTCAACCGGTTCCCGCACTCAAGGCAGAACTTGGCACCGACCGGGTTAAGATGCCCACACGCCAAACACGCAACACCCTGCTCGAGCTTTTGTCCGCATTCCAGGCAGAACTTAGCACCCATCGGATTAACGTTTCCGCAACCGGGACACACGAGACCGTTTTGCATACCTGCGGACGCGGAAGCCGTTCCAACCATGGGAGCAACAGCGCCCATGGTCTGGTTGGCCAAGTTGGAGAAGCCAGCTCCAAATGCACCGCCCATGCCAACGCCCATGCCGAGTCCCATGCCGGCTCCCATGAGGCCCGATGCGGCACTCCCCTCATTGCCCGCAGCACTCTCCATTACGTCCATGCCGCGCTCCTGCTGATAGTTGTAGCCTTCGCGCGCACGCTTCCTGGCAAGTGCCTCGGACTCGATGTCCATCTGGGCAGCGTTACCCTGTGCCTCGAGAATGCTCCGCTTACGCTGGATCTTCATCTCGTTGATGGCGGCAAGATCCTCTTCGAAGGGCTTGATGCTGTTGAACGAGAAGTTATCGAGTGTGAGACCAAACTCATCGAAATAGTTAACGAGCTTGACCTGCATCTGAGACGAGAAGTCGCTCAGATGCGTCGCAATTTTAAGAACGGAAACCTCCTGGTCAACAATCGCCTTAGCAAGCAAGTCGGGAACATACTCAAGGATTTTTGCCCGCATAAAGGAGGTAAGTTCTTCTCGTGTATAGCGATCTCGCGTGCCCACGACCTTAACAAGGAACTTCCTCGCCTGAATGGGAACCAGACTCAAATCGTTCTGTTCGATATGCACGCCAAACAAACCGAAGGCGCGAACGTGAACGTTGACGTCTTCCTCAGGGTCTTGAACGATGATGGGCTCGGTCGTGCCCCAGCGTAGCTCGTTCATGTAGTTGGTATTGATAAAGTACACAACGGAATGAAACGCCGAGCTACCGCCGGTAAGCGAATGAGCGGCATTGCGGAACGGGGCGAATCGGCTGTCTCCCGTGTCGAGCTTGATCTTGCACGGACCGACAAACACGCTTACCTGAGAATCGCCGGCACCCGTAGCGTCAGTAGAACTGCCCGCCCCCATATTGTTGGTAAAAACGGCAATCTGCGATTGCGCAACCTGAAGATAGGACCCGTTGGGGAAATCCTCGTAGGGATAGCGGAATGAGACAAGCGAGGCATCTTCGTTGTTGCCAGGCTCCCATTTGATATTGTCGACAGAAAAGGCACCGAGTATTCCGCTGTGCTTTTCTTCCTTTTCGTTATCGCTATGGAACAGAGACATGCTGATTCCTTTCGTTAATCCCAAACCACGCGCTCCGCGTGTCTAATGAATTGCGAAATGCCGAGCCGACAGGCGCATCGAAAGCCCGTGCGTCTCAATCTATCCCCCAACTTAGCTCGGTTAATTATAGCCCTCAAGTCATCGCATTTAGTCACCCGCCGGCGAGCGGTAATAATGTCGCACCTTTGGTCAACTGACGAAGAACCGGGAGGGTTCGAACCCCAGATACCCTTTTGGGGCACACCCGCTTAGCGGGCGAGTGTCTTCGGCCTCTCGGTCAGCTCTTCGTAACGGCCGTTTTAGCTGTAACTAAACTCGTCGGATGGAACAAGGGGAAAGGTATAGGAGCCGCGCACGCCGTAATGCCAACATGTCTCGGCTAAAGTTACTAGCTCTCGTGATAGGCCATAATCGACCGGCACGGATACCCTTCAGAGCCGCATTCCGCAGACGCTACGACCTTTCCGTCTTTATAAAACTCGACGTACCAAACGTACGTTGCCGCCCCCTCCCAATAGCTTGGCCTATCAGCGACCTTGTACGTAATAGAGGCGTCATCTGTCACAATCAACTCGCGCTTGGCGTTTGCAATGAACGCATCCATGTCGGCGATCACGCCATCGTCGCCCGCAGCGGCCTCCCCATCGTCGCCGCTATCGGATGCCGCTTCAGATGGTGCTTGAGATGCGCCAGTTCGATCGTCTGCAGCGCCAGAGCCGTCCTTCAAAGAGCTCTCCGAAGGCTCCGCTCCTTTGAATGCCTTCCACATATCGCTGCTTGCAGACGGCTTTTCAATGTCGGCCTCCGGATGCTCCCCGGCAATCTCGTCAAGAATTTTGCACGCTTCTTCACGCCCCTGGACCATCGTCTCCTGTGGTTTGCCACCATCCTCGACGGTCCTCACCAAGTAGGCGCCATTCTGTCTATCGAATTCCTTATTTTGAATTTGCACCGCGTCTACGACCTCAGGACCCTTTGCAGTAAGCGAAATATAGAAGTCTGCCTGGTTACAATCCTGACTACAAGTAAATTTAACGATGCCGTCCTTACAGACAGTAATGACTTGGCTCTCACCCTGAGCAATAAAACCGTCATACTGATTCGTCATATTGCTGGAGCCTTCTACCATCTCTGACGAAGGCATAACCGAAACGGCCTTTCCATCAACAAAGCAGTAGGCACCTACAATCGCCGAAATATCGTTCTGCGCATCGACAGACCCAATAAACAACTCGTCAATTCCGTCGCCGTTCAAATCATCGAAAGCATAGTAGTAGTTTAAAAAGCCGGGAGCATTCTGGCTGTCATAAACGAATATCTGCCCCAGCCCAGAATCATCGCCGCGCCCCAGAGCCCAGTCGTCGTAGTTGGCAGTACCAGCTCCCTTCTGCTCGCAATAGCTCACAAAGTCCTCGTAACGCGCAACCACGCCCTCGTAGGCCTTGTGCGCTTTCTTGTTAGCTGCCGCGACCTTCTTTTGAGACGACTTATTCTCGACTGCAGCCGGCTGTTCCTGCTGCTGCAGCTGAGGCAGCACAAAGGCCTCGTAAGCTTTGACCAGTGCGTAGGCGACACTAGCGGTAAAGATGATTGCTGCAAAAATGGCGACAAACGTAGGCACGGCAAAACGGCCGATCTGCCGACGCTGCATCATAAAGGCCGCAAAGGACATATGCTCAGAGGGCGCCGGAGAAGCGCTCTCTGCGCGAGATGCAGCAGGATCGCTCGTCGCTTTTCTATCAGCAGGCGCCTTTGGTGTACCTGAAAGAAGCGGCTGCTGAGCATTCGCCGGCGCATCATCCACATCCAACGGTTTTCCGCATGCGGAACAGTATCGCGCCCCGTCTTTGATCTTTGCCCCGCAGCTTGCGCAGTACATATATCCCCCCCTAGAACTTCAGCATATCGAAACGATAGTCCACAGCCTGCAAACAGAAAAGGCCCAGGACAATTTGCTCGACTGTAAACCTTTTCTTTCACCTTTCAAATTCGCCTGACCCCACGCGGAAGGCATGCGACGGGCTACTTGCTAGGCGCGAGCCATGTGCAGCTTGATTGCCTTGAAGATGATGTTGGCAACCGAGACGATAGGCCAAAGTGCCACCATCGTCATCGGGGCTAATTCGGGAACAACCGGAGCCGCTCCGTGAATCACGCTGCCCAACCAGTAAAAAAGCATCAGAACAACGACAGGAAGGCCCACGAGAACCACAAGTTCGATTAGCATAATCGTGATACCGATAATGCCGCCACCATAGACAAAGGGAAGCCTTACACCGCTGCGGTACAGCGAGATAATTACCTTCCAGGGACCAATCAGAAGCAGCCCCAGCAGAATCATATAGTCGAGCCCCAGTGAGCCCCCTCCCAGCACGTAATTGAAAAAGAGCACATAGAGCAACGAAATCACTGACGCTCGCGTAAGGGACCCGATGGACTCGCGAAGTGAATCTTGCAGGCAAGCAGCGGCCTCTGCATCCTCCGCCGCTTGAAACTGAGCCTCGACAGGCTGGCTCTCAATCGGCCGGGCCTCGACGTAAATCGCGTCTCCCGCCGTGCTGGCCGCAGCCGCGACTGTAGGCGTTCCGCACACGCCGCAGAACTTGGCGCCGTCGTTAATCTCTGCTCCACACTGTTTGCAATGCATGATCGGGTCCTTTCTCGTTACCCCTTTTCTTGACGATCACAAGATACGATTGGCCGTTTATCCGATATAGAGATTTTGACCGGGTAATTTTCCTAAACGTGCTACGCTATTAAACCTTCAGCTAGAGACAGGGGTAACAATGTTTGAGTTCTCCCAAACACGCACCGTTGAAGGTTCGATTCCGTTTAAGAAAGTCAACCTCATAGAGAACGAACCCAATAGGCCCGTTGGCGAGGCCCAGCTTGTCTTTGAACTCTACATGCCCACCGAGCTGGCCGGCAGCAAAAGCAACGAAGGGCCCGCACACAGCGAGCGCCATGCCGATCTGATCAGGCTGGCATCATGCATCGAACCCACCGCCGTTAAAGAGCAGCCCTTCCGCGCAAGCCTCTTTAACGTACTTGATTACGCCGAACAGACCGGGCCGCTTTTTGGCAAGCACGCAATAGAATCCGTACGCGATTGGGCCAATGCCGCGATGGCAGCACTTATTGCCATGCGCATCCAGGAATACCTCAACGGGAGCTGCACCATCGCAAAGGTCTCCGCATTGGAAAGAATCGAGAAATCAGTGGTAACCTGCGCGGCAAACGGGTCATCCTTCAAGATCTACACCACTATCCTGAGGGCGGGCGGAGATTATACCGACTCATTCAAAAGCCTGCCCATCGTGCGCAAAATCGAATCCGATGCGGGATATTTCTACGCCTTTATGTTTATGATCGACGAGGAAGAATCCCTCGTTGCACTCAACGTGCTCTCTTTTGAACACGAGCTCACCGCTAATGACTTCAGTGTTTTGCAGGCGATGTTCTACATGGACGAAGACTCCAGCTCGGAGATTTCAGCGCGACTCAAGGTCAGCAATAGCGAGGAGAGCTTCTATGTAATCGACCCTCAAGCAGATATCCAGGAGCGCCGCGAAGAACTTGACAACGATGACCGCGATGCACTCACCGCTTTGGTGCAGGCGCTCGTGATCTCGCATCTCTCGGGCGCGCACGTGGATGTGTTCCAGGGCAACGAGTCCACAGGGTTCCTCTCCTTTGACAGCTATCTCTCGTGGCTCTGGTTTGATTTTTCGCGCAAGCTGAGCACCGTCAAAATTGGCTATTGCGAGCAGTGCGGACGCGCCTACTCACTTGCCGGGCATCGTGGCGTCAAACGGCACTACTGCAGCGATCGATGCAAGACCGATGCCAAAAACGAGCGCACGCGCAAGGAGACGGCGAAGATACGTGAGTCGTTTGGAACGGGCGCCAGCGTACGCGACATCGCCAACGAGATAGAACGTCCCGCGGCCTACGTGCGCTCGCAGCTCAATAAATGGACCAAGCTCAAGCACGATCTGGATGAAGACATTGAGTCAAACGGCTTTGACAGCTCCGAGCTACTCAAACGCTGCACCATTGAGAAGCTCGACCTCAACAACCTCCTCAACGCCAAGCGCAAAAAGCAGATTCAGGACTATGCCAAACTCAAGCGCCTCGTTAAGTAGAAACGCTGTCATTTCTTTGCCATCCGATTGACGGGTGGAAAGTTACTCATATACGTGTTAGTAATATATATATTAGTAATACATATATGAGCGAGGCGCATCATGTTTGTTGGACGTCGGGAAGAGCTTGAATCCCTGGAAACCGCCTATCAAAAAGGTTCCTTTCAGTTTGCCGTAGTCTATGGAAGGCGTCGCGTGGGTAAAACCAGCATGCTTCGCGTCTTTACACAGCGCAAACCCCATGTGATCTTCTTTACCGGACAGCAAACCGTTGCAAGCGAAAACCTCGCGCTGCTCAGCCGCGAGATACTTGGCGATAGCGCCGCAGGAGCAGCGTTCCCCTCTATCCAGGTTGCACTCGAATCCGTCTTCGAACACGCCAAAACAGAGCGAATCGTTCTGATTATTGACGAGTATCCCTACCTCGCCGAGAGCGATCCGGGCGTCTCGTCGTGCCTGCAAACGCTTATCGATCGACATAAAGACGCTAGCAAGCTGTTCCTCGTGCTCTGCGGATCGTCCATGAGCTTTATGGAACACCAGGTCCTAGGACACCAAAGCCCTCTTTATGGACGCCGCACCATGCAGCTGCGCATTGATCCCTTCACCATCTTCGACGTGGCACTCATGCTTCCCGATGCACCCATCGAAAGGGTCATCGAGCTGTATTCCGTTGTTGGCGGGATGCCGCTCTATCTATCGCAGCTCGATGGCACGCGTTCCACTCAATGGAACCTTGAGCATGCGCTGTTGCGTCAAGATGCGTTTTTGTATGCCGAACCCCAGAACTATCTGCTGCAAGAGGTCCGCAGCCCAGCTATCTACAATGCCGTCATAACCGCCATTGCCAACGGCTGTGTACGCTCCAAAGAGATTGCCGATGTTGCCCACCTCGCAACGCCACAGGTCGCGCGACTGCTCGACGCATTGATCGAACTGCGAATCGTTGAGCGCGTCACGCCTGTTGTAAAGGCAACAAAACGCCAGGTAGTCTATCGGATCTGCGATAACCTGTTTAGGTTTTGGTATCGGTTTGTTCCACAGTACGCGGGAACAATTGAGGAGGGGCTCGGAGCCGCTGTGGCCGCGCGTATCGTCAAGCATGATTTGTCCACCTTTGTGGGTCCTGCATTTGAAGAAGTATGCCGCCAGTGGTTGATGCTGCAGGTTGTTGAGAGCGAGCTGGATGTGCTGCCCAAGGCAATCGGCTCTTGGTGGGGCACGAACTCGAACACGCGCCGGCAAGAAGAGATTGACGTTGTGCTTGAGGACGCCGATGGGGAGCTCATCGTTGGCGAGTGCAAATGGAGAAACGAGCCCGTAGATACCGACGTTCTTGAAACACTCGAGCGGCGCAGCGCGCTGCTGGGCCGGCCGATCAAACAGTACTTCTTGTTTAGCAAGAGTGGATTTACCAAAGCGTGTCAAAATAGAGCGGCTCAAACAAGCAACGCGAGGCTTGTTGGGCTCGAGCAACTACTATAAGAAAGGAGCTTGGAAACAGTTTTCCAAGCTCCTTTCAGTTTTTATTCGATTCCCACCTTTTTGAGCGTATCTTTGGTGACTTCCGCAACTTGATTGGGATCGACGTGGGATTCCCCTGAAATAGAACCGTAACCTGAGGTTGAGAAATCAAGGAAGTAGTATGTCCGGTAATTGTGCCCATAGCCAAATTGCTGATATAGAGTATTATAGTCCGTCTCGGAAATTTCCTTGCCCTCCGACGCATAATAGTCTTCGTAGCCATTGCCCTCGCTCGGCGCAACTCCCCAGGACTCGTAGTTGCTTACAAGCGAAAAAACATCGCCTTTCTTGCCATATACCGAAGTATTGTCCCCGGCTAAAGCCTGCCTGCCAGCGAGCAATGCCGTAATCGCATTGCTCATCTCATATGTTCTTTGGCTTACGAGGATGCTGCCGCCATCCGCTTTAATCAGCGGAAGAAACATCGTTCCTCCGTTGCTGTTATCAAGCCAATTTTGACTGTAAAGTCTCTTGACGCCACCATCAGCTGCCGACCAAACCTCTACGGTGTAGGACTTCTGAAGTCCCTCTATATCTCCATTCCAAGCACTCTTTAATTCGTCATCGCTCATACCGTTCACAACGGTCAAGAGCTCAGGCTGGCCATCCTGATCAAAATCAACGAGGTCGACAAGGCAAAGCCCTCGCATCGCATAGACAGAATCAGTCACCTCAACAATTTGTGGCCCTCCATAGCACGCGAGGTATTCCTGGCACTTTTGCTTGTAAGCGGCATACGCAGCGGTATTGTCCGCCGCGATGCCTCCATCCTTCTTGTCGTCTTCGTCTGTCTTTGTATCGGCCTCGTTGACCTTAGGCACCTCGAGGGAAACCTCTTTTACGGCATCAGCGGATTTAGAGTTATCAACGACTTCGACGGGGATAGCCCACTCGACTTTGGAATTAGAGTCCTTAACGGTAAGAGTATATTTCCCCGGTTTAACATCGGGAAACTGGCTTACCGTGAAGCCCTCGTCGCCCTTAACCTCAGCGTTGGTGTTGTAGCCGTAGTCGCCGTTCAGGGTCACCGAGTACTTCTTGAGCTTCTCGCCCTTTGCGTCGGTCGGGGTGATCTTGGATTTTTGGACCACCACGATGACTTTGTCCTGGCCGTAATGGGCAACGTCGCCGGACTTGCAAAAGAACAGCAGATAGCTAAAGATGGCAATGACTGCCACACCAACGACGATACCAACGATATAGAGCGCCTTGGGCTCCTTTTTCCGTGCGGATGCATTCACCGCAGAAACAGGGGCTGGCGCCGCGACGGGCTTGGCGACCGGATTGCTCGGTTTTGGCCGGTCGGCGCGCACGGCAGGAATCGAAGGCGTTGCACCGGACGACACGTCGTCTTTGGGCTGGTCGTCTTCTTCGTCCGCTACGGGCTTGCTCTCCACCGGCGACTTTTCCTCCCCCGCCTCGGCACCGGCGGAAGGCTCCTTCTCCGTTTCGCCACTAGCGAAAATCTCTTCCGCAGCTTCATTGATAACGGAAGGCTCTTCTGCCACTTCGTTGCTGGCAGAGTTCAGCACCGCCTTCGCATCTTCGAGTGCATAGCCACACTCGGTGCAGTATCGCAAATCGCCATCAAGCTCAAATCCACAGTTGGGACAGAACATGTTAGTCCTCCTTATCGACTTTCGCCGTTGTACCGTCCTTGACCTCATCAGGGGTTACTTCGGACCCCACTTGAGACTCATCATCCCAGGACGCAACCAAAATCTCGCAATTGCCGTCCGCAAAAGTACCGAGCTCATAGTCTTCGGTGCGATACACCAGTCCCTTGGATGTCACATACAAGCATGTTGAACCCTTGATTGAATAGTCTGAAGAATTGCTCCGCATGAGCATAGAGTTGTAGTCAGACGGATACTTTTTGCCCATTTCCGTAAGATACGGCCAAACTGCCGAACTCATAGAACTGGCAAGATCCTCGGTATCAATGCCGAACATGTCCTGAGGACTAACAGTGTCACCCGTATGCAAATCAAAAATAACACCAGTCACAACCGTGTCGCCATGCGGACCCCATCCCGTCGAATAGCGCTCGTCACGGATACAGAAATAGTTCTCATCCATGTACGTAACCGTCACGTTTCTCGATATGCAGGGAAATTCGCCATCGGGATATAACTCTGCATCTGATTGCTCATTATCTGATGCCCGATTCGTTCGCTCCACATCAATTTGAAGGGGCTCGAGAATCGCCTTGTTAATTTTGTCTGCGACGTCGTCTTTGGCAGAGCTCTTAAGTTGCGGATAGGACCATTCCATGTTAGCCCGCTCGCCCTGGTTGAGCATAGGGTCGACCGGAGCAGACACCGTCAATGACTTTTCCTCCAGCGTATAGACAACTTCTTCGGCCGCTCTCTCGTCCTTCTTGGGCCTTTCGGTCGCTTGCTCCTGTTGCACGGATTGCTGCTGGAGATTGGGCTCGATGACGTTCTTGTAGAGCATGAAAGCAGCGTAAGCGATGCCTGCCGCGGCGATGAAAGCGGCGATCATGATAGCAAACTGCGGCACCAGGCGGTTACCGACCTGACAGCGTCGCATAAAGAAGTTGTACATCTGGGAGTGACCGCTACTCGCGGTCTTCGAGACCGGCTCGGGGCTCGGTTCCGCTGTGGACTCGGCATTCGCGGATCCTATCGCAGAGTCCGTTTTGGTATCTGTGGGTTCCAATATGACTTCAGCGGACGATGATTCTCGCTCCGACGGCTCGGCCTTGGGCCCCTCCTCGGCCGCAGTCTTGCCCGAGAGCCCGCCCAAGGGCAGACCGCATTCGGTACAGAACCGCGCATCGTCGCTGATTTTGCTACCACATTTGGGGCAAAACATGAGCCTTCTTCTCCGATTCCTTTTAGTCTCACTGAGTCGTGAGTTACTCACGTGCCGTTTGTTTCGTAGTTTAACTATTTCTTAAACAAATCGATGGGTCACTTGAACAGACGCATACCCGCTCAAGCGACTCTATACCGGCTAGCCATCCTTGCTCATGATATGGGTGTCAGTGTAAGAAAATCGTTGAACAGGGTTGCTCCCTCGAAGTCCGAACCGATACTGAACTTGAAACCATCTTTATTTACCGAGATGGAGAAATCGCCGCTGATATCCATATCATGCGCGCAGCCAACCACCCCCATTTTTCGGTCCCACCTGTCACGTTATCAGGAGCCCGAAATCGAAGAGATGGTAAAAGCCGCTTGGGGCACATGTGGTTCCATATGCCCCAAGCGGCTATTTCGATTGCTTATGTCACAAAGAAAACTCAGCGACTCTTTTACACACGACTAACGCGCCGCATCAATTGCGACCCTGCCGCTCTCCAGCACGTGGACGCGCCCGTCGGCGAGCATCTGCACGACCTCGGGGTACAGCACGTGCTCGATCGCGTGGATGTGCTCCTCGAGCGTGTCGACGTCCCAGCCTTCCTCGACAGCCAGCGCACGCTGGGCGATGATGGGGCCGTTGTCGTAGATCTCGTTAGCAAAGTGCACGGTCACGCCGGTCACCTTGACGCCGCGAGCAAACGCATCGTCAATCGCATGGGCACCGGTAAAGCTCGGCAGCAGTGCCGGATGCAGGTTGACCACGCGATTGGGGAACGCCGCCAGCAGCGGCGTGTGCACCATGCGCATGTAACCGGCCATCACCACGTACTCGCAGCCGCGCTCGAGCAGCTCGTGCGCGATAATCTCGTCAGCCGCAATGGGGTCGGCATAGACATCCTTGGACAGCGTGAGTGTCTGGATGCCCGCACGCTCGGCGCGCTGCAAGCCCTTGGCCGAAGGACGGCTCGACACCACAAGCTCAATCGAGGCGTTGAGCTTGCCGGCGGCGATCAGGTCGATCAGCGCCTGCAGGTTGGTACCCGAACCGCTGATAAGCACGCCAATCTTAAGCGGCTCGGCCGTATCGGTGCCGGTCGGACGGGTGTGGGGCACAAAGCCCAGGCCCTCGGCAGCAGCCATCTGACCGTTAGCGCTCATCGGAGTACACGACCTTACCGGAACCCTCGACGCACTCGCCCACGCGGAACGGCTTCTCGCCCAGCGCGACCAGAGCCTCGGTCACGGCAGCCTCGTCCTCGGGGGCGACGATCAGGCACAGGCCGACGCCCATGTTGAAGGTCTTGCATGCCTCGTTGGGCGCGAGCTCGGCCTGACGCGACACGTAGGTGATGACGGGCGGAACATCCCAGCCCATCTCGGCGCCGTTGCGGGTGACCACGGCATCGACGTCGTCGGCGAGCGCGCGGTTGAGGTTCTCGGTAATACCGCCGCCGGTGATATGGGCAATGGCATGAACGTTGGCGCCACCGCGGAGCAGCTCCAGAATCGGCTTGACGTAGATGCGCGTGGGGGCCAGCAGAGCGTCGGCCAGCGAAGCACCGCCGAGCTCCTCGAGCGGACGGCTTAGCTCCTCGGCCTTAGCGGCAGCCTCGGGCGTACCCGGCTTGATACCGTCGACACCGATGATCTTACGCACGAGCGAGTAGCCGTTGGAGTGCACGCCGGTGGAAGGCAGGCCCAGAATCACGTCGCCGGGGCGAACGTTCGCGGGGTCGAGCATCTTGGGACGATCGACAACACCCACAGTAAAGCCAGCGAGGTCGTAGTCGGCCGGAGCCATAACGCCCGGGTGCTCGGCCATCTCGCCGCCCACGAGCGCGCAACCCGCGAGCTTGCAGCCGTCGGCCACGCCCTTGATGATCTTTGCCATGTGCTCGGCCTCAATGTGACCGATGGCAACGTAATCCAGGAAGAACAGCGGCTCGGCGCCCGAAGCCAAAATGTCATTGACGCACATGGCGACCAGGTCCTGGCCCACCGTCTCGTGACGGTCCATGATCTGGGCGAGCACGAGCTTGGTGCCCACGCCGTCGGTGCCGCTGATCAGGATCGGGTCTTCCATATCCTTGAGCGCGGCGGCCGAGAACAGGCCACCAAAGCCACCGATGCCGCCGATAACCTCGGGGCGGTTGGTGTCCTTGACCATCTGCTTAATAGCGTCGACGGCACGGCCACCCTCGGCGGTATCGACGCCGGCGTCCTCGTACGTCACATGCTTGCTGTCGCTCATCTGAGCCTTCCTCTCCACTACCGTGGCGCCGCGCGGGCGCCAAACGGTGCTCATAGTTGCGTTCATTTTGGCGCGCGCCATAACAGCACGCGCCGTCATATCAACAAAACAGCAGGTAAAACCTACCAAAATAAACCTGTCCCTAAATGGCAGGCTTTAGGCCTCGCCGTGCTCCTCTTCCCAGCTGCGGTCGTCGTATTTCTCGACCACGGCGTCGTCGTCAAAGTGCAGCGGCTTGTCCAGGTTGCGGGGCTTAAAGCCCTCCATGAACTTGTCGCGGCCAAAGCTCTCGGGAATCGCCACGGGGTAGCGTCCGGTAAAGCACGCATCGCAGTAACCGCCCTTGGGCATGACCTTCAGCAGGCCCTCGACCGAAAGGAAGGCCAGCGAATCGGCGCCGATATACTCGCAAATCTCGTCGACCGTCTTGTTGGCGCTGATAAGCTGCGACTGCACGTCGGTATCGATACCGTAGAAGCACGGCCAGATAACCTCGGGTGAGTTGATGCGGATATGAATCTCCTTGGCGCCAGCGTTGCGCAGCATCTTGACGAGCTGCACCATGGTGGTGCCGCGCACGATGGAGTCGTCGATGACGACCAGGCGCTTGCCCTCGATGTTGTCGCGCAGCGGGTTAAGCTTCATGCGCACGCCCATGGCGCGCAGCTCCTGCGTAGGCTCGATAAACGTACGGCCCACGTAACGGTTCTTGATGAGGCCCTCGCCAAAGGGAATACCGCTCTCGTGCGAATACCCCTCCGCGGGCGGCAGGCCGGAATCGGGCACGCCGATGACCAGGTCGGCCTCGACGGGCTCCTCATGTGCCAGCTGACGGCCCATGTCGTAACGGCAGGCATAGACGCTCTTGCCGTTCATAATGGAGTCGGGGCGGGCAAAGTAGACCTGCTCAAAGATGCAGTTTGCGGGCTCTTCGGCGGCAGGCACGCCCTGCTCGGATACCAGACCCTCGGCGCTGATGCGCAAGATCTCGCCGGGACGGACGTCACGGACGTACTCGGCGCCCACGATGTCGAGTGCGCAGGTCTCGGAAGCAACGACCCAGCCGCCGGCGCGGGTGACATGGGTGGTGGCGTCGACCGTCGCGGCGCCGTCCTGCGACGGCAGCTGCGAAACGGATGCGGCATCGGCCTGGTCCAGACCCTCGTCCACCAGCTTGCCCAGCACGAGCGGGCGAATGCCGTGCGGATCGCGGAATGCGTAGAGCGCCTGCTCGTTAATGAGCGTCATGGCGTAGCCGCCGCGCACGAGCTCCATGGTCTTGCGAATGCCCTCGCGCAGATGGCCTGTACGCTGGGTAAAGTAGCCGATAAGCTTGGTCGCGACCTCGGAATCCGAATTGGAGAGGAACGGCACGCCCAGCTCGATCAGCTGGCGGCGCAGCTCGTCGGTGTTGACCAGAGTGCCGTTGTGAGCAAGCGCGATAATGACGCTGTTGATGGTAGAAAGATGCGGCTGCGAGGCTTCCCAGCTCTTGGCACCGGCGGTGCCATAGCGCACATGGCCCACGGCCAGCTGGCCGGAGAGCGTCGACAGGTCGGCGTTGGAGAACACGCGATCGAGCAGTCCCAGGTCTTTGCGAACCATAACCGTGCCGCCATCACCCACGGCGATTCCCGCCGATTCCTGGCCGCGATGCTGCAGCGCGCGCAGACCAAAGTACGTCAGTCGAGCCACATCGCGATCGGGTGCCCACACACCAAAAATGCCGCATTCCTCATGCAGCTGGTCGGAGTCCGGATCATACGTCGACATGGTCTTCACCTGTCCCGCGGCACGCTCGGCCGCGCGGATGGTTTCTTGAGACATGGCATCCCCTCAGAGCCTCGTTATTTGGCGTTACCTGCCCTATTATACGCACGGCAAGACAAGCACTCCCGCGCATGAACAGCGCTTTTTAAAAGCCCACCGAGCTTATAATCCGTTTTGCAGCCAAACATTTTATTGGGCAACCGCCTCGGGGCCGACGATCCCGCATACTTCCGTTGCGACGTGTCTCGCCCGCCGTTGGGGCTTGCATTGTTGCAATTGGGACGTTCGTCCTGTCTTTTGGCAGGTCGGCGGCGTATCCTTGTACCTACAGCAAAACGAGAAAGGTTATGTATGGATCGAAACGAACTCGACCCCAGCGTCCCCAGCGCCACGGAGGTCAAGAAGATCCCCCTCATCATTAAGGTGTATGCCGTCCTGTGCATCCTGTCCGGTGTTGGTACGCTCCCGTCGGTCGGCGCCTTTATGTGGCAGGTCATCACCGCGCTCATCAACGGCAACGCCGCCGCCAACCTCGGCGACAACACGCTCGTCGCAGTCGGCCTTATCGTCGCCGGCATCATGCTCTCTGCGGCAAGTGCCGTCATCCTAATCATCTTTGGCCTGGACCTTATCAAAAACCAGCGCCGCAACGCCGCCCGCCTGTCCTACATCCTTATTGCATTCACCGTCGTCGAGCTTTTGGTCGACGTGATGCTCCAGGGCATCGGGCCCTTCCTGCTGCGTCCCGCGATCCAGCTCGGCATCCTTGTTGCACTTTCGGCAACCGTCGACCCCACGCTGCGTCAGGAGCGCGAACTGCAGCGCCGCCTGCAGGAGATGCTCGACCGCGACGCCGCCGCCGAGGGCATGCTCGGCCGCGATGAAACCGGCGAGGGCTACATCAAGCTCAACTACTTCAACCTGTTCTGGGTATTCTTTGTCTGCTGCGTGCTCGGCCTGATCGCCGAGGACATCTGGCACATGACGGTCGTCGACCCGGGCGTCTACCAGAACCGCGCCGGCATGCTGTTTGGCCCCTTCAGCCCCATCTACGGATTTGGCGCCGTGCTCATGACCATGGTGCTCAACCGCTTCTACAAAAAGAACCCCATCATTATCTTTTTGGTGAGCGCGCTGCTCGGCGCGAGCTTTGAGGTGTTCGTGGGCTGGTTTATGCAGACCTCGTTTGGCGTGGTCTCGTGGAGCTACTCGCATATGAAGCTCTTTGGCATGCCCGATCCGCTCGCCGTCCTTACCGGCGGACGTACCTGCACAGGCTTCGCCTGCCTGTGGGGTCTGGGTGGCCTCATCTGGATCAAGCTGCTGCTGCCGAGGCTGCTCAAGCTCATCAACATGATTCCGTGGAAGAGCCGTTACTCCGCTACCGTCATCTTCACCATCATTATGCTGGTCGATGGCGTTATGACACTGCAGTCGCTCGACTACTGGTACCAGCGCGTCAACGGCACGGAGCCGGATATTCCCGTCGCGCAGTTCTACGGCAAGTATTTCGGTAATGACTTTATGGAGAACCGCTTCCAGAGCATGACCATGAGCCCCAAGGATGCGACGCGCGTGTAGCGTCCACCGCACCAAAAACGCAAAATGCCCGCCGGTACCACACGTACCGGCGGGCATTTTTATAAACGAGCCTTCTATCGACGCAAGCCTCTACGCCTCGCGCTCGACCTCACTCACACATTCGTTCTTGATGGTGCCAACGAGCGCCTGCAGCGCATCGACCACATGCGGGCGAATGTCCCCGCCGATGAGCACGAGCATGATGTCGTCACCTACGGCAAGCTCGCCGCTTGCCAGCCACACGCGCACATAGCCGACACCCGGCATCGCGCGCGTCGCCTCGATGGCGGCCTGTACCTTGCTGGCGTCGTAGCCAAACACCATGCCGCCCACCTTGTGGCCCGGCGCCACGCCATCGGTCTCGACACCGCGCGCCTCGGCCTTGGGCGTCGCGCGCACCACACCGTTATGTGTCAGATACATACCGCACGCAGGTGCCGACGAATCGGCCTTGGCCTCGCGCAGCCAAGCATCAACCGAAGGCATCATTTTGCCATTCTCGAGCATCATTTCTCCCTCTACTGTCAGTGAGTAGCTAAAAGAGCCCGTCCCAAATCAGCTACCCCTGGATAATCTATTCCTCGACCGGCGTGAGCACCATGACGGCACGCGTGTTGCTCAGCGACAGCGAACGGCAGGTCACGAGCGTTACAACCTTGGTTGCCGAAGCGGCACGATCGGTGGCATCACTCGCCACGGCAGAAGCGCCGTCAAGCATCTCGGACAGATAATTCGTCAGCCCGTCGTCGCCCTCAAAGTTGGTCGCGCGCGCCTTGGCATACGTGTCCTCGACAACTTTGGTCGCCAGTGGTCGCAGCTTATACGTAGCATCCCGTGTGATGTAATACACAAACTCGATGCTATCGAACGTCGTCTGATCAGTGGTGTCCGAAATCACGTTGAACATCGACCCATCGTTCATATGGTGTCCGTAGATCGTGGTTTGCTGATCAACCATTCCCGGCGCGGTGTCATCGCAATCCAAGAAGATGGCACCCGAAGCGTTGGACGTGCCATCGAACAGCGTGTTGAGATACTTGGAATTGTCAGTAGTCTTCACCACGGGATAATTGATGTTGGTACCCGGTGCGTAAATCCAACCGACGACCTCGGGATTTGTCTGGGCGAGCGCGTTGAAGTCAATAATCGGGACGCCACTGGCGTCCTTGTCGCCCACATATTGCTTTTCGATTTTTTGGTACGACTCGCTCGCCTGCTTGTAGCCAATCTGCGCATTGATAAAGATGGCGGCCGCAGCAACGATCAGGCCAATGCCGATGATGATGAGCAGAATGGGAATGACGGAGCGACGCTTTTTGCGCGGCGGCTCGGTGTAATCCGACAACGCGGCATGCGATGAAGACCGGGGCGGCTTCTTAGCTGCGCTATAAGACGAGGGACGATACGCCGCCGGCGTGTCCTGTCGGCAATGCGTCGCCGGTGTCACGGAGCGCGGCGCGCGCGGCTGCTGAGGAGAGAATGTCCGACCCTGCTGCGCCACATGGGCAGCGCCCGGCTTCGACGGATCGGGAATCTGAGAAGCCTTGAATCGTTTTCCCTGATAGTCGGACATGGCTCTCCTTATACTGCGGCGAAATGGCGGAACGCCTAGGCGTCGGCCATCTCCTGCTTCATCTTCTCGATAACCTTGCGGTACTCGGGGTCGCAAGCGCCCAGAATCTGCGTGGCGTAGATGGCGGCGTTCTTGGCGCCGTTGATGGCAACGCAGGCCACGGGCACGCCCGAAGGCATCTGCACCATCGACAGCAGCGAATCCATGCCGCCCAGGTCACTCGTCTTCATAGGCACGCCGATGACCGGCAGCGGCGTAAAGGCAGCCACGACACCACCCAGGTGAGCAGCCTTGCCGGCGGCGGCGATAATCACTTTGATACCGCGATCGGCGGCAGTCGAGGCCCACTCGTGGACCTTCGCCGGCGTGCGGTGTGCGCTCGCGATCACAAGCTCATAGGGCACACCCAGCGCCTCGAGCTCGGCGGTGCAACCTTCCATAACGCCCAGATCGGACTTGGAACCCATGATGATCCCGACAACCGGCTTTTGATCTGCCATAAACAAAGACCTCCTGTTGAGAGCGGTGACGCGGCGGATCCGCGACCCTTAACTACTGAGAGTAGTATAGCTGCTCCCGTCCCTGCGGTCTTTGTGGCGCTTCGCGGGCGGGCCAGGCTTTATCTTCACTCCGGTTGCTTCGTAAAGTCGTTCAGATAAAGCCTGGCCCGCCCGCGAAGCGCCCTGCGACCTACCGGGGATTGCTATGACGTACGTTGGCTGATGAATTGGAAGGAAAGGTCAACGGAGGCTGAAGGCAATTGGTTCAGCGAAAAACCCTGACGAATCTAATTCGTCAGGGCCCCACCAACGCTCACTCGTCGTTCATCGTTAAAGCTAGATATTCTCTTCCGCCCATTTCTCGAAATCGAGTTCTCGTCTCTGAGCAGTTCGGTAGACTTCCATGTCTTCGCGAGCGCCTACCACTACGATGGCCATCTTTTCTTTAATTCTGATGAGGCGGTACACGATTCGAATGCCACTTCCCCTGAGCTTGATCTTCATAAAGCCAGTCAAATCCGTACCTGCCTTGTTTCCAAGAGGCTTGCCGAATCCACCTTCGTTCTGCGGCAATGGGTTCGTTCTGATTTTTTCTATAGCCTTAAGGACGATCTTTCGTTGGGAGCCGTCCAGACGCTTAATATCCTTGAGAGCATCCGGGTAGAAAGCGACTTCGTACCCACTCATTCAAACTCGACCTCATCCATCTGATCGAGTTCGTCCTGGCTCACACCCAGCTCTTCCATAACATCAGACAGGGAAACAAGCGCATCGTCACTTGCCACAGCCATTCTCTTAAGCGCCAACGTTAACAAGGTGAGGTCCTCCTCCGCTTGCTTCGCTTCCCTATATTCATCGGGTGTAACAATCACAAACGCTGGCTTGTTGTGTTTGAGAACCACAACAGGATTGTCGTCCCCAACCTTCGAAAATGCAGCCGAGCCCTTACCGTGGCTGAAATCGCTAATTGGAACAAGGTTGTCGAGCATCTGCAAAGCAGGCATACATACCTCCTAAAAATGAATTCTTTTTCGAATTCATTTTATCATTCTTTTTTGCTATATTGTACCGCGCAACCGAAACAACCTTTTTAGAATACGAATCCGAGCTTAGAATGACTGTTGGCCCTCGCACCGCCCTTGCCTCTTTTATTACGTCAAGTGGTATACAGCGAAGCAAAATGGCGATCTAAAGTGCGCGGCACTCGCCTCGCATCGCTACAAAAAACAAACTGCTCCCCACCCACTCGGGCAAGGAGCAAGCCTCATTTTTAATCAGACTGAGAACCACGAATGCAGAAACACAGGCGACTTCAGTCCCTTATCGCCGAGAGACGTTATTGTGCAGCCATTTCTTTAAGCTTCTCAGCCATCAACAAACACACGTCTTCCGATTGCGGGTACACGCCAAAATGATCGAAGAAACCATGGTCACATCCGGCATATTCGATGACCTCGACATCGATTCCTGAAGACCGTAATTTTGTAGCCCATTTTTCATCGGGGATACGAAGCGGATCGTATTCGGATGTCACGATAGTCACCGGGGGGAAATCAGTGCAGTCCTCAAGCATTAGCGCAGAAATCAACGGGTCATGAGGAGACATTTTTCCGTGTGCACAAAGTTCGACCATCGGGCCGTCCGAATCGCGAAGATGGTCGATGCGAAAACGCGCAACGTCCTCTTGATCGGCTATCGCAGGAAAATCCTCATATCCCTCGCCCTGTTCGCCCGCAAGGTCGACTTCAGGATAGATTTCGAAGGCATGGGCTACAGCTCCAGCACCCCTGAGCTGAACACACGCATTAGTAAGGCTTCCTCCTGCGGAGTCGCCGGCGACCATTATTTTATGAGGATTGATTCCGAGATCCCCGGCATGCTCGCACACATAATCAAGAGCAAGAACGCAATCCTCGATCTGCCCGGGAAATGCCGTCTCCGGCGCCAAGCGGTATTCTGGATAAACCACCACTGCACCAGACTTTTCGGCGATGAACTCGAGCTGATGTTCAAATTGCAGAACATTCCCCGCCATAAACGCGCCGCCATGCAGGTAAACAAGCGCTGGACTTGCCTTCTTATGATTTGGTGGCGTCCAGACGAATAAATCTATATAGCGATCGGCCGCCTCCATGAGGATCTCATCGCGCTGAACCTCACCATCGAGTAGGCGGTATGTCGGCTTATCCGGGCGATGGCGCATTCCAATAAGGCTCGTCCAGCTCGGAGACATGCTAACATTCCGCATCTTCTTGCGAGATACCTCGAGAATTCGTGGGTCAAGCACATGCTCTCTTTCATCATCAGGAACCGGACGAATTTGAACCTCGAGCCCCCTCTTCTCGGTTATAAACGAGCGACCGGAGATGGCGCCAATCAACGCCCCGTCGTATTGTCTGCCCATCTTAAATCCCCTCTCGGCGATAACGCCAAATCGATATTTCCATAACTTTTGAGATAACGGCTTATGATGTCCTCAGTTGTCGTATATCTATGTACTAAAGAAACTGAAGACCAAGGGGTCCACCATGCCTGCAGCAAAAGACGAGCTCACTCAGCCAGAGCTTCTCTATCAGACCGTTGAAAACGATATCCTCAAGAAAATAGTTTCTGGCGAACTCCCCGGCGGCAGTCAGATTCCCACCGAAACCGAGCTTTGCAAGCAATACAAAGTAAGCAGGATCACCGTAAGACGCGCCGTACAGAATCTCATTGACCAAAACTTGCTCTACCGCCTGCGAGGCAAGGGAACATTCGTAAACCCATCGAAGCTCACCCTGAAACGAGGAACAAGCACCATTTTCAATTTGAGCTCCGACCCCCAATACGGCGATAAAACAACCAAGTCCATCTTGGAAACAGGCTTGATCAAGGCTGATGCCCACATTGCACGGGAGCTCAAAATTGACAACGGAACCGTAGTGCAACGAGTTGCGCGCTTGGTTTATATCGAAAATGCCCCCTGCGCCATCGACACCGTTTATGCAACGCAGGGCACTCTGCCCGGACTACTGGAGCTTCTCACAGACAATGCCAGTCTTTTCGACCTGATCGCCAACCATTACAGCATCGCAACCGGTATTGAGAAGCTCAAAATCACCGCAGGAATAGCGGGGCTCCAAGAAGCAAACCTTCTCGGTTATATCGTTGGAGCCCCCGTGAGCGTTGTCGAGCACGTCACATATGCCTGCGATGAAATGCCGCTCCACTATTCAAAAACCGTTTGGCGAGCAGACGCATCGTCCTTCGAGTTCAGCATCTCAAAAGATGGACGCCTTCTCTAGCCCAAAATCCCCAGGACGCCGAGCACAATACCCGCAGCGAGAATGCCCACAATCTGCCAAATAATTTTGACCTGTTTCTTATTGCAAAGACACATGATCCCGAACGCGCAGAGCGGCAAAAGAGCCGGGAATATCCCATCGAGCGTTTCCTGCAACTTAAACGCGGTGTCGCCGAAGTTAAGAGCGAGCGGAGTGGTAACTGCAACGGTGGTCGCCACCATTCCACCAACTACCATTAGTCCCACAATCGCCAGGCCGGACGTAACTTTGTGCATTACATCAGAATCGTTCAGCTTCGAAATCATGCCACTGCCAAGCGAATAACCATACTGAAGCCCAAACCAGCGGATCAGGATCGTTGGGATATTATAAAGAAGCAGGAACAGGATTGGGCCGAGCAGACTGCCCGAAAGGCAAAGTCCTGTCACAACGCCCGTCGCAATCATGCGAAGCGTACTGGCAATCAGTGAATCTCCAATACCGGAAAGCGGAGCCATAAGCGATGCTTTCATGGCGTTAATTGAGGCGGTGTCAAAGTCCTGATTGTTGGCGTTCTCCTCCTCCATGGAGGCCACAATGCCGGCGACCAGAGGATTAAACGTAACTTGAATATTGTAGAACTCAAGATGACGCTTATATGCCTCGATCCGGTCTTCAGGCTTATCGTATAACCGCTTGATTACCGGAATCATGTCGTAGCAGAAACCAACGTTCATTTGTCGGTCAAAGCTCCACATGATGTTGAGTGGAAAGCTACGCCAAAATAACGCCTTTAAGTCTTTCTTGGTTATTCTCTTATCGGTCGATTTATTTGACTCCGGCGAGAGCTCAAGAACATCATTAGAATTCGTTGTCATCGTCAACCTCCTTAGCGACCGCCGCACTGGCAGGCATAAAAATGTGAGCCATATTGAGAATCCCAATCAGGATCAGCGAAAACGCCACGATACCGATCGTCGGAATGTTTAGATAGGCACTCAGCAAGAAGCCTCCAAAGAATAGGAAGCTCAGCTCCTTGGTGGACAGGATTGACATAAGCTGCGCAAATCCAAGCGCGGGCAGAATACCCGTTGCGATCGTAAGCCCATTCGTAAGCCAATCAGGAATGGCGTCAATCAGTGCCTGAACAGCATCATTTCCAACGTAAAAAGCCACGCCGCAAATCAAGCCAAGCGCAATGATGTAGAGAATTCCATTGGTCCACATAGCGGCTGCAATCGTTTTGGGGTCGTCTTTTTCGGCGCCACGATCAGCCCAGACAGCCATAGGAGGCGTAACAACGCTATACATAAGGCTGTCAAACATGCCGGCAAGCACCGCAGTGGGCATAGCAATAGTCAGAGCGGTCTCGGGACCCGCACCCATAGTAATCGCAAAGGCTGTTCCCAAAACTGAACCAACAATTACGTTGGGCGGCACGGCAGCACCAACCTGCCAGACCCCCATGAACGCGAGTTCGAGCTGGAAACCAACAATAACGCCAGTCGGAATATCACCCAAAAAAATACCGACAATCGCTCCGAGGACAATCGGCCGCTCGACCATCGCAGTACCGAGTAAATAATCCGATTGACCTATCGCAGCGGCAAGACCAACCAGAAAAGCTTGAAGCAGCATATTTCTCCCTCTTCCTACAAATCAAAACTTGTTACGATGCGTTTTTTCTCGCTAGCAACCTGCCTTACCTCGAACTCGATTCCATCAGCCATGGCTTTCTTAATTTCATTAATATCGGATTGGGAAAGGCGCACAGCAGGGCCAAGCTCCTTTACGCTATCCCCCAACGGTCGAGCGCCGCCTAAATTCACAGACGTTATTTTTGGACACGCACGCGCAACTTCACAGGCGTCATGTACATTTCCCGCAACAACAATTAGCTCGTATTTATCCACCGCGCTTCCGTTAAGGGCCACGATGGAATCTTCTACACTTTTGACAACCAATTTGGCATCAGCGGGTTTTGCAATTCGCAGCGCTTGAATTCGCTCTTTGCTTGCGGCGTACTCATCTGAAACCACAAGAATAGCGTTTGCTTCAAGCGTTGGATACCAAGAGAACACGGTCTGCCCATGCACTAACCGGCTATCGACGCGACACAGTTTAATCATTTTGCCCCTTTCTCGACTTGAACACAGACAATCATCCTTGACTGCCAATGGCATATTACGTCATATGACGTAATATGCCATTACATAATATCTTGAACGGTTGAATATCACCGCTAAATGGTATTTATCTCTAAAAACAGGGGGGTGCAATCCGTCTAGACACAGTGCGTCGGGGCGGAAGGGGCCGAGTTTCCTCCTGAGCGACTCTGCTTGCAGCCGGAGCGAAAGGGGGAAACTCGGCCCCTCCCGCCCCGGCCGGCCAGGTCAACTACACCGTGTACTGCGGCAGGTCCTGCAGGGCGATGACGTCCATGCCCATGTCGTTGGCGCTGCCGTGACCCTGCTGGTCCTCGCGCACGGCCTCGATGGCACTCACGTACGTGTTGGCGGCAGACATCGCGGTCACGCAGGTCACGCCGCGGCGCACGGCCTCGGTACGTAGCAGGTAGCCATCGCCACGCGAACCCGGGCCGTACGGTGTGTTGATGATTACCGCAATCTTGCCATCGGCGATGAGGTCGCCGATGTTGGGGCGCTCGCCGTCGTGCGGGCCGCTAATCTTCTCCACGACCTCGCACGTCACGTTGCCGCCGCGCAGCACGCGCGCCGTACCCTCGGTGGAGCAGATGTCAAAGCCCAGATAGCGCAGGATACGGGCGACCGAAAGGATATGACGCTTGTCGCGGTCGCACACGCTAATGAACACCTTACCGGCGCTCGGGTCGGGCAGCTTGTAGTCAATCGCCAGCTGCGTCTTGGCGTATGCCTCGGGATAGCTCTTGGCGATACCCATGACCTCGCCCGTCGACTTCATCTCGGGCCCCAGGATAACGTCGGCACCGGGGAAACGGCCCCAGGGCATAACAGCTTCCTTCATGCAGAACCAGTCCAGCTGACGCTCGTCGCTCGGCAGGCCCAAGCTCGCGATGGAATCGCCCGCCATGATACGCGCCGCGCACTTGGCCAGCGGCACGCCGGTGGCCTTGGAGATAAACGGCACGGTGCGGCTGGCACGCGGGTTGGCCTCGATCACGTAAACGGTCTCGCCCTTGATGGCATACTGCACGTTGACCAGGCCGCGTACGCCCAGCGCCATCGCGATGCGGCGCGTGGTCTCGCGGAGCTTTGCCTGCAGGCTCTCGCTAAAGCTGAACGGCGGAATGCAGGTCGCAGAGTCGCCGGAGTGAATACCGGCCTCCTCGATATGCTCCAGAATGCCGCCGATGTAGACCTCTTCGCCATCGCACAGGGCGTCGACATCGGACTCGATCGCGCCCTCCAGGAAGCGATCGAGGTACACCGGGTAGTCGGGGCTAATGCGCGCAGCCTCGGCCATGTAATCGCGCAGATGCTCGGCATCGTAGGCGATCATCATGCCGCGGCCGCCCAGCACGTAGCTCGGACGCACCAGCAGCGGGTAGCCGATGTGTGCGGCAACGGCCTCGGCCTCCTCAAACGAGGTGGCCTGGCCCGCCGGCGGATACATGATGCCCAGCTTGTCGAGCAGGGCGGCAAAACGCTCGCGATCCTCGGCAAAATCGATGGCGTCGGGCTTGGTACCCATGATGTTCACGCCGCTCTCCTCGAGCATGCGCGCCAGCTTAAGCGGAGTCTGGCCGCCGAGCGTCACCACGACGCCGTCGGGGCGCTCAACATCGATGACATCCATGACGTCCTCGTAGGTGAGCGGCTCAAAGTAAAGGCGGTCGGACGTGTCGTAGTCGGTCGAAACGGTCTCGGGATTGCAGTTGACCATGATGGTCTCGAAGCCGCGGGCTGCCAGCGCGTAGCTCGCGTGCACGCAGCAGTAATCGAACTCGATACCCTGGCCAATGCGGTTGGGGCCGGCGCCCAGGATCATCGCCTTGGGCTTGTCCGCCGGCGTGGTCTCGTCGGGAGCCACGCACTTCTTGGCGACCGGGCTCGTGCGGTAGATGTTCTCGTACGTCTTGTAGTGGTACTCCGTGGCGCTCGAGAACTCCGCAGCGCAGGTATCGACCGTCTTCATGCTGGGAACCACGCCCAGACCCTTGCGATAGGCGCGCACAAAGCGCTCGTCCGAGCCGGTCAGCGCGGCGATCTCGGCATCGCTCGTACCGTACTGCTTAAGCAGGCGCATCGCGTCGGCGTCGATATCCTCCACACGCAGGCCGCGGATGCTCTCCTGGACCTGCACCATGTCGTTGATACGGTTGAGGTACCACGGATCGATACCGCAGATGGCATGGATGCGAGCGATGTCCCAGCCACGGCGCAGGGCCTCGACCACAAAGAAGATGCGATGCTCGGTCGGGGTTGCCACGGCCTGAGCAAGCTCGTCGTCGCTCAGCTTATCGGCACCCTCTTTGCCACCGGCGCAAATGCCCTGGTGGCCATCCTCCAGCGAGCGCATAGCCTTGCCAAAGGCCTCCTCAAAGGTGCGGCCGATCGCCATAATCTCGCCCACGGCCTTCATGCGCGTGGTGAGCGTGGGGTCGGTACCCTTGAACTTCTCGAAGGCAAAGCGCGGCACCTTGACCACACAGTAGTCGATTGTGGGCTCAAAGCAGGCGGGCGTAGCCTTGGTGATGTCGTTGACGATCTCGTCGAGCGTGTAGCCCACAGCCAGGCGCGCGGCGGCCTTGGCAATGGGGAAACCCGTGGCCTTGGAGGCCAGCGCGGACGAACGGCTCACACGCGGGTTCATCTCGATGACGATCAGGCGGCCGGTGTTGGGGTTCACGGCAAACTGCACGTTGGAGCCACCGGTCTCGACGCCGATCTTCTCCAGAATGGCGAGCGAGGCCACGCGCATGCGCTGATACTCAAGGTCGGAGAGGGTCTGCGCCGGCGCCACGGTGATGGAGTCGCCGGTATGCACGCCCATGGGGTCGAGATTCTCGATGGAGCACACGATGATGCCGTTGCCGGCGTGATCACGCATGACCTCCATCTCATACTCTTTCCAACCCTCGATGGACTCCTCGACCAGCACCTCGTGGGCGGGCGAGAGTTCCAGGCCCTGGCTCACGATGGAGACGAGCTCCTCGTGGGTGTGAGCGATGCCGCCGCCGGCGCCGCCGAGGGTAAAGCTCGGGCGCAGTACGCAGGGATAGCCCACGCGCTCGGCGATGGCCTCGGCGTCGGCCACGCTGTAGGCATAGCCCGAGCGCGCAACCTCCAGGCCGATCTCGGCCATGGCCTCGTTAAAGAGCTTGCGATCCTCACCGCGCTCAATGGCGGCAAGGTCGCAGCCGATCATCTCGACGCCATACTTGTCGAGCGTACCGTCCTTTGCCAGCTCAACGGCGGCGTTCAGGCCGGTCTGGCCGCCCAGCGTGGGCAGCAGCGCGTCCGGGCGCTCTTTCTTGATTACGCGCTCGATAAACTCGGCGGTGATGGGCTCGACATAGGTGCGATCGGCAAGACCCGGGTCGGTCATGATGGTCGCCGGGTTGGAGTTGACCAGGATGACCTCAAAGCCATCCTCCTTGAGCACCTTGCAGGCCTGGGCGCCAGAGTAGTCGAACTCGCAGGCCTGGCCAATGACGATGGGGCCCGAACCAATAACGAGGATGCGCTTAATGTCAGTACGTTTAGGCATGTTTAAAACCTCCTAGAGAGGCTGACTCAATGTTTTGGAAAAGTCAGCGAGGGTGCAGCTGGTGCATCAGGTTGCCGTGATGCGAGGGCGCGCTGGGCTTATGCCCGCGCGTCCGAAGCAGAGCGGCAAGATGATGTGCCAGCTGCAGCCGCAGCGTCGACCGGTCCGCCGTTCGGTAGAACGGCGGAACCATCGTCGGCAAAGTTCCAGCCAGCCAGGCGGTCCTTCGCGGTGTCGATGTCCAGGTAGTTCTCCTCGCCGTCCATGAGTCGCGTAAAGGCGGTAAAGAGATAGTGGGCATCGGTGGGGCCAGGCGAGGCCTCGGGGTGATACTGGACCGAGAAGCACGGGGCGTCGAGCAGCTGGATGCCCTCGGCGGTGCCGTCGTTGAGGTTCACATGTGTTAGGCGAATGCGGCCAAAGCGCTTGTTCATCACGACCGGCGCGATTCCGCGGCGCACCCAGACCCGCAGATCTCCATCGGCCGCATGCTCGGTCTCGCCGCCGGAAAGCTCGGGGACAAGCTTGCCCAAGCTGGGGAACAGCAGGCCAAAGCCATGGTTTTGCGCGGTGATCTCCACGCGACGGCTTACCAGGTTCATGACCGGCTGGTTGCCACCGCGGTGACCGAACTTAAGCTTTTCCATCTGGGCACCGCAGGCCAGGCTGATCATCTGGTGACCAAGACAAATACCAAAGACCGGCACCTTGCAGATCAGCTGCTGCACCTGCTCGTAGGTCTCCACCACGGCGTCAGGGTCGCCGGGGCCGTTGGACAAAAAGACGCCATCGGGATTCATGTCGAGCACCTGCTGGGCAGGCGTATCCCACGGCACGACAGTAAGGTCGCAGCCGGCGCGGACGAGGCCCTCCAGAATGCCGCGCTTGACGCCGCAGTCGTAGGCGACCACTTTGTGACGGGCAGGAGCGGCAACCGCAAGTGCAAAGTCATGCGTGGCAGGCAGGTCGGCGGCCACAAACTCGTGAGGCTCGGGGCAGCTCACGGTCTTGACCAGATTCTCGCCCACCAGCGTGGGCGCTGCGGCCAGACGCTCGGCAAGCTCGTCGACGTCGAAGATCTCGGTCGAGATAATGCCCATCTTGGAACCATTGTCGCGCAGATGGCGTACCAGAGCGCGGGTGTCGACACCCTCGATAGCGACGATGCCGTGAGCGCGCAGGTACTCCGGCACGCTGACGGCCGAGCGCCAGTTAGAAGGCGTGGCGCACATGTCGCGAACGATCATGCCGCGCATAGCCGGAGCGCTCGTAGGGCGCACGTCGTCGCCGGGGAAGGCCGACTGGACGTCGGTCTCGTCGATACCGTAGTTGCCGATCTGCGGATAGGTCATGGTTACGATTTGGCCGGCATAACTCGGGTCGGTCATGACCTCAAAGTAGCCCTCGAGCGAGGTGTTGAAGCAGACTTCGCCGGTCGCGGTGCCCTCGGTGCCGCATGCACGTCCATAAAAAATGGTCCCATCCTCAAGATACAGGATGCAGGGACCGCAGGTGCCCTTGCTGGTTTTGGCCAGCATGCGCTGGCAAAGCTCGCTGGGCGCGAAGGTGCGGGCGGCAGCGCCCGCGGTATGGTTGTTCGCCATAATTCTCCTTCCCGGTCTCACAGGACCGGCTTAAAGGTGTGTAGTTAGGCCTCGCGGTATTGTAACCGCAAGCATGCCTCATGGCGTTAATTTCATCGAAATGTTTACGAAATGATAATTATGACTTTCTATGCATAATGATTTTTTAATCCCCGTCCCAGAAAAATCATCCCGCGTGGGCTTGTGGCTCACGCGGGATGATGGCCTCTTACTTTTTCTTGTCCTGTTCCAGCAGATCGGACGGTGAGCGATCGGGCTTGCCGCCGCGGAAAATCTCGCGGCCATGCAGACGATGTTCCAGGTCACGTTCGTCCTTTTCCTCGTCAATCTTGGTCTGGCTCACCACCTGGTCCTCAATCAACGACGACACCGAGTTCACCTGTTTTTGAATGCGCTCGGCGATGGTGTCATCCATACTCACGATGCGCATCTTCCAGTCGATATTCGTGGCGTTGGATGAGCTCTTGGTCCACACGAACGTCAGGATGGCGCTCTGGTGGCCCTGGGCGGGAAACATGCCAAAGAAGGAATCGTGCTGAATGTTGCTATCCTCGTCGATATAGGCGTGAACGTTATACACCACGCGGTCGATTTTATCGTTAAGCAGCGCGTTGGTCGCAAGCGCCGCGGCCTGAATCTGCCCGTTGGACAGCAGCTCGAGCTCGTTGGCAGACGATGTGTCCAACACCGTCACCTCGACCGTGCCCGTACGCTCATCGGCTTCATCGACGGTAAAGTCGAGCGGGAACTGCGTAAAGCCGTTGCCCCACTCAAGGCCGCCCTTCAGCGCCGTCGAAACGGTATCGACCGAAACGCTCTCGGACAGGTTGGCGGTGTTCAGACGACGCATCACGCCGTAGCCAACCTGCATGCCCACGATCAGCACCAAAATACCAATGACCACGGCCATCGCGGTCTTCGTAATGGTATGACTCACCTGCGAACCCGAAGGATCGTCCTCGGACAGCGGGTCGATATGTTTTGCCTGGCTCGCGCGGTCCTCGCTGCGCAGCTGCGCTAGCGCAGCTTTGTCACCGCGCTTGGCCGCAGCCTCCTTCTCACGCATGCGCTCGGTTCGCTTTTTGGCAAGCGTGGGATCCAAGACACCGGATGCATCGATTTCGGAGAATAACTCCGTCACTTCTTCCGGAGTCAAAGGGTTCTTGTCAGCCATAAACTTCCTGTCATATCAATCAGTCGAGCTCGTGCGCACGCGCACCTTCGAACTGCATTCGATAGTAACGGGCATAGGTGCCGCCACGGGCGAGAAGCTGTTCATGCGTGCCACGTTCCACAACGCGACCATGCTCAACGGTCGCAATCTCGTCAGCATGCTTAATGGTCGAAAGACGGTGGGCGATGATGATTGTGGTACGGCCGCGTGCCAGCTCTTCGAGCGACTCCTGGACCGCCTCCTCGCTCTCGTTATCCAAAGCACTCGTCGCCTCGTCCAAGATCAGGATCTTGGGGTTCTTGAGAAACACGCGCGCGATGGCAACACGCTGCTTCTGTCCGCCCGAAAGACGGCTGCCACGCTCGCCCACCACGGTGTCGTAGCCCTGTGGAAGCGACTCGATAAAGGCATCGATGTTGGCGCGACGGGCGGCCTCGGCGATCTCTTCCGCTGTAGCGCCCGGCTTGCCGTAGGCGATGTTCTCGCCAATCGTACCGTCAAACAGATAGACATCCTGCTGCACCAGGCCGATGGCACGGCGCAGGCTCTGCTGCGTCACATCGCGCACGTCTTGGCCGTCGATGCTAATGGATCCGGCAGCCACGTCATAAAAGCGCGGCAGCAGCGAACAGGTCGTGGACTTGCCACCGCCCGAAGGGCCAACCAAAGCGATGGTCTGCCCGGGCTTGATGGACAGGTCCATATGGTCGATAACGGGACGCTCGTCGGCATCGCCCTCGCCCAGCTCAACATCCTCGTAGTTAAAGCACACGTCGTGATACTCCACGGCGCCGGCAGTCACCTGCAGATCCGTGGCGCCCGGCTTGTCCTGGATATCCGGCGCGGTCGAGAGCACCTCGTCCATACGCTTAAAGCCGGCAATAGCCTTCTGATACGTTTCGGCCGAATTGACGAGTGTCTCGAGCGGCGTGCAGAACAGCGAAATGTAGAGCGCGAAGGTCGCCATATCGACCGCCTGCAGCTGTCCCTGGGCGACCAGCCAGCCGCCCAGCAGCACCACGATCACATAGAGCACACCCGAGAGCAGGCCATACGTCGCGGTATAGACGCCCATGGCGTGATACATGTTCTCCTTGGACGAAAGATAGCGATTGTTGGAGGCGCGGAACTTGAAGCGTTCGGTCTCCTCATTGGCAAAGCTCTTGACCACGCGCATGCCCGCCAGCGAATCCTGCAGCTGCGCATTGATGCCGCTGATTTTTTTGCGGTTGTCGCTAAAGACCTCGCGCATGCGCATGTTCTGCCAAAACATGATGACCGCAAACGCCGCCGTCACCACGGCCATGGCGAGCGCCAGCACCGGGGCGATGGTAAAGAGAATCACAAACGAGCCGATAATCTCGATGCCGCAGATGATGATCCACTCGGGCACGTGGTGCGCCGCCTCGCAGATATCGAACAGGTCGTTGACCACGCGGCTCATCATGTCGCCCGAGCTGTTGCGGTCGAAGTACGCAAAGCTAAAGCGCTCATACTGGTCGAACAGGTCCTCACGCATTTTGGACTCCATACGCGCGCCCATCACGTGACCCCAATAGCTCACAAAATAGCGGCAGGCACAGCGGACGGCATACATCAGCACCAGCCCCACCGCGATCATACCGAGCGCCTGCATAATAGCAGCCTGGCCCTGAGTAAACAGCCCACCGGTCAAATTGCGCAGAATAATGGGGAACGCCAGGTCAATGGCGGCAAGCACCAGAGCACAAACAGTATCAGCAACAAAAAGCCCCATCTGGGGCTTGTAATAAGACAAGAATCTTCTAAACATGCAGTCCTCGGAGATAAAACAACAACGTGAAACCCTGGGACAAAATAATCAGTAGTGTTTGTCCCAGGGTTGCCCTCGCTTTTAAAGATCAGTTCCACCCAAGCGGTGCGCGATGCTATCGCAGGCCAAGGCGCCTACGACGGTCTTGGCGTCTTCGATCTTGCCGTCGAGCACGGCGTCGATCAGCTCGTGCAGCGGCACCAGGTCCACGTTGACAAACTCATCATCATCGGGGTTGGGCGCATCAAACTCGAGCTTGGTAGCCAAGTAGATGTGGATAATCTCATCGCAAAAACCGCAGGACGTGACAATCGACGTCAAAAAGCGAATACGACCAGCCCTAAAGCCCGTCTCCTCATGCAGTTCGCGCTTGGCGCAATCGAGCGGGTCCTCGCCTGGATCGAGCTTGCCGGCGGGAATCTCGACCGTCACGCGGTCGATGGCGGTGCGGTACTGACGCACCAGTACGATCTTGCCGCTCTCGGTCAGTGCCACAACGGCCGCCGCACCCGGATGGCGAACGATATCGCGGGCGCTGCGGTGACCGTTGGGCAGCTCAACCTCAAGACGGTGGACGTCGAGGATCTTGCCCTTCCAGGCGCACTCCTCCGAAAGAATCTTCTCGTGCAGCTCGGCATCGTGCGGGTTGTCGTCGCCCAGCACCAGTGCCGGCTCGTCAGCGACCTCGCCACCAGGCTCGCCCTCGGCGTGCCCATACATGCGGCTGTCCTCTTCGACGATCTGCGCGTCCACGAGCTCTTCGTTCTTCTCGTCCATCCGTCTCATTCCTCTCGGATTTTAGGCATCCCAGGCGTCGCGGCCGCGCAGCGCGCGCAGGCCGATGTCGTGACGCAAGGTCTTGCCCTCAAAATCAATCTTCTCGCAGGCCTCGTAGGCAAGGTTGCGAGCGTTCTCGAACGTGTCGCCCAGAGCGGTCACGGCAAGCACGCGGCCACCATTGGTCACGAGCTGGCCGTCCACCACGGCAGTGCCCGCGTGGTACACGGTCACGTTCTCCATGGCCTCGGCATCGGCGATACCGGTGATGACCTTGCCCTTCTCGTAGCTGCCGGGATAGCCCGCGCTCGTCAGGACAACGGCCACGGCCCACTCGTCACGCCAGTCGAGCTCAATCTGATCGAGCTCGCAGTTGGCGCAGGCAAGCATGACCTCAACCAGGTCGTTCTTAAGGCGCGGGAGCACGACCTGCGTCTCGGGGTCGCCAAAGCGGGCGTTGAACTCCAGTACCTTGGGGCCGGCGGGGGTGAGCATAAAGCCGCCATACAGGCATCCGCGGTAGTCGATACCCTCGGCAGCGAGCTCGGCCACGGTCTGCTCCATGACCTTCACCATGGTGGCGTGCTCCTCGTCAGTCACGATGGGCACCGGGCTGTAGACGCCCATGCCGCCGGTGTTGGGGCCCTTGTCGCCCTCGAGCGCGCGCTTGTGGTCCTGCGAGGTAGCCATGGGGCGCACGGTCTTGCCGTCAGTAAAGGCCAGCAGCGAGCACTCGGGACCAACGAGCATCTCCTCGATAACCACGGTGTTGCCGGCATCGCCAAAGGTGCCGCCAAAGCACTCACGCACAGCCTCCTCAGCCTGCGAAAGCTCGGTTGCCACAATAACGCCCTTGCCTGCGGCAAGGCCGTCAGCCTTCACGACCAGCGGAGCGCCCTGCTCGCGCACGTAGGCGAGAGCCGAGGCCTCATCGGTAAACGAGCCGTAGGCGGCCGTCGGGATGTTCGCACGTTCCATGAGCTGCTTGGAGAACAGCTTGGAGCCCTCCATCTGGGCACCCTCGGCGCCCGGGCCAAAGCACGGGATACCCGCCGCGCGGACGGCGTCGGCCACGCCCGCCACGAGCGGAGCCTCGGGGCCAATCACCACGAGTCCGCATCCATGGCTCTGGGCAAACGCCGCCACGGCCGCAGGATCGCAATCGTCGAGAACCACGTTCTCGCCGCAGCTCGCGGTGCCGCCGTTACCCGGCGCGATGTAGAGCTTGCCGGCGCGCGGTGATGCTGCGAGCTTGGCTGCCAAAGCATGCTCGCGGCCGCCGCTGCCCAACAACAGGATGTCGATGGTTTGAGTGTCCGCCTTCAAGGGTGCCTCCTCTATGGATGAATGGCCCGCTCCACGCGAGCCCTTTGCAAGCAAATATACCCCTCGGCCGCCCGTCTGGGCTGCAAAGGGGTATATCGCAATAACCGTATAAACCGATTACTTCCAGAATCGGTTGATGATCTGCTCGCGACCGGCGCCAACGCCGATGAACGTCACGCGGGTGTGTGCCAGATCCTCGATAAACGCCACGTAGTCCTGAGCCTCCTGCGGCAGCTCGTCAAAGCTGCGGCAACCGGTGATATCGCACTTCCAGCCAGGGAGCTCCTCGTAGATGGGCTTGGCATGCTCAAAGCGCACCTGGTGTTCGGGCACGCTCGTGTAACGCTCGCCATCGACGTCGTAGGCCACGCACACCTTGATGGTGTCGAAGGCCGAAAGCACGTCGAGCTTGGTCAGGGCGATGTCGGTGAGGCCGTTGACGCGCGAGGCATAGTTGGCGATAGGGCCGTCAAACCAGCCGCAACGACGACGGCGACCGGTGGTCACGCCGTACTCGTAGCCCTCCTCGGTCAGCGTGTGACCGGCCTCGGACTCATAGGAAAGCTCGGTGGGCATGGGGCCCGAACCGACGCGGGTGATATAGGCCTTCATGACGCCCAGCACGCGGTCGACGTTCTTCATGCCCACGCCGGAGCCGGTAATGGCGCCGCCGGCGGTGCAGTTGGAAGACGTCACGTACGGATAGGTGCCGTGGTCGATGTCGAGCAGCGTCGCCTGGGCGCCCTCAAACAGCAGGTCCTTGCCCTCGTCGATCATGTTGTTGAGCAGCAGGCTCGTCTCGGTGATGTAGGGGCGCAGGCGCTCGGCCATCGGCAGGTACTCGTCGCAAATCTGGTCCACGGTGTAGGTGGGCAGGTTGTAGATGAGCTCGAGCTCGGGGTTCACGCGAGCGAGAGCGGTCTCCAGCTTGTCGCGGAACAGCGCCTCATCCAGCATGTCCTGCATGCGCAGGCCAATGCGGGCCATCTTGTCCTGATAGCACGGACCGATGCCACGCTTGGTGGTACCGATGTTCTTCTTGCCGAGCTTCTGCTCAAAGGCGCCATCCAGATCAATGTGGTACGGCATGATGACATGCGCGTTGCCGCTAATCTTGAGGTTCTTGGTGGTGATGCCGTCGGCCTCGAACATGTCGATCTCCTCAAGGACAACCTTGGGGTTGACGACGCAGCCGTTACCGATCACCGACACGTGGTCGGAATACATGATGCCGGAGGGCACCTGGTGCAGGCCGTACTTCTTGCCGTTGACGACGATGGTGTGGCCGGCGTTGTTGCCTCCCGAGTAGCGCACGACGGCATCGAAGTCGCCGGCGACCAGGTCGCAAATCTTACCCTTGCCCTCATCGCCCCACTGGGCACCGACCAAAACGGTTGACGGCATGTTTACTCCTTACATTCATGGACTGTCTGCGCGCCACGCCGGCACGCAGAAGCACAAAACATTCCCAGTATACCCGTGCAACGGGCGCCTGTCCTACTCCTCGGCATGTGCCCCATCAAGCTCATAGAACTTGGTAGATGCCGGCAGGAACATCAGGTCGACGTCGCCGATCGGGCCCGAACGGTTCTTGGCCACGACGATACGCGTAACGCCCTCGTCGGGTCGATCGTCGCGCGAGGCTTCGGCCTCGTCGGCGGAGCGGTCCAAGAACATAACGATATCGGCGTCTTGCTCGATGGAGCCCGATTCACGAAGGTCGGAAAGCTGCGGGCGCTTGCCGGTACGGGATTCGACCTGACGCGAGAGCTGTGACAGCGCGATGAGCGGGATCTTGAGCTCCTTGGCCATGATCTTAAGACCACGCGACATCTCCGAAACCTCGACGGTACGGCTCTCGGAGCGGCGTCCCGGTGGGGGACTCACCAGCTGCAGGTAGTCCAGGATGATGATTGCCTTCTCCTTGTTATGGAGCATGCGGCGGCTCTTGGCGCGAATCTCGGTCACTGTGGTGCCGGGCGTATCGTCAATCAGAATATCGAGCTTGGACAAGGTCTGCGTGGCCTCGTTGATATTGGCCCACTGCTCGGGGCTAATGCGACCCATGCGGAAGTCACTGATCGAGATCATGGCGTAGGCGCAAATCAGACGCTGGGCAATTTCCTTGCCCGACATCTCCAGAGAGAAGAAGCCGACGGTATAACCGGCAGCGGCAGCGTTGAGCGCCAGATTCAGAGCGAACGACGTCTTACCCACGGCAGGACGGGCGCCGATGATGATGAGCTGACCCTCGCGAAAACCCATGAGCATGCGGTCGAGCGACGGGAAGCCCGTGGGCACGCCCGCAGCCTGGCCACCGGCCTGGCACACTTCCTCGGCCTCGTTATAGGCCTCGACCATAAACTCGGTCAGCGTCTTGTAGCTCGACTTGACCTCGCGTGCCGTAACCTTGAGCAGCTTGCTCTCGGCCAGCTCCACGACCTCTTTGGTGTCGGTGGGGGCGTTATAGGCCAGCGCGTTAATCTCGTTGGTGGCGCCGATCAGCTCGCGCAGCATCGAGTCGCGACGGACGATGGCGGCATGGTGCTGCCAGTTCACGAGCGACAGGGTCTGACCCATCAACTCCAAAATGTACGCTTCGCCACCCACGGCATCGAGCTTGTTGATGCTTCGCAGGTAATCGATCAGCGAGATGGAGTCGATGGGAATGCGGCTGTTGTACATATCGACCATCGCGGTATAGATGGTCTTATGAATGGGCCGGTAGAAGTCATCGGGCTGCAGCTCGACCTGGGCCTCTTCGACCACCTCGGGCGATAGCAGCATAGCGGCCAGTACATTGGCCTCTGCATCTTGGTTTTGGGGAAGACCCAACTTTGAGCCGCGGTCCTCAACCGTCAGCCCGGTCTCCCTATCGTCATATGCCATGAGCATCCTCATTCATATCGCTTGCGAGCATCCATAGTATCAGCCACGGTCCCAAAACGCGCCGCACGCGGCCAATCATCACCGAACCAAACGGATGAACGGTCCTGTACACAGGACTTCGACGCGACGTTCACTATGACACTCACTCAGCGCAAAAAACAAAAGGGCGCCCTGGTTTCCCAGAGCGCCCTTCTTAGAACAAGATTGTTGCGTTGCAGCAAATGCTACTCGGCAGCAGCCTCAGTCTCGACCTCGGCGGTCTCGGCCTCGGCGACCTCGGCGGCCTCCTCGACCTCAGCCTCGGCAGCGAGCTCCTCGGCGGTAACGCCGACGAGAACGACAACCTCGGCCTTGATCTCGCGGTACAGCGAGATGGCAACGGTGTGGGCACCGGCAACCTTGATGGGCTTACCGAGCTCGACGCGCTTGCGGTCGATGTCCATACCGAGCTGAGCCTTGATGGCGTCAGCGATCATAGCGGCGGTAACGGAGCCAAAGAGGATGCCCTCGTCGCCGACCTTGACGTCAACGGTGACCGTCTTGCCCTCGAAGGCAGCCTTGGTCTCGTTGGCGGTAGCCAGACGGACGGCCTCGCGCTTGGCGATGTTGTTGCGACGCTCGTCAAGCTGCTTGAGGTTGCCCTTGGTGGCGGCAACAGCGAGCTTCTTGGGGAACAGGAAGTTCTCAGCGTAACCCTGAGCGACCTCTACGACGTCACCCTCGCCGCCCTTGCCCTTGATCTCATCGAGAAGAATAACCTTCATGATGCGTCTCCCTTCTTAGCCGCGGTCGCGGTTGCCACGAGAGGAAACCACGGGGACGGTGTACGGCAGGAGAGCCATCTCGCGGGCGCGCTTGATGGCGTTGGCGATGTCATGCTGATGCTGCGTGCAAGCGCCAGTGACGCGACGGGGCTTGATCTTGCCACGGTCGGTCATGTACTTACGGAGAAGCTGAGTGTCCTTATAGTCGATGAACTCAGTGTTCTCCTTGCAGAACTGGCAGTACTTACGACGCGGCTGACGTGCAGAAAAATCATTAGCCATGTCAAAATACCTTTCATTTGGCAACTTCGGCGAACCGAAGCCGCCTCTCACTCAAAAATAGGTGAACAACCCTTAGAACGGGATGTCCTCATCGTAGACGTCGACCGCAGGCGGCGTGGCCACCGGTGCGGCAGGACGTGCTGCGGGCGCGGGCGCAGCGGGGGCGTAACCGCCCTGATCGTAGCCACCCTGGCCACCACGGGAGCTCATAAACTCGATCTCATCGACGATGACCTCAAGCTTGCTCCGGCGCTGGCCGTCGCGCTCCCAAGAGCTGTAGCGCAGCTTGCCCTCGATCGCGACCTTGTTTCCCTTTGCCAGGAAACGGCTCACGGCCTCGGCGCGGGTGCCGAACATGGTGCAGTCGACAAAGTTGGGATAGTCCTCCCACTCGCCAGTCTGCGCGTTGCGGCGACGATCGTTCACGGCGACGCCAAAGGACAGAACCTGGGTTCCGCCGGCGGTGGCGCGCAGCTCGGGATCGCGGGTGAGGTTACCGGTGATGTTCACTCGATTGATGCTCATAACTCACTACTTCCTCTTGGGGCACAAGCCCAGTCCAAAACGACAGTCTTACTCCTGGTCGTCGCGACGGACGATCATGTGGCGGACCACAGCGTCGGTGATGCGCAGGACGCGATCAAGCTCGGCGATCTGGGTAGGATCTGCGTGGAAGTTGATGAGGGTGTAGTCACCATCGGTGAGGTCGTTGATCTCGTAGGCGAGCTTGCGCTTGCCCCACTCGTCAACGGAGTCGACCTTGCCAGCGCCCTCAGCGATCGTGGTATCGATACGCTTCATAACAGCGAGACGAGTCTCGGGGTCGAGCGACGGGTCAACAAAGAACAGCAGTTCATAAGCCTTCATATTGTCACCTCCTCTGGGCAAATGTGGCTTCAGGTCGTGAAGGTGCGCCTGAAGCAGGAAAAGACTTGGTAATAATATCTTTCAACCTCCCAAGCCGCAAGAATATGCAGCTACAACCTCATGACCTCCACATATGCCCATACTCGCACCACGTTTCATGCGCATTCCAACCAAATGCCGACCAAAAGCTTGACAGATCTGTGGACAAGATACGGTGCCGTGGGGACAAGCTGAGCCAAGCCGCAGGTCAACGGGCACAAGGCTGTGGTCGCAAAATGCATACCAGTGGTCCACAGCACCACCCAAAGATTTTTAAATTCATTGCCAAGTCGCTTATGAATACCCCTTTTGAACAATTGAGCTGATCAACCACGCTGGTCGAAAGCCGTTTTTTTGGTACCTCAAACCCCACCGCAACGCCAAGCGCGGCCAAGCGTTTTAAAAAATGCCAACTTTTCTGTTTGCACTTTGCGATTCCTCGTGTATACTGACTTTCGCATTTAACGGAGAGTTGTCCGAGTGGCCGAAGGAGCACGATTGGAAATCGTGTAGGCGTCAAAAGCGTCTCCAGGGTTCAAATCCCTGACTCTCCGCCAGTTAATTCCAAAGCAGGCCTTCGAGCCTGCTTTGTTTTTACCCCACGCGGAGGGGTGGCAGAGTGGTTGAATGCGGCGGTCTCGAAAACCGTTTGGCCTGTATAAGGTCACGAGGGTTCGAATCCCTCCTCCTCCGCCATTTTGGTTGAGAAAGCTCCCAAGAATGGGAGCTTTTTTGTTATCGAAATACGTCTCGATCCCACGCTTCCCCAAACATGTACGTCAGCCTCAAAAAACGACATTTTTCGACATCTTTGGAGGCTGACGTACACGTTTGGATTGAGCTCACGGGAGCGGCGCTATTCGGAAGGTGCCTCCTCGTCTCGTATGCTTTTCCAGTTGCGGATAAGTGCCTTGCGTAGTTCGTTTTGTTTTCTCTGGTACCCGGTGTCGGTACAGCGAGGCATGCCGAGTGCTTCGCGAATGTTGTTCATGGCGCGGTGAAAGGCGAGCTGGCTGCCGAACTGAGCCGAAGTGAGCGTAACGATTCGATATCCCATTTGGGAGAGAACGGCCTCTCGCTCCGCATCTGCTCCCTTGCGCTCGAGCTCATCGTGAAAACCGCCCTTATATTCGATACCGAGCGCCCTGCGCTTATAGGTCACGAGCGCATCGATTTTGAGCGTTCGAGCTTTGGCGCAATGCCAGAGACGTTGAGGGATCTCGAGCGGTTTGTTGAGTTCGACACCTCGGATGCCAACGCCGCCTTCGCTTGTTGGGAGCGAGAGGGCGATTGCCGAAGCGGTCTCCATAGGCGAGGCCGAGCGATCGTAGATGTGCCTGAGCGCGAGCCGTGCACGTGTGGCACCGGGTTTGCCGGGGTGCCGATCGAGCAGTTCGGTTATTTCATCCTTGGAGGTGGTGGCTGGTTGCTCGGTATAAGGGTCGGCGGGATTGAGCCTCATGCGATAATCGCCGCAAACTTCATAGCCATATTCGAGATATTCGATCCTATCCATCCACTCGGCAGCGAGCACGAAGGCGAAGGCTTCGTCGGTGATGAAGATTCCGGGCGTCAACTCGTTAATATGCTCGTAGGGAAGATTTTGTCCAAGAATGTGGCAAACGACGCCTTTGGTACGAATTCGCTCAAATTCGAATACAACCGCGATATCGATAGTCTTAAGCATATCGGACGGAATGCCGCAGTCGGTAAGGGCCTGTCGTATGCGCGCAACACGTTGCTGGGTGGAGATGCCTTGTGCGCCTATCTGGTAGTCGTGCCGCGCAAGAGACTGAACCAAATTCTGGGGTGCATGATGGACAAGCCATGCGGTTTTATGCGAAATGAGAACAGGGGTATCCATTGAGGGCCTCTCGCTCTGAGCCGGTATCCAACTCTTATGTCCGTTGAAGTGGGGAAATATACCGGATGTGAGTAAATCAACTCACTCATGCTGTGAGCTCAATCCAAACATGTACGTCAGCCTCCAAAGATGTCGGAAAATGTCGTTTTTGGAGGCTGACGTACATGTTTTGGACCCTTGGCATTCCAGTAACGCCACGCCCCCACCCAGTCCCGACCGTTTGCCGAGCAATAGGGTCGCAATCGGCGCTGAACATGTACTATGTACGGGCATTGTCTAAACCAACAACCCAAAGGACCCCATCTTGCCCGTCGTCGCCGCTATGACCATTACCTCACGTGCCTCGGATGCCATGGTCGCTATTCCGTTTTGGCTCGAGATGTTCGCCGTTGTCGCTGCATCGATCTCGGGTGTACTGGTTGCGCGCGAGCACAAACTCGACCTGGTGGGTGCAGTTGCGCTCGCGGTGGTTTGCGGCCTGGGCGGCGGTCTTTTGCGCGATATGACGCTGCAGGTGGGCAACGTCTACATCCTCAACCAGCCGATGGCGCTCCCGCTTTCCATTGCCACGGCAGCCATCATCTACATTTTCCCGGCAATCGTCGACAAACCCGAAAAACTCATTCCCCTGCTCGACATCATCTCGGTCGGCATCTATGCCGCCACCGGAGCGGACAAGGCGCTTGTCTACGGCTTTGCACCGGCGGTGTGCATCATGATGGGCTTTTTTACCGCGGTGGGCGGCGGCATGTTGCGCGACGGCTTTATGGGCGTGGTTCCGGGCATTTTCCAACGTACTAACTTTTATGCCATCGCCGCCATCGCCGGATCGACAAGCTATGTGTGTCTCGTTATGAGCGGCATCATGAGCAATGTCGCCGCGCTGGTCGTATGCGTTGTCGTGACCATGGGTCTGCGCTGGCTCTCGCTGCGCTTTGACATCAAAAGCCCCACCGAAGAAGATATCGCGCGCTTCTTGCACCGTAAAAAGTAGACAGCACGGCATGACCCTTCGAAATGCAACCGAGAGGTTCTTTTAGAGCGCCCGCGCGTTGGGTACCCTGTTAGATGCATATCGAGCATCTGACGAAGGATTCACTATGCCCTGTAATCAATTCCCGTTGACCCAGCGCCGTAAAGCATGGGGCCGCATCACCATCCTGTTCGCGCTCATCGCGCTGGCGATCACCGTGCTTCCCACGGCGTCGTTCGCCGGCACGGACACCGCAGGCAACGTACTTGCGACCGACAATGACGCCAATCCGTCCGGCGTCGATGGTGACCTGTACTGGGCCGGCCAGGCCCTCAACTTGGACGATGCGTCCATTGACCGTGATGTCATCGCCGCGGGCGATACCCTCTCGATCCGCGACTGCACGGTTGGCGGCGCCGTCCGTCTGGCGGCACGCACCATCGACATCGCCAAGACCACGGTTGATGGCAGCGTCACGGTGGCCGGCCAGCACGTTGTGCTCAACACCGGTAGCACCGCCAACTGTTTTTACGCGATGGGCGAGACGGTTGCCCTGCGAGGCTCCACCAAGTCGGCAGCGCTGGCAGGCGATACGGTGACCATCGATGGCACCGTCGAGGGCGATGTCGAGGTTTGGGCCGACAAGCTCATCCTGGGCAAGAACGCCCACATCACCGGCACCGTGAACGCGCACGTCTCCGAGGACCCCGAGCGCGCCGCGGGAGCCGAGGTCGGCGCGCTTAAGATCGACCGCACCGAGAACGAGAATACTTCCACCGTTAACGATGTCATCGGCGGTATCGTCGCCGCGGCACTTTCGACTTGCCTTGTCGCTCTGCTGCTCGAGCTCGTCTTTCCGCGCGCGACCGCCGGCGCCGCCGGCATGCTCCACCAGCGCCCCACGCCCCTGTGGGTGAGCGGTCTTCTGGGTACGATTGCTGTCGTCCCCACCGTCCTACTGCTGATTATCTCTATCGCCGGTCTATCGCTTGCCGGAGCCCTCTTGTGCGGCGTTATCGGCATCGCGTTGGTGTCGAGTGCCTTTGCGGGGTGCGCGATCGTCCGCATGGTCGGACACAGCCAAAACCGCTACGCCATGGCAGCCGTGGGTGGCATCGCCGCGGGCGCGCTTACGGCAATCCCCCTCGTAGGCGACTTCATCAGCGGCGTGGCCTTCGTCTTTACACTCGGCTACATCATCCAAATCATCTGGCGCAACGCCCACCTCAAACCGCAGCAGCCGGCTAACACGCCAGGACTCCCCACCGCTTAGCCGCCAACCACCATAAAGGGGCCAGGCACCTTTGTGGTGGTGCAGACCAGCTCAGTCCCTGTGCACAAAAAGGGCGCCGACCATTGCGGTCGACGCCCTTTCTTGTTAGACGCTATAAAGCCCAGCGCTTATTTGTTGACCTGACCGGCGCGGACGGCGGCCTTCTTGCGGTCGGTGGCGTTGAGCAGACGCTTGCGCAGACGAATGTTCTTGGGAGTAATCTCGACCAGCTCGTCGTCGGCGATGTACTCCAGCGCCTCCTCCAGCGAGAAGGTGCGGGGCGGCACCAGCTGGACGGAGATATCGGAGGTCGAGGAACGCTGGTTGCCCAGGTTCTTGGTACGGGCGATGTTGACGACCATGTCGCCGGCCTTGCTGCGCTCGCCCACGATCATGCCCTCATAGCACTCGGTGCCCGGCTCAACGAACAGCTGACCGCGCTCCTGCAGCGTGCCCAGAGCGTAGGCAACGGCCTTCTCGGTAGTCATGGAGATCATGGCGCCGTTCTGACGGTTGCCGATCTCGCCGGCGTAAGGACCATACTCCAGGAAGGTGTGGTAGAACACGCCCTCGCCGTGAGTGACGTTCATGATGCGGTTCTTAAGACCCATGATGCCGCGGGTCGGGATCTTAAACTCGAGGTGCGTCACGATGCCCGAGGTATCCATGCTCGTCATGATGCCGCCAGAGGTACCGAAGACCTCAACGACCTTGCCCGAGTACTCGTCCGGGCACTCGACGACGGCCTGCTCGACGGGCTCCATCTTGTTGCCGTTCTCGTCCTTCTTAAACAGAACGCGGGGGCGGCCGACCTGGAACTCAAAGCCCTCGCGGCGCATGGACTCCATCAGAACGGACAGGTGCAGAATGCCGCGACCCGAGACCTCGACGCCGCTCTTGTCCTCGAGCTCCTCGATCTTCATGGTCACGTTGTTCTCGGCCTCGTTGAACAGGCGCTCCTTGAGCTGACGGGCGCCCACGATGTCGCCATCGCGGCCGACGAGCGGGGAGGTCGAAGCCTCAAAGACGATGGACAGGGTCGGCGGGTCAATCTCGATGGGCTCGAGCTCGACGGGGTTCTCGGGATCGGTGTAGACATCGCCGATATCGGTGCGGTCGATGCCCACGACGGCGGCGATGTCACCGGCGCCGACTTCCTGGCACTCGGTGCGGCCCAGGTAGTCGAAGGTAAAGAGCTGCTTGACGGTAGCGGTGGCGCTGGAGCCGTCGTTCTTCACAACCAGAATCTGGTCGCCCTGATGGATGGCGCCGGAATACACGCGACCGATGCCGATACGGCCAACGAAGTTGGAATGGTCGATGGTCACGCACTGCATGGCCAGCGGGGCGTTCTCGTCGACCTCGGGCGCGGGCATGTCGTCGATGATCATATCGAGCAGCGGATACATGTCCATGTTGCCGTCGTTGGGGTCAAGGCGGGCAAAGCCATTCATGGCGCTAGCGTAGACCACATGCTCCATGGCGAACTCAAGCTGGTCGTCGGTGGCGCCCAGGTCGGCCATGAGGTCCAGGCAGTCGTTGTAGGCCTTCTCGGGGTTGGCGCCCGGACGATCGATCTTGTTGATGACGATCATGATCTTGAGGCCGGTGTCGATAGCGTGACGCAGGACGAAGCGGGTCTGGGGCATGGGGCCCTCAAAAGCGTCGACCAGCAGCAGGGCGCCGTCGGCCATACGCAGCACGCGCTCGACCTCGCCGCCAAAGTCGGCGTGGCCCGGGGTGTCGATGACGTTGATCTTAACGTCCTTGTACTCGATAGAGATGTTCTTGGCGAGAATCGTAATGCCGCGTTCGCGCTCCTGGTCGTTAGAGTCCAGGACGCGGTCCTCGACCTGTTGGTTGGCACGGAAAGCGTCCGTGGCACGCAGGAGCTTGTCGACCATCGTCGTCTTGCCGTGGTCGACATGGGCGATGATGGCGATGTTCCTCAGATTGTCTACGCGCATGTAGTTCCCCTATCTTCTATCCATATACAAACGGCACGCGTATGCGGCCCGCCCAGCGATACAACGCTCAGCGGGAATATTGAGCCTTTTACCGAAAACTCGTTTATTTTAGCGATTTTAGATAAGAGGGGTTTCCTCACCTGCAGGTTCAGGGTCGCTCCACATAAAACCATCGCCGGCGCCCATGCCCTCATACAGCACATATGCCGAAAAACCACTCTCGAGCGTGGTTTCGAAGAAGCTCACGAGCAGAGCATCGTGATAGCCGCCGTCAATCTCGACGCAGCCGGTATAGCCGATGGCATAGCGGGCGATACGGCCCAGGCCCTCGTCCTTAAGACCCATCTTGTGCTCGGAGATAAAGTTGGTGGCCGCCTCGAGGCACGCCTCTTCGCCATCCTCGTCGAGCGCCGCCAGATAGCGGTTGGAAGCAGCGTCCTCGATCGCCACGACCACGCCCGGGTTCTCGCCCGCGGCCAGGTCGTCCAAGAAGGCGCCGATCAGATCGCACACCATGGCGTCGAGCTCGGCGGAGACGTTACCGGCGTCCTGCATATCCTGTGCCATCTTTAGACCTTCCCATCGAGTCTGGCGTCGTTACAGTTCTTGTGCCTCGGCGGCGATCTTGGCGGCAGCGTCGCGGGCGCGCATCATATCCATCGCGCGCTTATCGAGCACCTTGATCTGACTGGTCAGCATTACCGCATCGACCACGCCCCAGATCACGAGGCCCGTAGAGATCGAAAACCCAAGCGCACCAACTGTACCACGAAGGCGCGAGCAGATTGCCGCGACAAGGGCGGAGATGACAACCATCTTGATAAACGAGCAGCGGCGTTCGCGAAGCGTGCGGGCCTGCGTCACATAGGCAATGCGAGCCGCCTCAGAAGCCTCCGAGCGCATCTGGGCCTCGCGGGCGATCGCAGCCGCCTCGGCCGACATACCGCCGGCCATCAGCGAACGCTCCGCATCCTGGCCGCCCCGCATTTAGAAGTCATCGGGGGAGAGCGTATGGACGAACTCGTCGAACTTCTCGAACTCCTGCTCGTCGTCAACTTCCTCGGCATGGGCAGAAACGGTGCCCAGGCGATTCATGATGTCATCCTCCACAAACATGGGGGCATTGCTGCGTACGGCAAGGGCAATGGCATCACTGGGACGGGCGTCGATCTTGCGCTCGTCACCATCGGCCAGTACGACGATCGTCGCGTAGAACACCGGCGGCTCGGCGCGAACGATCTCGATGCGCTCGAGCTTGGCGCCCAGGGCACTAACAGTATCGAGCAGCAGGTCATGGGTAATCGGGCGCTCGGCGCGGCCGCTATCGATGCCACGGCTAATGGCAGCAGCCTCAAACGAACCAGTCTGAATGGAAAGGGAACGCAACGGCGCGGGCGAGTCCGATTTGCTGCAGCGCTCGCGAAGCACGATAAGCGATGGCACGGGACCGGCGGCCATGACGATGGTCTCTATGTCGACACGAACCATGGAACACCTCCGGTACGTAGCGGTTAACACACGGCAGGGTCGCCGCATTGAATAGCTATACTACCCAATCTTTCGCACAGCACACAAAACCAAAATGAGATTTATCACAGACAAGAAAAAAGCCCCGAGGCAACGCCCCAGGGCTCTTCACAGTTTTGATGGTGGACCTGACAAGATTCGAACTTGTGACCTCCCGGTTATCAGCCGGACGCTCTAACCAACTGAGCTACAGGTCCATCATGGTGGAGGTTAGGGGGATCGAACCCCTGACCTCAGGCTTGCAAAGCCCGCGCTCTCCCAGCTGAGCTAAACCCCCACGGAGACAGTAATAAACACCCCAGCGGCGACTCGGCTCTCGCTGGGGTGTTTATTGCGAAAGAAAGTGGTGGACCTGACAAGATTCGAACTTGTGACCTCCCGGTTATCAGCCGGACGCTCTAACCAACTGAGCTACAGGTCCATCGCGCAAGGGATATATTAGACGAGTCGTTACGCGCGCGTCAACAACTTTTTTGAAAATCTTTGGAGGGGTTCGCCCCGGCCGCCCGGCGGCATATGAAGTCGCCTGCTCGGACAGTCCTGACTCGCACGGAGAGCACATTAAGTGCTCTCCGGCTCGTGCGGAACTCGCGATCGACTTCATATGCCGCCGGGCAGCCGGGGCGAACGCGGGTCCCTAGGTTTTCAAAAAAGCGGTCGGCGCGCAGGTGCGCCGACCGCCGATATATGGGGTCTGATGTTTTTTATCAGCTAGGGCCTCTTACTCGTCTAGGAGATCTTCTGGCATGTCGTTGCCGTCGCCTAGATCGACAGGGGTTTCTTCGGGGGCAGAGCCGTTTTCCGTGGCTTCGCCTTCGGGCTTCTCTTTGGCGGCTGTCATGCGGGCGACAGCGCAGATGCGGTCGTTGTCGTCGACGGTCATCATCTTGACGCCCTGGGTGGCGCGGCCAGTCTGGCTGATCTCGTCGGTCTTGACGCGAATGACCGTCGCGCCCTCCGTCACGATGAATAGCTCGTGCTGCGGGCCCACCGTCTTCATGGCCGCGAGGTTACCCTTACGCTCGGTCATTTGGATGGTGTAGACGCCCTGGCCGCCGCGATTCTGCTCCGGGTAGTCCGCGACCGGCGTGCGCTTGCCGTAGCCGCGCTCGGTGATGACGAACAGATCGCCGTTGCCGTTAGTGACTTCCATGCCCAGAACGCTCACGCCGTCCTTCATACCAATACCGCGAACGCCGCTGGTATCGCGGCCGGTGGCGCGCACCTGCTCCTCGGAGAACATGATCGCCTTGCCCGCGGTGGTGGCCAGGATAATCTTGTCGCCCTCGCGCACGCGGCGCACGTTCAGCAGCGCGTCGTCGTCACGCAGGTTGATAGCGATCAGGCCGTCGCGACGGCTGCGGTCATATGCGCTCATCACGGTCTTCTTGACCATGCCGCTCTTGGTGGCAAACATCAGGTACTCGTCGGCTGGGAACTCGCGGCAGCTGATGACGCTCGCGATCTTCTCGCCCTCCTCGAAGGGCAGCAGGTTGACGATCGCGGTACCGCGCGCCTGGCGCGTACCCACCGGCAGCTCGTGCACCTTCAGGCGATAGACCTTGCCCTTGCTCGAGAAGAACAGCACGTACTCGTGCGTGGATGCGATAAACATCTCGTCGATGACGTCGTCCTCTTTGAGGTTGACGCCCGACACGCCCTTGCCACCGCGCTTTTGGGCACGGTAGGCGGCCACCGGGATACGCTTAACGTAGCCGGTGTGGGTGATGGTCACGACCATATCCTCGTCGGCGATGAGGTCCTCGACATCCAGGTCCTTCTCAACCTGGCTGATCTCGGTGCGGCGCTTGTCGCCAAACTTCTTGGAGATCTCGCGCATCTCTTCCTTGATGACGCCCAGGATCTTCTCCTCATGCGCCAGCAGGTCCTCGTAGTAGGCGATGGCGCGGCGCAGGCCGTCCAACTCTTCTTGGATCTTGTCGCGCTCCAGGCCGGTCAGGCGGCGCAGCTTCATCTCGAGGATGGCCGTAGTCTGCTCGGGCGTAAAGCCAAAGCGCTCGATCAGGCGACTGCTGGCCTCAGAGTCGGTCTGCGAGGAGCGGATGATGCTGATGACCTCGTCGATATGGTCGAGAGCCATCAGGTAGCCCTCGAGGATATGGGCACGCGCCTGTGCCTTCTTAAGGTCGAAGCGGGTGCGGCGGGTGACGACGTCGACCTGGTGGTCGATGTAGTGCTGCAGCATCTCGCGCAGGCTCAGGCATTTGGGAACGCCGTTGACAAGCGCCAGGTTGTTGGCGCCAAAGGTCGTCTGCAACGAGGTGTACTTGTACAGGTTGTTGAGTACGACCTGCGGAATGACGCCCTTCTTGAGTTCAATGACCAGACGGATACCCTTCTGGTTGGACTCATCGCGCATATCCGAGATACCCTCGATGCGCTTGTCGTTGACGAGCTGGGCAATCTTCTCCTGAAGGGTGCCCTTGTTGACCATGTAGGGAATCTCAGTAAAGACCAGGCGGCTGCGACCGGTCTTGGTGGATTCCACGTGAGCCTTGGCGCGCACGGTGATGGAGCCGCGGCCGGTCTCGTAGCTCTGCTTAATGCCGGCACTGCCCATGATGATGGCGCCGGTGGGGAAGTCCGGACCGGGCATGATCTGCATGAGCTCGTCGACGGTGGCGTCGGGGTTGTCGATCAGGTAGCACGTGGCCTCGATCGCCTCGGTGAGGTTATGCGGGGCGATATTGGTGGCCATGCCGACGGCGATGCCCTGGCTGCCGTTGACCAGCAGGTTGGGGAAACGCGCGGGCAGCGCCTGGGGCTCGGCGAGTGACTCGTCGTAGTTGGGCTGCCAGTCAACGGTATCCTTTTGCAGGTCGCGTAGCAGTTCCATGGCGGGCTTTGCCAGGCGGCTCTCGGTGTAACGCATGGCGGCGGCGCCGTCGCCGTCGATGTTGCCGAAGTTGCCGTGACCGTCGATGAGCGGCGTGCGCATGGAGAACCACTGTGCCAGGCGGACCATGGCCTCATAGACCGCGTAGTCGCCGTGCGGATGGTACTTACCGATAACTTCGCCGACCGTCCAGGCCGACTTCTTGTGCGGACGGTTGGGGTAGATGCCGCTCTCGTTCATTGCATACAGGATGCGACGGTGCACCGGCTTTAAGCCATCGCGCACGTCCGGCAGGGCGCGCGCCGTGATGACCGACATCGAGTACTCGATGAACGACTGCTTCATCTCGCGGCCAAACTCCGAAATCTGGAGCTGGCCGCCATTGATATCCTCGCCGGCCGAGGCGCCGCGATCGACTTCGCCAAAGCTCTCCTCGAGCTCGGCGTCGTCTTCTTCCCCATCATCATCGGCATCGGGGTTATAGGCGTCCGGATCGCCGTCCTCGCCCTGCTCAGCACGGGCAAGCAGGCGCTTCAGATCATCGGGCATACCGGCATCGCCGGCCTCGTCCATACCCTCGTTATTGTTGATATCGTCTGCCACGTTACCTCCTCATGGTTTGCGTGGTCCATTAATCATCCTGCCACGGAGACGGCTTTTCCAGGTGCCGCAGATTCGCTCGAAAGAGGAGGGAAGCGTACTTGGGTACGCGACCGACGATTGAGGGCGAAGGTGCGGTGGCTGGGAAAGCCGAACAGGTTAGGCGTCTAAGAAGCGCGCGTCGTGCGCGTGTTTTTCAATGTACTCGCGGCGATAGCCGACCTCGGAACCCATCAGCTCGCGCACGGCGCGGTCTGCCACCACGGCGTCCTCGATCGACACGCGCTGCAGGATGCGGGTCTTGGGGTCCATCGTCGTCGAGGCAAGCTGCTTGGGGTCCATCTCGCCCAGGCCCTTGTAGCGCTGGACGGTATAGCCCTTGCGCTTTTTGGTGATCTTGCCGTCCTTGGCCTTGCCATCCTCGTCGTTATCGTCGGGGTTCAGGCCCAGGCTCTGGATGGTGTCGCGCAGGATCTCGTCTTCGGGCTGGCGGCCGTTGGGATACACGTAGTGGATCTTGTTGCGCACCTTAATGCCAAAGATGGGCGGGCAGGCAACATAGACGTAGCCGGCATCGATCAGCGGACGCATGTACTTGTAGAAGAACGTCAGCAGCAGGATGCGGATATGCGCACCGTCGACGTCTGCATCGGTCATGATGATGATCTTGTGGTAGCGCGCCTTGGTGATATCGAAGTCGCCGCCGTCGCCGGCACTCGTCGTGACGCCGCAGCCGATCGCGGTAATCAATGACTGGATGGTGTCACTCGAGAACGCGCGATGGTCACCAACGCGTTCGACGTTCAAAATCTTGCCGCGCAGGGGCAGAATCGCCTGGATGTCTCGGCGACGGCCGTCCTTGGCTGAACCGCCTGCCGAGTCACCCTCTACGATGAAGAGCTCGGTCAGCTCGGCATCGCGCACCGAGCAGTCGGCGAGCTTACCGGGCAGGGACGCCGTCTCGAGCAGGCTCTTGCGGCGGGTCGCTTCGCGCGCCTTGCGGGCGGCGTTGCGGGCCTTGCATGCCTGCTGGGCCTTCTTGACGATCTCGCGAGCGGGTTTGGGATGCTCCTCGAGGTAATCGGCGAGGCCGTCGGTCACGATCTTGAGCGTCAGCGCGCGCATATAGGAGCTGCCGAGCTTGGCCTTGGTCTGGCCCTCAAATTGCGGGTCGGGCAGCTTGACCGAGATAACGGCCGAAAGGCCCTCGCGCACATCGTCGCCGGTCAGGTTGGCGTCTTTTTCCTTGAGCAGGTTCTGTTTGCGCGCGTAGTCGTTGATCACACGGGTGAGCGCGGTGCGGAAGCCCTCAAGGTGCATGCCGCCCTCGGGGGTGTAGATGTCGTTGGCAAACGACATGACGTTCTCGCCGTAACCGCTATTCCACTGCAGGGAAACCTCAACCTCGCCCATCTTGGTCACAGGCGCGTCCGGGTCCGATTTGCCCTCGATGTAGATGGGCTCCTTAAAGGCCTCGGGGACGTCCTTGCCCTCGTTGAGGAACTTGACGAAGTCGATGATGCCGCCCTCGTAGCAAAACTCCTCCACATGGGGAGTCGCCTCGCGCTCGTCGGTCAGCACGATTTTGAGGTTCTTATTGAGGAACGCCGTCTCCTGCAGACGGTTGTGCAGCGTATCGAAATCGTAGATGCATGTCTCGAAGATCTCGTCGTCGGGCCAGAAGGTGACGGTGGTGCCCGTCGAATCCGAGGTGCCCACGACCTCCATCTTCTTAACGGTCTTGCCGCGCGAGAACTCCATCTCGTAGGTGTTGCCGTCGCGACGAACCTGAACGACCACGCGCTTGGACAGTGCGTTGACGACGGAGATACCAACGCCGTGCAGGCCGCCCGAAACCTTATAGGCCGAGTTATCGAACTTACCGCCGGCGTGCAAGATCGTCATGACGACCTCGAGCGTCGGGATCTTTTTAACAGGGTGCTCGTCGACGGGGATGCCGCGCCCGTTGTCGACGACCGTGATGGAGTTGTCGGCGTGGACCGTCACCTGGATCTCGGTGCAGAAACCGGCCATGGCCTCGTCGACGGAGTTGTCAACGATCTCCCACACCAGGTGATGCAGACCGCTGGCGCTCGTCGAGCCGATATACATGCCCGGGCGCTTACGAACGGCCTCGAGACCTTCGAGAATCTTAATCTCGCCGCCATCGTAATCGTTTTCGTTTGCCACACGTCCTCCTTCAGTCAAGAAAATGTGTACAGCCTTACTAGTTTATCGTAAAAAAATACCCTCGGGAACGAGGGTATTTGGCTCTACAAGGCCACCAGATGCGATTTAAGGCTCTTTTTTGCTTTCTACGCCCTTGGCCCACTCGGCGCTGGCTCTCATGGCATTCTCGAGGGCCTCGCGCAGTTTTTGGTCTTCGATGGGCGCCACTTGGCGCTCAATCTCGGTGCGCTCGGCATCGCTGAGGTCGGCGTGCGGGGCCGGCGGGCGCTCTGTCGTCGCCGGGCGCAGGCGCTCCTTGGCGGCGGGCGGCGTGTGACCGGGTGCGGTGGTTTTGAACACCAGGCCGTCCACATGCGCACCGGCGCGCTCCATGCGCGCGCGGATGATCTCGCGCAACAGCGTCATTTCCTGCGTCCACGAGGGCGAGTCGAGATACACCAGCAGTTCATTGGACTCGGGCAGGTAGCGCAGGCCCGTCACATGCCGCCCCTCGCGCGTGCCCGAGCACACCGCGTTCCACGCGCGATAGACCGCGCGCGACTCCTCGGCAGCCTCCATCTGCGCACGGCGCTCAGGGGTCGCAGCCGCCAGGATGCGTTGGCGTTCTGCGTTCAAAAAGCCACTGAAGGCGACCGTTTCGCTCTCGCGCTCGTAATTAGCACGTCTCACCCATGCTCACCACCTTGGCTCGATCAAGCAGGTCATCGGTAAAGTACCCCAGGTTGGTCGTGGTTATGACCGTCTGGATATCATCGCCGATCAGCCGCAGAAAAGCACCGCGGCGCTCGCCGTCGAGTTCGCTCATCACGTCGTCCAAAAGCAGCAGTGGGGCGGTGCCCAGGACATCGCGAGCCACGGCCACCTCCGCCACCTTCCAGGCCAAAACCAACGTCCGCTGCTGACCTTGGCTGGCAAACGAACGAGCGGAACGACCCGCCACGGTGAACTCAATCTCATCGCGATGCGGTCCCACCAACGTCACGCCGCGGCGAATTTCCTCGTCGGCGTGCTCATCAAGGGCAGCCAGCATGCGCTCGTACGCCCAGCCCTTCAGCTCTTCGCGATCCTCGACCTGGGGCAAATCCCCCAGCGTGGACGTATAGGTCACGTTGGCGGCCTCGCCGGACGCCACTTGCCCGTAGGCAGTGTGCACATGGCCCGCCAGCCGGTCGAGCAGGGCCAACCGGTGCACGAGCAGGGCCGAGCCCGCGCGGGCAATCGAATCGTTCCACGCGCCGAGCATCTCGCGGCAGCACCAGGCCTCCTTGAGCAAGGCGTTACGCTGGGTCACGCAGCGCCCATAGGTGCTCGCAAGATCGGCATAGCGTGCGCTCAGTTGCATGCCAAAGTCATCGAGGGCAGCACGGCGCACACTGGCGCCTCGCTTAACCATGTCCAGATGGTCGGGGCAAAACAGCACGCTCGGCAGGACCCCGCGCACACCGGCGGCAGAGCATCTCTTGCCGTTGCGGCTAAACGAGCGCTTACCGTCCTCCGCGCTCAATCCCATATCAAGCACGCGGCCGTCGCCCTCGAGCCTCAGCTCGACCTTGCACGAGCCCACGCCGTCATGGACGAGCTCGGCTGCGGTCGGATGCCTAAACGAGGCGCCGCTCGTCAGCAGCTGCAGCGCCTCTATGAGATTGGTCTTTCCCGCCGCGTTGGGTCCCGCAAGTATCGTCACGCCCTCGTCCAGGGCAAGGCGATAGCTATCGAAGCTGCGGTAGTGTGCGACGGAAAGATCGCGGGCGAACATGGTCATGGGGCGGTTGCTAGATGCGGACCGGCATGACCAGGTACAGGTAGTTGATCTTGTCGTAGGACTTGAAGATGCCCGCCTGCGAGTAGCTCTTGAGCTCCAGCGTGATCTCCTTCTCCTTGGACAGGGCATTGAGGCAGCCGAAGATGTAGTGGTAGTTGAAGGCGATGGTGCCCGACTCGCCCTCGGCCTCGACATCGATCGTCTCCTGCGCAAGGTCCTGGTCATTGGAAATGGAGGACAGGCCCATCTGCCCGTTCTCGACATCGATCTCGAACTTGACGGCGGGGTTGGCGCTCGCGATAACGGCCACGCGCTTGAGGGCGGCGTTAAAGGCGGCGACGTCGATCTTGACGCTCGTCACGCACGAATCGGGGATGAGCTGCTTGTAGTTGGGGTACATGCCCTCGATACGGCGCGACACGTAGGTGGTGTTGCCGGCCTCGAAGACGACCTGGGTGTCGGTAGCCCCGATCATGATGGTCGCCTGGCTGGCCATGATGTTCAGCGCGTCGTTAAAGGCGTCGGCCGGAACGTTGAGCTCAAAGGAGCCCTCGAGGGTCGAGGTCTCGACCTGCGTATCGCACACGGCCAAGCGGAAGGAATCGGTCGCCACCAGGCGCACGGTGTTGTTCTCGACCTTCATGTGCACGCCGCCCAGGATGGGGCGGGCCTTGTCGGTCGAGGTGACGCGCCACACGCGGCCGACCATCTCGGACAAGATATCGGTCGGCAGCTCCACGGCACTCTCGATGGCATAGGCCGGAAACTCGGGGAAGTCATTGGCATCGAGCGTGTTCAGGCGGAAAGAGCTCTTCTCGCAACCAATCAGCACCTGGCGCTCGGACAGCTCAAAGGTGACCGGGGCATCGGGGAGGGTCTTGGTGATATTGGAGAGCATCTTACAGGGGATAACCATCTCGCCCTCTTCTTCGACATGCGCCGCGATGCGATGACGGATCGAGATGGTGTAGTTAGAGGTCTGGAATTCCAAGATGCCGTCTTGCGCCTTGACGAGCACGCCCGACAGGATGGGAAGGGTGGACGCCGAAGCGACACCCTTCATAACGACGCCGATGGCTTGTGTAAGCGAGCTCTGGCTGACGGTGAACTTCATCTTTAATACCTTTCTATAGATATAAATATCTTAATAATAGTAATAGCACTGACGAAACTGTTGATTACTCCCAAAGACGCAGGTCAGACCCAGAAAGAGAATCGACAGCAACCTGTGTGCAACAGGGGTGGTTTTCCACGTTCAAAACCTGCGCAAAACTTTTCATCACCGCGGATTGGGTTTTAGACACCTTATGCCCGTGGTTTCGACAAGTTTTCAACAGGTGTCTCTATTTCCCTACGAGCGCAGTGTAATTTTATCGCGCAGCGACTTGAGGTCTTCGGTGACGGTGCGGTCTTCCTGGATCATCTTCTGGACCTTTTTGTAACTCGTGCTGACGGTCGAGTGGTTGCGGTTGCCAAATTCGGCGCCTACCGCCGTGGTCGTCATCTCGCACATTTCGATGGCCAGGTAGATAGCGATATGGCGTGCTTTGGCGATATTGGCGTTGCGACGCGGGCCGATGAGCTCCTCGTGTGTCACGCCGTACTGCTCTTCGATGACGGACTGAACCGTTTGCACGTTGATCTTTTTGGCCGATGTGTCGAAGTACTGGCTGGCGATGGCGTCGATATCGTCAAAGGTGAGCTCCCCGCCCTCGCGCTCGCGGTCGCCCGCCTCGCCGGCGCAGCGCTCGCAGAAGCTCTCGAGTTCGCGGATGTTGGTGCCCGACACCTCTGCCATGTGCTTAAAGTGCTCATCGGTCAGGTGCCCGCCGTCGCCCCCGTAGGCCGCCAGCAGTGAGTCGTCGCCTGCCTCGGGAGCGGCGACGATGGTGTTCTCGTAATAGCGCTGCAAGATCTTGTATTTCATCTCGTAGCTGGGCTCTGCGACCAGGCAGAGCATGCCGGCGTTGAAGCGGCTGGTCAGACGCTCGTCCATGCTCAGGTCCTTGGGGGCGCGGTCTGCCGCGATGACGACCTTCTTGTTGTTGCGGATGAACTCGTCCATGAGCTGGAAAAAGTAGTCCACGCTCGCGCGCTTGCCGATGATGTTTTGGATGTCATCGATGATGAGCACGTCCACGCCGTGGTACGCCTGCATGATGGGAGCGTTGCTCTTCTTTTGGCGGTCGAACTCGGTCATCAGGTCGTCCAGATATGCCTGGGAGTTGGCATACTTGACCTTGATCTCGGGCGACTTTTCGGCGAGCTCGTTTTTGATGGCAAGCAGCAGGTGCGTCTTGCCCAGGCCCGATTTGCCGTAGATGAACAGTGATGTGCATGTGCCGCGCTCGTCCGCGAGGGCGGCAAACTTGAGTGCCGAGCGATAGGCATGGCTGTTCTCGGGGCCGTAGACAAAGTTCTCAAAGGTAAATTTTGAGTTCGCGGCGAGCGGGGCTCCATCCGTATTCTGCTCGGCCGGCACGGTCGGTGCTGGCATGGATGAGGCGGGGGTCGCAGCTTGCGTGGATTTAGTCGGCGCTCCGCCCTTCATCTGGTTCATCATGCGACGAAAGTCATCGGCCGAGAGCGTGTTCTTGATTGCAATGCCCGAATCCGCGCCCGCCGCCGCGTCGTGAGCGATGGGCATGTGCGTGACGGGTACGTTCGTTGACGTCGCCGCCGCGGTCGGCAACGGTGCCATGGTTTCACGGGAAACATCGCTGTGCTGGTGCTCGATTGTCGGCACGTTGCCTGCGGAGGCCGGCACCGCCGGGGAAGCAGCGGGAGCCGTGGCGGGCGCCGTCGCGGCAGCGGATTCCGTCGCGGCGCCTTGCGGTGCCACGATGTCGAGCGCAATCGGTGCAAAGGCGATTTCTTCCAGATAGGCCTCAATAGTCGGCTGATGCTTTTTGAGCTGCGCGATGGCAAAGCGCGAGGGGGCCTCGATCGTGAGCGTATCTTCGGTCAGGCTTATGGCGCGCGATTGCCCCAGCATGTTGATGAGGCGTGCATCTTGGCCGTCGCGCTGGCAAAAGGCGATGGCATCCCCCAGGATGATGCTTGCTTCCTCGTCCACTGTCTCTCCCGTTCTTTAGCTCTGAGCTCGCACGCGAGCGGCGCCGAGTTCGGTCAGATGGTATTTCTGGCCATGCTTGATGACCAAGCCGGCCTGCGCCAAGTCATTGAGTGTGCGTGACCAAGTGGGGGCCGAGTTTCCAAACGCCCTCGCCAGATCGGTTGCACCGCACGCTTGATTTTGCGCCAGATAGCCCAGCGCGGCGTTGCCGCGATCGCTTACGAACACGTCCGGTTGTGGCTGCGCATACTGATTTGCTGCACTAGGATACATCATTTGAGCTGCTGGTTGTTGAGAACTCTGCATCGGCGGCATTTGCTGTTGAAAACTTTGAGGCCACTGTTGGTAAGGCTGTGGAGGCACCTGCTGGGCCCAGGGGTTGTACTGCTGCTGCGGCATCTGCTGGTACGGCTGCTGATATCCCTGCTGGTACTGCTGCGGGAACTGCTGGCCATACCCCAGTGGCGGCATCTGCTGATATGGATATCCCTGTTGGTACGGCTGATAGCCCATTTGCTGGCCACCCGGCGCCCCCGTCGCCTGCTGCATTGCTGCTGCATCCTGATCCGCCAGCGGCATGGTCTCTGGCGTGTTTGGCGGCATCGACATCGATGCCGCCCGGGGTTCTTGTGTAGGTAGCATTCCGGGCTGCTGCATCTGCCCCACGGGGGGCTGCATCTGCTGCGTTGCCATGGGCTGCTGCGCAAAAGCTCCCGGCAGGGGATATGTGGGCTGCTCTGTCTCGGGCCGCACGGCAGCGCCGCGTCCGCCGGCACGCTCGATTTCCTGCACGCGTTTAGGGTTCAGGCTTACCGTAACCACGGTGCCGTTGCCCATGTTGTCCTCGATGGATACGGCACCGCCGGCGTTTTCCAAATACTCCTGCACCATGGGAAACCCTGCTCCGGTTCCACGGATATAGCGCTTCATCTTGCTGTTTGCGCTGGTAACGCCAAAGTCGAAAGCGCGTTCCTTGTCGTCGATGCCGGGTCCTTGATCAGCAAAGCGGATGGTGTCTCCGTCGTCCAGAATCGAGATGATGGGCTCGGCAAAGTGCGCGTGGATAAAGTTTTCGACAATCTCGCGGATGACCATGAGCGAGATATGGCCACCTTGTTCTTTCATGCACTGGTAGACGGTGTTGGTCGTCTCTTCCAAATACGTGCGGACATCTTGCGGATCAATGACGATCACCCGCGGTGTCGACAGCATGTCGTCATAGACGGCGATGCGCGCGGCGTACATGGCTTTTGGCGCCTGCGTGGTCGTCTGCTCGCCTTCCGCACGCTCTTCGCGCACGCCGGTGATGTGCTCGTTGTCGGGTGCCGGGTCTCCGGAATCGACCATGGTGTAAAAGTCATCAGACATGCCGCTCGCAATCTTTCAAAAGGTTTCGAACAAATAGTAGCTCACCGTGCAACGTTTCTCATCTTTCGACAACTTTTCAAAACTTGTTGAAAACTTTGGAAAACGGGCGAAAAGTTCTCAACATTGCCAACATGACCTGTTGAAAACTCGATGAAATATCGTGAAAGGTTGCCATGAGGCGCAAATTTCGGTTGTGCTTATGGGGGAACCGTGTGAACTGCGCAACCTTTTACCTTTGATTTCTTGACATTTGAACATTGATTTCCCTACAATCTTCAAGCTCACGTGTCTATATCTGCGTCCGCGTCCCCGCGGACACTCGAAATGCAGCAGGAGGAACTTAAGATGAAGCGTACGTATCAGCCTAATAAGCGTAAGCGTGCCAAGACCCATGGCTTCCGTGCCCGTATGGCCACTAAGGGTGGTCGTGCCGTGCTCGCCCGTCGTCGTGCCAAGGGCCGCAAGCGTCTCACTGTCTAGCAGCGATACACACATCTCGCATGAAGACTATTAAGTCTCGGCAAGATTTCGAGCATGTGTTCAGTCAGGGGCGTCGTTTCAATCACCCTCTGATTCGAATGACCATATGTGAATCGGTTGGCGAAGGCGACTCCGGAAGGGTCGCCTTCGTTGGTGCTAAGCGACTCGGTTGTGCCGTCGTGCGCAACCGATCTAAGCGTGTGATGCGCGAGGCCGCCCGCAGCTGCGGATTTCCCGTTGCGGGTTATGACATCATCTTGTTTGCAACTCCCAAGACGAGGGTTTCCTCGCCGCAGGAGATGGACAAGGCGTTGCGTTCGCTTATGAAGCGCGCCGGCGTTGCCGGGGAGGAGCGATGAGCAATCACGTTTTGCGACGTGTTGCCATTGCTCCTATTCGCATATATCAACAGGTTATTTCGCCCTTATTGCCTGACGCCTGCATTTATTACCCAACGTGCTCGCAATACGCCATCCAGGCGATTGAGAAGCACGGTGTTTTGAGAGGCTGCTGGCTTGCCGTGAGGCGCATCGCTCGCTGCAATCCCCTGCACGTCGGCGGTTATGACCCTGTGCCCTAGCGGGCACTCGCTATCGGAGGAAAACTTACATGTGGGATTGGATCGTTAACATCCTTTTCGAGCTGCTCAAGCTCATCCAGACCTTTGCGGTCGACTGGGGCCTGTCCATCATCATCCTGGTGGTCATCATCCGTCTGCTGCTGACGCCGCTCATGCTCAAGTCGACCAAGTCGACGGCTCGCATGCAGGTGCTGCAGCCCAAGATGCTCGAGATCCAGGAGCGCTATGCCGACGATCCCCAGCGTCAGGCCGAGGAGATGCAGAAGTTCTACAGCGAGAACAAGTTCAACCCCATGGCTGGCTGTCTGCCGCTGCTGATTCAGATGCCTATCCTGTTTGCCCTGTTTACGCTACTGCGTAACCTGCCGCAGTACTTTAACGACGGCACGTTCTCGTTCTTCAACATCCTGCCCGACCTGACCACCACGCCGAGCGCTTCCTTTGCCGGTGGCTTTATGGTTGCACTGCCCGCGCTGGTTTGCCTGATCCTGTTCGCCGTCCTGACCCTGATTCCGCAGCTCTATATGTCGCGCAACCAGACCGGCCAGCAGGCTCAGAGCATGCGTATGATGGCCGTTGTCATGACGGTCATGATGCTTTGGATGGGCTGGAGCCTTCCCGTTGGTGTTCTGCTGTACTACGACGTCTCGTCTGCTTGGCAGGTTATCCAGCAGATTTTTGTGACGCAGAAGGTCATCGACAAGGCGAAGGCCGATGAGGAGGAGCGTCTTAAGAACGCTCCGCTGCAGGTTGAGGTCACTCGTCGAGAGAAGAAGCCGCGCCCGCACAAGAAGAAGTAACGGGATATCAATCTTATTTAGGTACCTAACTTTTGGAGTACGTTATGTCTGAAGAGATCATCGAGGATATGCTTGAGGAGGTTGCCCCGCAGGTCGCGGGCGATTATCCCGAGATTGCACAGCGCTACAAGGCTGGTGAAGAGCTGACCGATGAGGAGCTTGACACCATTGCCGATGTTGCGATTTCCATCCTGCGTTCCATCCTTTCGCACTTCGATGCCGCCAACTCTCCTATCGATGAGTATGAGGGCGACGAGGGTGAGCTGATTTTGGATGTAACGGCTCCCGACCTTGCTGTTCTCATTGGCCGTCATGGTCGGACCCTTGATGCCCTTCAGGTTATGTTCTCTTTGCTGGTGAGCCGCAAACTTGGCTTTAGGTATCCGGTTGTAGTGGACGTAGAGGGATACAAGAGTCGCCGTCAGGACAAGGTTGCTTCCATGGCTCAGTCTGCTGCCGAGCGTGCCATCCGCACCCATAAGAGTGTTTCGCTTCCGCCCATGAATGCCTACGAGCGTCGACTGGTTCACATTGCACTTCGTGGCAATGATGCCGTCGATACTCATTCTGAGGGTTCTGACCCTGATCGCCATGTGGTGATTGTTGCTCGATAATCTTCTCGAGCTTATGCTAAGGGGGCGTGGTTTCCACGTCCCCTTTTTTTGTCAAAAGTTCTCGATACACTGATTTTTGTCAGAAAGGAGCTTTCGTTGTTAGTACTTACTGATCAGCAGGCTGATGAGATGTTGAGTCGTCTAACTTCCTATTGCAAAGAGTATTCCTTGAGCGTAACTGATGTTGAGCTGAGGAAATGTATTCAGCATTTGGATTTGGTTCTAGAAACAAATAAGACAACCAATCTCACCCGTATTCTTAACGTAGAAGATGCTGCAGTACTTCATATTCTCGACTCACTTGTTTTGCTCCCCTATATCAACAAGGCTCCTGAGGGAGCTTTGCTCGATATGGGAACAGGTGCGGGCTTCCCTGGTATTCCATTAACCATAACCACGCATCGTAAAGCTACTTATATTGACTCTGTTGGCAAGAAGGTTGATGCGGTCAATTCCTTTGTCCATGCTCTTGGATTGAAACATGCTCATGCGGTTCATGATCGTCTTGAAGAATATGCTCGAAGCCATAAGAAGCAGTTCTCTGTTGTAACCGCCCGCGCACTGGCCCCTCTACCGATTCTTGTTGAGTATGCGGCTCCGTATCTGAAGGATGGAGGGCTATTTGTTATAACCAAGGGCAATCCTTCGGATGAGGAGCTTGCTTCCGGCATGTCAGCAGCTAAGATTTGTGGCTTCACTTTGCTTCTGAATGACGCAATTGATTTGCCTGAAGGCTTGGGTCACAGGGAGTTCATTGTTCTTAAGAAGAGTCATCCAGCATCCGTCTCATTGCCTCGTGCAAATGGCGTGGCAAAGAAGAATCCGCTTGCCTAGATGTTTCACGTGAAACATAATGGATACTAACAACTTGCAGTGTTTCACGTGAAACATGGCGGTTGATATCGATTCGGAATGTTTCACGTGAAACATCCTCCGTTTGACAGCTTTAATACACACCAGGAGGGACCGTGGGATTTCGCGACGTTAAGCGTTCTAAGAGCGCAAAAGACACGCGTATCATTGCAATCATCAATCAAAAAGGCGGCGTCGGTAAGTCAACGACGGCTGTAAACCTTGCAGCAGCACTGGGTGAGCAGGGTCGTAAGACACTGATTGTCGATTTTGATCCGCAGGGAAACAGCACCAGTGGATTCGGAATTGAAAAAGAAGACCTTGATCACTGCATCTATGATGCATTGTTGAATGATGTGCCGGCAGAATCGCTTGTTCTTGATACAAATTGCAAAAAGGTATTCGTAATTCCGGCTACAATTCAGCTTGCAGGCGCGGAAATTGAGCTCGTAAGCGCAATCGCTCGTGAAACCCGCCTTAAAGATTTGCTTGAGCCGATTCAGGACGAGTTCGATTTCATTTTCATTGACTGTCCTCCTTCGCTCGGCCTGCTTACTATCAATGCCTTGACTGCAGCAGATAGCGTTTTGATTCCGATCCAGTGCGAGTATTACGCACTCGAGGGCGTTACGAAGCTGCTTGAGTCAATGAAGATGGTCAAATCACGTCTGAATAAGGGCTTAGACACCTACGGTGTGCTTATGACCATGTATGACTCGCGTACTTCTCTATCGAATCAGGTTGTTGAGGAGGTTCAATCGTACTTTGGTGATAAGGCGTTTAAGACGCTGATTCCCCGTACGGTTAAAATCTCAGAAGCTCCGTCTTTTGGAGAACCGGTAATTACCTATGCACCTCAAAATAAAGGTGCAAAAGCTTATATGAACCTTGCAAAAGAGGTGATCAAGCGTGCCTAGTGTAAAGAAACGTGGCGGATTGGGACGTGGACTCAATGCTTTGGTCTCAGAGGCCGAGTATGAGACCGGCGGTTCGGCTGCATCGGCTTCAAATGCCGCATCTGAAACAAAACTACCTATTGAGGATATCGTTCCCAACCCTAATCAGCCGCGAATTCACTTTAACGAAACTGAACTTCGCGAGTTGAGCGAGTCAATCCAAGAACATGGCGTTTTGCAGCCGCTTTTGGTTCGCAAGCATGGAAACGGCTATGAGATCATCGCTGGTGAGCGTCGTTACCAGGCGTCGAAGCTTGCTGGCCTTGAAGAATTGCCAGTCATCATTAAAGAGGTAAATGATGAAGAGATGCTGGCTCTTGCTCTTATCGAAAACCTTCAGCGTTCTGATCTGAATCCCGTCGAAGAGGCTAAGGGCTATCGCCAGCTTATCGATGCCAGCGGTATGACCCAAGAGGCATTGTCGAAGGCAGTCAGCAAGTCACGCTCTGCAATTACAAACTCGCTGCGCCTTCTCGATCTTCCTGAAGTTGTTCAGCAGATGATTTTTGAGGGCAAACTTACTGCTGGTCATGCACGTGCGATTCTTGCAGTTCCCTATGAGGACGCGCGTATTCGACTTGCAGAGAAAGTTGTTACAGAGGGCCTTTCCGTAAGAGCGACAGAAAATCTTGCTCCGTTGTTTTCTGCCGGAGAGACACCTAAGACGCCAAGGCCGGCAACGCCTCAGTCCTTTAAAAAGGCTGCCCGTGTGCTTCGTCAGGTATTTAATACCAACGTGCGTGTGAAGAGCTCGCGTGGAAAGAATAAGATTGAGATTGAGTTTAAAGACGAGGAAGAGCTCTCTCGTATTCTTGGCGAAATGATTCAGTTTGATCAAGGAGGCCAAGATGAGGAATAAGATTATAGCTGCGATTGCATTGGCGACGACTGTCGCAGCTGGTGCCTTTGCTGGATATAAGATCGCGACAGACGATGAATTCCGAGGTCGCTTGCTTCGAGGCGCGCAAGATATCGTCGATACTTCCAAAAAGAAAATGGATGTTATGACGGAAGATGTTGCCATGCGTACTGCTCAGGTAACGAAGAATCCCAAGATTAATCAGGGTTGGGTCAGCAACCAATGGGAAAATGTAGGCTATTAGGTACCTAATAATTACTCAGCATATTTTGAGGGGTCCTTGTCTGATTCATGAGACAAGGACCCCTTATTTTGGCCGTAAAACATGGGACAGGTAGCAGCTGATTCAAAATTAAGGTCAATAAATGAAACGACCCCGGTTGCATATTCTACAACCGGGGTCGTTCGATGTTTCACATGAAACGTTTTGGGGTGCGACTCCCCTATGCGTTTTTCTGAACTTTAAAGCGCTGCTTCAGCTGTCCGCAGGCGGCGTCAATATCGTTACCACGGGAGTTACGAATCGTGGTCTCGATGCCACGGGACTCAAGACGACGCTGAAGATCCTCAACCTTATGAATCGGCGACGGCTTGAGCGGGCTGCCCTCGATGTCGTTAAGCTGAATGAGGTTAACGTGGCACAGCGTTCCCTCGCAGAAGTCGCAGAGCGCCTGCATCTCGGGATTCGTATCGTTGACGCCTTCGATCATGGCATACTCATAGGTCGGGCGGCGGCCAGTCTTCTCGGTGTAGAGCTGAAGCGCTTCGTGAAGGCGAAGCAGCGTGTACTTCTTAACACCGGGCATGAGCTTATTGCGCGTCGACTGGATGGCGGAATGCAGGGAAACGGCAAGCGTGAACTGCTCGGGGATGTCGGCAAATTTGCGAATACCGGGAATAACGCCACTGGTAGAGACAGTGAGGTGACGAGCGCCGATACCGATGCCATCGGGGTCGTTGAGGATTCGCAGCGCCTTGAGAACCTCGTCGTAGTTGGCAAACGGCTCGCCCTGGCCCATGAAGACAACGCTCGTGGCGCGCTCGCCAAAGTCGTTGGATACATGAAGTACCTGGTCGACGATCTCTTGAGCGGTCAGAGAGCGCTTGAGGCCGTTGAGACCGGTAGCGCAAAAGGCACAGCCCATGCCACAGCCTGCCTGGGTGGAAACGCAGACGGAAAGCTTGTTACGACGGGGCATGCCGACGGTCTCGACGGAAACGCCGTCGTGGTACTCGAGCAGATACTTGCGAGAGCCATCTTTGGAAACCTGCTTGGTGAGTTCAGTCGGCGTGTCAAAGGCAAAAGCCTCTTTAAGCTGCTCGCGGAAAGCCTTGGGGAGGTTGGTCATATCGTCAAACGAACAAACGTTCTTCTCAAAGACCCATTCGATGAGCTGCTTCGCGCGGAAGGCGGGCTGGCCAAGCTCGGCCACGAGCTCGCGAATATCGTTTTGGCTCAAGTCGCGAATGTCCTGAGATTTAGTCCTGGGATTCATGGAAGCCTTTCGATTTTGGGGAAACGTAGAGGGTATCGCTACAATATGGTATCAGCTGCAGAAATTATAGAGGAGGAGTCTGCCCATGCCGGGTAAAAGCCTAGAGAACATGCACGTAGCGGTCTTGGCGGGCGGTCATTCCGCTGAGCGCGAGATCTCGCTCAATTCGGGAAAGAACGTCGTGGTTGCCTTGAAGGAGGCCGGCTACACTTCGGTGGAGCTGCTCGACACGGCTGCCGATGATTTTATGGTAACCATGGCGACCGGCGGCTTTGACGTGGCATTTATCGCCATGCACGGCGCCGGCGGTGAGGATGGCGCCATGCAGGGTGCCATGGAGACCCTGGGTATCCCCTACACGGCCTCGGGCGTGCTTGCCAGCGCCTGCGGTGCCGACAAGGAGGTCTCTAAGCTCTTGTACGCCAAGGCGGGCATCCCCATTGCCCCCGGCCTCGCGCTCGAGGTGGGCGATGAAGTCGATATCGATCATATCGTCGAGGTTTGTGGCGAGCGCTGCTTTGTGAAGCCGGCCGTCAACGGTTCCAGCTATGGCATTTCCCTGGTCCATGAGCCCTCCGAGCTGCCCGCGGCAATCGCCAAGGCGTTTGAGTACGGCGACAAAGTGCTGGTCGAGAAGTGCATCGAGGGTACCGAGATCACCGTCGGCGTGTACGGCGAGGACGACGTGCGCGCTCTGCCGATTGTCGAGATTCGTAAGCCCAAGGACTGCGAGTTCTACGATCTGGACGTGAAGTATGTCGACCCTACGGACATCCATCGCATTCCGGCGCAGATTTCACCCGAGAATTACGCTCGCGCTCAGGAGCTTGCCTGTGCTGCTCACAAGGCCCTCGGTTGCCTGGGTATCTCGCGCAGCGACTTTATTGTGAGTGAGGACGGCCCCGTTATCCTCGAGACCAATACCATTCCCGGCATGACCGATACGTCGCTGTATCCGGATGAGATCCGCCACACCGACGACATGACGTTCCCGCAGGTCTGTGACAGCCTGATCCGTATGGGCCTTCGTCGAGCGGGCATTGCATGCTAATCGAGGACGCGGTTTCGTCAGGAACGCCGCAGTTTGTCATCGACTCCTATGCCACGCTTGCCGAACGCGCCAAAACGCAGTCCTTCGGCCTTATCGAGGAAGATGTGATTGTCCTCGATACCGAGACCACAGGTCTTTCGGTGCAGGACAACGAGCTGATCGAGATCTCGGCGGCCCGTCTTTCGGGCCGCGAGATCGTCGACCGCTTCGATACCTTCGTGCATCCCAAGCAGCTGATTCCCGCCGAGATTACCGAGCTCACGAGCATTACAAATGCCGATGTGGCAGATGCCCCGTCGGCCGTTGAGGCCGTCGCCGCTCTCGCCGATTTTGTCGGTGGTTGCCCGGTGATCGCACATAACGCCACGTTCGACCGCTCGTTTATCGAGTCGGTCAAAGGCGGCGTCAACGTGAGCGATATATGGATCGATTCGCTGGCGCTGTCGCGCATCGCGCTTCCGCGCCTGGCCTCGCACAAGCTGTCTTTTATGGCCGATCTGTTTGGCTGTGACTCGGTATCACACCGTGCCAATGCCGACGTCGACGCCCTGTGTGGCGTATGGCGCGTGTTACTCGTGGCGCTCACCGACTTGCCCCAGGGCCTCATGGCGCGCCTAGCCGACATGCATCCGGACGTGCCTTGGTCCTATCGTCCTATCTTCTCATTCTTGGCGGGGCAGAACCCTGGTTCTATCTTCTCTCTCAGCGCCGCTCGTGCTGACGTTCTCAAGGCCGATCGCGCCGACGATCGGGTGGACGCCGACGAACTGCCGGTCCTCAAGATGCCGAGTCGTGAGGAGATTGAGGCAGACTATGCGCCAGATGGCCTGGTCAATCGCATGTATCCCACCTACGAGCCGCGTGATGAGCAGATCGCGATGGCGCTCGAGGTCCGCGATGCGCTGGTCACGGGCACTCATCGTGTAATTGAGGCGGGCACAGGTGTCGGCAAATCGATGGCCTATCTGGTGCCTTTTGCCGAGGCAGCACGCCGTAACAACATTACGGTTGGTATTGCGACCAAATCGAACAATCTTGCCGACCAGCTCATGTACCATGAGCTGCCAAAACTTGCCGAGCAACTGGACGGTGGCCTGTCATTTTGCGCTCTCAAGGGCTATGACCACTATCCGTGCCTGCGCAAGCTTGAGCGCATGAGTCGCGGCCAGGTCGAGATTACCACCAAGCGCGATCCGGCGGACACGCTCACGGCGGTCGCGGTCATTATGGCGTACGTCTGCCAATCAGCCGATGGCGACCTCGACTCACTTGGCATTCGGTGGCGCAGCGTCAACCGCCCCGACTTTACGACGGCCTCGCGCGAGTGTGCTCGTCGCCTCTGCCCGTTTTTCCCTGATAAATGTTTGGTCCACGGCGCTCGTCGCCGTGCGGCGCATGCCGATGTGGTGGTCACCAACCATTCCCTGCTGTTCCGCAATGTCGCGGCCGAGGGCAGGATTTTGCCTCCGATTCGTCATTGGGTAATCGACGAGGCCCATTCTATCGAGCGCGAGGCGCGCCGTCAGTGGGCGCGCGTGGTGTCGGCGGACGAATCACGCGTTCTGTTTGAGCGCCTGGGTGGCTCGAGCACCGGCGCGCTAAGCCAGGTTTCCCGTGATTTGGCAACCTCCGAGGGCTCTACGCTCTATCTGGGCCTTACTGCCAAGGCAACGTCGACGGTTGCGCGCGCGAGCATGGCAATCGCCGACGTGTTCGATGGCGTTCGCGAGCTCGGTCGCCGTGCCCGTGGGGGTTATGACAATGCCAATCTATGGATTGGCCCCGAGCTGCGCGAATCTGACGACTGGCATGATTTCTTACAGTCGGCCTACGCTGCCATCGACGCATTGGAACAGGCTGACAAGAGCGTCGACGCGCTGGTGCAAGCCGTCGCCGCCGACAAGCCCGAGGTTGTTGTCGACCTGGGTGATATCTCGCGCCGCCTGCACGAGCTGGCCGAGAACCTCAAACTCATCATTGATGGCACCGATGAACACTACGTGTATTCGCTGCAGGTCAATCGCAGGCTGCGTGCCGGCGGAGAGTCAATGACCGCAGAGCGCATCGACATTGGCGAGGCCTTGGCAACCGAATGGCTGCCCGAGGTTCACACGGCTATCTTTGCCTCGGCGACCATGACGGTGTCCAAAAGCTTTGAACACTTTAACCACGCGGTCGGCCTCGATCGCATCGGTGCTTCAACATCCTCATCGTTGCACTTGGATTCGAGCTACGACTTCGATTCGAACATGGCTGTAGTCGTTGCGGGCGATATCCCCGATCCGCGCGATCGTGAGAGCTATCTTACGGCGCTCGAGCGCGTGCTGGTCGACGCCCATCTTGCCATGGGCGGATCGGTGCTCACACTGTTCACCAATCGGCGCGACATGGAAGACCTGTATGCCCGCGTTGAGCCCAAGATGGCCCGTGCGGGTCTGGAGCTCAACTGCCAGCAGCGCAACTCATCTCCTCGTCGCCTGCGCGACCGGTTTATCAACGAGCCGACCTCGTCGCTTTTTGCTCTTAAGGCCTTCTGGGAGGGATTCGACGCCAGCGGCGAGACGCTGCGCTGCGTCATCATTCCCAAGCTGCCGTTCTCGAGCCCCACGGACCCGCTCTCGTGCGAGCGCAACCTGCGCGAAGACCGCGCTTGGGCGCGCTATTCGCTGCCCGAGGCGGTGCTCGAGGTCAAGCAGGCGGCCGGCCGCCTTATCCGCTCGTCGACCGATTGCGGCGTGCTGATTCTGGCCGACCCGCGCCTAGTGACGAAGGGCTACGGAAAGAAGTTCTTAACGTCGCTGCCCACGAGCTCCTACCAGTGCATCGAATCGGCGCAGATCGGGCACTATCTGCAACTGTGGCGCGCACGCCACGAGCGGCGGCGCTAAAGCGGACAGACGAGGGTTTTTGCCATATCGCACAGACGCTTTGACAGGGCGGGGTCATCCAAGATGCGGATGGCTCCGCCCGCTGCGATTATCTGACTCAGTAGCCAACGCTCGGAGCCGTAATGCACGGTTACCGTTGCCGTGTCTGCCCCGCTGCGCTCGATTAGGGTGATGCCGGCCCAGTCCAGATGCTCCGCCATATCGAATGGCATCAGGAGCTTTGCGCTATGCTGCGTCCGGGCAAGGGAATCGTGGAGGGATGCGACGTCCGGTGCGTGAGACACGACGGAGTCTTCCGTCAAGGTGAGTCCCTCGATTTTATCCATGCGATAGGTGCGCTGCTCATCGACTGCGATGTCCCAGGCAATCAAGTATGTTTGGTCGCCGTTTGCCGTAATGCGCAAGGGGTCGACCAGACGCTCGCGTGGCCGTGCATCGTCCATCGAGCGATACGAGATGCGGCAGCGAACGCCGTCCTGAATGGCGCAGCTCAGCTGCTGCCAGTGCGACCCGTGGTTGACGGTGTCAAAGACGCGCTGGTTATAGCCGAGCTCTTCGGGTAGAAGGGCATGTCGAATCCGAGCTGCCGTATGCGGCTCGATCCCCAACGATTCAAGTTCATGGTTGAGCACAGCGCCCTCGGCGGCACTCAAGCGCAGCGGTAGCACACGCCCGGCGTCACCGGTGAGGACCACACGCTCGCCGCGGCATTCGCAGATGATGCGCGCGCCCGATTCTCGATCAGCGAGCGTCGAGACGATCTCGAGAATCTCGTCGAGCGATACCCCTGTGATGTCAAAGCGACTGCAAATCTCGGTTCGTGTCATGCCGCTCTCGCCGGCGGCGTAGAGGGCCTCCATGATGTCGATGGCGCGCGAGAGTCTCTGCTCGCTGGTGAGTTTACGCACGGGCATGCTCGTGCACCGTCCTTTCAATGAGGTGGTTCCACGCCTGCTTGAGCGATTTGGGGGCCATGGGCCTCATGCCGTCCATGGCGTGGGCCATGCAAAATGAGGCGGCGGCTTCAAGGTCGCGCACGTCAACGGTCCAGATCCATCCCGCATCGGTGTGTGCGAGCTCACCTCGCCCGCGCGTGAGGCCGTTGATCATATCGATCTGCGTCTGAGGGGCGAACGAGAACGTGGCTGCAACGGGCGGTCGGTCGGCGAAATCGAATTCAAAGAACAGATAGTCGTTGAGATTGAAGTCCGTAGGGATGGCGTAGGCCTTCGAAGGACGCCAAGCGCGAACGATACGGTCGCAGCGGAATGTCCTGATGTCGTCGGTGACATTGTCGAGGCCGCAGAAGTACGCCACGCCCTCGCGTTCGAACATGCCGTAGACACAGACGGTACGTTCTTTCTGCTCGCCGCGTCCGTTCTGATATAAAAATCGCAGCGCGCATCGCTCGGCAAAGGCGCTCCATACCGCATCGACGGTGGGAGAGCGGCGGATCGGTACTTCGTCCACCGCCGACATGCCGGTGAGGTAGGCAATTTTGGAGCGAATATCGGCAAGCGGCGCGGCAAAGGTGGAAGAGCCGGCCGCTAGCGTCTGGTCGATGGCGTTGAGTAGGATGTCGGCGTCGTCTGCGGTGATGAGGCCGCCTGCAGCAAACGTGTGCTCGCGGTCGATTGTCCACGAGCTTTCCTCGGTCTCCTGCGCACCGGCGGGGCGAACCTCCTTGATTAAGATGCCACGCTCGAGCAGTTTGTCACGATCGCGCCGAAACTTGCGCTTATCCGAGTCGATGTTGCCCGAGCCATATCCCAGGTCAGAATCCAAGACGATCTGCTCGGTCGTCAGCGGTTCGGGGGAGCTGTTGAGCACAAAGAAAAGGTTGAGGATGCGCTGAGCCGTTTTATCGAAACTGGGCTCCGAACTTCCCTTTTTAATTGTCGCGGTCGCGTCGCTTGCCGTCATAGAGTCCTCGCATAAGAAGGTGGTTTGCTGCCATGATTTTAGTCCGATATGGAGATTAGGCTATATCCTTGTCCGCTCGGGGCGTTAAGATGGCCCGAATTCGGTCGTTTGCGCTCGCTCGGGGTATACTTTCGACTATATACGGTTCTAATGTGCATGCATTGGGCCTATTTGTCGGATTATGGATGTGGAGCGCACATGGCGAACACCCAGAACTATATTAACCACCTGCTGCAGAACACCGGCATTACGCCGGCATGCAGCGAAGAAGAGCGCTTGGCTGCCGAGGATATCGCTCAGATCTTCCGCAACCACGGCTTTGATCCCGAGGTTCAGGAGTTCAATGCCCCGGCGCCCAGTAGGTTGGCATTTGCCGTTACCGGTATTCTTGCGTTTGCCGGCGCCCTGTTGATGGGCATCGGCGGCGGTATCGGCTTGGTCGGCACCTTGCTGGCCATTGTCGGCGCCGTTCTTTACGTGCTCGAGCGCACGGGCCACCCCGTGGTTTCGCGCCTGGGCAAGACGGGCGTGAGCCAAAATGTCATCGCCTACCACAAGGCCTCGGGCCCGCTCGCGTCTCCGCGCAACCGCCCGGTGGTCGTTGTCGCACACTACGACTCTCCCCGTGCTGAGCTGCTCGCCCGCGAGCCCTATGCTTCGTATCGTGCGCTCATCGCCAAGCTGTTGCCCGTTGCCACGGTTGCCCCCGCTGCCGTTGCCATCCTGCGTATCCTGCCGCTCCCCGGCGCGCTCAAGGTTCTGCTGTGGATTGTCGCGATCCTCGCTTCCCTCGTTGCACTTGCCAACGCGGCAAACATCATCTCTAACCGCCATATTCTTCCCTATACGTCCGGCGCGGTGTGCAACAAGTCTTCTGTCGCCGCTATGCTCGGCGTTATGGACAACGTTGCTCCCTTCCAGGGCGAAAACGAGTTTCCCGACGATGTTCCGTTCGATACCTATTTTGGGGAGCAGAAACGTCGTGCCGAGGAAATGGCGCGCGCAGCGGCGGAGTATGCCGCGGCCCAGCAGCAAAACGACTACGGCAACACCATCGAGTACGAAGAGCCTACCTACGTCGAGGACGAGTTCGGTCAGCCGATTGCTCCCGACGCTCAGACCGAGCCCGAACAGGGTGAGGCTTTCGACGAGCAGATCGAGGGCTTTGAGGGTGCGTCTGCTGACGAGACGCTGATTGGCGCCATCGTGCCCGAGGATCAGAATCAGGCTGTCCAGGCCGAAGAGTTCAATGACGAGGTTCCCGCTGCCGAGCCGGCGGAGGAGCCTGCCGCGGCTGAGCCCGAGCCCAAGCTCTATCGCAATGCCGCCGGCAACATCCGCTTTGGTTCGGATGCCATCCGTGCGCTCGGAATGCTTCCCGAGTCCTGCACGCTCGATTACGAGGAGGGCGAGGAGCCGACGTTTGAGCCCGAGCCTGCCCCCGTCGTGGCTGCGCCTGCGCCCGTTGTCGCTGCGGATGATGAGTCTGCCGCGGTTACCTCTGCCGTTGCCGAGCCCGAGGCGGTGTCCGCGATCGATCCCGCGGCAGGACTGGACATTTTGGCTCCCGCCGCGCCGGCGCAAGACGTTGCGGACGAGTCTGACGACGATTACGTTGAACAGCCGAGGCGCGTGTCTTACGAGAGCGATACTGATTTCTCGGCCGAGATTCCCGCGGCAACGCCCCATGCCGATATTGCATCCGCGTTCTCTTCGATTGGCGCCAGCGCTTCCAACTTCTTTAAGGGCGCGCTTGCAAAGGGCAAGAAATTTGTCGACGATTTCGAGGAGAAGCGCGCTGCCGCACGCGAGGCTGCCGAGCAGGAGGCTATCGCTCAGCAGCAGGCAGCCGAGGCGGCACGTGAGCTCGCGGCGCAAGAGTTCGAGCAGAACGAGGCTATGCAGTCCGTGCCCGTCGATGCTGCCGAAGCTACAACGTCTTTCGAGGCCCAGCAGCACGTCGATAGCACCATGTCGTTTGATGCCGCGCAGTTCGATTCCACGATAACGTTTGAAAAGCAAGGCACCGCGATTGCCGAGCCCCTTCCTGCTTCCGATGAGCAGGACGACGTGGCAGACGATGACGAGCCCATTGATGCTGCCGAAATTCAGGATGCTGCTGAGGACGAGCCCGTCGAGGCCAACTCTGACGAAGAGCAGTACGCGGCAGCCGAGCAAGATGATTCGACCGAGGTCGAGCAGGAGGAAGTGTCTGCGGTTTCCGAGACTCCCGAGACGGATGAGTCGAGGCCTTACTCCACGCAGATTTTCACCATGCCGACCCCGAGTGGTTCCGGTGCCACGGTTGCCGATACTGCTCCCACCCAGGACGAAACGGTCGATTCCCTTATGGCCCAGATTTCCTTCCAGGCATCACCGCGTCCGCAGATGAATGTTCCCGATCCGGCGTCGGCTCCGTCGCCCGCACCTTCCTCGTCTCCGCTGGCTTCGGTTCCCGATCCGTCGCTACCGTCGATGAAGCAGGCAAACGTTGCGTCTCGCACGTCGCTGTTCGACCTTCCCGACCCCTCCGCGCAGGTCAACGACCCCTTTGCTACCGCCCAGGGTCCCGAACCCACATCGGCACCCGTTGTGCCTCCCATGCCCGTTGCGTCGGGCGCGCAGCCGATCGAGACCATTTCGGCTCCCGCCCCGGCGGCACCCAAGTCTCGCAAACGCGGCCTGGGTGGCCTGTTCGGTCGTAAAAGGAAAAACGAGCAGGACAGCATGAGTGATTGGCTGGGCGTCGAAGACGATTACGATGCCAAGAAGTCCGGTCGCGGTATCGGTTCGTGGGATAACTTCGAGGACGATAACGATGGCTGGAAGGGCGGCGCTACGTCTTCCGATGGCGCTTCTTCCGAAGATATGCTCTCGGCTGTCGCCTCTATGGGCGATGATGAGCTGCTCGGTCACGATATCTGGTTTGTGGCAACGGGCGCCTCGGATTGTGATGGCGCCGGCATGAAGGCCTTCTTGGCTTCGCATCGCGATAAGCTCCGCGGCGTATTCTTCATCAATCTTGAATCCGTCGGCGCCGGTAGGCTTTCGGTGGTGACGGTCGAGGGCGAACAGCAGCTGCTCAAGGGCGATTGCCGCATCATGAACCTGGTCAGCAAGGTGTGCAAGTCGTTCCATGTCGATTGTGGCGCGCTCGAGATGCCCTATGCCAAGACCGATGCCTATGCCGCGCTCGAGGCGAGCCGCCGAGCCCTCACCATCGCCGGCGTGGACGGCACGCGTCTGGCTTGCGCTCGTACCGAGGACGACCTGCCCCACAATGTCAACCCGACGAACATTGCCACGGTATCCGAGGTCGTGACCGAGGTTATCCGCCGTTCGTAGACGGAGCTCTAAGGAGTCAACGTGTTTTCGTATATTAAGCGCCATTGGCCTGTCTACGTGATTTTGACCTTGATTGCCATTGCGTTAGGATTTGGGGCTGCCTACATCGTGGGTGCAAAGGGCTCGACCCCCGCCTCCGCAATCAGCGAAGAGGTGGAGCAAGAACAGAGTACGGGTGCCGATGGGATTCCTGAGTCCGAGCAGGCAATCGTTGATGGTGGATCTTCGTCTGCAGAGTAGATACGGCGATTTACATGATTGAAAGCGGGCGAGCCAGGGGACTGGCTCGCCCGCTTTTTCATCGCGCTAGCGCTTCTTTGGGGTCGACCTAAGGCGAGCGAACCATAGGGCTGCAGCACCCGAGGTCAGGAGCGCGGTGATGCAAGCGGCGATGGGAACTGATCCTGTTGCCGGTAGGTCCTGCGGTAGGGTACAGCGTTGAATGACACGGTCCTCGTCATGTGACTCAAGTTTATCGCCGCCGCCGTTGCGGCAAAGATCGACGCGTGCGCTGTTGGTGAGTGCGGTTTGGGGCGTATAAGCCGACGTCGCCTGCATGTGCACGATTGCGCCCCGAGCGTCTGTGCCAAGGATTGCTTTGGCATCGTCAAGGTCGTCGTGCTCATCTTTGAGATCATCGCGGGTCCAAGAATCCGCATCACTTCGAGTCGTAAAGTCGGCGGCTACCGCACCGTATTCAATGCGAATGCCCGTTACGACGGTATTGGACGCAAGGTCGAGTTCTTTCGCCTCGAGTGTGGTGGATTCCGTGGTCGAGACATCCGCCTTCCAGAGGTGCCAGCCGTCGTAATCGACGAGGCGGCAATCCTCACCCAGACTTTCCCTTACTTCGTCGGACTCAAGCCAAGGATTTTCGTGCCCATCGTCAAGTGTCGCGTTTGCCGGCTCATCGACGTCTGTCGAGTCCAACGGCGTCGTGCGATACCACACGTTGCACAGACCATTGAGGTCGCCGATGGCGACGGGGGTTTCGATTGAGACGAATCTCGCCGTATCGTCCTCGGCACACTCAAGATCATCGGTAATTGTAAACTCATCAACCCAGGTAGTTGAATCGTTTCGAGCGTCGATGGTATAGGAGAAAAGCCCATCCGTATTGGTTTGCATCGCGGCACGGTTTTTACCATCGCCGTTAGCCAACAGGCCCTTTTCGATAGGTTGGACAAGTTCCTGACGCTTGTCGACCTGCCCCTTGATCTCGATGGGCGCATCCTTCATCGCGACGAATTGGACTTCTCCCGTATCCTTTATTTCAAATGCTATCTCCTCGGCAAGGTCATAGGTCCGCGGAGACATCGTTTCGCGCAACGAGTAAGTGCCGGGTGCAAGATGTTCGACGCGGTGCGGCTTGTCGGATGAGGTCCAGGAGTCTATTTCGGTTTTATCGGGACCATATAAGGTGAGTTGTGCGCCTTCCACTTCCTGCTCACCGCTTGCATCGACCTTGGAGATATCAACCTTGGTGTAATCGTCGGATACGTTAAGCCGTGCTTCTACAACGGGTGTTTTCTGGTCGGCATAAGTAAGGTCGACAATATGGGTTGTCTGATCGAGCAAGAAGCCTGCCGGCGCTTGAGTCTCGACAACCTCGTAGCGTGCGGTGCCAGATCCCAGTGGGAGGTTGTCCGCGCGTGCTTCTCCAGTTTCATCCGACGTGACGGTCGCGACGGTCTCACCGTCGAGCGCGGCAATGCTACCGTCGGGGCGCACGATATCACCCGAGGCACGGATCTCAAAGATGGCGCCCGCGAGGCTGCTGCCGTCTACGGCATCGGTTTTAACGATCCTGATATTTCCGGTCGCGGCGCGGTCATAATACGAGGCGATTGCAACGGGCGTTAGGTTCATGTCGGCGGGTATGTTTACCTCGATTTCTTCGCTGACAAGATAGGGCTCTTTGGCCGAGGTTTCGCGTACATAATAGGTGCCCGGCACGAGCGATTCGGGCAGTGTGACGGTCCCGGTCGCGTCAGTCGTAAAGGTGTCCATTACGTTATGTGCTGGATACCAGCAAGTTTGTGAGACAGGTTCGTGATTGCTGTCGAGGAGTTGGAAGGTGAATCCGGCTAGGGGAACAGAAGCGCCTGTTTGGGCATCGCGTTTTACAATCTGGAGATGCGTCGACAGAGCGTGGTTGTCCACGATATATTGAAGCTCGGCGCCGTCGGAAATCTGATTTGCCCCGACGGTCCATTCCCCTGCACGTTTAAAACCCTCGGGGACGGTTTCCGGAACCTCGCGAACCGTGTAGCCGGCACGGTCGTATGGGACGGCTCCGTGGACACCGGCGGGTCGCTTGCCTGTGCCGAACCATGCTTCGGGCTGATCTTCGGTGGAGGCAAAGCCATAGATGTTTGTGGTCAGTGTGCCAACAACCTGCTGAGAGCTGTTGCTGACAACCTCAAAGACAACACCACCCGCCGGCTGCTCCAGGCCGGATTGGTCGCTATTGCCGTAACCCTTGAATTTGGAAATCTCAAGGTTAAACGCAATGGGGATATCGGAAACGCGAGATTCGATCTCGACCACGCCTGAATCGCCGAGCTGGTCGGCTCCAACGGTATAGGTCCAGCTGTCGTTGGATGGCAGGTAGCCCTCGGGGGCTTTTGATTCGTAGATGGTAAAGGTTCCTAAGGGGACATCGGCGAGGGTGGCCCGACCGCTTTCGTCGGTCGTGAGGATTTGTGCCCATCCAGGGGTTGATTGCGACACACACGTGAACTCTGCTCCTGCGAGCGAAGCTCCCACCTGGTGGCCGGCATTCGTCGCGGCATCGAGTTTTACGATACGCAGGTTGATGGTGCCGGGCTGTTCATCAATGGCGACCCGCCCGCCGTCATTCCCCGTGGTAAAGGCAATACGATCGTGGCGGGGGACATAGCCGGCCGGCGCCTTCGTTTCAACTAGGTAGTATGCCGTGTTGGGCAGAAGTGTTGCTTGCGCTCGACCGTTGCTGTCCATCTTGATGGTGCCGACACGCGCGCCGCTGGCGCTCTCAAAAATATCGAATGTTGCCCCGGTAAACTGATAGGTATTGTTTCCGCTGGTAATAACGGTGTTAGCAGACTGCTTTTGGAAGGAAACAGACACCGCCGGCAGTACATAGAGCATGTCTTGACGTTTGCTGCCGCCCGATACGGCCCCTAGATAGCGTCGCGCGCGGTGCGGAGCGGCTTTGATGCTTCCTGATTTTGCGCTGTCGTGGAGCCACCGCGCAGCCGCCACGACTTCATTGTCGGAGGTAAAGTGTCCGCTCTTGGTTTTACCCTGAGCGGTCGTGTAGGAGTAGGTGCCGTCGACATGGGTAGTGCCGTTGAGCATCCATACGGCAAGCTGGGTGGCGGCGCGGGCGCGATCGGGTGAAAGATGGTAACCGCCAAACGACGTGGCGGTAGGATATCCGTGACAAACGATTGCCGCGAACTCGTCGTCGAGCCACACCCAGCCTTGATCAAAGTTGAGCCATGGGCCGCCCGGCTTGGTGGGGCCGGGGCGCTCCTGGTTCATGCAGTAGGCAATCGAGGCGTCTTGAGCTTCATACTTGCCGATAAAGAAGGGCCCACAATCATCGCTAATAGTGCGGAAGCCGAGCTGGTCGTAACCATCAACGGCAAATGCGGCTCCCGGTGCCAGGCAGCCGAAAAGCAGGAAGAGGAGCAGGAGCAGCGGACCTGTTGCGATTGCGCTGTGGACAGAGTGCGTGGGTGCGTTGGACATGGCTGCTCCTTATCCCTCGTGCGCCGCACGGGGAGGCTGCGACGCGTAGGATGAGGCTACCCCCGAGGTTCATGCGGGTAAGTACCGGAGCCTGACCAAAAGCTTGCCCAATTCCTGACAAATTGAGCTCAAATACAACAATCAAGCAAAAGTGCAGGTAGAAGATAGGGAGAACAGGAAGTCAAAGGTCCTCGTCTCCACAATTGACGTGATTTTCAAACGAATCTCCACAGCTAAAACAAGCATCACCACCCTTGTATCGAACAAGACAACCGCGTTATACTAGCCAACACACAAGCGGGCATCGCCAAGTGGTAAGGCATCAGCTTCCCAAGCTGACACTCGCGGGTTCGAGTCCCGTTGCCCGCTCCAGTAAAAAGCACAAGCACGGCAGCGTTACGTTGCCGTGCTTTTTACTACCAAGCGCCGGGACTCGAACCCGCCAGGGTGCGAGCGTTAAATAAACGCGAAGCGTTTATAGCGAGCAGGCAAGGTCGCCGATAGGCGACCGCAGCCGGTGCGTATTTGCGAAGCAAATGCGCAGACGTCCCGTTGCCCGCTCTACCGGGCACGGGAGACATGGGGACGGCTAATTCAACAAAGTCTTCCCCTTCGGCTTCGTGAAGCTGAGGGGCTCGCCTGAAGCCGGTGCGTATTTGCGAAGCAAATGCGCAGACGTCCTCATGGTCGCTCCAATTCCAAAATGTTAGGTTAATGCCTACTGCCCATACTTGCACCTGCGCACGGTACAATGGTTGGGTTACGACCAACGTGCCAATAACCAAAAAGGAGCCGCTATGATCGATCGCTATACCCGCCCGGAGATGGGACACATCTTCTCCCTCGAGAACAAGTACGCCATTTGGCAGGAAATCGAGGTTCTGGCCTGCGAGGCCCAGGCGGAGCTCGGCAAGATCGGTATTTCCAAAGACGAGGCCCAGTGGATCCGCGACCATGCCAACTTTGAGAAGGCGAAGGTCGATGAGATCGAGGAAGTCACGCGCCACGACGTCATTGCCTTCCTGACCAACATGAAGGAATACATCGATGCCGATGTTCCCGAGGGCGACCCCAAGCCCAGCCGCTGGGTTCACTATGGCATGACCAGCTCCGATCTGGGCGACACGGCCCTGTGCTACCAGCTCACCCAGGCCTGCGACCTGATCATCGAGGACGTCAAGAAGCTCGGCGAGATTTGCAAGCGTCGCGCCTTTGAGGAGCGCAACACGCTCTGTGCCGGCCGCACTCATGGCATCCACGCCGAGCCGATGACCTTCGGCATGAAGTTTGGCTCTTGGGCCTGGGAGCTCAAGCGCGATCTGGATCGTCTTGAGGACGCCCGCAAGAATGTTGCCTTCGGTGCCATCTCGGGCGCTGTCGGCACGTACAGCTCCATCGAGCCGTTTGTCGAGGAGTACGTCTGCGAGCACCTGGGCCTGGTTCACGACCCGCTGTCCACGCAGGTTATCAGCCGCGACCATCACGCCTATCTCGCCGGCGTTCTCGCCACCACCGCAGCCACCTGCGAGCGCATCGCGACCGAGGTCCGCAATCTGCAGAAGACTGATACGCTCGAGGCCGAGGAGCCGTTCCGTAAGGGCCAAAAGGGCAGCTCAGCCATGCCGCACAAGCGCAACCCCATCACCATGGAGAAAGTCTGCGGTCTGTCGCGCGTCGTGAAGTCCAACGCCCAGGTTGCCTTCGATAACGTCGCCCTGTGGCACGAGCGTGACATTTCGCACTCCTCTGCCGAGCGCGTCGCCCAGGCCGATAGCTTCATCGCCCTCGACCACATGTTCCAGTGCCTCATCCGCGTTATCGACGGCCTGCAGCTGTACCCTGCCCGCATGATGGCCAACCTCAATAAGACCCGCGGCCTCATCTTCTCCTCCAAGGTGCTGCTCGCCCTCGTCGACACGGGCATCACCCGCGAGGACGCGTACGCCATTGTGCAGGAGAACGCCATGGCAACTTGGCACGAGGTACAGGATTGTGTCTCCGGCCCCACCTTTAAGGAGCGTCTCGAGGCCGACCCGCGCTGCACCGTCAGTCAGGAGAAGCTCGACGAGATCTTTGATCCGTGGGACTTCCTCACCCGTATCGACACGGTCTTTGATCGTCTGGAGCAGCTGAGCTTCGAGTAGGTTCGGGCATAACGTTAGCTTTTTAGGGCGCTTTGCTGGTAATGTGTGTTGCCGGCAAAGCGCCTCGTTGCATTTAGGGAAAGACGGGGATAATAGTCGTCTCGAATAACATTCTGAGAGGGGATCGCATGATTTCGTTTGATTACAAGCCTCAGGGCGTGTGTGCTCGCAATATTCACCTTGACCTTTCCGATGACGGCAACAAGGTGATAGGCGTTGAGTTTACCGGTGGCTGCGACGGCAATCTCAAGGCAATCTCCAAGCTGGTCGAGGGCGCTCCTGCCGATCGCGTAATCGAGGTTCTCGCCGGTAATACCTGCGGTATGAAAAAGACCTCCTGCGCCGACCAGCTTACGCGCGCCATCGAGGCCGCTCGCGCCGAGATCGCCTAATGGGTATCGCCGATCACATCAAGAACGGAATATCGCGTCGCGGCTTTGTACTCGGTGGGGCTGCCGCGGGCGCTGCCACGGTGCTTGCCGGATGCTCGAAAAAAACGGGTACCAGCGATGATGCCGCCGGCGAGCCGCAGGTTATCAAGGACGATTCCAAAATTATCTCGATTACGGATGAGTATGAGGCTGTCGACATCGATCTTGAGCCGGCGGCGTCGTGGACGCTGCCTCTGGGTACGCTGCTGTACTACTGCGACGGCGATTACGCCGCGGCGATGATGGCGCCCGCATCGGCATTGCACGCCAACACGCTCGGTGTGCTCAACCTGGGCGATGGCTCGCTTACCACATTAATCGAGGATCCTGTCGAGGGCACGGGATATGCATTCTACGATGTCCGCGCCGGCGACGGCGTATTCACGTGGGTTGAGATGAACTTTGCCAATTCATCGTGGAAGCTCTACGCTCAAAATCTGTCGGGCGCTTCGCTCTCTGGCGATGTGGTTGAGCTCGATCGAGGTGGCAAGGACTATGATCCGCCCCTGTTTACGGCGTTCGGGTCATCAGTCATCTGGTATAAAATGCCTTCGGCAGGCGGCAATAAAACGAGTAGTGATTCGTTTTGCTATCGTCGCTCACTTGATGAATCCAAGGCCGAGACAATTTGGAAATCGACGGGCCGCTTTGCATCGGCCCCGCGCGCGAGCGACGGCATTTTGACCATCTCGCCGCGTGTCCGCAACGACGAGGGCGTCTACTACGGCATAACGGCAATCGATCTGACCGACGGCAACAACACCAAGCGTGCCCAGCTAGTCCTTCCCTCGTCAGTCTCGCCTTTCGAGGCCGTGTATATGGGCGATACCTTCGTGTTTTCTATCGAGGCGGCCTATAGCGGCGTGGGCAGCCTGGGCAATATGGGCACGTATATCGGTAATGAGGGAGGGCCGTACCTCTTTCTGTCACGCGAGCCGCTCGCATGTGCGGCTGGCAAGAAGAATAAATACCTTGTTAAGGTACAGGCGTCGCATTTCCTGATCGACACCTCTGCCAAGACCTATGGCTCGCTGCTGTCGCCCGACCGCGCTTTGGAGTATGGCGATTATCCAGCTACGGCGGGAAAATCGGACTCATTCCTTACGTACGCCACGGTGCGCAACAGCCAGGGTATACCAGAGACGGTCACTGCACGCCTATTCTCTCTTTAAGCTTAGAGGGGTTAAAAAGGCGCCAACAGGGGAATAAACGCGTTGTAATTGTGAGTACCGCCCGCCGAGCTGCCGCGTCATAGCGGCATCCGGCGGGCTCAGGTGCGTTAAAATGGGCTTGTTCTTAGCTAATTGAGACAGGGGGGCCGTGTTATGGCTTCAGATGCAAAAAAGATTCTGCTGGTCGAGGATGAGAAGGCAATCCGTGACGCCGTCGCTGCCTATCTCGAGCGCGAAGGCTACTGGGTTGTGGGCGTCGGCGACGGCCAGTCCGCGATCGAGGAGTTCGAGAAGCATCAGTTCGACCTGGTCGTGCTCGACCTTATGCTCCCCAAGATTCCCGGCGAGCGCGTTTGCCGCACCATTCGCGATACCTCGGATGTCCCCATCATCATGCTGACGGCTAAGGGCGAGATCGAGGACCGTATTATCGGTCTTGAGCTCGGCGCCGACGACTATCTGATTAAGCCGTTCTCGCCGCGCGAGCTCGTCGCCCGCGTTCGCGCTCTGTTCCGCCGTGCCCATCAGGCCGACGAGCCCGCCGTCGAGGTACTCGACTTCGGCGATCTGGTCATCGATATCTCGGGCCACAAGATCTTGGTCGAGGGCAAGGAAGTCGATCTGACGGCTTCCGAGTTTAAGCTGCTCACCACGCTTGCCCGCCATCCCGGCCGTGTGTATAACCGCATGGAGCTGGTCGAGAAAGTGCTCGGGTATGACTTTGAGGGCTATGAGCGCACCATCGATAGCCACGTGAAGAATCTTCGCGCCAAGCTGGGCGATGATCCCAAGAAGCCCAAGTGGCTCTACACCGTCCATGGTGTCGGCTATCGCTTCGAGGCTCCGGCCAAGACCGATAAGTCGGACGAGAAATAGGGAAATCACATATGACACCTGCGCGCTTTGAAATCGGACAAAAGCACAAGCAGGAGAGCGAGGCGGGTTCCAAGGCTAGTTGGAACACGCCTCGTTCCGATTCACGGCCAACGATGAGCTATCCCTCGCGCATGGCACTTGCTTTTGCTCTGACATCGCTCATGACGGTATTGGTGCTGGTGGGCGTTGTCTCTGTTGTGTGGGGCACGGTCTTTTCGGATTACACACGCTCCAATATCGTCGAAATCGCAAATTCCGCTGCCGAGAAGTTGGCAACCTCATATGAGGAAAACGGCTCTTGGACCGCGGGAGAACTGCGCACGGTCGCAACGTCGAGTTTGGTTTCCGACGATCTGGGCATGCAGGTCGTCAATAAAAAGGGTGTGATCGTTTATGACGATTCCTGGCCCTCGGCAAGCGCCACCGCCGATGTACGCGAAAACCAGGCTACGACCGACGACACGAGCGGCAAGAGGGCATCGCATAGCCCGGTCTCGTCTGCTCCAACCGACTCCGATAGCGTTGCTAACGTCGAGATTGTAACGTCTTCCGGCGAGCATGTCGGACAGGTAAAGCTGTGGGCCATCGGCTCCGACGCTCTGCTCACCAAGGCGGACTCTGCGTTTAGGGAGAAGACCTTTAACGCCATGGCCCTCGCCGCGGTTGTTGCAATCTGCATTTCGGTCGTTATCGGATCGCTCGTGTCGCGCATGCTCACCAAACCGATTCATCGCATCACCAGTACCGCAAAGCAAATCCGTGACGGCGACCTGTCGGCTCGCACGGGGCTGCGCGGTGATGACGAGATCGATCAGCTGGGTGAGACCTTCGATGAGATGGCCACCTCGCTCGAGAAGGATATGAAGCACGAGAAGCGCCTGACCTCAGACGTTGCACACGAGCTTCGCACGCCGCTTATGGCCATGCTCGCAACGGTCGAGGCCATGCAGGATGGCGTGTATCCCACCGACGATGAGCATTTGGAGACCGTTGCTTCCGAGACGCGTCGCCTGGCTCGTCTGGTGCAGCAGATGCTCGACCTATCGCGTATGGAAAACAGCACGGCTCCGCTCAATCTAGAACCGGTGGACATGGTTCCGCTCGTGCGATCGATTGTGAACGGCCAGGAGCGTCTGTTTGCCGACCGTGACCTTCGTCTTCGCTTTGCAGATGAAACCCAAGGGCACGACGATGTCGTCGAGGCCGATCCCGACATGATCACGCAATGTGTTATCAACCTCATGAGCAACGCCATGCGCTACACCCCCGAGGGCGGTTGGGTCGTGGTGTCGGTGCTCAGTGACCGCAGGCACGTCAGCATTGCCGTTTCTGATACCGGCATCGGTATTGCCAAGGACGATCTGTCGCGCATTTTCGGGCGGTTTTGGCGCGCCGATGCCAGCCGCGCCCGCGAAGCTGGCGGCCTGGGCGTCGGCCTCGCCGTGACCAAGCAGATCGTCGAGCGTCACCATGGCTACATATCCGTGGAGTCGGAGCTTGGAAAGGGTACGACTTTTACAATTCATCTGCCCCGCGAGCACACGGCGGACGCGGCATCTACTACAATGGAGCACTAGCTTTTCGCTATTCGGTGAAGGAGGGGCCGCGTCCCTGCCGCTCCGAGTTTGCGAAAACATGCGGGAAAGAACCCGCATTTCTGTCGTATTTAGGTAAGGAGTGACTCACGTGACAACGATGGAGCGTCGTCCGGATTCCCGTGGCAAGGTTCGTGATATTTACGATGCCGGTGAAAACCTGCTGATGGTCGCCACCGACCGCATTTCTGCGTTCGACTTCATTCTTCCCGACGAGATTCCGTTTAAGGGAGAGGTGCTCAATCGCATCTCGGCATTCTGGTTCGATAAGTTTGCCGACATCGTTCCCAACCATCTCGTTTCCATCGACCCGGCGGATTTCCCCGAGGAGTTTGCTGAGTATCGTGACTACCTCGCTGGCCGCGCCATGCTGGTTAAGAAGGCCCAGACGATTCCTATCGAGTGCATCGTCCGCGGCTATCTGACCGGTTCGGGCAAGAAGACCTACGACGAGAACGGCACCGTCTGCGGCATCCAGCTGCCTGAGGGCCTGACCGAGGCTTCCAAGCTTCCCGAGCCGTTGTTCACGCCGTCCACGAAGGCCGAGATCGGTGACCACGACGAGAACATCTCGTTCGAGCGTTGCTGCGAGATCGTGGGCGAGGACATCGCCACGCAGATTCGTGACCTTTCCCTCAAGATCTACAAGGCCGCTGCCGAGTACGCCGCGACCCGTGGCATCATCATTGCCGACACCAAGTTCGAGTTTGGTGTCATCGATGGCAAGGTCACGCTGATCGACGAGTGCCTCACGCCCGACTCCAGCCGTTTCTGGCCTGCTGCCAGCTACGAGGAGGGCAAGATCCAGCCTAGCTACGACAAGCAATTCGTCCGCAATTGGCTCAAGGCCAACTGGGATATGACGGGGGAGACCCCGCACCTGCCCGCCGAGGTCATCGATGGCACGTCCGAGCGCTATCGCGAGGCCTTCCAGATCATCACGGGCTCCCAGTTCACAAGCATGAAGGAGAACGCATAAGTGAGTACCCGTAGCGCCACGAACAAGCGCACGCAATCCCACGAAGTTACCGGGGTTGCGCGCAAGTCTGCCGCATCTGCTAAGCCCGCCCGCCAAGCAGCGAGCTCCGTTCGCGTCGTGCCGGCTTCGTCTAAGGCACGCCGCAAAGAGCTCGAGAAGGGCGAGAACCTCGAGGGCCTCTCTAAAGAGGAGAAGCGCGCCCGCAAGGCTAAGCAGCGCGCCAAGGAGGACCGCATCTATACGGTGTCGAATATCCTCCTCAAGCAGGACGAGGACTACACCAAGCGCCGTCGCATCTGGTGGATTGTGCTCGCCATTGGCATGGTGCTCGTCGTGGCAATTTGGGCCTCGCTGTACTTCGCTCCCGCTGGCATGGTGTCCAGCCCTGTCCAGATGGTCGGCATCGTTTTGTCCTATGTCATCATCCTAGGTGACTTTATCTACGACTTCGCTCGTATTCGTCCCTTGCGCAACATGTACCGCGCGCAGGCCGAGGGCATGTCCGAGAACAAGCTCAACGCTCTTATCGAGCGCGCAGCTGCCGAGGAGGACAAGAAGGACTCCAAGAAGAAGTAGCGTTTGCATACATACTTATCGCTAAGATATAAGGCGCGTCGTTTTTGCGGCGCGCCTTTTTACTGTTCTATAGATAGATGGAGTGGCACATGATTCGAGCTGCCCTGACGGTCGAAGAGGCCCTGGAGGGTATGAAGTCCCTGGAGCCCAAGATTAAAAACTATGCGCGCCTGGTTGTCCGCAAGGGCGTAAACGTTAAGCCCGGCCAGGAAGTCGTCGTTCAGTCTCCGGTTGAGTGCGCGCCGTTTGCGCGCGTGGTGGTCGCGGAGGCCTATGCTGCCGGCGCCGGCCACGTGACGGTCATCTGGGCCGATGATGCCGTGACGAGGCTCACGTACGAGCATGTCGAGAAAAGCTATTTTGAGCAGACGCCCGAGTGGAAGCGCCTGCAGCTGGATTCCCTGGCCCAGGACGGTGCCTGCTTTATCTTTATCGAGGGTGCGGACCCCGCCGCCCTTAAGGGCATCGATCCCGCTAAGCCCGCTGCAGCTTCTAAGGCAAAGAACACGCAGTGCAAAGTTTTCCGCCGTGGACTGGATTACAACATCAATCCGTGGTGCATCGCCGGCGCTCCGGTCGTGGCTTGGGCGCGCGAGGTGTTCCCGGGAGACGCCGATGAGGTTGCAATCTATAAGCTGTGGAATGCGATTCTGCACACCGCTCGCGCCGATGGCCAGGACCCAGAGAGCGACTGGGAGCTCCATGACGCCGCATTCGAAAAGAACCTGCGTTTCCTGAACGACAATCGTTTCGACTGCCTGCATTACACCGCGGCAAATGGAACCGATCTGACGATTGGCATGACGAAGGGTCACGAGTGGGCCGGCGGCAAGGGCAAGACGCCCGATGGGCACCCCTTCTTCCCCAACATTCCCACCGAGGAAGTCTTCACTTCGCCCGATCGCATGCGCGCCGACGGTATCGTGTACTCGGCCATGCCGCTCATCCACCACGGCAATAAAGTCGACGATTTTTGGATTAAGTTCGAGGGCGGCCGCGTGGTGGACTACGACGCCCGCGTGGGCAAGGCAACGCTCGCAAGTATCATCGATACTGACGAGGGCGCTGCTCACCTGGGAGAGGTCGCGCTCATTTCCAAGAACACGCCGATCCGCGAAAGTGGTGTTCTGTTCTACGATACGCTCTATGACGAGAACGCTAGCTGCCATCTTGCGCTAGGTGTCGGTTTCCCCGAATGCATCGAGGGTGGGTACGACATGTCCAAGGAGGAGCTCCTGGAGCATGGTGTTAACGTCTCGAGCACGCACGTCGATTTTATGATCGGCACGGACGACATCGATATTACGGGCATTACGCCTGATGGACGTGAAGTTGTGATTTTCCAGAACGGCCAATGGAGTTGGGAATAGTCCCAGACCGTGGTACAATGCCACCCGCGGGCCGTTAGCTCAGCTGGCAGAGCAGGGGACTTTTAATCCCAAGGTCCAGGGTTCGAACCCCTGACGGCCCACCCAAAGATTGTTGAGACGGTCAACTTCGGTTGGCCGTCTTTTTTGTCGCCTTTTCATGGGTTCGAACCCGTCGGGGCGCGGAGCTGAGTAAACGCGTGAGCGTTTGCCAGCGCAGCGCGCAAGGCGCGAAAGCGCCGCAGCGGCCGCCTGCGGAGCAGGCTGGACCCCTGACGGCCTACCATAGAATAGAAAAGCGACTGGCGGATGCCGGCCGCTTTTTTGTTGCCGAGGCATGGGTTCGAACCCGTATCTATCTATATATAAGAACGCTTGGCGAACAAAACCCGCCTTTTACCGATGGGAAACAAATAGCTGATGCCTTTGGAGTAAAGTAGCGCTCCAGAGATGACCGATGTCTCAATACTCATAAAACAGCTGGTCATCGCCAATATCAGAAGCCAATGCTTCAGTTTTAACCTCAGTGACGCGACTGAGGGATCTATTCATTTGTGAACAAAATATGGAGTGCGCGATTCCCGCCCACGGGGCCCCTCCGGTCTGGCAATATATCTCCTTGCCGCGCGGCCCGGTCGGACCGGATGAGCCGCGGGGCGTGCACCTTGAG
>DBGDFS010000004.1:0-48956 GCA_048342015.1 Collinsella sp. | reverse complement strand
TAGGACTTAGTGATCCGGTGGCATAAAGTGGGATTGCCATCGCTCAACGGATAAAAGCTACCCTGGGGATAACAGGCTTATCACTCCCAAGAGTTCACATCGACGGAGTGGTTTGGCACCTCGATGTCGGCTCATCGCATCCTGGGGCTGGAGCAGGTCCCAAGGGTACGGCTGTTCGCCGTTTAAAGCGGTACGCGAGCTGGGTTCAGAACGTCGTGAGACAGTTCGGTCCCTATCCTCCGTGGGCGCAGGAGAATCGATGGAGGCTGCCCCCAGTACGAGAGGACCGGGGTGGACGCACCTCCGGTGAACCGGTTGTCGACCAACGGCACGGCCGGGTAGCCGCGTGCGGCGCGGATAACCGCTGAAGGCATCTAAGCGGGAAGCCGTTCCAGGGATTAGTTCTCCTTCCGGTAAGGGCCCAGGTAGACTACCTGGTCGATAGACGGCAGGTGCAAGGCTGGCGACAGCCTCAGCCGAGCCGCACTAATCGCCCGAGCTCTTCCGGAACCGCACCTCGCGGCCCGCGGGACATGCGCTCACGCGCGGTCCGGGCACGAGGATGCCCCCGAGTCACATCTTTCCTATGCGCCATGCGGCCCCCAGGGCACGTGTAAAGTGAGACCCAGGACACCGTAACGGTGGGCGCCGCCCACCGGTCAGCGGCCAGAGCATGGGGGGCACGCCCGGTCCCGTTCCGAACCCGGAAGCTAAGCCCCATCGCGCCGAGAGTACTGCGGGGTCAGCCCGTGGGAGGCCAGGGCGCCGCTGACCGGTGGACGGCACCGAGCCGTCATCGAGCTTAGAAGGGGGAGGCCTCGCGGCCTCCCCCTTTTTTGCGTTATATACACGTTGTACTTTGGGACCTAGCTCCCCCGTATGTGCTCTTACTGTTTGGCTGTATTTTGAGTCCTTCTTTTGTATTTGCGCGATAATAACTCCCATTGGCGTTAGGGAGGACTTGATGTTTACCGTTTTTGTCTTGGGCAATATTGCTTCGGGTAAGTCGACTGCCTGCCGCCATCTCGAATCTCATGGCGCCATGCTTATCGATCTGGATGAGCTTGCCAAATCGCTGTATGTGCCAGGCTCCGATATCGTCAATGCCCTCGCGGAAGAATTCGGTTGGGATATTCTGGACGGGGAGGGCGGCATTCGCCGCAATGTCCTCGCTGCTCGAGCTTTCGCTTCTCCTGATACAGTTGCGCGGCTCAATGGTATCGTTCATCCAGTCCTCATCGAACAACTGTCACTGAGGATTCTTGATCCGGTTTGCTGTACGGTTTCGTCCCCCCGTTATCCCTTTGCGGTTGTCGAGGTTTCTGCCCCGACTGGTTTTGAGGATGCTTTTGGCCTGGCTGATGAAATTCTGGTTATCAGCGCTCCTTTAGCAGTTCGTCGCGAGCGTGCCATTCATCGCGGTATGGCGTCCTCTGATTTTGATGCGCGCTCTGCATGCCAACCTGATGAGGCTTCGCTTTGCAATCTTGCCACGACGGTTATCGATAATGCGGCGGGCGATAATTCGCTCTTTGAACAACTGGACGCATGGCTTTCGCGCCATGGCTTCGGGGATGTAGCGGATAAGGAGGAGGCCGATGTCTAAGACACGTTTCTTTACGTGGTATCGCGTGGCGTCACTTGCCGTTGTGTTCGTCTTCGGCCTTATTTCGCTCGTCTACTCGTATGCTCCTGCTGCTTTCTTTAAGCCGCTGTATCCGATTGACTACGAGGTATATGTAAAGCAATCCAGCATTTCGCATAACCTGGATCCGTATCTGGTGTGCGCTGTCATTAAGTCGGAATCGAATTGGGATCCCGAGGCCGAGTCGAGTCAGGGTGCTCAGGGATTGATGCAGCTGATGCCCGAGACTGCCCAGGATATGATCGCCAAGGGCCTTGTCGACGGTGGCGAGTATTCGGCCGACAACCTTAACGATCCGGCCACGAATATCGAGTTTGGCTGCGCATACCTCTCGTATCTTCTAACCTATTTCAACGGGTCGACGGACAGTGCCATTGCCGCCTATAACGCCGGCATGGGCAATGTCGACGGATGGGCGCAGCAGAGCACGTCGCTTCATAATGCGATTACCTTCCCTGAAACTCAGGCTTATCTGATTCGCGTCAATAATGCCTGGGTTCGATATAAGACTCTCTATCCCGATCGGTTCGTATAGGACTAAGCCCACCGCCTGCGTATACTGCAGATGTATGAGTTAGGAGTATCCATGGCGGAATTTGAAGTAGAACGCGTTGGTGGTGAACTTAAGCGCTTTGGCGTTGAGGGCGCTGAGGTGCCGTTTGAAGTCGTTTCCCCCTATGAGCCTGCCGGTTCCCAGCCCAAGGCCATTGAGTCACTTGTGCGGGGCGTGAGGGACGGAGACCGCTATCAGGTTTTGCTGGGTGTGACTGGTTCGGGTAAGACTTTTACGATGGCCAAAACCATTGAGGCCTTGGGTAAGCCGACCCTTGTCATGGCTCCGAATAAAACGCTCGCCGCTCAGCTTGCGAGCGAGCTCAAAGAGTTCTTTCCCAATAACGCTGTGGTCTACTTCGTCTCGTACTACGACTACTATCAGCCCGAGGCGTATGTGCCGCAAAGCGATACATATATCGAGAAAGACTCCTCGATTAACGAAGAGGTTGAGATGCTGCGACATCAGGCGACCGCATCGCTGCTCTCTCGACGCGATGTGATCGTTGTCGCATCGGTCTCGTGTATCTATGGCATTGGCTCTCCTGAGGACTATGCGGGTCTGGCTCCAAACGTCGACAAGAAGGTGCCGCTCGAGCGCGATGACTTTATCCATGCACTTATCGACATTCAATATGATCGCAATGACTATGACCTGGCACGCGGCACGTTCCGCGTGCGCGGCGATGTTGTCGACGTGTATCCGCCTTATGCCGAGCATCCGTTGCGGTTTGAGTTCTTTGGCGACGAGGTCGAGCTGATTGCCGAGATCGATGAGGTCACCGGTGAGATGCTTCGTGAGTACGAGGCCATCCCCGTATGGCCGGCATCGCACTACGTGACCGAGAAGCCGAAGGTCAAGGCGGCTCTGAAATCGATCAGCGAAGAGTGCGAGAAGCGCGTGGCGGAGCTCAAGGCGACCGACAAGTTGCTCGAGGCGCAGCGTCTGCAGCAGCGCACCGATTATGATCTTGAGATGCTCGAGACGATGGGCTTTTGCAACGGCATCGAGAACTACTCGCGTCATCTGGACGGTCGCAAGCCGGGTGAGCCGCCGTTTACCCTAATCGATTACTTTCCCAAGGATATGCTCTGCATCATCGATGAGAGCCATGTGACGGTGCCGCAGATTCGCGGCATGCACGAAGGTGACCGCTCGCGTAAGGTGACGCTGGTGGAACACGGTTTTCGCCTGCCCTCGGCGCTCGATAACCGCCCGCTTCGTTTCGATGAGTTTGAGGCAAGGATACCCCAGTTTATCTATGTTTCGGCCACGCCGGGCGATTACGAGCTGCGGGTGAGCCAGAACGACGTTGAGCAGATTATTCGTCCGACCGGTCTGCTCGATCCCAAGATCGATGTGCGTCCGGTTCGCGGTCAGATTGACGATCTTGAGGACGAGATTCGCGAGCGCGTTGCCCGCAAGGAGCGCGTGCTGGTGACCACGTTGACCAAGCGCATGGCCGAGGACCTGACCGACCATCTGCTTGATGCGGGCATTAAGGTCAATTACATGCATTCTGATACGGCGACAATGGACCGTGTCGAGATCCTGCGAACGCTGCGCGAGGGCAAGATTGATGTTCTCGTTGGCATCAACCTGCTTCGCGAGGGCTTGGATCTTCCCGAGGTCTCACTGGTGGCAATTCTCGATGCCGATAAGGAAGGCTTCTTGCGCAACCGCCGTTCGCTGATTCAGACGATTGGCCGCGCGGCCCGTAACGCCGATGGCGAAGTCATCATGTATGCGGACGTTGTGACCGATTCGATGAAAGAGGCCATCGAGGAGACGCAGCGCCGTCGCGAGATTCAGATGGCATATAACGAAGAGCATGGCATTGTGCCCAAGACGGTGCGCAAAGCCATCAACGACATCTCAAGTTTTATTGCCGAAGCCGAAAAAACCGTGGGTTCCAAGGGGCGCTCGAAGGGCGACTCCCTTGGCCATGGCGCATTCTATACGCCCGATGAGTCGGGCGAGGGCGGCGTGCCGGAAACGGTGGCACCCGAGCAGACACTTGCGGAGCAGTTGGAAGAACTGCCGCATGACGAGCTTGTGCGGATCGTCGAAACCATGGAAGAGGATATGCGCAACGCTTCTGCCGCCATGGACTTTGAGGAGGCGGCGCGCCTGCGCGATGCCGTCGTTCAGATTCGGGCGATGCTCGAGGGTGCGTCTGAGGACGAGACGATCGAGCGCTTACGTTCGCAGGCCCGCAAAGGTTCCACGTTCGCATCGGGCAGAAAACGCCAGGGTGCACGGTTTAAGAAATAGCGAACAGGCCCCGAGTTCCCTGTGGAGCTCGGGACCTATGTCTTTTGCGCGCTGGAATTCGTGCGTTAGAGGTCTGCGATCAGGGCTTCAGCACAACGGATGCCGTCGGTGGCCGCGCTCATGATGCCGCCGGCATATCCAGCTCCCTCACCACAAGGGTAGAGGCCCGGGGTCGACACGGCATGGCACGTTCGGTCTCGGGTGACAGTGACCGGTGAGCTCGAACGAGTCTCCACGCCGGTAAGAACGGCATCGGGACGGTCGTAGCCTCGTAGCTTTTTTCCGAGTAGGGGAAGTCCCAGGCGGAGCGACTCGACGATATGCTGCGGCAGGGCTTCGTCAATTGCCGTCCAGGTCACACCGAGCGGATAGGTGGGCTTTACCTTTCCGGGCGCCTTGCTGGCGCGTCCTGCGAGGAAATCTCCGACGAGTTGTGCCGGTGCGTTCCAGTTGGAACCGCCCAGGCGATAGGCGGCCGCCTCGCAGGCACGCTGGAGCTCGATGCCGGCGAGCGGGTCATCGTTGGGAAGGTCCTCAGGCGTGACGTTAACGAGCAGGGCGGCATTTGCGTTGCGTCCGTCGCGGGCATTGAGACTGGCCCCGTTGACGCACAGATGGCACGGTTCTGAAGAGGCGGCAACAACCTGTCCGCCGGGGCACATGCAAAACGAGAACACGCTGCGGCCGTTGGGAAGATGGGCAACAAGTTTGTAGGGGGCCGCCCCGAGCGCTGGATGTCCCGCCGAGGCTCCATATTGGGCTCTGTCGATGTCGCGTTGCGGATGCTCGATGCGAACGCCCATGGCAAAGGTCTTTTGTGCGAGGGCCACGTTGTGGTCCTTAAGGAGCTCAAAAATATCGCGAGCAGAATGCCCGCAGGCGAGGATGAGGTGCTTTGTCTCGATTGGCTCGTAAGCGGCGTCTTGGGACGATTGGACATCAATACCGGTGATGGCGCCAGACGCGTCGATGCGAATGTCGACGAGCTTCGTTCGATAACGGACGACACCTCCGAGCTGCTCGATGCGCTGGGATATAGCGGTGACAACCTTGGGAAGGATGTCGGAGCCAATGTGCGGCTTGGCATCCCACAGAATATCGCGGGGCGCACCCGCCTCGACGAAGGTTTCGAGGATAAGGCGATGGGCGGGATTTTTTGTTCCCGTATTGAGCTTGCCGTCCGAGAAGGTCCCCGCGCCGCCCAGACCAAACTGAATATTGCTCTCGGGGTCGAGGATGCGCTCCTTTAGAAAGAGGTCGATCGCCTGCGAGCGGCGAAATGCCGGGTCGCCGCGCTCGATAAGCAAGGGCTTAAGACCTGCTTTGGCGAGCGTGAGCGCAGCGAAAAGGCCGGCGCATCCGGCGCCGACAACGACAGGGCGTTCTTGAGGTGCGTCGGAGACGGGGGAGGGGAATGAAGGCTCATCGTCTTCTATCGCGCGTACGCGCGAGCGGTCACGCTCGGCAACGCTGTCGACCGCTTCTCGCTCGAGGTGGGGACTAGTCAGCTCAACACGAAAGCTCAGGATAAAATGGACGTCTCGTTTTTTGCGAGCGTCGATTGACTTGCGGTGGAGTTCGATGGACTTGATCTCGGAGTCCTTGCAACGTAGGATGCGCTTGGCGACTCGCTTGCCAACAATGAGGCAGGTATTTTCATCGCCGGCTTCATCGAGCGACGCGTTGACTTGGGTGATTTCGATCATCGAGGTCTCCTTAGAGGCAAGAAAGAGGCCGTCCGGTATCCCAGACGGCCCGAATGCGTTTTTGATTATAGACTGCGCGGCTACAGGCTGCTTGCAGCGCGAATGCCCGAGAGCCAGGCCCACGCAAGGTTAAAGCCTCCGCAATCGGCGTCGATGTCGAGCGCTTCGCCGCAGACGTAAAGCGGGGCGTCGACAGCGCTGCTCGCGCGTAGACTGGGTGTTGAGATGCTCTCGACAGATACGCCACCACGCGTGACCTGCGCCGAGCGCTCCTCGGCTGTTCCCTCGACGAGCAACTTAAAGTGCTTGAGGATCGAGACCAGGTGGATGACATCGTTGGAGCCTGGATGGCACTGCTCGAACGCCGTGCAGACGACGCGGGAGAGTTGCGGGGCGAGCATGCCGTCGAGCCAACGGGGATCGCGGGGCGAAAAGCCGCCGAGCAGCTCAACGCGCCGGTTGAGCATATCGAGCAGCTCGTCTTTGGAGAGGTCGGGGAAAACGTCGAGCAGGATCGTATCGCCGTGCTGGATACGACGGGAGAGGTTGAAGACAGCGACGCCCGAGATACCGAAGGTTCGAAACAGGACTTCACCGTCTTCGTGCCAGAGCTCATTATGATTGCGGGCGAGCGTCAAGCGGGCGCGGACGCGCAGGCCATCCAACGTCTTGATTGCCGCCCGATCGCCGACGACCGTTGCCGATACGGGGCAGAGGATGGGGCGCAGCGAAGTGAGGGGGAGGCGAAACGTATCGGCGATACCAGTGGGGTTGCCACCCGTGGCGATAATTACGGCATGTGCCTGCAGGGCCTCGTTCTTGCGAGGGGCATCGGCGAGCGCTTTCCGAAGCGAGCGGAGCTCCGATTTTCGGTCGTCGTGCTTTTTTGCCTTGAGTGCCCGCGCTGGACGGTCTATTTGGAGTGTCCAGCCTTCGGAAGCTTTGCGCGCCGTGGCAATATTGGCTCCGCAGATTAAGGTGATACCTAGGCGGTCGCAAACGTTGAGAAGCGCGTCGCGCACCGATTCGGCGCGAAGGGAGCGCGGGTACAGTCGGCCTTCCTCGGAGGTTGTCATGATGCCCAGCGAGGAGAAGAAACCCATAAGCTCTTGTTCGGGTTGGGGGCCCATGACAGATTCGACGAATGCGGGGTGGTTATACCGCTGAGGATCAATCGATTCGTTGGAGAGGTTGCAGCGGCCGTTACCGGTCGCAAGGAGCTTAAGGCCGCAGGCGACATCGCGCTCAACGATGCAGACGCTTTTGCCAGCACGTGCGGCCGTAATGGCGGCGGCGAGGCCTGAAGCCCCGCCGCCGATTACCAGGACGTCATAGAAGGCGCTCGTGTTCACTTAGGCCTCGTCGGTCTCGTGCGGGGTAATAGCCTCGACGGCAGAGACTGCCTTGGGCAACATGCCATCGGGCAGCGCGGTCTCAACCTCGCCCTTATCGCAGGCCTCGGCGAGTGCCGGATTAATGGGAAGCGTGCCCAAGATGTCGAGGTTATAGCGCTCTGCGACCTCGGGGAGCTTGCTCTTGCCAAAGACCTCGATCTTCTTGCCGCAGTCGGGGCACTCAATATAGCTCATGTTCTCGACGATGCCCAGAATGGGGACGTTCATCTTCTCGGCCATGTTGACCGCCTTGGCGACAATCATCGAGACCAGATCCTGCGGGCTCGTGACGATGACGATGCCGTCGACGGGCAGTGACTGGAAGACGGTGAGCGCGACGTCGCCTGTTCCCGGAGGCATGTCGACCAGCAGGTAGTCGATGGGGCCCCACGAGGTCTCGCTCCAGAACTGCCTGATGGCGCCTGCGATGACCGGACCGCGCCAAAGGACGGGGTCGGTCTCGTTTTGGAGCAGAAGGTTGGAGCTCATGACCTTGACGCCGTGCTCGGAGATTTCGGGCAGCATAAGGTTGCCAAGGGCATGGACGTGGCGTCCGCTCATACCGAACATCTTGGGGATAGAGGGACCGGTGATGTCGGCATCGAGGACGCCGACCTTGTGGCCGTGGCGGGCAAGCTCGGTGGCGATGGCACCGGTGACAAACGACTTGCCGACACCGCCCTTGCCGGAAAGCACGGCGATGACGCGTTTGACCTCGGACAGCGTATTCTCCTCAAATTGCGACGGCGACGTTTGTCCGCCGGCGGCCTGTGCGTGCTCGCAACCCATGTATGACTCCTTTGTATATGTTGGGGCCGGGGCCCCGTGATGTGACACGAGCGTCATTGTACCCTCGTTTGCGAGCGGGAGTCATTTACGATGCATTTGGGCCGAGCGTGCTTGCAATACGATGGGTCCAAGCGAATGGGCGGGCTTACTGAACTTTGCTGGCGAACTCGAGGTATTGCATGCGCTGCAGCTTGTCGATCGTCGAGGCGTATGGGCTGTCTTCAGATTCCAAGTCGTAGCGCAGCCCGTCGGCACCAAGGTAGCCGGCGACATTGATGGTGGGCACATCTGACCTTGTTGCAAGCAGAGCCTTTTGATAGTCGGTGAGCGGGGCGCCGATCTTATTAAGGGTAATGGCTGCAACCTCGTTTGCCCCGACGGTGTCGTAGACGTTGAGCTCGGTATTGCCGGCGATTTCATAGTTAGCCCAGACAAAATATGTCGACTGATAGATACGGAAAGCGTGGCTTGCCGTATCTTCCTGAGGGTACAGCTCGTCGTTGAGAATCGTTGCGGCGCTCGGCTGATGGTCGCCAAAAAAGACAAGGACAACCGGTCTGCCGATATTGCGGAGCTCGTTGATAAAGTACTCGAGGTCCCGGTCGGATGCGTTGATGCAGGTAAGATAGGTGTTGAGCGCGCTATTGGCACCCTCGCTGGCTCCCTCGACCCAATAGTTTGTCAGCTCCTCGGCGGGAACGGTGCCATAGTCGTAGCCGCCGTGATTTTGCATCGTGACGTCAAAGATGAACTGCGGGGCTTCGTCGGTTCTAAGCAGGTCGAGTATCTTGTCGTAGGTGGCGTAGTCGCATACGCCGGCATGGTAACAGGGCGCACCTTCGAAATCGCCGATTGAAAGAAAGTCTCCAAAGCCCAGCTGCTGATAGATTTTATCTCGATGGTAGTTGACGGGGTTTTGCGGGTGCATAGCGGTAGCGGTATACCCAAGCTCCTTAAGGTCCTTTGCCAGGCTGTCGACGCCATTCATCTGATATAGCTGATAGGGGATTTTGCCTAATCCGACAAAGGCCGTTGTCGCTCCGGTCAAAAATTCGAATTCGGAGTTCGCCGTTCCGCCACCGGCGACCGAAGCGAGCATGGTGCCGCGAACAAGTGTGTCGGGAAGCGAGTTGTAGAATGCGGGGCCGGTGTACCCGGCCGCCTGGAGCTGCTCAAAGCACGAAAGGTCGCTAAAACTCTCATTCATGACGGCAACAATCGTCGGCTTGATTTCATTGAACTGGGCAACGGCCGCCGCGCGCTGCTCGCTCGAGCCATACGTGCTGTCGTAGGTGGCGGCGAGCTCCTGCTCGATGCTCTGCGCCTCATCGGGCGTATAGTCTTCGGGCTTCTCAATGGGCAACTCGTTGACCATTTCGGTGAACGAAGTGATGAAACCCTGAGACGCATACGTGGTGATGGGCTGCCAACGGTCAAATCCAAAATTCAGCGCCTGCTCCAAGTCGATGCTGGAAAAGCCCGAGAGCCCCACAACGGTCACTAGCAGAAAAGCGCAGAGGTTAGCGGCGATTGCGGGGAAGACATGGGTGGGCGTACGGAGCTTTCTCGGTCGGATAAGCGAAAGAAGCCCCAGGGAAATCTCCAGCAGGGCTAGAGAGGTTACGATTCCGGCGGTAAAGGTAAACTCGTATCCCTCGCTCACTTCCATTGCGGTGCCAAGGGCCAAGATATCGCTTGGCAGGATGGCCTCGCCTTTAAACGTTATGACGAAGTGCTCGGCAATGCCAAGGATGCAACAGGCGACGGGCACGAGGGCCATGACGCCTCCATGACGCTGTCCCAGCAAATAAAGGGAGAGCAGAACCGTCGCGAGCAGCCCGACGGAAAACCCGAATGAGTTGGCGGGAATGCGATAGAACGTTTCGTTGCAGGCAATTTCGAGTGAAACGAACGAGAGCGCTGAAACAGCGGCGATGACAAGGATGTCACGGCAAATACAGGCAACCGTTCCCGTCGCAAGATCGGTTTGGTCGATAAGTCCCGAAACCAAGGGCTCGACAAGAAGTATGACGGCGGCAGCACCGAGCGCCGAATAAGAAAGGACCCATAGGGAATTGTCCTCATTTACGAGCAATTGATTCGTAATCCATGCAGCTACCATGCCGAGCGGGATGAGGAGCGTCGCGCACCAAAAGACGCGGGCAATGGGCGGCTTTTCATTGTGTTTGATTGAAAAATATACGCGCACCACGACGATGGCCACGATAAGGACGGCGATGAATACGGGCAGATTGGCCATGTCGCTCGAAGTGATTTCAAGGGGGATATCTTCGGTCATGGACGTTCCTCTGTTACGGCAAATTAAGTTCAGTATTAGATTACTGTAACCTTTCCACGGCATTTCGAGAAACAAAGCGCCCGATACGCAAAGCTAAAGGTCTGCGAATCTTGTATTACGAACATCTGTGCGCGTCGAGTGCGCTAAACTCATCGACAGTATGATTCGATGCAATAGGAGGCAAGGAGCTTCCATGTCTGATTCTTCTATCGTTATTCGCGGCGCTCGTGAGCACAACCTCCGTGATATCGATGTTTCCATTCCGCGTGACCAACTCGTGGTCATTACCGGTCTTTCTGGCTCGGGCAAGAGTTCGCTGGCATTTGACACTATCTATGCCGAGGGCCAGCGTCGATACGTCGAGAGTCTTTCGAGCTATGCGCGCCAGTTCTTGGGCCAGATGGACAAACCCGACTTGGATTCAATCGACGGCCTTTCGCCGGCGGTGTCGATCGACCAAAAGACGACGTCTAAAAACCCTCGCTCGACGGTTGGCACCGTAACCGAGATTTATGACTATCTGCGCCTGCTGTTCGCCCGTGTGGGCACCCCGCACTGTCCCGAATGCGGCCGCGTCATTGAGCGCCAGACGACCGACCAGGTTGCCGACAAGGTCTTGGCGGCGGGGGAGGGCCGCCGCGCGTTTGTGCTGGCACCGGTGGTGCGCGGGCGAAAAGGCGAGTACACCAAACTGTTTGAGGACCTTCGCGCCGAGGGCTTTAGCCGCGTGCGTGTCGACGGTGAAGTGCGCTCGCTCGACGATCCGATCGATTTGGATAAGAAATTCAAGCACGATATCGAGGTCGTGGTCGATCGCATCGTGATCCGTGAGAATTCTCTGGGCCGTATCGCCGAGTCTGTTGAGCAGGCGACCGCGCTGGCTCACGGCAATGTAAACGTGTACATGCTGCCCGATCGTGATGCTCCCGAGGGGACCGAGGGCGAGCTGCTGGAGTATTCGTTGGCCTTGGCGTGCCCGGAGCATGGACACTCCATTGACGATCTTCAGCCGCGTGATTTTTCGTTTAACGCTCCCTATGGCGCATGTCCTGAGTGCGACGGCCTGGGCTTTAAGAAAACCGTTGATGCCGAGGCGCTGATCGAGGACCCCTCGAAGTCCATTGCCGACGGAGTCTTTGGTAGCCTGTTTGGCAATTCGAACTACTATCCGCAGATTTTTGCTGCGGTCTGCAAACACTTTAAGGTGAGCGCCGATACGCCGTGGGAGGACTTGCCCCCTCGCGTGCGTCGTGCATTCTTGGATGGCCTGGGCGATACGAAGATCTCGGTCGACTACCAAAAGCTCGACGGACGTCGCAGCCAGTGGGATACCAAGTTTTCGGGCGTTCGCAACATCCTGTACGAACGCTATACCGAGACGACGAACGAGAACACCAAGGCGCGCCTGGAGAAGTACATTCGCGAGGAGCCGTGCTCGACCTGCCACGGCGCTCGTTTGCGCTCCGAGATGCTCGCCGTCACCGTGGGCGGCAAGTCCATTTACGAGGTTTGTTGCCTGTCGTGCCGTGAATCGCTCGAGTTTTTTGAGGGCCTGGAACTCACCGAGCGCCAACAGTTTATCGGCGGTCGTATCGTCAAGGAAATTCTGGAGCGCTTGCGTTTTCTGGTCGATGTTGGACTCGACTATCTGACGCTCGATCGTGCCTCGGCGACGCTTTCCGGTGGCGAGGCACAGCGTATTCGCTTGGCAACGCAGATCGGCGCGGGTCTCATGGGCGTGCTCTATATTCTGGATGAGCCCTCGATCGGTCTTCATCAGCGTGACAACGAGCGCCTGATCAAGACGCTCGAGCGCCTGCGCGATATCGGCAATACCGTTATCGTCGTCGAACACGACGAGGATACAATCCGTGCCGCCGATTACGTGATCGACATGGGGCCCGGCGCCGGCGTCAACGGCGGACACGTAGTCGCGACGGGAACGCCTGCCGATATCATGGCGTGTCCTGAGTCGATGACGGGCGCTTATCTGACCGGCAAACGAATGATCCGGGTGCCTGATGAACGGCGCAAGCCCGGTCGCGGCTGCCTTAAAATTACGGGCGCTCGAGCCAACAACCTCAAAAACGTTACTGCCAAGATCGAGTTTGGTACGCTTACGGTTGTTACCGGCGTGTCGGGATCGGGCAAGAGCTCCCTGGTTACCGATACCATTGCGCCTGCCCTTACGAATGCCATTCACCGTTCGACGCGCCCTGTGGGTCCATATAAGAAAATCGAGGGCATCGAGTGCATCGATAAGGTTATCGATATCGACCAGTCGCCGATTGGCCGCACGCCGCGTTCCAACCCTGCTACCTATATCGGCCTGTGGGATGATCTTCGCGCGCTGTTTGCGAGTACGCCGGAGTCGAAGGCGCGCGGCTACTCGCCGGGTCGTTTCTCCTTTAATGTGAGTGGCGGGCGCTGTGAGGCGTGCAAGGGCGACGGACAGATCAAGATCGAGATGCACTTCCTTCCCGATATCTACGTTCCCTGCGATGTTTGCGGCGGTAAACGCTACAACCGCGAGACACTCGAGGTCACTTACCGTGGCAAGACCATCTCGGACGTACTTGACATGAGCGTCACCGAGGCACTGGCCTTCTTTGGGAATATCCCGCAGATTAAGCGCAAGCTCCAGACGCTGTACGATGTAGGCTTAGGCTACGTGAGCCTGGGCCAGCCCGCCACGACGCTTTCGGGCGGCGAGGCGCAGCGTGTGAAGCTCGCCAAGGAGCTTCATCGACGCCAGACGGGCAAGACGTTCTATATTTTGGACGAGCCGACGACCGGCCTTCATTTTGAGGACGTCCGCCAGCTGCTCGATGTGCTGCAGCGCTTGGTCGATGCGGGCAACACGGTGCTGGTGATTGAACACAACCTTGATGTCATCAAGGTTGCCGACCGCCTGATCGATATGGGTCCCGAGGGCGGTAACGGCGGCGGAACCGTTGTGGTTTCGGGCACACCGGAGCAGGTTGCGGACTGTCCGCAGAGTTATACGGGCAAGTTTTTGGCGCCGTTGCTCAGGCGCGACCGGGAGCGTCAGGCTCAACTTGATGCTCAATAAATAGGCGATTCAGTTTATGGGCGCCATCGACTCCTTGTGATTCGATGGCGCTTGCTGTGTCGAAGTGACGTATGCAGCCGAATTGGACATATACTTAATCCTCGCGTCCGAATGCGAGGGAAAGGATATGTCATGGCAAAGGCTGTAAAGACGCCAAAAACCAATGCGATGCGCGAGCTGGAAAGTGCCGGCATTTCCTATGTTCTACATACGTACGAAGACGATGGTGATGAGTCGGTGGGCCTGGGGGCCGCGATTTCGGAGCAGCTTGGCGAGGAGCCCGGTCAAGGATTTAAGACTTTGGTCTGTGTGACACCGTCCAACGACCATGTCGTGTGCTGCATCCCTGTTGCCGACGAGCTCGATTTAAAGTCCGCCGCGCGTGCCGCGGGGGAAAAGTCCTTGGCCATGATGCATGTGAAGGATTTGCTTGCGGCGACTGGCTACGTTCGCGGCGGCTGCAGCCCGGTCGGTATGAAAAAACGCTACCGGACGCTCATTGATGAGACGTGTGTCCTTTGGGATACCATTTTTATTTCGGGAGGCAAGCGTGGTTATCAGCTCGAGCTTGCACCCGATGATTTAATTGCATTTTGCGGGGCGACGGTTGCCGCGATTACGAGAGAGGACTGAGCGATGCCGCAGGAAGAATTGAAGCGCGGAGCTCATTTTGCAAAAGAATCTGCGCCTCAGACACCCTCATCCGAAGCTCCTTCGTCGCGAGATGACACTGACGACATGGGCTCGTCGGACTACTCCACGGTTGGTCGTTCCGCTGGGCTTATGACCATCCTGACCATCGTGTCTCGCGTTACCGGTTTTATCCGCACGTGGGCAATGGCGGCCGCTATCGGCATGTCGCTACTCTCGTCCTCCTATCAGGTCGCCAACAACCTGCCCAATATGCTCTACGAACTCGTGATGGGTGGCATGCTCGTGACGGCGTTTTTGCCCGTGTACATGGGCGTGAGGCGTGAGCAGGGTCGCGAGGCCTCGAACGAGTACGTGGGCAACCTGCTCGGCATTCTGCTTTTGGTGCTGGGTGGCATTTCGTTGCTGGGGACCGTGTTCGCCCCGGGCTTTATCTGGACGCAATCGTTCCTTTCGGGTGACGGCGGCAGCATGGATACCGCTGCGTTCATGTTCCGTTTCTTTGCCATCCAGATTCTGTTCTATGGTTTGGGCTCGGTGTTTTCGGGCGTTCTCAACGCACACCGCGACTACTTCTGGTCGACGTTTGCCCCGGTCCTCAACAATGTGATCGTCATTGCGAGCTTTATGGGTTTTGCGCCCGTGTCCGCACAGTTTGGCGAACGTGCCGGCATCATCTTAATTGCGGCCGGTACGACCCTCGGTGTCTTTGTTCAGATGGCATGTCAGATCCCCGCGCTTGGCAAGCACGGCGTGCATCCCCATATCCATATCGACTTTAAGGACCCCGCGCTGCGCCAGACGATTGCGCTCGGTATCCCGACGCTGCTCGCCACGGTGTGCATGTTTGTCTCGACTTCTATCACCAACGCTGCCGCGCTGGTGGTCCAGCCCGAGACTGGTCCTTCCGTCATCGCCTATGCGCGCCTGTGGTACACGCTGCCCTACGCGCTGATTGCCGCCTCGCTTTCGACGGCGCTCTATACCGAGCTCTCTCACGACGCACAGGAGAAGGATTACGACAGCGTTCGCACGGGCATTTCGCGTGGCGTCGCCCAGATGCTGTTCTTCCTGATTCCGTTCGCGCTGTACCTGATTGTCTTCGCGCGTCCGCTCAACATGATTTACTGTGCCGGCAAGTTTGATGAGTCCGGCGTGGCGCTGGTGTCCGAGTTCCTTGTCTACCTGGCGTTCTCGCTGCCGCTCTACGGCGTGGTCGTGTTGATGCAGAAGAGCTTCTCTGCCTTGCTCGACATGAAGCCCTATAGCCGCTATTGCCTGTATTCCGCCATCGGCCAGGCCGGCTCGGTTCTGCTGTTTGGCGTTGTGCTGGGCTTCGGTATGCCGGCAATCGCGCTTTCGTATGTCGTCGACTACGTGATCTTGGTCGGTTGTTCGCTGTGGTGGCTGCGTCGTCGTCTGCGTGGTCTTCAGGTCAAATCTATCCTGCATGGCGGTTTCTTTGGCCTTTTGCTCGGTGGCCTGGGTGCTGCCGCAGGCGCCGGCGTCATGTGGGCGCTTGAGCACTTTGTCGGGGCGCTTGGCGGTTCGATTCTGATTACTCTTGGCTATGTTTGCGTTGCGGGTGTCGTCTCGCTTGCTGTTACCTTTGGCCTTGCCGTCGTCCTTAAGATGCCCGAGGTCTCGGCGCTGCTTCGTCGCAAGTAGGTGCGCGTGGCCGGTCACGACAACATTCCAACGCTTGCCGAGCAGGTTTCGCGCGTTCCCACACAGCCCGGATGCTACCTTTGGAAGGATGCCAAGGGCGATGTCATCTACGTGGGCAAGGCGAAAAACCTACGCGCCCGCATGCGTCAATACGTGACACTGCAGGATGAGCGTCAAAAGATTCCGCTGATGATGCAGCTGGTGGCGAGCTTTGACTATATCGTGGTGGAGACCGAGCATGAGGCGTTGGTGCTCGAGCGCAATTTGATTGGTCAGTACCATCCGTACTTTAACGTCGACCTCAAGGATGACAAGAGCTACCCCTTTATCGCCATTACAAAGGGCGACCTGTATCCCGCTATCAAATATACGCGTGAGCGTCATAAGCCGGGAACGCGCTATTTTGGACCCTATACCGATAGCCGTGCGGCACGTGAGACGATAGATACGCTGCGCAAGGTTATTCCCATCTGCTCCGCATCCTGTGCGGAGTGGCGTCGTTGTCGCCGTATCGTTGAGTCCCACAAGGGCGAGGAAGACATCGTCAATATGATTTGCGCGCAAAACGGGCGTCCCTGCTTTGACTACCATGTCGGGCGCGGCCCGGGTGCGTGTGTCGGCGCGATTTCCCCGGCAGACTATGCCAAGAACGTCAAGCGTGTCGAGCGCTTTTTGTCGGGCCATCGCAAGGATGTCGTCGATGAGCTGACCTCCGAGATGACGGATGCCGCCGAGGCGCTCGACTTTGAGCGCGCGGCACGCGTCAAACGTCGTTTGGAGGTCATCAGGGGTCTGGACGATCGTCAGCAAGTCGTTTTTCCCTCCAGTGTCGATATCGATGTCATCGGGTTCTATCGCGAGGAGACCATCTCCGCCGCTTGCGTCTTCGTCGTTCGCGAGGGCCGAACAGTTCGCACCTGCGAGTTCATTCTCGACAAGGGTCTTGATGTTGACGAGGAAGAGCTCCAGTCGGGCTTTCTTAAGCGCTATTACGACGAGACGGCTGATATTCCAGCTGAGGTCAACCTTTCCGTCGAGCTTGAGGATGCGGAGGCGCTGGGGGAATGGCTTGCGGGCAAGCGCGAGCGTTCCTGCCATCTCCATAGGCCGCAGCGTGGCGAAAAGCACCGTTTGCTCGATATGGCATCCAAAAATGCGCGCCATGCCCTCATGCGCTACATGATGCGAACGGGGTACGCTGACGACCGCACCAATCAGGCGCTCCTGGAGCTCGAAAGCGCGCTGGCGCTGCCAGCGCCGCCGATGCGTATCGAGTGCTTCGATATCTCGACGCTGCACGGAACCTTTACCGTCGCCTCGATGGTGGTGTTTACCAACGGACGCGCCGACAAGAGCCAGTACCGTCGTTTTAAAATTCAGGCCGAATTGGACGAGGCAAACGACTTCGTGTCGATGTCCGAGGTTTTGGGACGACGCTATGCTCCCGAGCGCATGGCCGACGAGCGCTTTGGATCGCGCCCCGATTTGCTCGTTGTCGATGGCGGTAAGCCGCAATTGACCGCTGCGATCAAGCAACTTGAGGCTCTTGGGCTCGATATACCAGTTTGTGGCTTGGCAAAGGCCGATGAGGAGGTTTTCGTGCCTTGGGACGAGACTCCAGTCGTGCTTCCGACCGGGTCCGCGTCGCTCTATCTAATCAAACAGGTGCGCGATGAATCGCACCGTTTTGCCATCACGTTCCATCGCGAATTGCGCGATAAAGCCATGACGGTTTCGGTACTCGATGACGTTCCAGGCGTGGGACCCACCAGAAAACGTGCCCTTATGCGCCATTTTGGCTCGATGAAGCGTTTGCGCGCGGCGAGCGAGCAAGAGATCGCGGAAGTTCGAGGCGTTCCGGCCGATGTCGCCAAAGCGGTCCACGAGGCACTTGTTGCATGGAATGCCGAACGCGCCCAGGCATCGGCCAACCGTTCCGAAAACTAAACGTGCTTCTAAACAACTGATATACATGATTGGCCGATTTTCAATCATTTATTTCGCGGCGATTACCTGTCGATTTCGGGTTTTATTAACGCTAAAACGTTTGACTAGCCATGGTGAACAACCCTGCTATCCTGCGGGTTGACGATGACTGATATCTCACCTCGTCGATACATACTGTCTGGCGAATCGTTTGTCAATGAATTCGGTGAACGGTAGTAAATACCGTTCAAGCGTATGTATGTATCGGTCGCCGAGCGCGGCACCTCAGTTGGGTTCGTCGGTAGGTAAGGTATATATCGTCCGCAAGTTGCGCGGGGGCAAGTCTAGGTGCTCCCGGGTAAGATTCTCTATTGATAGGAGAAGACATGGCCATCATCAACAAGGGTATGTCCAGGCGTTCGTTCCTCGGCCTCACCGGCAGCGTCGCTGCTGTCGCAGGGCTTGGTCTCACCGGCTGCGGTGGCAGCTCCAACGACGAGGGTTCCGCTTCCGGTTCCGCCGATTCCGCCAACCGTGGCGGCGGTGTGATTACCGCTGGTTCCGCTTACGCTCCGTCCAGCTTCGATCCCGCCAGCACCGGCTCCGCTGTGGGCCTGGGTGCTAACTGGCACGTCGTCGAGGGTCTCTACGGCATCGATTACCACGACTACAGCACCTTCAACGAGCTCGCCACCGACGATCCCAAGTCCGTGGACGACACTACCTTCGAGGTCACCATCCGCAAGGGCGCCAAGTTCTCCGATGGTACCGAGGTCACTGCTGACGACGTCGTCGCTTCCTACACCGCTTGCGCTGCTTCCGCTACCTATGCTCCGTTCTTCCAGCCCTTCGAGTCCATCGAGGCCAAGGATGCCAGCACTGTAACGGTCAAGACCAAGGTCCCCAACTTCTCCCTGCTCAAGGATCGTCTGGCCATCATCCGTGTTACCCCGGCTACTCAGTCCGAGGAGGATCGCGCCAAGCAGCCGATCGGTTCCGGCCCCTGGATGTACGACTCTATCTCCGATACCGAGATCACCCTGGTTCCCAACCCCGAGTACAACGGTGAGTATGCTGCCGAGGATAAGAAGATCCAGTACAGCATCCTGACCGACCCCACCGCTCGCGTTACCGCCCAGCAGGAAGGCTCCACGCTCGTTATGGAGCTCGTCACCGCTGACGCCGTCGACCAGCTCGAGAGCGCTGGCTGCAAGATCGACAACGTCCAGGGCTTCGGCACCCGCTTCATCATGTTCAACGTCGCCAAGGAGCCTTGGAACAACGTCAAGGTCCGTCAGGCCGTCATGTACGCGCTCGACACCGAGAAGATGATCACCAACACCTTCGCCGGCCTTGCCACCGCTGCCAGCTGCTACCTGCCCAAGAGCTTCACCAACTATCATGAGGCTTCCACGGTGTACAAGACCGACGCCAAGAAGGCCAAGAAGCTCATCGAGGAGTCCGGCATCACCCCGGGTGCCATCACCCTGCGCACCACCGACAACGAGCAGATTAAGGGCATGGCCGCCCAGGTCAAGAACGACCTCGACGCTCTCGGCTTCGAGGTGACCATCCAGACCGATACCTCGCCGGCCACCTACGCTGCCATCGACGGCGGCGAGGCCTACGATATCCTCCTTGCCCCTGGCGATCCGTCCTGCTTCGGCGCTGACCCCGACCTGCTGCTCAACTGGTGGTACGGCGACAACGTCTGGATGCAGACCCGTTGCCCGTGGAAGGAGTCCGCTGAGTGGGAGAAGCTCCACGGTCTCATGGACGAGGCTCTTGCCGCCGAGGGCGACGAGCAGCAGAAGAAGTGGAACGAGTGCTTCGACATCATCGCCGACAACGCTGTTCTGTACCCCGTTGTCCACGTCAAGACCGTCTCCGCTTCCTGGGACGATCCGTCTACCGCGCCCAACGGCGAGGCCCTCGATGGCTTCAAGGGCATCGGCACGACGAGCATGTCCTTCAGGGGCGTCGCGACCGTCAAGGCCTAAGACTCGTTTGAGTCATATGTGGGGCGTCGGTCGTAAGGCAACGTCCTCATAGTTGAAACAAAGACCCGGGCGGCCTCGATGTCGCTCGGGTCTTGTAATGAGTATCCATACTCATATACCAGTTGGTCCTACCGACAAAAGAAAGGGGAGAGAACGTGAACAACTTTCTACGTTTGATTGGAAGGCGTCTCGTGGCGCTGCCGATCATGGCATTGGGCGTCACCGTCCTGGTGTTCTTCCTTATGTCGTTCTCCAAGACCGACCCCGCCTACACGGCGTTGGGTGACGGTGCCTCGCCCGAGGCGGTTGCCGAGTACCATGAGAAGTATGGTCTGGACGACCCCTGGCCTGTGCGCTACGTGCGCTATATGGGCGATTTGATCCATGGCGACATGGGCACCTATGGTGCTGCTCGCAACTCCGTTGCCAAGCGCATCTCCACGGCCCTGCCCGTCACGATGCAGCTGACCTTCATCGGCCTTGCCATCGGTGCGGTCGTTTCGTTTTTACTCGGCGTCATCGCGGCACTGTATCGCGACAAATGGCCGGACCAAGTGATCCGCGTCTTTTCCATCGCCGGCTTGGCAACCCCGTCGTTCTGGCTTGCCGTTCTGTTGATCCTGCTGTTCTCTTCCTACCTTAAGGTGCTTCCGGCATCGGGTGCTCTGCCTCACTTCACCACGAATCCGGCTGGCTATCTGGGACGTATGATCATGCCCGCTATCGCCTTGGCATTTCCGCTGACAGGCCAGATGACTCGTATCGTGCGTACCGCCATGGTCGAGGAGCTCGATAAGGATTATGTCCGTATGGCTCGCGGCGCCGGCGTTCCCGAGAAGGTCGTCGTCGGCATCAACGTTCTTCGCAATGCGCTGATCACCCCGGTCACCACCCTCGGTCTTAAGATCGGTTACCTCATGGGCGGCGCCGTCGTCATCGAGGTTATCTTCAACCTCCCCGGCATGGGCACCGCGATTCTGCAGGGCGTTCAGGGCAACGAGGCGAACCTGGTTCAGGGCGTCGTTATCGTCGTTGCTCTTGCCTTCATCATCATCAACATCGTGGTTGACATGCTCTACCTGCTCATCAACCCGCGCATCAGGACGGTGTAGATTATGGTAAAGATTCGAGAGAAGCAAACCGAGCAGCTCGAGAAGGCTGCCTCCAAGGGGCTCAAGCTCGGTGGCTGGAAGAAGATGACGCTGTCTTCTAAGATTGCCGCCGTCGTGTTGGTGCTGGTCGCCCTGACTGCGATTCTGGCGCCCCTTCTTGCCCCCTATAGCCCGGTCGAGATTTTTACGGCTCGCCAGGCTCCCGGCAACGGATTTATCTTCGGTACCGACGATAAGGGTCGCGACATTCTGTCGCGCATGCTCTACGGTGGTCGTTACTCGCTGATTATCGGCTTTGGCGCCACTGCCATGGCTCTGGTCTGCGGCTCGGTCGTGGGCGCCCTTGCGGCGGTTTCGCGCAAGGCCGTTTCCGAGACGATCATGCGTATCCTGGACATCATCATGTCCATCCCGGGCATCGCCCTCGCGGCCGTCTTCGTCTCCATCCTGGGCAACTCCGTGCCGTCGATCATCTTCGCCATCGGCTTTATGTACACTCCGCAGATTGCCCGTATCGTGCGCGCCAACATCGTGTCCGAGTACGGCGAGGACTATGTCCGCGCGGTCATCGTTTCCGGCGCCAAGGCTCCGTGGATTTTGATCAAGCATGTTCTGCGTAACTGCATCGCCCCGATCATGGTCTTCACCGTTACCCTGGTCGCCGACGCCATCATCTTCGAGGCCTCGCTGACCTTCATCGGCGCTGGTATCCAGGAGCCCACCGCTACCTGGGGCAACATCCTCGCCGACGCCCGCGGCGGCGTGCTCGCCGGCCGTTGGTGGCAGGCGCTGTTCCCGGGCCTGGCCATCATGATCACCTGCCTGGCACTCAACATCCTCTCCGAGGGCATTACCGACGCCATGGCCGCTGCTCCCTCCGCCGCCCTGGATCCGACCGATTCCTCCAAGCGTCGCGAGGCCGACCTGCTGGTCTCTGACCCCGTTCGCGCCTACAAGGAGCAGGCCCAGTCCCTCTCCGCTCGCCTTGGCGCCCTGCGCGATGTCGAGCTCAAGCGTGACGATCGCCATGTGCCCGACGAGTCTGTCGAACCGATCCTTTCGGTCCGCGATTTCTGCATCCAGTTTGAGCATCACGGCGATATCAACGTCGTCGACCATGTCAACTTTGACGTCCGTCCTGGTCAGACCATGGGCCTGGTGGGCGAGTCCGGTTGCGGTAAGTCCATCACCACGCTGGCCATCATGGGCCTGACCGACGATGACGAGCACCTTTCCGGCGAGGTCCTCTGGGAGGGCCGCGACCTGCTCAAGATGAGCAAGAAGGAGTGGTTCGGCCTGCGCGGTACCGATATCGCTATGGTCTATCAGGACGCCCTGTCCTCGCTCAACCCCTCCATGCTCATCTCTGCCCAGATGAAGCAGCTCACCAAGCGCGGCGGCACCCGCAGCGCCGAGGAACTCCTGGAGCTCGTGGGCCTCGACCCCAAGCGTACGCTCGAGAGCTACCCGCATGAGCTTTCCGGTGGCCAGCGTCAGCGTGTCCTGATCGCTATGGCCCTTACCCGCGACCCCAAGCTGGTCATCTGCGACGAGCCCACGACCGCTCTGGACGTTACCGTCCAGAAGCAGGTCATCAAGCTGCTCAACGACCTTCAGGCCAAGCTCGGCTTTGCCATGATCTTCGTCTCGCATGACCTGGCGCTGGTCGCCGAGGTCGCCCATAACATCACGGTGATGTACGCCGGTCAGGTTATCGAGCAGGCGCCCACCAAGGAGCTGCTCACCAACCCGATCCACGAGTACACCCGCGGTCTTCTGGGTTCCGTTCTGTCCATCGAGAGCGGTTCGGGCCGCCTGCACCAGGTGCCCGGCGCCGTTCCGAGCCCGCGCGATTTCCCCAAGGGCGATCGCTTCGCGCCCCGCTCGAGCCATCCGCGTATTGGCCTGGACACCCGTCCGGTCTTCAAGCGCGTGCCCGGCACCGAGCACTTCTATTCCGAGCTCCCCGACGAGGTGCTCAAGGCAAATGGTTTGACCCCTCACGCGGAGGTGATGTAGATGAGCGAGACCGCAGTCAACGGCGTCGAGCCGATCATCTTCCTTGATGACGTCCACGTCACCTTTAGGACCCGTACCGGCTCGATTCTGCACCCTAACCTGGTTCACGCCGTCCAGGGTGTAACGATTAGGCTCATGCCCGGTCAGACGATCGGCATCGTCGGCGAGTCCGGTTGCGGTAAGTCCACCACCGCCAACGTCATGTGCGGCCTGCAGGCCCCCACGAGCGGCAAGGTCTACTTTAAGGGCAAGGACGTTACCAAACGTACCGCCGAGGACCGTCGCCACATGGGTCGCGTCATCTCGGTCGTGTTCCAGAACCCGGCCACGGCACTCAACCCCCGTATGGTCGTTCGCGAGCAACTGCTCGACCCCATGCGCGTCCACAACCTGGGTACCGAGGCCGAGCAGGAGAAGCGCGTCAAGGAGCTCTTGGAGCTCACCGGTCTGCCCAGCTCCGCCGCCGAGGTTCTTCCCGGCCAGCTTTCGGGCGGCCAGCGCCAGCGCGTCGCAATTGCCCGTGCCCTGTCGCTGAACCCCGATGCCATCATCGCCGACGAGCCCACCTCGGCTCTGGACGTTTCGGTTCGCGCGCAAATTCTGAACCTGCTGACCGACCTTAAGAAGGAGCTCGGCCTGGCCATGGTGTTCATCAGCCATGACATCCAGACGGTCCGCTATATCTCTGACGACATCATCGTTATGAATGGCGGCAAGATCGTCGAGCAGGGCGAGGCCAAGCAGGTCTTCCAGCACCCTCAGGACCCCTACACCAAGATGCTGCTCGGTGCTGCGCCGTCGCTGCTGCATCCCAAGCTCGGCGAGTAGCCTCGCTTTCCCTCCCGTGCGCCCGGTTCCCTTGCCGGGCGCACCTCCGTTGCGATTTCGAAAGGTTGGGTTCACGAGCCATGCCAAGTGCTCAGGAGCTACAACAGCAATTTGGTGGGTATCGGGGCGCCATGCCCCGTCCATCAGATTTCGATCTCTTTTGGAAGGACCGCATGGCCGAGGCCGACGCCGTCGGACTTGACTATGCGATCGAGACGGCATCGGTCACCGATGCCGTGACCTGCCAGCTTTTCGACCTCTGGTATACCGGCATGTGTGGCGCTCGCCTGCATGCCAAGTACCTTAAACCCGTCTCGGACGAGCCCGTGCCATTGGTACTTCAGTTCCATGGGTATCCGGGTGCAAGCCGCAGCTGGTTTGAGCAGGCGTCGTTTGCGGGCATGGGCATGGCACTCATCGCCCTCGACTGCCCCGGCCAAGGAGGTCCCTCCGAGGACATTGGTGGATTTGAGGGCACAACGGTCGCGGGCCATATCGTCGCCGGTATCGACGGCGATCCGGCCAACCTCTACTATGTCCGCTTGCACCAAGATATTCGCATCCTGTGCCGCATCGTTCGCGAGCTCGAGGGCATCGATCTTGCCCGTGTGTTTGTGAACGGCGCGTCGCAGGGCGGCGGTTTGGGCATTGCGACCTGTGCACTTAACAGCGAGCTTATCAATCGCGCCGCCATCCTCTATCCCTTCCTGTCGGATTTCCGCCTGGTCTGGGATTTGGATGCCGACGACATTGCCTACGAGGGCCTGCGCTATTGGTCTCGCTGGTTTGACGAGGACTCGACTCGTATCGACGAAGCCTATGCCAAGCTGGCGTACTTCGATTCCAAGAACTTTGCCCCTATGGTCAAATGCCCCGTGCTGTTTGGCACCGGCACAGCCGATACCGTCTGTCCGCCAGCGACGCAGTTTGCGGTCTATAACAACCTGACCTGTGAAAAGCGTCATGAGTTCTTTGAAGGCTTTGGCCACGAGGAGATTCAGGATTTTGACGATCTGATCATTCCGTTTTTCTGCAAGGGAGGGGAGGCTCATGTCTAAGTGCGAGAGCAATGTCAATGAGCTGATTGTCTCCGACCTTGTGGGGATTCCCGGAACGGTCTCGTCAAGGCTCGCTGATTTCCGGGATTGGCGCGGTGATGCTTCTGCGGATGTTTCCGAATTAGAGATAGCCGCTTCGGACCTTGAGGTTTGCGGGCCGAGTATTACGGCGATCGATTTCGCCAATCCGTATGCCCGCTACTCCGAGGTTTCCTTTGAGCTTAGTGGCGATGTGGTCCACGCGCGTTTGATCGAGCCTGCCGGTCGCGCCCGAGCATCCGAGCTTGTGCCGCTATGTCTGATGTTTCACGACATCGACCGACCCGTGCGGGGATGGCATCACATGACGAGGTTTGCGGCCATGGGATATGCCGTGCTTGCGCTGGACGATGAGGCGATTGGATCCAGCGAGCTGCAGCAGGGGATTGCCTCTCCTGCTTTTGTCAAGCGCGTCCGTTGGGGTTGCGCGATGGCGAAGGTGGCGCGCAATCTTGATGGCGTGGACCCCGACCGCATCTTTGCATGGGGCGAGGGCCTTGGCGGCGGAGTCGCGCTGGCGGTTTCTGCTCTGGACGAGCGGGGCCTCGCCTGCACGGCGGTTGCCAATCCAATTCCCGGTGGCCTCGAGGCGTTGTCGTCTCGGGTGCGTGGATCGGTGCTCATGGGCACATCGCTCATGGATGTCGTGAGCGATCCCAAGGGCCAGTTTGCCATATTCAACGGTCTTGAGTGTGACCGGAGGCATGTCATCTATGCCAAATACGCTCATGAGCGCATCAATGCGTTCGAAAACGAAGTCATCGACTTTTTTAACCAAACGTTCTACTCGTGTTCTTTGGCCTAGACGGCCTGGACACTGCCAACAAGAGTGGGTGGCATAGGGCCGCCCGCCAGACAACTAAGGAGATTCTTGTGGCAACTCAGAAATTCACCGGCGTTATCCCTCCCGTCGTTGTTCCGGATACCGAAGATCACCAGCTCGATGTTGCCTCCTTTGAGCGCAGCATCAACCGCATGATCGATGCCGGCGTCGATGGCCTGTTCTTCTTGGGCTCTTCGGGTGAGGTCGTTTTCTCCACCGACGAGCGTCGTCGCCAGATCATCGCCGAGGCCGTCCGCATCGTCGACCACCGCGTGCCTGTTCTGGTCGGCATCATCGATACCGAGACCGAGCGCATGATTGAGCACGGCAAGGTCGCTCAGGAGCTGGGCGCCGATGCCCTCGTCGCCACCTGCCCGTTCTATGCCCTGCAGGGCATGACCGAGGTCGAGGAGCACTTCCGCATCCTGCACGAGGAGCTTGACCTGCCCATCTTTGCCTATGACATTCCCGTCTGCGTTCACACCAAGCTTCCCTGGAAGCTCCTTGCCAAGCTCGGCGCCGAGGGCGTCCTTGCTGGCGTCAAGGATTCCTCGGGTGATGACATCTCGTTCCGCTACCTCGTTCAGGAGAACGAGAAGAACGGCCATCCGATGAGCATCCTCACCGGCCACGAGGTTGTTGTCGACGGCGCTTACCTCGGTGGCGCCGACGGCTCTGTCCCGGGTCTCGCCAACGTTGAGCCCGAGGGCTACGTTCGTCAGTGGAAGGCCGCTCAGGCCGGCGACTGGGCTACCGTCAAGGCCGAGCAGGATCGCCTCAATGAGATTTCGCACATCTGGGATGTCACCTCGGGCGTCCAGGGCTATGCCGGTGGCGTCGGCGCCTTCAAGACCGCTATGAACCTCATGGGTATCTTCGACAGCCCGACCATGCCGCGCCCGGTGAAGGCCATGACCGGGGAGAACGTCGAGGCGATTAAGAAGGTCCTCCAGGACAACGGTCTCCTGTAAAGCTTCCCCGGGCACCCGATCTTGGGGCTCAAGCGGTCGAGCGTGACCCATTAGGTCAACGCCCGACCGCTTTCACCCCAACCTCGGGCACCCGGGAAACCTTTACCAAGCTGCGGCGATAACGCAGCCTTCATTTCCTGTAGTTGTTTTTTATCTCCTAAGGAGAGCGACATGGAGAACAAGTACGTCTGCTCTGTCGATATCGGCGGAACTAAGATCGCGACTGCCATCATGGAGTACCCGGCTGACGGCAGCGTGCCTCATCCCGTTTTTGAGGCCGAGGTTCCCACTGAGGCCCAAGAGGGCGGCGAGGCCGTCTTCCAGCGTATCGAGGCGTCCATCAAGGCTGCTCTCGAGGCGAATCCCGATGTCGAGGTCCTTGGCGTCGGCATCGGTGCCGCCGGCGTCGTCGATCCCAAGACGGGCGCCATCGCGTATGCCAACGAGATCATGCCCGGCTGGTCCGGCGTTCAGTTGGGGCCGCGCCTGCGCGAGGACCTCGGTCTTCCCGTTGCCGTCGTAGGCGACGTGCAGGCTCATGCTCTGGGTGAGGCCCACTGGGGCGTCGGCAAGGGCAAGTTCTCCGTCTTGTGTCTTGGCATCGGTACGGGCATCGGCGGCGCATATGTCGAGAACGGCCGCGTGATGCAGGGCTTCCATGGTGCTGCCGGTCATATGGGCCACATCGAGTGCTCGGCTGCCGCCGGCATTCCCTGCGCCTGCGGGCGTTCCGGCCATCTGGAGTCGGTTGCTTCGGGCACTTCCATTGGTCGTATGTACGATGAGCGCTTTGGTCGCGTCGACCCCAGCCGTCCTTCGGTCGGTCGCGATGTGAACGACCTGTGCCGTGCGGGCGACGCAAAGGCAACCGAGGTCATCCATGACGCCGGCTTTGCGCTGGGGGCCAGCTTGGGCTCGCTCGCTAACATCCTGGACCCTGAGGTCATCGTGCTTTCGGGCGGCGTGATTCACCAAGGTCCCGATTGGCGTTCGCAGACGTGGAAGGATTCGGTGCACGAGGGCTATGCCAGCCAGGCGCTCGATCCGCTTCAGGACACGCCGATCCTCATCGGTTCTCTGGAGGGCGATGCTCCGCTCATCGGTGCCGCCGAACACCTTCTTGCTTCGTTGAAGTAAACATAACTACCAAGTGTGCCTTCTGAGGTGCCGCAGATTGACGTGAAAGAGGAGCGAAGCGTACTTCGGTACGCGAGCGACGGTTTGAACGTCAAGGTGCGGCGTCTCAGAAGGCTGTTTTGAGAAAGGTTGAGTCGAACATGACCGTTGATCCTTTGATCCAGTCCCTGAAGGGTAAGCTTGTCGTGAGCGTTCAGGCGTATATGGGCGAGCCGCTTCGTACGCCCGAGACCATGGCTCAAATGTCTCGTGCTTGCGAGCTCGGCGGCGCCGCCGCCATTCGCTGCCAGGGCCTTGCCGACATTGCCGCCATTAAGGGTCGCTGTGAGGTTCCTGTTATCGGCCTGTGGAAGGATGGGCACGAGGGCGTTTACATCACGCCGACGCTGCGTCACGCTCGCGCCTGCGTTGCTGCGGGTGCCGATATCGTGGCGATCGACGCCACCGATCGTCCGCGTCCCGACGGCAAGTCGGTCGAGGATACTTTCCGTCCGCTGCACGAGGAGGGCGTGCTCCTGATGGCCGACTGTGCCACCATCGAGGATATTCGTCGTGCTGTTGACATGGGCTTCGACCTGGTGTCCACCACGCTGTCTCATGGTGTTGCCGCTATCGATTGCACCATGGCCGACGGTCCCGATCTGCCGCTCCTGCGCCAGGCGACTGAGGAATTCCCCGGCCTTCCCATCATTTGCGAGGGTCGCGTGCATACGCCCGAGGAGGCTCGCGCTGCGATCGATGCTGGCGCCTGGGCCGTTGTCGTCGGCACCGCCATCACGCACCCCACGAGTATTACGAGTTGGTTCAAGGCTGCGCTTGAGGCGTAAGACAGGCCTCGTATCCGCTCGGGGCGGTATACTCAATTTAGGCAATTGACCGCGCGGGATCCGGGTTGCTGGGTCCCGCGCTTGTTTTCGGGAGGCAGCACATGCAAAAGGGAGATGCCATGGATGCGGCGGAGCGCTCGGAGCGCATCCCCGATATCGTCATCATCACCGGAATGTCCGGATCGGGCCGCACACAGGCCATGCACGTGTTCGAGGACATGGGCTATTTTTGCATCGATAACCTGCCTCCGCGTCTCATCGCCCAGCTTGCCGAGCTCGTCGGCATCAATACGGGCGTGGGCAGGCATCTCGCCGTCACCTGCGATTTGCGTAGCCAGGGGCTGTTTGACGAGTTGCTCGATGCGGTCGCCGCGCTCGAAGAGCGCGAGATGAGCTGCGACATCGTGTTCCTGGAGGCTTCTGACGAGGTGTTGATTCGTCGCTACAGCGAAAATCGCCGCCGTCATCCCATTGCCAAGCCGGGGGAGACTACGGCCGATGCCATTCAGCGCGAGCGCCTTCAGCTTCAGGGCGTGCGCGACCGAGCCGATATGATTATCGACACGAGCCGTCTGCGCACCTCTGCGCTGCGCAACAAGCTACGTATGGCATTTTCCGAGCTGTCCGACCAGCAGCTCATGGACGTCCACGTGTTCTCGTTTGGCTTTAAGCACGGCATGCCCGTCGAAGCGGACATTATGATCGACGTCCGCTTCCTGCCTAATCCGTTCTACGATCCCGAGATGCGCACGATGACCGGTCTCGATAAAAAGGTCTCCGATTTTGTTCTGGACCATCCCAAGACGCAGGAGTTTTGGAAGGCTTGGACACAGCTGCTCGATACGGTGATGCCGGGCTATATCGCGGAGGGTAAGCCGCAGCTTTCTATCGCCATCGGCTGCACGGGCGGCCAGCACCGCAGCGTTGCCATTGCCGAGGCCACGGCCCGTTACCTGGAAGGCGCTCAGTATCATGTGAGCATCTCCCACCGCGACCTGTCGCGCGCCAACGCGAAGGCATAGGCCTGCATGTCGTTTACCGCCGAGGTGCGTGACGAGCTCGCGCGCTGCGAACCCGAATGTGAATACTGCGACTTGTCGACGCTTGCCGCCCTCACGCGCGTGAGCGGTACGCTCTCGCTTACCGGCTCTGGGCGGTATCGTTTGACGGTTGCGACTGAGACGGGAGCCGTCGCGCGCACGATGATCACGCTGACGCATCGTATCCTTAAGCTCAAAACGGAGTTCACCGTCCGTAAATCTGTATTGCATAAGGTTCGAAACTACCTCATCACCTTGCCTGATCAGCCAGACCTGGATAAGGCCTTGGTTCTGCTGGGTATCCTCGACCGTAGGGGAGGACTTGTCGCCGGCGTACCCCGACATATCGTTGCCCGTCCTTGCTGTAGACTTGCCTATATCCGCGGCGCGCTCATCGCCGGCGGTTTCGTGGCCGATCCCCGCGGCGACTTTCATTTGGAGATCGCGGTGCAGGGCGAGCAGTATGCACGGGGCCTTTGCGATCTATTGGAGCAGATTGGGGTCCATGCGCGCGTTAACGCGCGGCGCGGGTCCTTTGCTGTCTACATTAAGAGTGCCGAGGAGATTGAGCATCTTTTAAAGCTGATTGGTGCCAAGCGCAGCGTTGCCGAGATCGAGGAAGCGCGCGCGGTCAAATTGGTTAAGAACGACGTAAACCGTCGCGTGAACGCCGAGCTCGCCAACCAGACCAGAAGCGCCGGTGCCGCCCAGCATCAGCTTGCGTTGATCGATGAGCTCGAGCAGCGTGGCCTTCGCGATGCGCTTCCGGATGCCTTGGCGGTCTTTTGCGACCTGCGCGAGCGCTACCCCGATCTGTCACTGCGTGATTTGGGGGAGATGGCTGACCCTCCTTTGTCGAAGTCGGCCCTCTACCATCGTGTTTTACGGCTTGAAAAGCTCATTGAAGCAAACAGGTAGATTAAAGTATCGACTTATATACGGATTTAGCTGCTGTTTTAGTATTTAAAACGTTTTAACATAAATTTGATTTTCAATTTCGAGCATTCTCGTGAAATTCAAGTCAAAAAAAAGGTATATTAGGCGAGTGGTTAGTTTGTGGGCCTCAACGGCGGGCGCTGTAGCTTGCGGGGGCCTTACGAAAGGAGACACAATGGCAGTAAAGGTTGCTATTAACGGCTTCGGTCGCATCGGTCGTCTGGCCTTCCGTCAGATGTTCGGTCATGAGGGCTCCGAGATCGTCGCTATCAACGACCTCACCTCTCCCGATATGCTCGCTTACCTGCTGAAGTACGACTCCACGCAGGGCAACTACGCTCGCGATCACGAGGTCGTTGCTGGCGAGGATTCCATCACCGTTGACGGCAAGGAGATCAAGATCTACAAGGAGGCCGACGCCAACAACCTGCCTTGGGGCGACCTCGACGTCGACGTCGTTCTCGAGTGCACCGGCTTCTACACCAGCAAGGCTAAGGCTCAGGCCCACATCAACGCTGGCGCCAAGAAGGTCGTCATCTCCGCTCCGGCCGGCAGCGATCTGCCCACCATCGTGTACAACGTCAACCATGAGACGCTGACCGCTGAGGACAACATCATCTCCGCTGCTTCCTGCACCACCAACTGCCTCGCCCCGATGGCCAAGGGTCTGAACGACTTCGCTCCCATCGTGTCCGGCATCATGACCACCATTCACGCCTGGACTGGCGACCAGATGCCGCTCGACGGCCCGCAGCGCAAGGGCAACAAGCGTCGTAGCCGCGCCTGCGCCGTCAACATCGTCCCCAACACCACCGGTGCTGCCAAGGCTATCGGCCTGGTTCTCCCCGAGCTCAACGGTAAGCTCATCGGTGCCGCCCAGCGCGTCCCGACGCCGACCGGCTCCATCACCAACCTCTACGCTGTCGTTGACAAGAAGGTCACCGTCGACGAGGTCAACGCTGCTATGAAGGCCTACGCTGCCACCATCTCCGAGACCTTCGGTTACAACGAGGACGACATCGTCTCCACCGACATCATCGGCGAGACCCATGGCTCCATCTTCGACGCCACTCAGACCATGTGCTCTGACCTCGGCAACGGCCAGACCCTCGTTCAGGTCACCTCTTGGTACGACAACGAGAACTCCTACACCTCTCAGATGGTCCGCACCATCAAGTACTTCGAGAAGTTCGTTGCTTAATTTAGCTTTTAACGAATAGCTCGTTGAGCGTCTAAAGAAGGGCGCGGCCTTATAGGGCTTACACCCTAGGGTCGCGCCCTTTTTATAAGAAATCGTCTGCCGTAATGGGAGGCAGACACGTACGAAAGGTAGAAGCAAACATGGCCTTTACCAAGAAGACCGTCCGCGACATCGATGTCGACGGCAAGCGCGTTCTCGTCCGCGTTGACTTTAACGTGCCTATCAAGGATGGCGTCGTTGGCGACACCACCCGTATCAAGGCTGCCCTGCCCACCATCAACTATCTCGTTGAGCACAACGCTCGCGTCATCCTCATGAGCCACCTCGGCCGTCCCGAGGGCACCGGCTTCCAGCCCGAGCTGTCTCTCGAGCCCGTCGCCAAGAAGCTCGCTGAGCTCTCTGGTCTCGACGTTGCCTTTGTCGCCGACACCTACGGCGAGAAGGCTGCTGAGGCTGTCGCTGCCGTCGAGCCGGGCAAGGTCCTCGTTCTCGAGAACGTCCGTTTTGACAAGCGTGAGAAGAAGAACGATCCCGAGATCGCCAAGAAGCTCGCTTCCTATGGTGACGTCTTCGTTCTCGATGCCTTCGGTACCGCTCATCGCGCCCAGGGTTCCGTCGTGGGCCCCGCCGCTTACCTGCCCGCAGTCGCTGGCTTCCTGCTCGAGAAGGAGGTCGACACGCTGACCGGCATCTTCGCCGAGCCCGAGCGTCCCTTCGTCGCTATCGTCGGCGGTTCCAAGGTTTCCTCCAAGATCGGTGTTCTCGATCACCTCATCGACTCTGCTGATACCCTGATCATCGGTGGCGGCATGGCCTACACCTTCTTCCTGGCTCAGGGCCTGTCCGTTGGTCAGTCCCTCAAGGAAGAGGACTGGGTCGAGCGCGCTGGCGAGATGCTCAAGAAGGCCGAGGAGAAGGGCGTCAAGATCCTGCTCCCCATCGACAACCGTGTTGCCGATCACTTTGGCGAGGACGCTGTCCCCGAGGTTGTCGCTTCCGACGCTATCCCCGACGATCGTGAGGGTATGGACATCGGCCCCAAGACCGAGGAACTCTACGCCGAGGCCGTCAAGGGCGCCAAGACCGTGTTCTGGAATGGCCCCATGGGCGTCTTCGAGTTCGATAACTTCGCTCACGGCACCCAGGCTATCGCCGAGGCTGTCGCCGAGGCCGACTGCACCTCGATCATCGGTGGTGGCGATTCCGTCGCGGCCGTCAACAAGTTTAACCTGGCCGACAAGATGAGCTGGATTTCCACCGGCGGTGGCGCTTCCATGGAGCTCGTCGAGGGTAAGGCCCTGCCCGGAGTGGAGGCGCTTCTCGATGCCTAATCGCACCCTTCTTATCGCTGGTAACTGGAAGATGAACAACGACGTCGCCGAGGCTGCTAAGCTCGCCGACGAGCTGGCTCAGGCTCTGCCCGAGGTTCCGGCTGGCGTCGAGGTACTCGTCTGCCCTCCGACCATCGACATCACCACGGTTCATGACCGCATTCAGGCTGCCCCCATCGCCCTCGGTGCACAGAACGTGTACTGGGAGGCCAAGGGTGCCTTCACCGGTGAGTCCTCTTGCGACATGCTCAAGTCCGCTGGCTGCACCTACTGCATCATCGGTCACTCCGAGCGTCGCGACTACTTCCACGAGACCGACGAGGACCAGAACAAGAAGGCCAAGGCTCTCGTTGCCGCCGGCCTTGTTCCCGTCTTCTGCTGCGGCGAGTCCCTCGAGGTCCGCGAGGCCGGCACCTATGTCGAGCACGTCGTGAACCAGGTCAAGGCTGGCCTTGCTGGTCTTGAGATCACCTGCCCCAAGCAGGTCGTCGTCGCCTATGAGCCCATCTGGGCCATCGGCACCGGCAAGACCGCTACCGCCGAGGACGCTCAGGAGGTCTGCGGCGCTATCCGTGAGACCCTCAAGGAGATGTTCGGCGAGGAGCTCGCCAACGGCATCCGCGTTCTCTACGGTGGTTCCGCCAAGCCCGGTAACATCGCCGAGCTCGTCGCCAAGCCCGACGTTGACGGCGCCCTCGTGGGCGGCGCTTCGCTCAAGGCTGCCGACTTCGCCTCTATGGTCGTCAAGGCAGGCGAGTAGGACATATGGCACAACGTCATCTTCCTGCACTCCTGATTATCATGGACGGCTGCGGCCTGGCTCCGGCTGATGGCGAGAACGCCGTCGCCGCTGCCAAGACGCCCTTCCTTGATGGCCTGTACGAGAAGTATCCTCACACCACGCTCGGTGCTTCGGGCGAGGACGTGGGCCTTCCCGACGGCCAGATGGGCAACTCCGAGGTGGGTCACCTCAACATCGGTGCCGGTCGCATCGTGTTCCAGGAGCTTTCGCGCATCAACAATGCCATCAAGGACGGCTCCATCGCCAAGAACGAGGTTTTCGTCAAGGCCATGGACGATGTCAAGGCTTACGGCAAGACTCTCCACCTCATGGGCCTTATGAGCCCTGGCGGCGTTCACTCCCACATGAACCACGTCGAGGCTCTGGTCAAGATGGCTGCCGAGCATGGTGTCAAGACCGTTCGCGTCCACGCCTTCATGGATGGCCGCGACGTTGACCCGCAGTCCGGTGCCGGTTACATGAGTGAGTTCTGCGCCTTCCTGGCCAAGATTTCCGAGGAGACCGGTTGCGACGCTCGCGTTGCCACCGTCTCGGGTCGTTATTGGGCGATGGACCGCGACAACCGTTGGGAGCGCATCCAGCGCGCCTACGACGTCATGGTCAACGCGTCCGATGCTGATACCGACCCCGTTGCCGGTATCAAGGCCTACTACGAGAAGGACCCGCGCGGCGACGAGTTCGTCGAGCCCTTCGCTGCCCACAACGAGGGCATCCACGAGGGCGACGCGGCTATTTTCTTCAACTTCCGTCCCGACCGCGCACGTCAGATGACCCGCGTGTTCACGGACAAGGAGTTCGACGGCTTTGAGCGCGAGCAGATCAAGCTCTCGCACTTTGTGACGATGACCGAGTACGATCCGACGTTTGACGTCGAGGTCGCCTTCCCCAAGACGTTCCCCGAGAACGTCCTGGCCGACGTCATCGCCGCCAATGGCCTGAAGCAGCTGCACACTGCCGAGACCGAGAAGTACGCCCACGTGACGTTCTTCCTCAACGGTGGCATCGAGGAGCCCAAGGAGGGCGAGGAGCGTGTGCTCGTCGCTTCCCCCAAGGTCGCTACCTACGATTTGCAGCCCGAGATGAGCGCTCCCGAGGTTACCGAGAAGCTTGTCGCCGCCATCAACGAGGATCGCGCTGATTTCTACATCGTGAACTTCGCGAACTGCGACATGGTTGGTCACACCGGTGTCTTCGACGCTGCCGTTAAGGCCGTTGAGGCTGTTGACGATGCCCTGTCCAAGGTTGTCCCGGCGATTCTCGCCAAGGGCGGCTTTGCACTGATTACCGCCGATCACGGCAACGCCGATCACATGTTTGACGTTGCTTCCGACGGTTCCAAGCATCCGTTTACGGCGCACACCACCAACCGCGTGCCGTTCATCATCGTTGATGAGAAGGCACAGCTCACCGGTATCGAGGACGGTCGTCTTTCCGATATCGCCCCGACTATGCTCACCATGGCTGGTCTGGAGCCTTCCGCCGAGATGACGGGCCGCGTGCTCGCCACCGAGGCCTAAGAGAAAACAAATACCGTTTTCTAGCAAGGGGGTTGTCCACAATCGGACAATCCCCTTTTTGGTATTTCTGCCATTTCCGCCCCGTCCCCGAGTGGCAGGTAGGGGAGAACGGGGGATTGTGGTACAGTACTGGAGTTTGAATTGTTCTATTAAGGAGCTTATCTATGGGTCCGTTCCAGATTCTTCTGTTTGTCGTTTGGGCTGTTTCTGCCGTGGCGCTGACGATTCTCGTCCTGATGCATTCCGGTAAGGGTACCGGCGTTTCGGATATGATTGCCAGCTCGCTGTATAACTCCAGCTCTGCCACGGGCGTTATGGAGCAGAACCTTGACCGCCTGACCGTCATCATGGCTGTCGTGTTTGCCGTGTGCGTCGTGCTGTGCATGTTCTTCTTCCCGCAGGGCATCGTGGGCTACTAAGCACGAGCCGCATAAATACTTGAAAAGGGTCCCGCAAGTGCGGGACCCTTTTTGTTTACATATTTGTAACAGAGTCAAAATATCCTCATATACTTCGCCCAACTAAAGAAAATCTCGACCGTTAACCGGAATTAGCCCCAAATCGTGCATAAAATGCGCTACTGTATTGCAATACGTTGGTCCGCTTTGTATAACCAGCCAAAACGGCGGACCGCGTTTGAATGGTTCGATTGGGCTGTCTTGACGTTGCCCGACCGAACTTACTTTGTCCTATCTCATAAGGAGGATGGCATGGCTGATTCTATGTTCCACCAGCCCGTTATGGGTCGTCGCGCCTTTGTCGGCGGTACCCTTGCTGCGAGCTCCATGGCTTTTCTTGCCGCATGCGGCAAGAAGGGCGGCGACGCTTCCGGTTCTGAGTCCGGTTCGACGCTGAACTTCTACATCAACAACCCGGTCTGCATCGACCCCTATAACGTCCAGGAGGACCAGGGCACTCAGGTCGAGTACCAGCTCTTTGATGCTCTGACCTCTTATGACGCCGAGAAGGGCGAGATCGTTCCGCTGGCTTGCGAGTCCTTTGAGGCCAACGACGACGCCACCGAGTTCACCTTCAAGATCAAGAAGGCCAAGTTCCACAACGGTGACGACGTTACCTCCAAGTCCTTCAAGCTCGGTTGGGAGCGTCTGGTCAACACCAAGTCGGCCATCGCTACCGAGTACGGCCCTTCCGAGGTCTCCTATCACCTTTCTATGGTCGAGGGCTATGACGACCTGCTTGCCGGTAACGCTACCGAGCTCAGCGGTGTTACTTGCCCCGACGATGAGACCCTCGTCGTCAAGCTGTCTTCCGCTTACGCCGACTTCCCCTTCGTCGCCTCTCACCCGGCTCTGGCCCCGGTTCCCGAGTGCGCCGAGTCCGATGTCAAGAGCTTCTATCTTGCACCGGTCGGTAACGGCCCGTTCATGATGGACGGCAAGTGGGAGGATGGTCAGGAGATCAACCTCAAGAAGTTCGACGATTACTATGGCGACAAGGCCAAGATCGATGGCATCCACTTCCAGGTCATCAAGGACATGGAGACTGCTTACAAGGAGTTCCAGGCCGGTAACCTCGATGTCTGCGACGTTCCCGTTGCTCAGATCGATGCCGCCAAGAAGGATTGCGGCGTGTCCAAGGACGGCTACACCATGGGTGACGGCGAGCGCATGCTGCTCGGCGCCGAGCCTTCCACGTACTATCTGACCTGCAACACCACGGCCGAGCCGTTCAACAACGCCGACCTGCGTAGGGGCATCTCCCTGGCCATCAACCGTGAGGCCATCTGCAAGACCATCTTCAAGGGTACCCGTACCCCTGCCGACGGCATTGTTCCTCCGGGCATCGATGGCTACAAGGAGGGCGCATGGGAGTTCTGCGCCTACGATGTCGACAAGGCTAACGAGTACCTCGACAAGGTTGCTCCCGCTGGCGCTAACGGGGATCGTGGCATTAGCGTGACCCTTTCCTACAACCAGGACGGCGGTCACAAGGAGATCATGGAGTCCATCATCGGTGACCTCGCCAAGGTTGGCGTTACCGCTGTCTCCGATACCCCCGAGTGGTCTGCCCTGCTCGAGCAGTATCAGAACTTTAACTATCAGTTCGGTCGTCTGGGTTGGATTGCCGACTACCCGATCATGGACAACTTCCTGTATCCGCTGTTCCACTCCGACTCCCTCGGTGGCGACAACCGCTCTGGTTACAGCAACCCCGAGTTCGACGCCAAGGTCGACGAGGCTCGTACTATTGTTGACGACGAGGAGCGCGTCGCTAAGATGCAGGAGGCCGATGCAATGGTCGCTGCCGACTGCCCGGTCATCCCGGTGATGTTCTACACGCACACCATCGTCGGCTCCGATCGCATCAAGCACCTCTATGTCGATCCGCAGAAGCATGCCGAGCTGGGTACCGCTGAGCTCGCCTAAGAGTTTGCAGCTTCCGTGAGGGTCAAGTATTTACGTAGACCTCATGGGAAACATACAGTTCTCCCTAACCTGGGGTAAACTGGCTGATGGTAATTTTGGGATGCCGGTCTGGCGATCGGCATCCCATTTAGGTTAATCCCTAGATAGGGGAGTGGTATGGGTAAGTACATCGTTAAACGTGTGCTTCAGTTCATCCCGGTGTTTTTGGGCGTTACGCTGATTCTGTTCGCCCTCCAGAATATCGTGCCGGGAGATCCGATCAAGCTGATCGGTGGAGACAAGGCTCTGTCCCCCGAGGTGGAGCTTCAGCTTCGCGTCCGCTATCACCTGGTCCAGTCGGACGAGGACGGCAACGCGATCCTTGACGAGAACGGCGACCCCGTTCAAACGTCGCTCGTGGACCGTTACTTGTATTACATGAACGGCCTGCTTCATGGCGATCTGGGCAATTCGTATCAGCGCAAGCTGCCGGTTACGGAAATCTTTGCCCAGAAGTATCCGTATACGGTCAAACTTGCCGCGTGCGCCATCGTGCTCGAGGCAATCATGGGTATCGGTGCGGGTATCATTTCGGCGGTTAAGCGTTATTCCTTCTGGGATATTTTGGTAACGCTCACCACGTCGATTCTCGTTGCCGTCCCGGCTTTCTGGCTCGGTATGTTGCTGCAGCTGTTCTTTGGCGTCATTCTCAAGGACGCCACGGGCGGTGCATTCTCCATGCCGATTTCGGGTGCCGGCGGTTCCAGCTCTCAGTATCAGGATTGGATGCACTATGTGCTTCCGACCATTACGCTGGCTTCGGTTTCGACCGCTTATGCCGCCCGCATTATGCGCTCGCAGCTGCTTGACGTCATGAACCAGGATTACATCCGTACGGCAAAGGCGAAGGGTCTCTCCAATCGCGCGATCATCGTCAAGCATGCGCTTAAGAATGCACTCATCCCCGTCGTTACCTATATTGGTGTCGACTTTGGTGGCATGCTTTCGGGCGCCATCCTGACCGAGACGGTCTTTAACTGGCCCGGTATCGGCTATGAGGTCTATCGCGCCATTAGCATGCGTGACTGGCCCATCGTTATGGGCGGCGTTACGCTCATCGTTGTCGTCGTCATGGTGATTAACCTGCTCGTCGACATTAGCTATGCATTCCTCGACCCGCGCATCCGCCTTGGCGGTCCGTCGGATAAGGCCTAAGGGAGGTACGTCTCATGCAGGAAACTGATTCTCAGTCTCAGGAGCAGGCTACCGCCACCAAGGCCGCATCTGCTCCCGCCAAGTCCCGCACGCTGTGGGGCGACGCTTTTAAGCGTCTTCGTAAGAACAAGCTCGCCGTTATCGGTGTCTGCTGGATCATCATCGTCGTTGTGGTTGCACTGACCGCAGATCTATGGGCTAAGCCCTGGCTCGGTTCGCCGACGGCTTCCGACTCGACCACCATGGCCGAGACGTCGCTGCTGGCTCCGTGTGCAGAGCACCCGTTTGGCACCGACGCCCTTGGTCGTGACATTCTCGTCCGCGTTATCTACGGTGCGCGCGTTTCGCTGTCCGTCGGCATTATGGCAACCGCGATCTCCACGCTGATCGGTCTGGTCATGGGTGCTCTGGCGGGTTTCTACGGCGGCATCTGGGATACGATCATCATGCGCTGTGCGGACATCTTCCTGGCGTTCCCGTACGTGCTGTTCGTTGTCGCCATGATCGCCGTTATCGGCCGTGGCCTTCAGAACGTCTTTATCGCCATCGGTATTCTCGGCTGGCCTTCGATTGCACGCGTCTTCCGCTCTGCAATCTTGACGGTCAAGGAAAACGACTATGTTGACGCTGCACGCGCGATGGGTGCATCCGATGCCCGTATCGTCGTGCGTCACATCTTCCCGAACTCCGTCGCCTCTATCGTGGTCTACGCAACCATGAACATTGGTGGCGCCATTCTGACCGAGTCCGCTCTGTCCTTCCTCGGCATGGGCGTTATTCCGCCTACGCCTTCGTGGGGCTCCATGATTCAGGACGGTCAGCAGTATCTTCTGACCGCTCCCTGGATGATGATCATGCCCGGTCTGGCAATTCTCTCGACGGTGCTCGCCTTCACCCTGCTGGGTGACGGTCTGCGCGACGCCCTCGACGTCAAGATGAAGGACGCATAAGGATGAAGAAGAACAAGAACTATGTGGACCTGAAGGACCAGCCGGTTCCCGAGGGCCAGCATCTGCTCGAGGTCGATGACCTTAAGATGTATTTCCACACCGAGGATGGCGTCGTTCGCGCTGTCGACGGTGTCTCCTACACGCTCGATCGCGGCGAGACCCTGGGAGTCGTCGGTGAATCCGGCTCCGGTAAGTCCGTGACCGCCATGACCATCATGGGCCTTATCTCGATGCCTCCGGGAAAGATCGAGGGCGGTGACGTTCGCTATCGCGGCCGCTCCATCCTCGAGATGACCGAGGAAGAGATGCAGCACATTCGCGGCAACGATATCGCGATGATCTTCCAGGATCCTATGACCTCCTTGAACCCGGTCTATAAGATCGGCAAGCAGGTGGGCGAGGGCCTTCGTCTGCACCGTGGCTACTCCAAGCAGGAGGCGCTCAAGCGCGCCACCGAGCTTTTGGACCTCGTTGGCATTCCCGAGCCCGAGAAGCGCGTCAATGAGTATCCGCACCAGTTCTCTGGCGGTATGCGTCAGCGCGTCATGATTGCCATGGCTCTTGCCTGCGATCCCGATATTCTGATTGCCGACGAGCCCACGACTGCTCTGGACGTTACCATCCAGGCTCAGATTATTGAGCTTATGCAGGAAATGCAGGAGAAGAACGGCAACGCCATCATCATGATTACCCATGACCTGGGCGTCGTTGCCGATATGGCCGATAAGATCATGGTTATGTACGCCGGCCGTCCCGTCGAGTTCGGTACTGCTGAGGAAATCTTCTACGAGAGCCGCCACCCCTACACCTGGGGCCTTATCCGCTCCATCCCGGAGCAGGCCATCGAAGAGAAGAAGCCGCTTACGCCGATTCACGGCAACCCGCCTTCGCTCATGAACCTGCCCGAGGGCTGCGTGTTCTCGCCTCGTTGTCCCTATGCGACCGATAAGTGCCGCAAGCAGCGCCCCGAGCGCGTTGTCACCGAGTCTGGTCATTACTCTGCGTGCCACTACTCCGGTGACCCCGAGTTTCTCAAGAACGCTCCTGAGACGTCCCGTACGCGCAAGGATTCCAAGAAGGGAGGCGAGGCGTAATGGCAGATACCAACGAGCGTACTCCGTTGCTGAAGGTCGAGCACCTTTCTAAGGAGTTCCCCGCTGAGTCCGGCATGTTCGCCAAGCGTTTTTCCAAGCGTGTCGTCTCTGCTGTAAATGACATCTCTTTTGAGATTTATCCTGGCGAGACTTTTGGTCTGGTTGGTGAGTCTGGTTGCGGTAAGTCCACGACGGGTCGCACCATCATGCGCTTGACCAAGCCGACCGCCGGTAAGGTGTTCTTCCAGGGCAAAGATGTTGCCGAGATGAGCAAGCACGAGATCAAGGATATGCGTCGCGAGATGCAGTTCATCTTCCAGGACCCCTATGCATCGCTGAATCCTCGTATGACCATCGGCGAGATTGTCTCTGAGCCCATGACCATTCATGGCGTGGGCACCAAGGAGGAGCGTATCGAGCGCGTCCGCGAGCTGCTGGACGTCGTCGGTCTGAACCCCGAGCACATCAACCGCTATCCGCACGAGTTCTCGGGCGGCCAGCGCCAGCGTGTCGGCATTGCCCGCGCATTTGCGCTGAAGCCCAAGCTGATTATCTGCGACGAGCCGGTTTCCGCTCTGGATGTTTCCATCCAAGCACAGGTCCTGAACCTGCTTAAGGAACTTCAGGACAAGTTCGGTACGGCTTATCTCTTCATTGCTCACGACCTCTCTGTCGTGCAGCACATCTCCGACCGTGTTGCCGTTATGTACCTGGGCAAGATGGTCGAGGTTTCGGACTGGAAGACGCTCTACAGTGAGCCTCACCATCCGTACACGCAGTCGCTGCTGTCTGCCGTGCCGGTGCCCGATCCGGATATCCAGAAGACCCGTAAGCGCATCATCCTTGCCGGCGATCCGCCGTCACCGCTGGATCCGCCGACCGGTTGCCGTTTCCACACCCGCTGCCCGATCGCGCAGGGCATCTGCTCTGAGAAACTTCCCGAGTTTAAGGAAGTTGCACCGGGTCACTGCTGCGCCTGCCACTTCGCGGAGCCGTTCCCGATCAAGGAATCGCACATCGACCTGTAGTCGGTTGTTCTCGTCCGGGCCCGCGCTGGACTTAGTTTTCAGAACGTCCTCGACCATGGAAACCCCCTTATCCTGCTCCTTCGGAGCTGCGGATAAGGGGGTTTCCTGGTCTGCGGAATGTTCTGAAAACTAAGTCCAGCGCGGGCCCTGCGGCAACGCGGCAGGGAGGGGTGCGATTCCTTGATCGCTCACTTAATCTAATAGGAAAGTTAGTGAGGCCGGAGCTTTAGCTCCGGCCTCTTTATATAAGGGCTCGGCAAAGCCGAGCCACCAAATTTGCATCAGCCCCCAGAACATGTTTGAGAACTGTGCCTGAAGTATGTATCTGCAGGCCCCGAATCGGTGTTGCCTCCCGGCGCATTCCGCAGGGGGAGCGATATTTTGCAGCACGAAGTGCGCAGCAAAATATCGCTCATGCCCGAGGACGCGCCGGGAGGCAACACCGATTCGGGGCCGGACACACGGATTTACCTGCGCATTTACAAATTCGTAAACTTTTTTGAAAAAAGTGCTTGCACAGTTCTCGAATCATAGGTTATTATCTTCCTCGTTGAACGCGCGGTTCCAACAAAACGAACCGTGAATCAACAACATAGCATGTCGGAGTGGCGGAATTGGCAGACGCGCTAGCTTGAGGTGCTAGTGACCGCTTTTTGGTCATGCGGGTTCAAGTCCCGCCTCCGACACCATCGCATTTGAGAAGCCTCTTCGGAGGCTTTTTTGTTACCGATAGACGGTGAGGTCCACGATGGAAACGCTTGAACGCAACGAGTGGGCAGACGTTGCCCAACTAGTCGAGATCACGAGCGATGCTGTCATCATCTGTGAGTTCGACGGAACCATTCTGCATGTGAATAATCGCTTACTTGGTTTGATGTGCGAGGAACGCGCCGACGTCATCGGTGGAGATGTTAAAGACGTCCTGTACTCGTCCGCTTTTGAACGTGCGACGGAACATCGTCTGCCATTTGAAACTGATGGCTCCGAGAACGAACTGATGCTCAAGCTGAGTGACGGCTCTTTTATCCCCGTCTTGGTTCGCGCGGGCTCCGTAACGCCTCCACGCATCTTTGGGCGCCGCGCACCACGTGTCCTAGTGGCGCTTCACAGTATCGAGGAACAGTATTCTCACGACCGTCAACTTAAGCGTGCGTTATCGGAGCTTAGAGTTGCGAACAAGCGTCTCTCTGGCACTCTCTCGGTCATTATGAGCACTGTGGGCTCCGATGAGCTGCCCAGCCTACTTGATACCGTTTTGAACCAGCTTGTAGGAACGCTCGATGCTTCGGGTGCCGCTATCTATTTTTCTGAGAGCGGCGGTTTTAAACTTCGCGGTGTTTCCAAGGAGCTGTACGACAGCTACCTGCCTGAGTTTTTGCCGTATGGCGCTGGCATTCCGACGTATGTTCTTCGTGAGTCGCGTGCCTGTCGCTTGTCGATTCAACAGGACCTTGAGGGCGATAGGGCCGCCTCCGGTATGTTCATGGACCTGGACAATCGTTCTAAGCACCTATTGCGCGTGCAGGATATGCCTCCGTATCGCAGCGAGATCTGTCTTCCCGTTTTTTACGGTACGCAGATCCTTGGCGTGCTGGAAGTTGGTTGGAAACGCCCTCAGGCACCGCTCGCCTATGACGTTAATGTGCTCGAGGTCATTTGCGATTACCTGTCTATCCAGCTGGTCGGCATGGCATCGAGCCTTCGCTCCCGTCGCACGGCCGAGCTTGGCCGCTCGCTCAATGTCTTGCGTGATGAGTTGTTTACCTTTCTAGACGATTCCGCCGCGGCTACCCAGGCGGTATCGTCCGAGATCTGCAATATGCTTAACTGCCATTTTTGCCCTGTTGAGTATGACGCCAGTCTGGATTCCTACGTCATAGATTTTGAAGGTGGCAGTCGCGTTGCTTTGCCGGACGATCCCGAGAAGCTTTTCTTTTCCACGACGGCGCCAGCGGCACGTCTGGGGGCTGGCCCTGATGGCTTTGAGGCATCTGTTTTGGGCGGTACGAGTGCCGAGGACCTTAAACACGTCCGTATAACTCGCGTTGACGAATCGATGCCTATGGGAGGCTGGCTTAGGGCGCATGGTCTGCCTTGTCAAGGTCTCTACGTCGACTCCGGCATCGAGGCGGGGCGACCACGCTCTAAGGGTGATGGCAAGCACAGTAACGACGCAATTGTTCCTGCTTCTGTTGCGAAGAGCCCGACGACGCGCGCGCTGCTGCTTCGTGATGGTAGCCAAGAGCCGATTGATGATCTTGAATATGACTACTTGGTGCACTTGGCGCATGACTTTGAACTGATCTACGAAGGCGAATCTCAAAAGCGCGAGGAGCGCCATATCGCTCAGACCCTTCAGATCGGCATGAGAAATTCCCTGGGGGATGTTCCGGGTATCGCAACCGATTCGGTGTACCTGTCAGCCACGAACTCGGCGTTGGTCGGCGGCGATTTCTATACGCTCATCCGTCTTCCCGACGACTGCGCCGTCATGATTCTGGGTGATGTGTCTGGCAAAGGCATTGAGGCCGCATCGATGTCCGCGCTCGTCAAGACGGCCCTGACGGCATATGCGTGGGAGGGCGCTGGACCGGCCCGCATGGCACGCTCTCTTAACAGTATGCTCATGGGCTTTTCGAGGGTCGAGACGTTCGTGACGGCCTTTATCGCCAAGATTGACCTTAAAGCCGGACGCGCAACGTATTGTTCGGCGGGCCATCCTCCGACCATGGTCATTAGGCCAGAGTCGATGCCGCTGGGTGGCGGCGAGGCCCGTGGGGGAGAGGTCGAGCTGCTTGGATGCCAATCGGGCGTAATCGGTGCCTTTGAGAGCATGGTGTACGAGACAGGCGTGTTTACGTTCGCTCCTGGCGACATGCTCTTCATGTATACGGACGGAACGATTGAGGCCCGCGACCGCACCGGAGCGTTCTTTGGTGAGCAGCGCCTTCGTGACCTTCTGCTCTCTGTCTCGGGTGAGGGCGTATCGGGAATCTGCGGCAAGGTCTTGGGCGAGCTTGACCGATTTACCGAATCGGCGCTGGACGATGACATTGCATTGGTGTCCCTTGAGTTTTTACGGGGTCGTTCATAGACGACGCTGGGCGGGCTGAATCCGTACGGTTGGGGAAACGAATGCATCGAGTGGGCTTTTTTGGGGAACCATGGTCGTATGAATGAGTGGAATGACATAGCGGTTTTGACGCCACCAGGCGATATCGACATCGCCACGGTGCCTGCGCTGCGTCGGCGGTTGGATGCTTTGATTGGCCGCGGCGTGCGTCGTGTCGTCATCAACTGTCAGGCTGTTAGCTTTATCGATTCTACGGGCTTGGCATTCCTGCTTACGCGCGCTCGTGAGCTTATGAGGCGAGAAGGCCTGCTTTCGCTCGTCAATGCATCAGGTGAAGTTGTTCGCTTTTTGGAGATTGCTCGTCTTGTCGATATCCTTCATGTCGTGGGGCCGGCACGGGAGTCAATTCCTGCCATTCCGGTGGGGGAGCTGCCTCGCTGGAGTAAGAGCGTTGAGGTCCGTCAGGGTATCGAGAATCTTCCATACTACCGACATCGCATCGCCGAACTCCTTGAATCGCTTCCGTTGCGCCGTGACGAGCGCTACGATGTCGCATTGGCGTCGGGGGAGGCGCTGGGTAATGCCTATGACCATGCGGGCGGTATCGGGTGCGTCCTGACGGTTCAGGCCTATGGCGATCGCGTTGTGGTTGAGGTGCTTGATCGAGGTGCCGGCTATTCTATCGATGAAACGAGCGAACCGGTCGCATCCGAGGAACGCGGCCGTGGCATCAAGCTTATGCGTATGCTCGTCGATAACGTGGAGGTTGCTCGTCGTACGGACGGCGCCGGCACGCGCGTGCAGATGGTGAAGCTGTTTAGCGGAGCGCTGGAATCGTGTGCCTAGCCAATCGCTTTAGCGCGTTTAGCTACTAAGAACATGCGGCAGACAAGTTTTTTGAAAAAAGTACTTGCGTCTTTTGGACAACTCGCGTAAATTAATAACCCGCAAGCGGACATGGCTCAGTTGGTAGAGCACAACCTTGCCAAGGTTGGGGTCGCGGGTTCGAGCCCCGTTGTCCGCTCCATTGCATTTCCGGACCGTTTAGGCGGTCCTTTTTCGGCGAAGTGGCCAAGTGGTAAGGCAGAGGCCTGCAAAGCCTTTACCCCCGGTTCGAATCCGGGCTTCGCCTCCAGGCAACATCCGGGCGCTCCGGCGCCCGTTTTGTTTTACATATGCGGACATGGCTCAGTTGGTAGAGCACAACCTTGCCAAGGTTGGGGTCGCGGGTTCGAGCCCCGTTGTCCGCTCCAAACGCAACAGCCCGGCTACTACGGTAGCCGGGCTTTTTTGTATCCATCGCATGGGCTCGAACCCGAGAGGGGGCGATCGTTTTGGGGCGTGGCTGTGGCGTTGTTTGTCGCGAATGTCCGCTTTGGGCGTATCATCGTGGGCATCTCGCATAACCTCGTTGCAAGGGAGATACGCCCCATGGCTACAGAAAAGTCTTCTTCGCGCTCATGGATGTCCGATGCCGCGATCTATCAGATCTACCCGCGCTCGTTTAAGGATTCGACTGGTTCGGGTCTGGGCGATATCGCGGGCATTACCCAGCAGATGGACTATCTTGAGCGACTGGGTATCGAGGCCATCTGGCTGAGCCCGTTTTATCCATCGCCTCTTGTCGATGGCGGCTATGATGTGGCGGACTACTGCGATGTCGACCCGCGTCTCGGCTCGCTTGACGACTTCGATGACATGATCGCTGCGGCTCACGCGCGCGGCATCAAGGTCATCGTCGACATCGTGCCCAACCATTCATCCAACCAGCACCCCTGGTTCAAAGCCGCTCTTGCCGCCGGCCCCGGATCGCCCGAGCGCGCCCGTTATATCTTCCGCGATGGTCGCGGCGAGCATGGCGAGCTGCCTCCCACCAATTGGAATGCCAACTTTGGCGGCCCCGCATGGACGCGTGTTGCGGACGGTCAGTGGTATCTGCACATGTTTACGCCCGAGCAACCGGACTTTGACTGGTCATGCCCCGAGGTTCATGCGCTCTTTTGCGACGTCCTGGCGTTTTGGAGCGATCGAGGCGTCGACGGCTTTCGCATTGATGTGGCGCAGGGTCTCGCCAAGGATCTCGACCGCGATGACCTCGACCGGTGGCATCTCGCCGAGGGCGATGACATGGTTGACGACGGCACCCATCCGCTGTGGGACCGCAATGAGGTCCACGAGATCTATCGCGAGTGGCGCCGCGTGTTCGACCGCTATAATCCGCCGCGCAGTGCCGTTGCCGAGGCGTGGGTGCTGCCCGAGCGCCAGTATCTCTACGCGCGTCCCAGCGAGCTTGGCCAGATATTCAACTTTGAGTTTGCCAAGGCCACTTGGACCTATGATGACATGCACACTGCAATCGAGAAGGGCTTGAAGGCAGCCGTCGAATCCGATTCCGCCTCGACCTGGGTACTCTCCAACCACGACGTGCCGCGCGTGGCGACACGCTATGCCCTGCCGCAAATCAAGGCGACGCGCTACCATCAGATTGCGCTCGACTGGCTCTTACGCGACGGGTCGTCTTATGACGAGGACCGTGAACTCGGCGAGCGCCGCGCGCGGGCGGCCCTTTTGCTTGAACTGGCGCTTCCGGGCTCGGCATACGTGTATCAGGGTGAGGAGCTCGGCCTTTTTGAGGTGGCTGATATCCCGTGGGCTGCACTCGAAGACCCTACTGCGACCAATACGCACGGACCGAAGCGCGAGAAGGGGCGCGACGGCTGTCGTGTGCCCCTGCCGTGGGTGGCGGCGGACGATCCCGCGCATGGCGGATCGTTTGGGTTTTCGCCGGCAGACGCCGATGCGGCGCCCCATCTGCCGCAGCCTGCATGGTTTTCCGATTATGCTGCCGATAGGGAAGAAGTGGACCCGACATCGATGCTTGCGCTCTATCGTGACGCCCTCTGGCTGCGGCGCAAGCTGCGCGGGTGCGCCAACGATCTTGCGTGGCTCGATCTTGACGGGCGCACCGGTCTTGCGGATGGTGCTGAGGGCGCTGAGGGCGGCGTCATCGCCTATCGCCGCGATAACGGCTGGGCGTGTGTGACGAACTTCGGTGCAGCACCCGTGGAGCTGCCGGCGGGCAGGGTCCTGCTCACCTCATCACCGCTTGCAGACGGCAGGCTCGCACAGGACAGCTCTGCCTGGATCATACTCGGTGAGATGTAGGGGCATCTCGCTGCGAGCCTGCGTTTGTCCGCGCCTTTCGTGACGACTGATGCCCTCGCGAGAGCGTCGCAAAACTTTTCAAAAAAAGTTCTTGCATAGGATGCGGGCATCACGTAAGATTAATCCTCGTAAGCGGACATGGCTCAGTTGGTAGAGCACAACCTTGCCAAGGTTGGGGTCGCGGGTTCGAGCCCCGTTGTCCGCTCCATTTGGGCGTTTAGCTCAGGGGGAGAGCGCTTCCCTGACACGGAAGAGGTCAGAAGTTCAAATCTTCTAACGCCCACCAAATGTTCGCAGCTCAGAGGCTATGTCCTCTGAGCTGTTTTGTTACGGGCTTTAGCCTGTGCGGGGCGCGCAGCGCGCCGCATCAGAAACCACCCGCTATGCGGGTGGGGCCAAACGGCTTTACAAAGCCGCCCCCTCGCCGGACACTTGCGATTGTTCAG
>DBGDFS010000003.1:0-1977 GCA_048342015.1 Collinsella sp. | reverse complement strand
ACGTTGGCGTAGGAGCACAGCAGGAAGCCCAGGAAGTAGAAGGGCACGAGCTGCTTGGTGAGCACCAGGCGGCCGAGCATGGCGAAGCCCATGGCAGGCAGGATGTTGGCGGCAACGCCGCAACCGTCGATCACAAAGGTCGGGATGAAGTCGAGCAGGCCCTGGATGGCATCGGAGCCCAGGTAGAATGCGCCGCCGCACAGCAGGAAGTACTCAAGGCAGCCAAAGAGGCCCATGCTCCAATGTGCCGCGTAGATACCCTTGAGGTTGCCCTTGGCAGCGCACTTGTCAGCAATGTCAACAATGATCGAGAATCCAGCATCCGTAATGTTGCCGATCGTCAGCGAAAGGACGGCGATAGGCATGGCGAGCGCGATGGCCGTCTCGGTACCCTGACCGAGCTGAATGGCAAACGCGCAGGCGAGCACGCCGCCGACGGTTTCGTTAGGCGGTACGTAGGCGCCGATGGAGATCGAGCCCATGAACAGCAACTCCAGGCTGGCGCCAACGGCAAGGCCGGTCTGCAGGTCCCCCAGCACCAGGCCCACGAGCGGGCACAGGACGATGGGGCGGAACGCGTAGAGGGTGCCGAGCTGGTAGTCGAGACATCCAAACGCTCCGACTAAGCCGACGAGGATTGCTTGGACAAGCATAATTCCTCCCAATAAGGAATCTCGAACCGTCGTCACTCCCGTCGCGCGCGTTGTTGATATCAATTCCGGGAGTTCGATTCCACGGCTCGAAGCGTACCTGGTGTGCTGCTAACACCCATGCCAGGCACAAATGATTTGATACCAATTATAGGTATGCAGGTCCTCACTATTTAATACCACTCGCTCAGCGGGGTGTTTTTTACCGTAAACGGCAGACGTATCCCATCAGGCGCGCTCTTTGTTTCGATGGCGGACAAGCGCCACCAGAAAGCCATCGCCAAAGGCATCGTATGCCAAGTTGCCTACAATCACCAAAACGATAATCGCCGCGCCCAAAAACTCGTTCCAGCGAAAGACCTCGCCAAAGAGGAGCGCCGACCAGCAGGGAGCGAGCACGACCTCGCTCATGCAAACCAAGTTGGCCGCAAACGCGTTAGTGCGCGCAATCCCCTTGGCATATAGCACGCTCGCAAGGCCACTGCAAAAAAGGCCATGCACCAGCATGAGCCCCCACTCAAATGGTCTCACGGAGTCTAGGGCGCCAGCAAAATAGACGATCGGCAGCATCGAGATACCGCAGGAGATGAGCGAGGACACCATGGGCGACGCATCGGGGCGAGAGTTCAAAAAGAAACACAGCCCAAAGGTGGCGCCCGAAATGACGGCAAGCAGGTTGCCGAGCATGCCCTCGGCGCTCAAATCACCTAAAAAGAAAAGTCCCATACCCGTAAAAGCAACCACCACGGAGGCAATCTTCGCAGGCGAGGGCAACGTGCGAGTTGCGAGCGATTGATACACGATAACGAAAATCATCGAGGTGTACTGCAGAACGATCGCGTTGCCGACCGTCGTGAGCTGGTTGGCAAAGTTAAACGTGGTGCCCGTCACGAAGTTGCAGACGGCCACAAGGACAATAAGACGGCTGACGCGAAGGACGGGCCTGCCGACGAGCAGGATAAAGAGCGCCATAAATATTGCCGTAACGGCACCGATCAAAAGAGCTGACTGCGAATTGGCGCGAACGAGAATGCCGATAAAGCTCCACAAGAGCGCCGTGCCAAATAGATACATCGCCCCGCTCACGCCATTATCGGGCGGATTGTCAGATCGAATCACGAAACACCTCCAGCTAGCTTTCGGTAATAAAAAACGGCGACCGCAATGGGTCGCCGTTTCCCTTGGGGGCAGAATAAAACGCAGGAACCTACGCCAGCACGCCGAAGAACGCGCCGATGATGCCCACGACCATGGTGGCCACGATCAGCACCATGGGGTTGATCTTCTTGGACAGCAGCCAGTAGTACAGCCAGAAGGCGATCATGCC
>DBGDFS010000002.1:0-1267 GCA_048342015.1 Collinsella sp. | reverse complement strand
CTTAGAGGTCCTCGCGCCAGAAGGGCATGCTCATGCAGCGCGGGCCGCCGCGGCCGCGGGAGAGCTCGGCGGAGGGCACGACGAGAAGGTCCAGGCCCTCCTTGTACAGCACGTCGTTGGTGACGGTGTTGCGGGCGTAGACGCAGATCTTGCCGGGCTCGACGCACAGGGTGTTGGAGCCGTCGTTCCACTGCTCGCGGGAGGCCGCGATCGGGTCGCCGCCGCCGCAGGGGATCAGCTTGACCTGGTCGACGCCGGTGGCGTCCTCCAGGACGTGCTCGAGGGTGTCCTCGATCAGGCGGATGTTCACGTCGCCCGGGTTCTTGCCGGCGGTCAGCTCGTAGACGCGCAGGGTGCCCATGATGGCGGGGTGGATCGTGAACTTATCGACGTCGATCTGGGTGAAGACCGTGTCGAGGTGCATGAAGGCGCGCGAGACCGGGATGTCGAAGGCCAGGATGCGCTCGACCTTGGAGTCGGAGTTCCAGAAGATGTTCTGGGCCATGACGTCGATCGCGGCGGCCTGGGTGCGCTGGGAGATGCCGACGGCGAGGGTCTTCTCGTTGATGTTCAGCACGTCGCCGCCCTCGGTGTGGAACTGGCAGTCGCGGCGGAAGTACAGCGAGACGTCCTTGTAGTCGGGGTGGTACTTGAAGATGTACTTGCCGTACAGGGTCTCGCGGTTGCGGGTGACCGAGTACATGCGGTTGAGGTTGACGCCCTCGCCGACGACCGCGAACGGGTCGCGGGTGAAGTAGAGGTTGGGCATCGGGTCGATGATCAGGTCGGACTCGGACTCGGAGTTGACCAGGGAGTCGAGGGTCGTGGACGCCGTGAGGGGCATGTCGATCTCGGACTTGGTCATGCCGGCCATGGTCTTCTTGACGAACTCGAGGTTGTCCTCGATGGAGTCCAGCTTCTCGCGGACGATCTGCGGCATGTGCTGGCCGCGGATGCCGGCCTCGGCGATGTACTGGTCGGTGAACTCGGCGCGGGCGCCGGGGACCTGGTCGAACACCTCGGCGACGAGGTTCTCGAGATAGAGGACCTCCACGCCCTGGTCCCTCAGGATCTGGGCGAAGGTGTCGTGCTCCTGCTGCGCGACCTCCAGGAACGGGACGTCGTCGAACAGGAGTCGCTCGAGCTCGTCGGGCGGCAGGTTGAGGAGCTCGTCGCCGGGACGGTGCAGGCAGACCTTCCTGAGCTTGCCGATCTCGGAAGGCACGTGCAGACCTTTCGTCATGGCCTCCTACCTTTCTTTCGGGCC
>DBGDFS010000001.1:0-17545 GCA_048342015.1 Collinsella sp. | reverse complement strand
CTCGACGAGCGCGTCCGCGCGTTCCTGACCCGCGGCGTGACCGGCGACACCGACATCAACGTCATCGACACCGCCGAGTTCGCGATCCCCGGCCTTGACGACGAGTTCCGCGTCATCGTGTCTCCGTGGATCCTTTCCTCGCTGATCACCGATCGCCTTGCCGCTTACTACGAGACGGTCACCAAGCACAACCTCAACTACCGTCGTTACTATCACCAGTTCGACTACTAAGAGCAAATAACGTTTGTGTAATCGGGCCTCGCTCCTATATGGAACGGGGCCTCGCTTGGGTTGGAGAGTAATTATGAGCTATCCCCAGCTTGCCGTCATGAATATCAGCCATCGTTATTTTGACCTTGAGGAATTCTTTTCTTCGGCAGCGGCCTCGGGCTACACGTGTTGCGAGCTTTGGACCGGGGCGATGCATCTGTATGTCGATTGCCATGGATACGATTCGCTCGAGCAGGTGCAGGAGCTGTCACAGCGGTATGGGATTCGGATTGTGGGGCTTTGTCCCGAACAGAACAACCCCAAGCCGTGGAATATCGCGGCGCGCGGGAATGAGGCGCGCGCTCGCACGCTCGCGTACTTTAAGAACGTTGTGGATATCGCGGCGGAACTTGGAGCCGAGCAGGTCATGGTCTCGAGCGGCTGGGCATTTTTGAACGAGCCGATCGAGGACGCGTGGGGTCGCAGCGCCTCGATGCTGCGTGCGATTGCCGAGCATGCGGGAGAGCGCGGCGTGCGACTGGTGCTCGAGGCCCTACAGCCGGTTGAGTCGATGATCGTGAACTCGGCGGCCGACACGAAGCGCATGATCGAGGCAGTTGATCATCCGGCACTTAAGGCGTGTCTGGATTTGGGCGCTATGGCGGTGGCAGGGGATACCATCGACGATTATTTCGATCTGCTTGGCGATGATGTCGCCCACGTGCATTTTGTCGATGTTGCGGCAGATGGCACGACGCATCTTGCTTGGGGTGACGGCGACCGCGATATGCGCGCCGACCTGGATAGGCTGGTGGCGCGCGGCTATCGCGGAGTTGTTTCGGCCGAGACCTATGACTGGCGCTATTTTGCCGACCCCGCAGCTGCCGACGCTCAGGTTATGGCGGAGTACCGACGCGCGATTGGCGCCTAAGTGGGACAGGGCGCCGAGTTGGCGTTTGACGTTTTTTGAGAAACGGGACGTGCTTTCCGCTTGAGGCTTCTGGCGGAAAGCACGTCCCAGAACAGGCGCTCAGAATGGGACACACTTTCCGCTGAGGACCTCAACCGGAAACCGCATCCCAGTTTTTGGCTGGCGGGCGGGACACGCTTTCCCCTATGTTTCCAAATGAATACGCTATGAGCCGAGGAGGACGATTCTCCCCGCAAACACTCTAGTATGCTAAAGTACCCAGAAGACCGGCGGAGCTATGCCGGTCTTCTGCTCTATATGAAACACAGCATGAGGAGGCTCACCAGATGACGGCCACACCGTGGGGATTCCGGGACATATTGCCCGAGGAGGCTCAGGCGCGCGAGGAGATTGCGCTGACGGTGAAGGGCTGCTTTAGGGAGCATCATTACCTGCCGGTCGAGACGCCGCTGCTCGAGGACAAGGGTTCGCTCGAGGAGGGCGGCCGCATTGCGGACACGCCGTTTAAGCTCTTTGATGATGACGGTCGCCTGCTGGTGGTCCGTCCCGACAACACACTGCCGATTGTGCGCCTGGTTTCGACCCGCATGCGCGCGGCCGATCTGCCGCTGCGCCTGCGCTACGAGGCGCCGGTGGTCCGCGAGTGCCAGCGCAATGCCGGTGGCTCGCGTCAGTTTACGCAGCTGGGCTCTGAGCTCATCGGTGCGGGCGACACCGCGGGCGATGTCGAGATCGTCTCGCTGGTGGCCGAGGCCGTGCGCAAGCTGGCGCTGCCCGATGCACGCATTATCGCAGGTAGCGTGCGTCCGTTTAAGGAGCTGCTTGCGGCGTGCGAGGATCGTGAGCTGGCTGCCGAGGCCCTGCGCTGCGTGCACGCCAACGACTTTGTGGGCCTCGATGCCCGCGTGGCGGCAAGCACCGAGTCCGATGCCGTCAAGGCCGCCATTAGCGAGCTGCCGCGTTTGCACGGCGGTGCCGAGGTGCTCGACCGCGTGGACGCGCTGCTGGAGGCCGCCGGTATTGTCGCGCCGCTGACGCGCGAGCTGCGTGCCCTGGTCGAGGGCCTGGCACCCGAGGACGCCCAGGTGCTGTCATTCGACTTCTCCATTATGAACTCTTTCGATTACTACACGGGCCTGGTCTTTAAGGCCTATGCCGGCGGCCTGCCCGATCCGGTGGGCTCGGGCGGTCGCTACGACTCCATCTTTACCGGCGCATTTGGCGACGGTATCGAGGTGCCGGCGGCGGGCTTCGCCTTTTCGCTCGAGCGCCTGGAGGCCGCGCGCACCTCGGCCGAGGATGCCGCTTCCGACGGCGATCACGCCGCGGGCCGTGGCGCTGAGGGCCCGCTGCGCATCGCCGTGCCCAAGGGTTCGCTCAAGGCCGATACCCTCGACGTGCTCGAGGCCGCGGGTCTGGACGTCTCTGAGCTGCGTGACCCCGGCCGTCACCTGATCGTGCGCGGCCGCGATACGCGTGCCGGAGAGGGCGCGGTCGGCGATATTGAGTTTGTCATCGTGCGTCCCAGCGACGCGCCCGCCTTTGTGGGCTGCGGCGGCGCCGATTGCGGCATCTGTGGTTGGGATTCGCTCATCGAGGCAGACCTCAACCTGCTGCAGCTGGTCGACCTGGGCTATGGCCTGTGCACGTTTATCGAGGCGGAGCCCGCGTGGCGCGCCGGTCAGGCCGAGCGCAACTATGCCCGCCGCGGTTCGCTTCGTGTGGCAACCAAGTACCCGCGCATCGCGAGTGCCTGGTATGCCGAGCGCGGCGTGAACGCCGACATCGTTTCGCTTCACGGTAACATCGAGCTGGGTCCCATTGTCGGCATGACCGACCGCATCGTGGATATTACCGCCACGGGCGCCACGCTGCGCGACAACGACCTGGTCATCACCGGCCGCATTATGGACTGCACGGCGCGTTTCTTCGTCAACCCGGGTGCCGCGCGCCTGGACCCGCGTGTGCGTAACCTGGCCGATCGCCTGGCGGCTGCCGTGAAGGACAAGCATTTTGAGCCCGTCGCGGGCTCGGCACAATAGCGCGAGCGCGCACGGGCGCCCCCATATCCGGACTGCGGACCGATTGGCGCCGCTGCCCGGCCTCACGTTTCTCAAACGCAACCTCAACCGATAGGGGATACCGATATGAAGACCATCAAGCTTGCTCCCGGCGAGCGCCTCGTCACCAACCAGCTCAACCGCAAGGGCGTGCTGCCGCAAAACATCGTCGACGCTGCCCGCGATATCGTAGCCAACGTGCGCGCCAACGGCGATGCCGCGGTGCGCGATTATTGCCGGCGTTTTGATGGTGTTGAGCTGGAGAGCTTCCGCCTGCCACAGGAGCAGATCGATGACGCGCTCGAAGGCCTCGATCCGGCCTTTGTCGCCGCACTCGAGAAGGCCGCGCGCCAGATTCGCGAGTTCCACCAGCGCGAGGTCGAGCAGAGCTGGTTTACCACGCGCCCGGACGGCACAATGCTCGGCGTTAAAGTGACCCCGCTTGCTGCGGCCGGCATCTACGTACCGGGCGGTCGCGCGCAGTATCCCTCCACCGTGCTCATGAACGCCATTCCCGCCAAGGTGGCCGGCGTCAAGCGCGTGGTCATGGTGACTCCGCCGCAAAAAGATGGCTTGATCAGCCCGTATACGCTTGCGGCTGCCAAGCTCGGCGGCGTGGACGAGATCTATATGGTGGGCGGCGCCCAGGCCGTGGCCGCGCTGGCGTACGGCACCGAGACCATTCCGCGTGTCGACAAGATCACCGGCCCGGGCAACGCCTTTGTCGCCGCGGCCAAGCAGATTGTCTCGGGCGACGTGGGCATCGACATGGTCGCCGGCCCCTCCGAGGTCTGTGTGCTTGCCGACGCCACGGCCAAGCCCATGGTGGTCGCGGCCGACCTGATGGCCCAGGCCGAGCACGATCCGCTGGCGGCCTGCTATCTGGTGACCTGCGACGAGCAGTTTGCGCGCGAGGTCGAGGCGGGTATCGATATTCTGGTCGCGCAGTCGCCACGCGCCGAGATCACGCGCGCCTCGCTCGACAACGAGGGCACCATCGTGGTGGCCGCCGACATGGCTGCCGCCGTCGAAGCGGTGAACACCGTGGCGCCCGAGCACCTTGAGCTGCACTGCAAGGACGCGATGGGCCTGCTCGGCGGCATTCGCAACGCCGGCGCCATTTTTGTGGGCGCTTGGAGCTCCGAGCCGCTCGGCGATTACGTTGCCGGCCCCAATCACACACTGCCGACCGGCGGTACGGCCATGTTCTCCAACCCGCTTTCGGTGGAGGAGTTCGTCAAGCGCTCAAGTGTCATTTGCTATACGCCCGAGGGCCTGCTCTCCGACGCTCCCGCTACGCAGCGTCTGGCCGAGGCCGAGGGTCTGTGGGCGCACGCGCTTTCGGCCGCACTGCGCCGCCGCGTGCTGGAGCAGGGCGAGGATGCCGTGAGCGCCGAGTCTCTGGCCGCGGCCGACCTGACCAAGGTTGCCTGGCCGGGCGACGCCGTGGCGACGGTTGCCGAGGGCGTTGACCTGGCGGCTGCGGGCGCGGATGGCGTTGGCGCGACTGGCAAGGAGGCCTAATATGGCCGAGCTGACGCCCCGTATGAAGGGGCTCGTCCAGCCCTACTTGGCCGGTATTGAGCCCTACGATCCCAACTTTACGTCCACGCGCATCAACCTTTCGGCCAACGAGAGCACCTATCCCGCGCCGGCTGGCGTGCGCGAGGCGGTCGACGCCGCCCTGGCTGCTACACCGCTCAACCGCTATCCCGATCCCATGTCCTGTGACCTGCGCGACGAGCTTGCCGCTTGGCATGGTGTGGCGCGCGAGAATGTCTGCGTGGGTAACGGCGGTGACGAGCTGCTCTATAACTACCTGCTGGCGTTTGGCGGTGCGGGGCGGACCCTGCTCAACTGCCCGCCGTGCTTTAGCGAGTACGCGTTCTTTGCGTCGCTCTGCCAGACCGAGGTGCGCGACGTGTGGCGCGACCCCGCGACCTTTGAGCTCGACCAAGCAGCCGTGCTTGCGGCGGCGCCCGAGTGCAACCTGGCAATCGTGACCTCGCCCAATAACCCCACGGGTGACGTGGCACCGCTCGACTTTGTCGCGACGCTGTGCGATGCGTGCCCCGGCATGGTAATGGTCGACGAGGCCTACGTTGAGTTTGCTGACGATTCGTTTGGCGCGGCCACCACGGCGCAAGGCCTTATCGCCGAGCATCCCAACCTGGTGATTCTGCATACGCTGTCCAAGGCGTTTGGCGCCGCCGGCACGCGTCTGGGTTACGTGATCGCGGCGCCCGAGGTCATCGACGTGTTCGCGGCGATTCGCCAGATCTACTCGGTCAATGTGTTGAGCCAAGCGGCGGCGCTTGCCTGCGTGCGTGCCCGCGATGCGTACACGCCCGTGGTGGCGCAGGTCGCATCCGAGCGCGAGCGCGAGCTGGGCGCCCTGCGCGCGATGGCCGCCGAGGGCATGCCCGTGGAGGCATGGCCGAGCGCGGCGAACTTTGTGCTCGTGCGTACGCCGCATGCCACGCGCGTGCGCGAGCGTCTGCGCGACGAATACTCGATTTTGGTGCGCGACTTTAGCTATGCGCCGGGGCTCGCGGACTGCCTGCGCATTACTGTGGGCACGCCGCAAGAAAACGATGAGGTATTGGCTGCGTTTGCCGCGCTGGTGAAGGAGGAGATGTAGATGGGCCGTTATGCCGAGGTGACCCGCAAGACGGGGGAGACCGACATCGTCGTAAAGCTCGACCTGGACGGAACCGGTGCGTGCGATATCTCGACCGGCGTACCGTTTTTCGACCACATGCTCAACGCTTTTGGCCGCCATGGCCTGTTTGATCTGACGGTGCATGCGGTAGGCGATGTGGAAGTCGATGCGCACCATACCGTCGAGGACACGGGCATTGTGCTGGGCGAGGCGTTTTGCCGGGCGCTGGGCGACAAGGCGGGCATTACGCGCTTTGCCGACGCGGCGATCGCCATGGACGAGACGCTCGTGATGGCCGCCGTGGATATCTCGGGCCGCGGCCAGGCCTACTGCGAGTTGCCCGTGCCGACCGAGCGTGTGGGCACCTTTGATACCGAGCTGGCCGTCGAGTTCTTCTATGCCTTTGCGCGCGATGCCAAGCTCACGCTGCACGTGCGCGAGCTGGCGGGCGGCAACTCGCACCATATTATCGAGGCCGCCTTTAAGGCCGTGGGCCGCACGATGCGCCACGCCTGCGAGCTCGATCCCCGCGTGCAGGGCATCCCCAGCACCAAGGGCTCGCTGTAACCGTCACAAGGGTAAAACCACCACGAAGGTACCTGTCCCCTTTGTGGTGGTTTTGGATGATGAGAAGTGGAGGGTCGCGTGGGCGAACCGAAGATTGTGGTGGTCGACTACCACAAGGGCAACTTGTCGAGCGTCGTGCGCGGGCTTGCGCGCGCCGGTGCCGCCGCCTGCACATCGGACGATCCGGAGCAGATCCGCAACGCCGACGGCCTGGTCATCCCGGGCGTGGGCGCGTTCTATGACGCGATCGCCTTTATGCGCCAGAGCGGCGAGGAGGTGGCCGTGCTCGATGCCGTTGCTGCCGGAACTCCGCTGCTCGGCATCTGCCTGGGACTTCAACTGTTTTTTGAGCGCGGCAACGAGGGCGTGCCTGCGGACGAGGGTGCGGACGACGATGCCTCCGAGCAGGCCGGCGGTCCCTGGGTCGATGGCCTGGGTATTATGCGCGGCTCGTGCACGCGCTTGGAGTCGAGCCGCCTGAAGGTGCCGCACGTGGGCTGGGACCAGGTGCACATGACGCCTGCCGGCGCGGCCGATCCGCTGCTCGCCGGTTTTGCCGAGGGCGCCAACATGTATTTCACCCACAGCTACGCGGTGGCCGACGACGTCGATGACGCCGATGTGTTGGCGCGTACGCACTATACGCGGAGTTTCCCGTGCATCGTGCGTCATGGCAACGTGTGGGGCTGCCAGTTCCATCCCGAGAAATCCTCCGCGCTGGGTCAGCGCATCCTTAAGAACTACGTCAACATCGTCGAGGAGGTTGGCCGATGATTCTGTTTCCCGCAATCGATCTGATCGGCGGCAAGGTTGTGCGCCTGGAGCGCGGCGACCGCAGCCGCTGCAAGGTATATTCCGACGACCCCATGGCCGTTGCCCGCTCGTTTGCCGAGCAGGGCGCGAGCTGGGTGCACGTCGTCGACCTGTCCGCTGCCTTCGGCGAGGACGAGGACACATGCGCTGCCAACTCGGCGGCAATTAAGGCCATCTGCGGCGTCGACGGCCTGTCCGTGGACGTGGGCGGCGGCGTCCGCTCGCTCGCGCGCATCGACGAGTTGGCCGGCTATGGTGCTCGCCGCATTGCGCTGGGCACCGTGCTGGTGACCGAGCCGGGTTTTGCCGAGGTGGCAGCCCAAGGCTTTGGCGAGCTGTTGGTGGCAGATATTGCCGCGCGCGACGGCCAGGTCAAGGTGAATGGCTGGCGCGACGGCGCGGGCGTGGCGCTCGACGATGCCGTGGCGCAGCTTTCCGAGCTGGGCTTTAAGCATCTGGTGTATACCGACATCGCGCGCGATGGCATGCAGACGGGCATCGATGTGGCGGCGTATCGCCATGTGGCCGATGTCGCGGGCTTTCCCGTTGTGGCTTCGGGCGGTATATCGACGCTCGACGACATCCGCGCGCTGGCCGCGGTGGGCGAGGGCGCGATTGAAGGCGCCATTACCGGCCGTGCGCTCTACGAAGGCAACTTTATGCTGGCCCAGGCGCTGGCCGCCGCCCGAGGGGAGGAGTAGCCCATGCTTACCAAACGCGTAATTCCCTGTCTGGATGTTAAGGACGGCCGCGTGGTCAAGGGCGTCAACTTTGTGAGCTTGCGCGATGCGGGCGATCCGGTGGAGCTGGCGCGCGCCTACGACCGCGAGGGTGCGGACGAGGTCGTCTTCTTGGACATTACCGCCACGAGCGATAACCGCGCAACGACCATCGAGATGGCGGCGCATGCGGCCGAGGAGCTCGCCATTCCCTATACCGTGGGCGGCGGATTTCGCGACCTGGCGGGCATGCGCACCATGGTTGCTGCCGGTGCCGACAAGGTGTCGCTCAACTCGGCGGCCGTGCGCGACCCGTCGTTGATTAGCCAGGCTGCCGCGGCGTTTGGCAGCCAGGCCGTGGTCGTGGCGATCGATGCCAAGCGCGTCGGTTTGCCCGGCGCATCCGGTGCCGACAAGTGGGAAGTCTTTACCGCAGGAGGCCGCAATGCCACGGGTATCGACGCGGTGGCGTGGGCCGAGGAGGCGGCTCGCCGCGGCGCCGGCGAGATCTTGCTGACCAGCATGGACCGCGACGGCACCAAGGCCGGCTTTGACCTGGCGCTCACCCGCGCCGTGGCGCGTACGGTGCCGATTCCCGTCATCGCGAGCGGTGGCGTGGGCACGCTCGAGCATTTTGCCGAGGGCGTGATCGAGGGCGAAGCCGACGCCGTGCTGGCGGCCAGCGTCTTTCACTTTGGAACGTTCAGCATTCGCCAGGTGAAGGAGTATATGGCCTCGCAGGGCATCCCTGTCAGGTTGGACTTCTAGCGCTGCGGCTTGCCCAGGCACCGCATCTTGCCGCTCAAACCGTCGCTCGCGTACCAAAGTACGCGTCGCTCCTCTTTCGCGGCAACCTGCGGCACCTGGACAACCCTCGCCGACCTGTGGGGCTTACTGTTATTACTTGGGAGAAATGATGACTGAGGTAGTAGAAGCTGCTGATCTTAAATACGACGCCCACGGGCTGATTCCTTGTGTGGTTCAGCAGTATGACACCGGTGAGGTGCTTATGGTTGCTTGGATGAACGAGGAATCGGTGGGGCTGACGCTCAAGACCGGCACCACGTGGTTTTGGAGCCGCAGCCGCCAGGAGCTCTGGAACAAGGGCGCGACGAGTGGCAATATGCAGGAGGTTAAGGAACTCTGGACCGACTGCGATAGCGATACGCTGCTGGTCAAGGTGGACTCGCCGGGTCCGGCCTGCCATACCGGCAACCGTACCTGCTTCTTTAAGCGCGTGGAAGGGGGAGTGCGATGAAAGTCGTGACGCCGTTCGAGGTCGCCGACTGCAACACCGAGCTCCTCCGCGCGGGCGTGCCATGCCGCGTGCACCTGACCGATGCCTGCGGGGCGCAGTCGTTTTGGCTCGAGGCCGAGAAGGAAAGGCTCGACGAGGCCCATGCCGTCATCGTTGAGTTCTTTGAGAAAAAGGGCGCAAAGCTTCGGTTCGATGAGACCGGTACTTACTTTACGCTGCAGTAACGAGAGGAAATAACCATGGGAGTCAGAACAGCTAACGTACAGCCGGGAAACATCGGCGAGACGCTGACAGGTCTGGCCGAGGTGATTCACGGTCGTCGTGATACATCGCCGCAGGAGAGCTATACCGCGCGTCTGCTGACCGAAGTCGAGGACGAGCTACTCAAGAAGCTTGCCGAGGAGGCGAGCGAGGTGATCATGGCCTGCAAGGATAACGATCACGATCACATCCGTTACGAGGCCGGCGACCTGATCTACCACCTACTCGTGACGCTCGAGCGCTACGGCATCACCCTCGACGAACTGGCCGGCGAACTCAATGCCCGCCGCCACTAGTCGTTTAAGAACGTCCCCAACGACTAATCTTAGACGAGGGGCGTGGACTCCCATTCTCCGGTGAGGTGGGGGATGTCGAAGGTTCGATAACCGCAGTCGTAGGCGTGGGCTTGCGCTTCGCGGATATTCCAACAGATGTCACAGGCGCGGTGTGCGTCCGAGCCAAAGGTGATTGGCACCTCGGCGTGGGCGAAGCGGCGCAACAGCCCCGTCGAGGGGTAATAGTCGTCGAGGCCCTTACGCGGCGCGGCGGTCGAGACTTCGACACGGCGACCCGTGTCGTGAGCGCATTCGGCCATCTGCTCCCAAAACGGTGCCGGATCAAAATCGGGCGCGAAGCCTTCCTTCGAAAAGCGCATGACCAGGTCGGGATGGGCCATTACATCAAAGTTGAGTGAGCTTTCGCAAGCACGGCACCAGTCGTCGACGTAGCGCTCCCACACGCCGCGCACGCCCAGGTTTTCCCAAACATGCAGGTTGGTATCGTCGTCGATCCAGCCACAAAGCGAATCGGGCGTATCGGGACGCGCGACGTCCTCTGTCCCCGCCGTCCCCGCGGCGCCTGCCATGATATCGCCCGGATCGCCAATCCAGTGCACACTGCCCAAGCGCACTATGGCACCCGCGGACCAGCGTTCAACCAAAGGCTCGCAATCTTCGTACCAGTCGCATTCAAAGCCATAGATAAGCTCGAGCTCCGGCGCGATTTGCGCGGCAAGCCTGCGGGCGTCCTCAAAGGCCAGGCGATGCGCCGTCAGGTCGCCCTCGACAACCTGCACTTCGCAGTTGGCGTCCATGCTGGCGGGCAGGGTGAGGTGGTCGGTTGAGACCATAACGCGGCAGCCGGCGGCGGCAGCAGCGCGGACGTTGTCCTCAAACGTGGCGTGTCCATCCGAAAACGAGGTGTGGGTGTGACAATCGACCAGCGGGCAGACAGACATGGCAGCTCCTTTGTGTCAAGCGAATCCGCTCCATTGTAATGGCGCAGCTCTCAACACGCCGCGCACGCCGGGGGTCGAAATCGATTGGAAAGGCTGCGCGACGCATGAGGTTTGTCGCGCGGCATCGGCCCGGCTCCAAAACATGTACATCAGCCTCCAAAACCGACAAAAAATGACATGTTTGGAGGCTGATGTACATGTTTGAGGCGAGGGCGAGGGGCGGGGAGGCGCGTGCCGGCGCCGGCGACTACTTGCTTCGTGCCGCCACGCGTTTGGCCTGCACTGTTACCATCGCGTGCCGCACGGCGGTGACGGGACGATAGCGGATCATACGCGGTCCCGACCAGCGCATGACCTCGCGGATCTTCTCGCGCATGGCAGGCCGGTAACAATGCGAAGGACAGGCCGAGCAAAATGTCTTGGTGCCCATGTGCGGGCAGTGCTCAATGCGCGCGATGGCGTATTTCTGCAGCTCGGCGCATTCGGGGCAGAGCGTAATGGTCCGAAGGCCGAGCTTCACGCGCACGGGCTCATCGTCGCCAGCCTGTTCGACCGCATGCCTGCCGCCATGATGCCCACGACACCACAGCGCAATCATCTGCGACACCATCTGGGCCTCGCGCTCACGTTTGTGTGCCAGCTCCGGTGTGTCGACCGGGCGCGCCATTAGCTCAGCCTCCCGTGTTCGACCGAAAGCGAGAAATCGGCAAACGCGCAGGTGCTGGCACGGTGGCTTACGAGCACAATGGTCTTGCCGCGGCGCTTGAGCTCGTCAACGGCCTGCATTACGGCTGCCTCGTTGAGAGCGTCAAGTGCGCTGGTGGGCTCGTCGAGCAAGATGAAAGGCGCGTCGTTGAGGAAGATGCGCGCAAGGCCGATGCGCTGGCGCTCGCCGCCCGAAAGCGAGTCGCCCAGCTCGGCAACGGGCGTGTCGAGACCCTGCGGCAGGCGGTCGATGAGGGCGGTAAGCGAAGCGGAGCGGCAAGCGTCGAGCAGCTCGGCATCGGTGGCGCTGGCGTGCGCAACCAGCAGATTCTCGCGTACGGTGCCGCAGAACAGATGTGTGTCCTGGGTCATATAGGCCTCGTGGCTGCGTAGGCTCGCCGTGTTGATGTGGCGGGCATCGACGCCGCTCACCGTGATGGTGCCGGCTGCGGGGTCCCAAAAACGCATGAGCAGCTTAAGCAGCGTCGACTTGCCCGAGCCCGAGCGCCCCATGATGCAGGTCATGGTGCCGGGCGCAAAGGTGCAGGTCACGTCGTCGAGGATGAGACTCGAAGCGGGGTCATTCGCGGCCTGCTCCGTGGCGCCCGCACCGCCCGCGTCCACGCCGTCCGCATAGCTAAAGCTCACATGCTCGGCTGCGGCGCCGGCAAACTCAACGTCCTGTCCATCGGCGACCTCGTCGCACTGGGGCTGCTCGTCGAGCAAATCGAGCACGCGTGCGCCCGAGGCGAGCGTCTCCTGCAGCGAGGCGCCCAGGCGGCTCACGGCCATCACCGAGCCAAACGACGACACAAAGGTAAAGACGGTGACAAACGCTGCGGCAAAGTCAATCGTTCCCGCAGCCACCAGCTGCAGCGCACGCCCGAGCATCACCAGATTGGCCGCAAGAATAAGCGCATCGGCTACGGCCTCGCTGGCCGCCTGGCGGCGCTTGAGGCGCGCGTCCACGGCGCCGACTTGCTCGGTCAGCTTGCCCAAGGCACGGCTACGATCGGCGCCACCGGCAAACTGGATAGTCTCGGACGCGCCGCGTAGACTGTCGAGCACAAAGGCACCCAGCTTACCGGCGCCCTCGCGGCTCTGGCGGCCGGTGGTGCCGCATGCCTTGGCCGAGATCAGGGGCAGCAGCACGCCCAGGACCGCGTAGGCCACGAGCGCGATGCCCGCGAGCTCGGGGCTCACAGCCAGCAAAAAGCCCTCAAACACAACGGTGCAGACTAGAGCGATGGCAATGGGCGAGATGGTGTGCGCGTAGAAGACCTCGAGCAGCTCGATATCCGAGGTGACCAGGCTCACGAGCTCGCCCTTGCCGCGGCCCTCGAGCTTGGCGGGGGCGAGCTGGCGCAGGGCGCCAAACACCAGGTCGCGAATGTGCGCGAGCAGACGGAATGCGATGTAATGGTTGCAGAGCTGCTCGCCGTAGTGGAGCGGCCCGCGTGCGATGCCGCAGGCGGCACAGGCCGCGCATGCTGCGATCAGACCAAGCCCCAAGGCGTTGCGGCCCAGCGCGGCCATAAGGCCGAGGGCGCCAAAGGCCGGCACGAACGCGGCGGTGAGCATGCCAATGCTGCCCAGCGCGACGGCTAGCACAAGCCAGCCGGCAAGCGGTCGGACGAGCCCCATCATGCGCCACATGATGGACGGCGCCGAGCGACGGGCGCGGCCGGAGTCAGGCACCGCGGTAGCGGAAGACGAGCCGGCACCGTTGAGGCCATCGGTACAGGCAGTACTGCCGCCAACAGCCTCAACCGCGCCGGCATCCTCGGCATCATCCTCCGCATACGCATATGCCGAGAGCTGCTCCTGGCTGTTCCACATGCGCGCATAGGCGCCCGCGGTGGTCAAGAGCTCGCCGTGAGTTCCGTGCTCGGCAATGCGACCGCGTTCCAGCACCAGGATCTGATCGGCGTCTACGATCGTCGACAGGCGGTGTGCCACCACAATTACAGTGTGCCCGCCGGCAAGCGACGCGATGACCTCGCCGATCGCGGCTTCGCTTGCGGCATCGACGTTGCTCGTAGCCTCGTCAAACACATAGATCGGCGAGTCGTGCAGCAGGGCGCGGGCCATGCACACGCGTTGGCGCTGGCCGCCCGAAAGGTTGGTGCCGCCCTCGTTAATCACCATGTCGAGCCCGCCGTTGGCCTGCACAAAGGCCGCCACGCGCGTGCGGTCGAGCGCGCGCAAAAGCTCGGTATCGGTGGCATTGGGCTGGGCGAGCAGCAGGTTGTCGCGCAAGGTGCCGGCAAACAGGTAGCCGTTGGTGGGCACCAGGGTGACGGCGCGCATGAGTGAGGCGGCCGTGACATCGCGCAGCTCGACGCCGCCGATGCGCACGCTGCCACGGTAGGCACCCTTGCGGCCCGCGATAATCCCCGCGAGCGTGGACTTGCCGCCGCCGCTTTCGCCCACGAGTGCCACGAGCGAGCCGTGCGCAATGGTCGCGCTGGCGCTGTCCAGCACCGTGCGGTCACCGTATGCGTAGCTCACGCCCGCGAGCTCGATATCGCCGCGACCGTCAAGCTCAACATCGCCGCGCTCGGGCTCGGGCGTATCCAGGATGCCAAACATGCGTCGTGAGGCCGCCATGCCGTTCATGGCCGTGTGAAACAGCGAACCCAAGCGGCGCATGGGCAAAAAGAACTCCTGCGACAGAAAGACGATGAGGAAGGCAGCCTCAAAGCCAATCTTGCCCGTGGCGAGCTGCAGCGCGGCCACGATAATGCCGAGCGCGGCGCCCATATAGACGACCAGGTCCATAACGCAAATGGAGCGCAGCTGCATTACCAGCAGGCGCATGGTCGCTGTGCGGAAACGCTCGGACTCGGCGCTGATGCGCTCGTGCCAGCTGCGATCGGCCTGGTAGACCTTAAGGGTGGTGAGACCCTGCACGGCCTCCAGGAACATGCCGCCCAGATCGACATAGCTGCCCCAGTACTCGGCACCGATCTTTTTGGCGTTGCGCATGACCATCATGATGGAGATGGGGATGACCGGAACGCAGGCGAGCAGCAGCGCGGCGGGAAGACCCGCCTGGCCCACAAGCAGTACAAACAGCGTGATGGGTGCCAAGCCGGCAAAGAAGAGCTGCGGCAGGTAACCGCCAAAGTACACCTGGAGTTGCGTGGCGCCCTCGACGCTGGTCTGGACGGCCTCGGCGGTGGGGACGGTCTCGGTGTAGGAGGGGCCGAGTGCGGTGAGCTTGTCGTAGACGAGCGAGCGCACGCGGCGGACGGCCTCGAACGCGGCCTTGTCGCCGGCGCGTTGGGCCAGGTAGATGGAGGCGGCGCGCACGATGATGGCGGCGGCGAGCGGTAGGGCCGCCTGTGCGAGGGCATCGACGGCGAGCGCGGCGGAAAGACCGTCCGTGACGATGCCGCCCAAGATGCGTGCAAGCACCCACATCACCGTGATGTTTGCCATCAGCGCGATCCACTTAAACAGAACACTGGCCAAAATGTAGGGCGTTGCCTGCGGGACGAGAGAGAAGAGCCGCTTCTCGAACATGAAACCTCCGATGCCGTAGCGACTGCCGCGCGGGCTGCTCGGCAGTCGCTTAGTTAGCCAAATGCAACTAGGGTAGCACTTGCGACGGGATGAGTTTCCTGATGGTAATTTTTTAGCCGATGAACTGCGTAAAATGTTCAAAATTGTTGTGCATGGCGAACTTTGAAGCGCATTGCCCACGGTCACGGACCCACATGGGTGCGGCTCTACTCCAAATCATGTACATCAGCCTCCAAAAGCTGCAAAAAATGACATGTTTGGAGGCTGGTGTACATGTTTGGATGGGGCGGTGGAGCGTCGATTTCTTGCGGACAAGGAAAATCGCGCTCATCGCGCGCCGCCACACTTGCGCCGCCCGCTATGTGCTAGCGTTTGGGTGAATAAAACGAGCCCGTGCGGAAAGGAGCCGGACCGTATGCAACGTGGAAGTACATCTCCGCTGTCCCGCGAGACCGATGCGCCCGAAACCATCGTCAAGCTGGAATGCGACATCGACGACGCATCGCCCGAGGTGCTCGCCTATGCCGCCGACCGCCTGCGCGAGGCCGGCGCGCGCGAGGTGCATTGGCTGCCCCTCTATTGCAAAAAAGGCCGCCCCGGCTGGCAGCTGCAGGTAATCTGCGCCCACGAGGATATCGAGCGCCTGCAGACGATTATCTTTTTGGAGACCACGACCAACGGCATTCGTCGCCAGGTGATGGAACGCGTTTGTCTGCCGCGTCGCTTTGAGCGGGTGACGACGCCGTGGGGCGAGGTGCCCGTGAAAGTGGCGACCCTGCCCGACGGCAGCGAGCGCGCGGCGCCCGAGTACGAGGACTGCGCTCGTCTTGCCCGCGAGCATAATGTGCCGCTCCAGCGCGTGATGCAGGCGGCACAGAGCGCAGCGCTGCGATTTACGTAGCGTGGACCGAGCGATTCGGTCGAGCTGTCCGAGCGAATAACTTGGCCAGATATCTCAACCCTGTGGCCGCGCCCTCACCCTCACCCTCATTAACCCCACCTCGAAAGGATTCCCTATGAAATACCTCATCGCTTCCGACATTCACGGCTCGGCCTATTGGACCGAGCGTCTGGTCAGCGCCATCGAATCCGAGCAGCCCGACCGCATCGTGTTGCTGGGCGACCTGCTCTATCACGGCCCGCGCAACGACCTGCCGCGCGACTACGCTCCCAAGCGCGTGATTCCGCTGCTCAACGACCTGGCCGACCGCATCATCGCGGTCCGCGGCAACTGCGACGCCGAGGTCGACCAGATGGTGCTCGACTTTCCCGTCATGGCCGACTACGCCACGCTGTTCGACGAGGCCGGCCGCGAGCTGTTTCTCACGCACGGCCACGTCTTTGGCGCCGGCGTGCACAACAGCGTCGACCACGCGCCCGCGCTGCCCGAGGGCCCCGCGCTCGTCTACGGTCACACGCACGTCAAGGTCAACGAGGAGAGCGCCGCGCACCCGGGCCTGTGGCTCTTCAACCCCGGCAGCGTGAGCATCCCCAAGGACGGCACGCACAGCTACGGCATCTACGAGGGCGGAGCGTTCCGCCACGTGATCCTGGAGGAGGACTAACCATGGCAGAGCACATGGCTCAGCAAAATGCCGAGGGCTCGCGCGATCTGTCCACACTGGTCGACGCGTCGGCCGAGCTACAACATCTGGTGCAGACCGTCTGGCGCTTGCGTCAGCCCGACGGCTGCCCGTGGGACCGCGAGCAGACGCACCGCAGCATTGGCAAGAACATGATCGAGGAGGCCTACGAGGCGCTCGACTGCATCGAGGCGGACGACGCGGTTCACCTGCGCGAGGAGCTGGGCGACGTGCTCATGCAGGTCGTGCTGCATGCGCAGATTGCGGCGGACGCCGGCGAGTTTACGCTGGCCGACGTGGCGCGTGATATCGATGCCAAGCTCATCCGCCGTCATCCGCACGTGTTTGGCGATGTAGATGCCGACAGTTCCGACGAGGTACTCAAGATTTGGGACGAGGTCAAGCTTGCCGAGAGGGCTGCCAAGGACAAGGCCGTGGCGGCAGGCGAGGCTGCGCCCGAGGGCCTGCTCGACGGCGTGCCCACGCATCTGCCGGCGCTGATGCAGGCTCAGAAGGTGTCGCGCAAGGCGGCTGCCGTGGGCTTTGAGTGGGAGACGGTCCAGGATGTGTGGGACGAGGTCGCCGAGGAGCGTGCCGAGTTTGAGGCCGAGGCCCCTGGCTCGCCCGAGCGCGAGATGGAGTTTGGCGACCTGCTCTTTGCCCTGGTCAACGTTGCGCGCAAGGAGGGAATCGACGCCGAGAGCGCCCTGCGTGCCAGCACGGCCAAGTTTCGCCGTCGCTGGGCCGCGATGGAGCAGATGGCGGCCGATGCCCATGTTGATCTTGCCGAGCTTTCGACCCACGGCCTCAACGACCTCTGGGATGCTGCCAAGGCAGAGGAGTAAGACTGCGGGAACGACGGGCTGACATGCCTTGTCGTTCCCGCTAATTTTTACGGGCTTTAGCCTGTGCGGGGCGCGCAGCGCGCCGCATCAGAAACCACCCGCTATGCGGGTGGGGCCAAACGGCTTTACAAAGCCGCCCCCTCGCCGGACACTTGCGATTGTTCAG